>NZ_CP041635.1:2081308-2775078 GCF_014522285.1 Mycetocola sp. JXN-3
TGGATTGGCGAAGTGGCTGAGCGGCTCACTGACCCCGTAGAAGACCAGACCGATTCCCATGCCCGCCGCAAACAGCAGGGAGAACCAGGATCCCAGGGAGAACTCGGGCTCGTCTTCGTCCTTACCCAGCTTGATGTCACCGAACTTCCCGAAGCCCATCCAGAGACAGAAGGCCACGAAGAAGGCGGCGATGAGGACGTAGTACCAGTTGAAGTTCTTGACGATCGTGGATTGAATCGAGGCGAACGTGGACTCGGCCACATCCGGCGCGATCATCGCGAAGGCCACAAAAACAATGACAATAATCGCTGCGGGCCAGAAGACCCAGCGACTAAACGGCGGAGATTTCTCGACGGTAGTCATGCGCACTAGCGTAACGAATCGCGCTACAATCGGCCGTTATTTCCCAAACCCGGGCGCTGCGGATGACGCATATGCGGGGATTCGGACCGTCCACCGGGTGGAAATTGGCACGTTTTCGCCGCCAGATTGGCACGGTTTGACCTTCTAAGATGAGGGCATGTCTTTCGAAAACGCCCCGCGTCCCGCGATCACCCTGACCATTGCCGGATCCGAAGCCACCGGCGGCGCCGGTGCGCAGGCCGACCTCAAGACCTTCCAGGAACTCGGTGTCTACGGCATCACCGCGCTGACCTGCATCGTGTCCTTCGATCCCAAGGACAACTGGAACCACCGCTTCGTTCCGGTGGATGCCGGCGTGATCGCCGACCAGCTTGAGGCCATTCAGACCTGCTACGCCGGATCCCTCGACACCGTGAAGATTGGCATGCTCGGCAGCCCCACCACCATTTCCACCGTGCGTTCGGCCCTGCAGAACCAGGACTGGAAGAACGTGGTCCTCGACCCGGTGCTGATCTGCAAGGGTCAGGAGCCCGGCCACGCGCTGGACACCGACCAGGCCCTCAAGGCCGAGATTCTGCCGCTGGCCACCTTCGTGACCCCCAACCACTTCGAGGCCGAGTCGCTCTCGGGCATCACCATCACCTCGGTTGAGGACCTGACCGAGGCCGCACGCATCATCCATGAGATCTCCGGTGCCGCGGTCCTCGCCAAGGGTGGCGTGCGCATCGCCGGCCCCGACGCCGTGGACGTCTACTATGACGGCACCGTGACCGAGATTCTCAGCGCCCCCAAGGTGGGCGAGGTCGCCGTCTCGGGCGCCGGCTGCTCGCTGGCCGCCGCGATCACCGCCGAGCTGGCCAAGGGCGCGACCCCGCTCGAGGCCGCCCGCACCGCCAAGGCGTTTGTGACCGCCGGGATTGCCGCCCGGGTGTCCTCGAATGCCCCGTTTGACGCGCTGTGGCAGGGTGGCGCTCGCGCCGCGGTGTCCGCCTAGTCCTTCAGTTACCGAACATCGGGCCCCGGGCTCCTCGATTGCCGAGGAGCCCGGGGCCCGATGCGTATGGTGCGGGGATGCCCACGCCATCAAGAATTGTCGGGTCCCACCCTCCGTCTCTGTCGGGAGGATGGGACCCGGTCGCCGTTTGCGCTTCGGCGATGCGCGGTTAAGCCGGCACCCGGGCGGGCAGAACCCGCGGGTGCGCACCGGCGATGCGCTCCAGCACACGCATCACCTGACAGCTGTAACCGAACTCGTTGTCATACCAGACGTACAGGATGAGGTTTGTATCTCGGGCAATGGTGGCCAAACCATCCACGATGCCCGCGCGGTGTGAGCCCACCAGGTCGCTGGACACCAGCTCCGGTTCGGCCACAAAATCAATCTGCTGACGCAGGGTCGAGGCGGCGGCAACCTGGAACAGGCGCTCGTTGACCTCGTCCCGGGTGGCCGGACGCTCAAGCTCCAGGTTCAGGATCGCCAGCGACACGTTGGGGGTGGGCACCCGGATCGCGCTCCCGGTCAGCTTCCCGGTCAGCTCGGGCAGCGCCTTGGCCACCGCGGTGGCCGCGCCGGTCTCGGTGAGCACCATGTTGAGCGCGGCCGAGCGTCCACGACGATCCCCGGTGTGGAAATTATCGATCAGGTTCTGATCGTTGGTGAAGGAGTGCACGGTTTCCACGTGCCCGTGACGCACCCCGTAGGCATCGTTGATGACCTTGAGTACCGGGGTGATCGCGTTGGTGGTGCAGGACGCGGCCGAGAGGATCCGGTCCTCGGGCGCAATCGCCGCGTCGTTCACCCCAAAAACGATGTTTTTAATGTCACCTCGACCGGGGGCCGTCAGCAGAACTCGCTCGGCACCCGGCGCCACCAGGTGGCGTTCAAGCCCCTGAGCATCGCGGAAGCGACCGGTGTTATCCACGATGATCGCATCGGTGATCCCATACTCGGTGTAGTCGATGCTCTCGGGTTCGGCGGCGTAAATAACCCGGATCAGGGTGCCGTTGGCGAGGATGCTTTTGCCCTCGGGATCCACGGTCACCGTGCCCGGGAAGTCCCCGTGAACCGAGTCGTGGCGCAGCAGACTGGCGCGCTTATTCAGGTCGCCCGGGCCCCCGGGGCGTACGACGATGGCCCGCAGGCGGAGCCCGTGGCCGCCGCCCGCGTGGGTGATCAGCAGGCGGGCCAAGATTCGTCCGATCCGCCCAAATCCATAGAGCACCACGTCGCGGGGCTCAACCCCGTCGGGCGCTTCCGTGTCTACCTCGCCCGGGATGCCCACCGGTAGATCCAGGCTTTCGCGCAGGTGTCGTACCGGATCGGCTCCCCCGGCACCGCGCCAGCCGGCGCTCAGCGCGGTGAGGTCCAGCGAGACCGGGCCCGGGGCAATCTCGGCCAGGGCATCGAGGATCAGTTCCAAATCCGCGAGCTCGCGGTCCACGCCGGCCAGGTCGTCGGGGTGGGTCGCGGTGCGGGTGAGGGTGCCGAGCACGTCGATCGAGGCGAGCCCGATCAGGCGGCGACCGCCGAGGGAAGTCACGACTCCGTGATCGCGATAGAGGGAACCAACCCGGGAAACGATGCGATCGGCGGCGGCCTCCTGGGCCAACCAGCGGCGACGATGTTCACGGATGTCGATGTCCACGCTTCTCCTCTTCTCCGAGCCTCCCTGGGTGTGGGAGCTCCACGCTCTGGCCGGTAAGGCCATGACCCGAGACTAGGGGAACGCCCCGCGGGGGCGCAGGGGTTTTTTCACAAAATGCGCGTCAAGAAACGCGATTCTTAAACCGACGTTAAATCTGTTTCCGCTCATCCCTCCGCGTATTCGATCCGGCTGGGACCGGCACCGCTCGCCCGCACGTTCAGCCGGGCGGGAATCCGCTCCTGCATGGCCGGGACGTGACTGATCACGCCGACGGTGCGACCGCCCGCGCGCAGCCCGTCCAGCGTGGCCATCGCGGTGTCCAGAGTCTCCGCATCCAGGGATCCAAATCCCTCGTCGATGAACAGCGTGTCCAGCGTGATGCCGCCCGCACGCTGGGTGACCACCTCGGCCAGCCCCAGCGCGAGCGCCAGGGAGGCGAGGAAGGATTCCCCACCCGAGAGCGACTGGGTTGCCCGCGGAGTTCCGGTAAACCCGTCAAAAATCACCAGGCCGAGGCCCGACTGGCCGCGTCCGTGCTGCACGGTGTCGTCGTGTTCGAGTCGGAACCTGCCCGCGCTCATCTCGGCCAGGCGCAGGTTGGCCGCCCGCACGATCTCCTCCAGCTCGGCGGCCAGGACAAAGCTTTCCAGGCGCATGCGACGGGCGTTATTTTCCCCGCCGCGCAGCACCGTGGCCAGGGCGCGCAGCCGCTCGAAGGCGGTGAGTTCCTCGGCGATGTCGGCCTGGGCCTCGGCCAGGGAGGCGAGGAGGGTGTCCAGGTCCCGGTGCCGGCTGCGCTGATCGTGATGGGCGCTCGCGGCGGCGTCACGGTCCAGTCCGGCGAGATGCTCGGCCTCGCGTGCCTCGCCCACGTCCACCGGCTCGGCCGGCAGATCCACGAGGTCGGGGGCATCGATCCGACCGGACACCGCGGCCAGGGCGGCATCATGGGCCGTGATGCGGGCGCGGATCTGCTCGCGGTCCGCGCGACGGGCGGCAGCCCAGTCCTCCTCGCGGGAGAACCCGTTGTCCGCGAGCGCCAGGTCTCGCTCGTTCCGGGCGGACTCAACCGCGGCTTCGAGCCGGACCCGGTCACCCATGATCCGGGCACGATCGCGGGCCAGGTCCCGCGCGCGCGTCACCGCCTCGATGGCCGCGGGGAGATCCGAGTAGCCGACGTGGGCGAGGGACAGGCGTCGAGACAGGTCCTCCGCCGCGTGTTGCGCGTTCACCCGAGCCGATGCGGCCGCCGCCAGGGCATCCCGGGCCTCGGCGATCACCGCATCAACCCGATTCTGCTCGGCTTCCAGGGCCAAAATCTCGGTCTCCCGTGTGGGCAGATCCCGGGCCGCCTGCTCGGCCTCGGACCGCGTGCGGGTGGCCGCGGCGAGATCGGCGACCAGCGCGTTCCGCGCGGCGTCGAGGTCCTCGGGCACGTCGGCCGAACCGAAGGCCCGGGCACTCAGCGCCGAGCGATTCTGGGCCAGGTCTCCCAGGGTCGAGGTGGCGACGGCGAGCGCGCGGGCAGCCTCGGCAACCCGCGCCTCGGCGGCGGTCACATCCTCCTCCCCCACGGCATCCGCGGATGCCTCGGCCGGATGCGGATGGGTGGTGCTTCCGCAGACGGCGCAGGGTTCCCCGGTTTCCAGCCCGGCCGCCAGTTCCCCGGCAAACCCGGCCAGGCGACGTCGGAGCACCGCGCGCTGATGCGCGGACGCCTCCCGCTGGGCCGCGTCGGCCGATGCGGCCTCCTCGCGGGCGGATGCGAGGGTCGGGCCGAGGGCGATCAGGTCACCCAGCGCCTCGGCCCGCGCACTCAGAGACTGCGTCTCCGCCAGCAGCGAATCCAGGCGTGCGGCTCGCGCGGCGGTCTCGTTTCGGGACTCGCGCGCCCGGGCAAGGTCGGCGGGCAGTGCCACTCCCCGCTCCTGGGCGCGGGACAGCGCACTCGCCGCGGCATCCTCCTCTTCCGTTCGGGTGGCGACCCGGGCGTGGAGGGTGGGGAGTTCTCGGGCGGCCCGAGCCTCGGCTTCCAGCCGGCCCAGGTGACGGGTGCGGCGCTCGGCGACCGCGGTCAGGGTATCTTCGGAGGTTGCGGGATCGGCCACGAGTATGAGGTCCGCGGATTCCGTGTGCGCGGTGTCGGAGTCCTCGGTCCGCGAATCGGCCGGAGCCTCGGCGGTGTGCGCATCCTTTTTCGGCGCCACCTCGGGTGCAGGATCCACACCGACCGTCTTCGAAGCCTCGGCGGCCGGGTCCGTGACGTCCGCGGATTTCGCCGCTTCCGCCTCGCGGATCAGCGCAGTGTGGGTGTCCTCGATCGCCGCGCGGGCATCCCGTGCGGCGTTCAGACGGTGCACCAGGGGCTCAACCTGCGCCGCCCGATCGGCGGCCTCCAGGGTTCCCCGCTCGCCGTCGATCTCGGCCGAACGCTCCTCGAGCGCGGCAAACTCGGCGCGCGCGGCCGTCAGTCGGCGCTGCCGGTCGGCCAGGGCCTCGCGCTCACGCAGCGCCTCCCGCGCCTCCTGCTGGCGGGAATCGGCCACACCCAGCGCAATCTCGGTGCGGGCAACCTCCGCCGCCGACACCTCGCGTGCCCGCGCAAACCAGTCGGCATCGGGGACCGCGGGCATCGGGGGCAGCGTGGACGAGTCGGTGAGCTGTCCGGGGCCAAGCGCCGAGCCCCGCGCGGAGGCGTCACCGAGGTTGTCCGCGGAGCCCTCCCCGGAGTTGTCCGCGGAGGATTGGTCGGGAAGCACCTCCCCGACCCGCGCGGCCAGCGCCTCGGCGGCCGACTTACGGGTCGAAAGGATTCCCTCGGCCGCGCGCATCCGCTCGAAGATGTCCCGCTCATAGTGATCAAAACGGGCGGTTCCAAACAGCGTCCGCAGCAGCTCCAGCCGCTCGGAACTCTGCGCGCGCAGAAACTCGCCAAACCGGTTCTGGGCAAGCAGGATCACCTGCAGGAACTGTTCGCGCCGCAGCTTGATAATCTCGGCCAGCTCCTTGCCCACCTCGCGCGGCTGGGCAAACAGCACCTCCCAGCCGTCGGCACGCCGGATCGCCAATTCCGCCGTGGGCTTCTGCATGGTGGTTCCGGCGCCGCGCGTCTTGGGCCGCTCATATCCCGGCGAGCGCCGCACCCGATACCGCTCGCCCCCGGTGCTGAATTCCAGTTCCACCAGCGTGGGATCCCCGGGGCCGCAGTGGTCGCTGCGCAGCCGGCCCGGCGTGCCGTCATAGCGCGGGGCACCGTCGTACAGCGCAAAACAGATCGCATCCAGGATGCTGGACTTCCCGGCCCCGGTCTTCCCGGCGATCAGGAACAGCCCCTCGGCGGCGAACGCGTCGAAGTCGACCTCCTGGGTGTCCAGGAACGGTCCAAATCCGGTGATGCTCAGGCGATGAATCCTCATGCCATACCCTCCTGCAGTCTGAAATTCATCGGCTCACTCCTGGCGTTCACGGCGCTGCTCGGCACGGATCAGATCGTCGATCAGCACCCGCTCCTCGACGTCGGGACCCACCCCGTCGCGGACGAGTTCCAGGAACCCGGCGATGATCTCGCCGTCCCCGCGCTCACGCACCCGGGCCGCATAGCTCGTGGAGGTGTCCACGATCGCGGTTTCCGGGGCGTGCTCCAGGGTCAACGCGAACGGGAATCGCTCCTGCAGGCGACGCATCGGGTCCAGCGGGCGCACCTGATCGGTGAGGATCGCGGCGACCCAGTGCTCGCGAACCCCCTCATGCGCCGGATCGGCGAGGATCTCCTCGAGGGTGCCGCGCAGCACGGCCAGCGGGCGCGGAATCGGGAGATCCACCCAGCGCACCTCGGAGAGACCGGCACCGTCCAGATCCACGATCCACCCACCCCGGGGTTTATTCACCTCGGAAAAGGAATAATGCAGCGGGGCACCGCTGTAGCGAACGTGCTCGCGCACGGTGGCTCGGCCGTGAATATGGCCCAGGGCGGCATAGTCCACCCCGTCAAACACATCCAGCGGGACCGATTCGATGCCACCCGCGGTGATGTCGCGTTCCCCGTCTCCCCCGCTGGCCCCCGAGGCAAAGCAGTGGGCGGCAATCACCGTGCGGGCCGGCGGCCGGGTGGCGATATCGGCGCGGATGCGATCCATCGCAAACCGCATGGTTTTTTCCTGCCCGCGCAGATCGGCATCGGGAAAGCGGTAGCGCAGCAGCGCGGGTTCCAGATAGGGAATGCCGTAGATCAGGACGGGACCATATTCATCGGCCAGTTCGATTGGCACATCCAGGGCCTCGGGATCGGTGCACACATACACCCCGGCATTCGCCGTGAACTCGGCCAGGAACCCCAGCCGCTGGGCGGAGTCGTGATTGCCCGAGGTGAGCACGATGCGCACCCCGGTGCGGTGCAGGTCACGCAGGACATTCGTAAGCACCGCATAGGCGGCGGCCGAGGGGGTTCCGGTATCAAAAATGTCTCCGGATACCACCACCACGTCCACCCGTTCCGCGGTCACGATGCGGGCAAGCTCCCCCAGCACGGCCTCCAGATTAGCCAGCGTGCTGGCCCCGTGGAAGCTGCGACCGACGTGCCAGTCGGAGGTGTGCAGTAGTCTCATACCCTTACGATACCGAGCCCGAAGCCGTGCCTGCCCGGCTCGCCACACCAAAAAGTTCACCCCCGCTTTACCCATTTGCGGAATGAACCCACGGGCAAGACCGTTAGCACAATGTACGTTATCCCTGAATGTCCCCAGAGGAAGAGTCTTTTTGTCATCTGTTACCACCACACCCGTCTCCGACGAGGTCGCAAACACCCGACGCAATAATCGGGTCATCGGTTTGCTGATCGCCGCCGCGTTTGTGGTGATTCTGAACGAGACCATCATGAGCGTGGCACTGCCCTCGCTCACCCATGATCTCGAAATCACCATTGCCGCAGCGCAGTGGCTCACCACCGGCTTCCTGCTCACCATGGCCGTGGTCATCCCGATTACCGGGTTCCTGCTGCAGCGTTTTAACACCCGTCCCATCTTCATCGCCGCGATGGGCCTGTTCTCCCTGGGCACCCTGATCGCCGCCGTGGCCCCCGGATTTGTGATGCTGCTGCTGGGCCGCATCGTCCAAGCCAGCGGTACGGCCATCATGATGCCGCTGCTGATGACCACCCTGATGACCCTCGTTCCCGCCGAAAAACGCGGCCGGATGATGGGTTCGGTGTCCATCGTCATCTCGGTGGCCCCGGCCATCGGCCCCACCATTTCGGGCCTGATCCTGCACTCGCTGGGCTGGCGCTGGATGTTTGGTCTGGTGCTCCCGATCGCGATCATTATGCTGATCATCGGCATCCGCAGCATCTCCAACGTCACCGAGCCGCGCGTGGTTCCGCTGGATGTGTTCAGCGTGATCCTCTCCGCCCTCGGTTTTGGTGGACTGATCTTCGGCATCAGCCGCATCTCCGAGGAAACCACCGACGGCGGCGTCACGCTGATCGTCTCGCTGGTGGTGGGCGCCGTGAGCCTGGCGGCCTTCATCATCCGCCAGATCCTGCTGTCGCGTCGTGACCGCGCGCTGCTGGATCTGCGCACCTTCCAGTCGCCGACCTTCACCGCCGGCATCCTGATGATGGTGGTGGCCATGGCCGCACTGTTTGGCACCATCATCCTGCTGCCGATCTACCTGACCAATGTGCTGGGACTCGACACGATCGAGATCGGCCTGTTCATGCTCCCCGGCGGGCTGGTCATGGGCCTGATGGCACCGTTTGTGGGTCGCCTGTTTGACCGGGTGGGTCCGCGTCCGCTGATGATCCCGGGTTCGATCATCGTCGCCGGTGCCCTGTGGTTCCTGGCCACCGTGGGCACCGCCGCCGGAAGCTCGGTTTGGGTCCTGCTGGGTGCCCACATCGTGATGAGCCTCGGCCTCGCACTCCTGTTCACCCCGCTGTTTACGGTGAGCCTGGGCGCGGTTCGGCCCGCGCTCTACTCCCACGCCAGTGCGATCGTGGGAACCGTGCAGCAGGTGGCCGGTGCCGTGGGTACCGCCCTGTTTGTCACCATCCTGTCGATTCAGACCCAGGCGCTGGTGGCCGGGGGTGCCACCGCGGGCGCGGCCGTGGCCGGCGGTGTCTCCCAGGCGTTCCTGGTGGGTGCCTGCATCGCCACCGCGCTGATCCTGATCGCCCCCTTCATCGGCAAGCCCGCCGATCTGCCCGAGGGTGAGGCTCCGATGGGTCACTGACCCGGATACTCATCGCAACACCCGCATCGCGTGGACATCTGGAATGTCCACGCGATGCGGGTTTTTGGGCCGCGTTTCGGAGGTATCGACCGCACCGGGTCGGACCGGATAACGCGGCTTCCGCGGTTGTCTGCGAGACTTATTCTCTTCCTATTCATTCATCGCTTGGAAACCTCCGTGAGTTCTACACCCCGTCCCACCCTCGGCCTGGCCGCTCAATTGACCCGCCGCCGGCCCATCGACGTCCCACTCTCGGATGGATCCCAGCCCGCCCTGCGCCGCAGCCTCGGGCTCTGGCAGCTCACCATGATCAGCATCGGCGCGACCCTGGGAACCGGAGTCTTTGTGGTGCTGGGCACCGCGGTGCCGATGGCCGGGCCCGCCGTCTGGATCGCGTTTATCGTGGCCGGATTCACCGCGATGCTCTCGGCGCTGTCCTATGCCGAAATGGCCGGCAGCGTCCCGGTGTCCGGATCCAGCTACTCGTATGCCTATGCGACCCTGGGTGAGGGGCTCGCCTGGGTCTGTGGGTGGTGCCTGATCCTCGAATATGCGGTCTCGGTGGCCGCCGTGGCCGTGGGCGCCGGAGAGTATGTCAACGACGCGCTGGGAGTCTTTGGACTGGAGCTTCCGCGTGAGCTGGTGGCCGGGCCCGATGCCGGCGGCATCGTGAACCTGCCCGCGGCCGCCCTGGTACTGATCGCGATGTTCCTGCTGGTGCGCGGTACCAGCGAATCGATCACCGTCAACACCATCATGGTGGTCCTCAAGATTGCCACCATGCTGCTGTTCATCGTGATCGCGTTTACCGCCTTCCGGGCCGGAAACCTCGAGCCGCTGGCCCCGATGGGGACCGCGGGCATCGCCGCCGCGGCCTCGCGCCTGTTCTTCTCCTATATCGGCTTTGATGCGGCCTCCACTGCCGGTGAGGAGGCGCTTAATCCGCGCCGGGATCTGCCGCGCGCGATCCTGCTCTCACTCGGAATCGTGACCGTGATCTACATCCTGGTGGCAATCGCCGCCCTCGGGGCCCACCCCTGGACCGAGTTCACCGAGAACGGCCCCACGCTCGCGGCCATTCTGGATGAGATCACCCACACCCCCTGGATCACCCTGGTCATGGCCATCGGTGCGGTGATCGCGATCGCCAGCGTGGTTCTCACCGTGCTCTATGGTCAGACGCGCATCCTGATGAGTATGTCCCGTGATGGCATGGTGCCGCGGGTGTTCCAGCGGATCTCCGCCAAGAGCCACACCCCGGTGGCCGGCACGCTGATCATCGGCATCGCCGTGGCGATCACCGCCGCCCTGATCCCGCTGGGTGAGCTGGCCGATGCCACCAGCATCGGGACGCTGTTTGCCTTCGCCCTGGTCAACCTCGCGGTGATCTATCTACGCCGCACCCGTCCCACCGCGCCGCGCGCCTTCCGGGTGCCGCTCTACCCGGTGGTTCCGATCCTGGGATTTGTGTGCTGTGTGGGGCTGATGGTGAGCCTGGGCAGCAACACCTGGATCGTCTTTGTGATCTGGATGGTGATCGGGGTGATCTGGTACCTGGTGTATTCCCGCTCGCACTCGGTGGTGGGGGCGCTCAGCGCCGAGGAGTATGACCGGGCGCATGAGGCCGGGTTGGCGCATGCCGCGCGTCAGGCAGAGCTTCAGGGCGAGGGCGACGGCGAGGCACAGGCTGCGTCACAGCCACAGCCACAGCCACAGCCACAGGCACAGGCACAGGCACAGGCACAGGGCGAGCGTCACGGCGAGTCTGATCCCCGCGCCTAGGCGTTGCCCACAGCCTCACTACGCAGCAAAGTTCTCCACAATATGCGGCCACCCTCGATGTGAATTCGGTACCCCTGGTGGACTGGGACTCCAACCAACCACGCCGAGGGATGCATCAGTAGGCCCGCACACGCCACAGGCACACCCGTGAGCCCACGCCTCCCCGCGCAGCCGACGCAGACAGCAGGGAGCACACCATGAAGCCCACGCCCGAAGACCGGGAATCGGACCGAAACCGGGCGCAGTCCGAAAACCCCAAGCAGACCAGAGATCAGAGTTCGTCCCCGGTGTCGGGTCCGTCTCGGGTGTCGGGTCCGTCTCCGGTTTTGGGTCCGGCACCAGTTTTGGGCCCGGCACCGACGATTCCGTTCCCGCCCGGACTCACCGGCGTTTCCTCGGATTCCCCACTTCTCGACACCCCGCTTCCCGATACCCCGGATACCGCGGTACTGCACCGCCTCATCCGAGATGGGCGATTTCGAGAGCGTTCGCGCTCGCGCTCGCGGGTGAGGTTTTCCCCGGCGGATCCCGCCGACCCGGATGCGCTCCCGGTTGGCTTTGCCGGGAGCAGGCCCCCGGCACCGCTCCCACGGATTCCCACGGCCATCAGCTCCCGGGCTGCCCATCCCGCCCGAGCGCGTCACGGGACCGTGCTGGATGCCCACGAGGCCTCGCTCTCCTCCCCCTGGGGCACCCTCACGGTGCTGGCCTCTGCGGCCGGGGTGGTACGCCTCTCATTTCTTGATTCCGGGGGCGGCCCCACCCTGGGCCGATTAGCCGATGGATTGCGCATCACGCCCGAACGCTCGCGTCGCCATGTGGAGCTGGCGGTGAAACAACTGCGCGAATACATCGCCCACGAACGACGTCGATTCGATCTTCCCATCGACCTCGGGCCCTTCGGCCTCTACCACCGTGAGGTGCTGGCTTTTCTTCCCCGCCTCCGCTACGGTGCCACCGTGAGCTACGGGGAACTTGCCACCGCCACCGGGCGTCCCCTGGCCATGCGTGCGGTGGGGGCCGCCTGCGCGCTCAACCCGGTGCCGATTATCTTCCCCTGCCACCGGGTGATTCACGCCGACGGCAGCCTGGGCGGGCACATCGCCGGCACCTGGGTGAAGCATGCCCTGCTGACCCACGAGGGGGTGTTTGACGAATGACTCGGAAAACACCAGGGGGCCGACCGGTGTGCTCGGCACACCAGACGGCCCCCGGAATTCGGGCGGAAGATTCCCCGACACTGAGCGCGCCGGATCCCGCCTACGCCCTAGCTTGTCGGCTGGGTTGGGATCGCTCCGGTGGCATCAAAGGTCAGCGGGTCCGCGGACTCCTCCAGGTCATGACCGCCCGAGAACTGCGACATGTACAGGTTGTAGTACGCGCCCTGCTTCTTCAGCAGCGACTCATGCGAGCCCTGCTCGACGATCCGGCCCGACTCCATCACCAGGATCGTATTGGCGTCCCGGATCGTCGAGAGGCGGTGGGCAATCACAAACGAGGTCCGATCCGTGCGCAGCGCGGCCATGGCCTGCTGCACCAGCAGCTCGGTCCGGGTGTCCACCGAGGACGTGGCCTCGTCCAGGATCAGCAGCGAGGGCGATGCCAGGAAGGCCCGGGCAATCGTAATCAGCTGCTTCTCACCGGCCGATACATTCGACCCGGCATCGTCCAGAATCGTGTCGTAGCCGTCGGGGAGCTGACGCACGAAACGATCCACGAACGTGGCCTGGGCCGCGGCGATCACCTCGTCATCGGTGGCGTCCAGACGTCCGTAGCGAATGTTGTCCCGAATCGTGCCCTCGAAGAGCCAGGCATCCTGCAACACCATGCCAACCTTCGAGCGCAGCTCCTGGCGCGGCACGGTGGTAATGTCCGTGCCATCCAGCAGGATTCTTCCGCCCTGCAGCTCGTAGAAGCGCATGACCAGGTTCACCAAGGTCGATTTTCCCGCACCCGTGGGCCCCACGATGGCCACCGTATGACCGGGCTCCGCCTCGAAGGACAGGTCCTCGATCAGCGTGGTCTCCTCGTTATAGGAGAAGGTCACGTGTTCAAATTCCACGTGCCCATCGGTGTGGGCGGGCAGGGCACCGGTGGTGTCATCCTCGCTCTGCTCCTCGGCATCAAGCAGCTCGAAGGTCCGCTCGGCCGAGGCCACACCCGACTGGAGCATGTTTGCCATTCCGGCCAGCTGACCGATCGGGCTGGTGAACTCACGGGAGTACTGGATGAAGGCGGTGGCATCACCCAGGGTCATCGACCCGGTAGCCACGCGCAATCCACCCACCACGGCGATTCCCACATACGAGAGGTACGACACAAACTGCATCGCCGGCATGATGATGCCAGAGATGAACTGGGCACCAAACGACGCCTTGAACAGACCATGGTTGCGCTCGTCGAATCCCTCAAGCATGTCCTTCTGGCGCCCGAACAGGGTCACCAGGTCGTGGCCGGAGAAGGACTCCTCGATGTGCCCGTTGAGCACGCCGGTGTTCTTCCACTGGGCGGCAAAGAGCTTCTGCGAGCGCGAACCGATCACACCGGCCACAATCGCCGACAGCGGCAGGGCGATCAGAGCAATCAGCGCAAGCTGCCAGGAGACGATGAACATCATCACCACGATGCCGATAATGGTCAGCACCGCTTGAATCATCTGGGCAAAGGCCTGTTGCAGCGCGTTTTGGATGTTATCCACGTCGTTGGTTACCCGCGAGAGCAGGTCGCCGCGCTGGCGGGTATCGAAGTAGTTCAGCGGCAGGCGGTTGAGCTTGGTTTCGATATCGCGACGCAGGTTATAGACAACCTTCATCACCAGCTTGTTCAGGATGTATCCCTGCGCCCACATGAAGAAGGAGGAAATGAGATACATGGCCAACACGATAAAGATCAGTCGGCTCAGGTTGACAAAATCGATGCCCTGGCCCGGAGTGAAGTTGATCTTTTCCAGCATGTCCGCCCGCGACTGATCGCCCGAGGCGACCAGGCCGGCGATGACCTGCTCCTTGGTAGCCCCGGCGGGCATGCCCGCGCCGATGGCGCCACCAAAGATGACATCCATGGCCTGCCCGAGAATCTTGGGGGCAATCACGCCCAGCACCACGGAGACCACAACCATCGCCACGACCACCGACACGCCCACGCGCTCGGGTGCCAGCAGCCCCATCAGACGCTTGGCGGACGGCCAGAATGCCTTGGCCTTCTTGGGCGGTGCTCCGCCACCAAACATGTCATCGCTCGAGCCGGCGGTCAGCTCGCGCTCGTCAAACTCCAGGACGGCCTCGGGGGTTTCGGATTCCAAGGAATCGTTTTTCTTTCGCGCCATGAGTTACGCCACCTCCGATGCGCTGAGCTGGGAGTTTACGATCTCCCGATAGGTTTCGTTGGATTCAACCAACTCCTCGTGGGTTCCGCGACCCACAATCTTGCCGTCATCCATCACCAGAATCTGGTCGGCATCGGTGATCGTGGACACCCGCTGGGCCACGATAATCACCGTGGCATCACGGATTTCATCCTTGAGCGCCGCACGAAGCTTGGAGTCCGTGGTTACATCCAGGGCCGAGAACGAGTCATCAAACAGGTACACCTTGGGCTCGGCCACCAGCGTTCTGGCGATACACAGTCGCTGACGCTGTCCGCCGGACACGTTGGTTCCACCCTGAGAGATCGGGCTGTCCAGCCCGTGTTCCTTCTCCCGTACGAAGCCGGCACCCTGTGCCACGGTCAACGCCTGCCACAGCTTTTCATCATCGGCATGCTGATCACCGAAGCGCAGGTTACTTCCCACGGTACCCGAGAACAGGAAGGGGCGCTGCGGGACCATGCCTACGCGGTCAGAAAGCTGTGCCCGGGTGTACTGAGTCACCGGGACCCCGTCCAACAGGACCTCGCCCTCCCCCGCGTCGTAGAGGCGGGGAATCAGGCTCAGCAGGGTCGACTTACCGGACCCGGTCGAGCCGATGATGGCCGTGGTCTTTCCGGGCTCCGCGGTAAACGACAACCCCTCCAGGACCAGGTTCTCGGCCCCCGGATATCCAAACCCCACGTTGCGGAACTCCACCACACCGCGCGGGTCGGCCACCTCTACCGGCTCCTCGGGCTCGGCCATGGTCGGTTCCACATCCAGGACCTCACCGATGCGCTCGGCACAGACCACCGCACGCGGGATCATCATGACCATGAAGGTTCCCATCATGACGGCCGCAAGAATCTGCAGCAGGTACTGCAGGAAGGCCGTCAGCGAGCCCACCTGCATGTCACCGGTATCCACTCGGTGCCCACCAAACCACAGCACGGCGGCCGTGGCCAGGTGCAGGATCATACCGATCAGCGGGAACATCAGCACGAAGATCGAACCGACCTTCAGCGACACCCGGGTCAGCGCGTGGTTGGCATCGCCAAAGCGCTGGGTTTCAAAATCCTCACGCACAAACGCCCGCACCACGCGGATGCCGATGATCTGCTCGCGCAGAACACCGTTGATGCCGTCGATCTTTTCCTGCATCGAGCGGAACAGTGGCATCAGCAGGGTGACCAGGTAACCAACCACGGCGATCAGCAGCGGCACGGAAACCCACACCAGCCACGACAGTCCCGCGTCCTCACGCAGGGCCATGACGATACCACCCACACACATGATCGGAGTGGACACCATAAAGTTCAGGGTCATCAGCAGGAGCATCTGCACCTGCTGCACATCGTTGGTGCCGCGGGTGATCAGGGTGGGCGCACCAAAGCGGCCCAGCTCCTGGGCGCGGAAGTTGGAGACACGACCATAGACGCTGCGGCGCAGATCACGGCCCACTGCCATCGCGGTTTTGGCACCGAAGTAGACGCCGCCAATCGCGGCTGCCACCTGGACCAGGCACACCCAGAGCATGGTTGCACCGGTGGCCCAGATGAAGTTAACATCGCCCTTGGCCACTCCCTGATCGATGATCTGGGCGTTCAAGCTGGGCAGGTAAAGAGCGGCGAGAGTCGCGATCAGTTGCAAAATAACAACGGCCACGATCCACCGAACATACGGGCGCGAATATCGCAGTAAGAGCCGTAAGAGCATGGGATCCATCCTGGTATGGAGTGTAAACAATAGAGCTTCTAGCGGACGCAACCCGCTGAGCACTCATGCTAACGCGGTTTAGTTCGATTTTGCGTCCTTCATTTGGCTGATGTTCGCAGCCACTGTCGCACTATACGCAGGACCGGGGACATCCGATTTGCCGGGATTCGGGCCCCACGGTCATTGGTGGGTGGCCGCAAATCCGTTACTGTGATCACATGCGTCTCGGTGTACTCGATGTTGGCTCAAATACCGTCCATCTCCTCGTGGTGGACGCTCACCCCGGCGCGGGTCCCATCCCGATGACCGATCACAAGTCGGTGCTGCGCCTGATGCGCTACATCGATGCCGAGGGGCGCATTAGCGACGAGGGCGTCACCGCCCTGATCGACGCGGTGAGTGCGGCCGCAAAAATCGCCGATGCGGCGGGGCTGGACGCGTTTTTGCCGATGGCCACCTCGGCCATTCGCGAGGCCACCAACGGCCCCGAGACGCTCGCGTTGATTCGCGCTCACACCGGAGTGGACCTCCAGGTCCTCAGCGGCGAGGAGGAATCGCGACTCACGTTCCTGGCGATTCGCCGCTGGTATGGCTGGTCGGCGGGCAACATCCTGGTGTTCGACATCGGTGGAGGTTCCCTGGAGATCTCGCAGGGGTCCGATGAGATGCCGGACGTTGCCGTGAGCCTGCCCCTGGGTGCCGGACGCACCACCGTCTCCCACCTCCACGACGATCCGCCCACGCTGGAACAGACCGAGGAGCTTGCCGCGCATGCGCGCCGAATCCTCGGCGAGGCACTCCCCCTGTTCGCCGAGCAGGGGGCACCGGACCACATCGTGGGCTCATCCAAGACGATCCGTTCGCTGGCCAAGCTTGCCGGCAGCAGCGGCGACAACGCCGATGGCCGCACCCGACTGAGCCTCAAACGGCTCACCGACTGGGTTCCCCGCCTGGCGATGATTCCCGCGAGTGCAAGACACGCGCTGCCCGGCATCACCGAGGATCGCGCGTTCCAGATCGCCGCCGGCGGCATCGTGCTGCGCGAAGCCATGGGAACCATGGGCGCTTCTTCCCTGGAGGTGTCACCGTGGGCGCTCCGCGAGGGCGTCATCATGCGGTATCTCGACCAGCTGCACGGCACGTCCTCCTGAGTGACCGACCTGGCGCCACCAACCCCGTTGCCGTTGCCCGGCGTGCCGACAGGGTCTAGGCTGAGGGCATGGAAATCACCCGATCAAACGAGCATTCCCGCTACGAGCTCCGCGAGGACGGGGCGATACACGCCACCCTGGCCTTCACCGAGCGCGACGGTGTGACCTTTCTCACCTACAGCTACACCGAACCCACTCAGCGCGGTCGCGGCCTCGCCGCCCGACTCGTGGAGTTTGCAATTGCGGACATCACCCGGGACCCCGAACGCAGGATCACCCCGACCTGCGGCTACGTGCGCGGCTGGTTTGCCAACCATCCCGAGCACCAGTCCCTGCTCGCTAGCTAGCTAGCTAGCCGCACGCGCGGGCACGAATCGAGGTTTCGCCCTCCCGCTACGGAGTGGTCACCCGCGACCCGGAAACTACCGGGTCATGAGCATCCGCAAGAGGATCGATTCCCGTGTGGGCATCGGCAGCAAAGGCAGAAGCAGAGGCGTCGGAGACCGCGGCATCGGAGGCATCGGCAGCGGCATCGGAGATAGCGGCAGCAGCTTCGGCATCGACATCGACATCGACATCGACATCGGGGCCGATGCTCTCCCCGATCCGATCGAGGAAGCGCACCACCGCCGCACGCTCGGTCGAGGTGAGCGACTCGGCCGCCGCGAGCATGCGTTCGTGTCTGCCGCTGAGTGTGCCGCGGACCTCGCGGTGGGTTTGGGCACTGGCCTCCAGCAGGATGGCGCGGCGATCCACCGGATGGGGCAGGCGGCGCAGGTGACCCGAAGCTACCAGCCGGTCGGTCAGCTTGGTGGTCGAAGCCGAAGAAATGCCCAGGTGATCGGCAAGCCTCTTGCCCGTGACCGGCTCACTCCTCCCGGCCGCCGCGATCAGGAACCGCAGGGCCGCCATGTCGGTTTCACCCATGCCCATCTCTCGGCGGGTCTCCCGGCGCATCGCCTCGTCGCGTTCGCGCCAACGCCGCAGCGCGCGCAGAACCGCAACGGGTCCCGTTCCCGGAGACGATGCCCCACTGCCACCAGCAGCAGCACCAGCACCGTCATCCGCCGCCTCGCCGGACCGCGGAATCCGGGTCGCGCCAACCGCCGGGCGCTCACTATCCGACGCCTCGGCGCCCGTCACATTCGCTCTCGACGCCTCGGCGCCCGACACTTCCGATCCCGAGGCTACAGCCCCCGTCACATTGATTCTCGATGCCTCGGCATCCGGCACGTCCACCCGCGACAGATTCCCCCTCGGCTGCGATGTCGGACGAGCGGCCCGGGTCGCGCCCGGCGCGGGATCCACACCCGGCGCCGGATCCAGACCCGGCGCGGGATCCACCCCGGGCGCACCGGAATCCTCGTCCTGCAGGTACCAGTAGGGGGCGTTCATGATGTCCAAAAGTTTTGGGGACGGGATGCGAGATGCACTGATCACATGATACCGTCAACTCATTAGCTAGCCTAGCTAGTTATTTAATCCGGGAGGCACAACGATGAATGCACCGCTAGGTCACACCCTCGTTCGAGCAACACCCGCCGGGACGGCCGCACCCACGGTACCGCCCACGGAGGAGGAGTCCACGGCCGCATCGCCCGCGCGCGAACGGCATCGACTCGCCCGGATTAGGTCCGTGACGGGCAACCCGAACGCGCGTCACGAACACAGCCACCTCCCCGGGGGCGCGATCCAGAATCACGACGAGCGTGCGGTACTCGCTCCCGTGGAAGGTGGAATCCCCTCCCCCCAGACCGCCGTCTCCGATGGCGCAACACGCGTCGAGCAGGCGCTCCCCTCGGACTCCGAGCTGGGTGCGCTGCTCGACGCCGGCTTTGGACAGGGGGACCTCGAGGAGGTCTGCACCTGCGATATCCCCCCGCGCGTCAGTGAACTCAGTCACCATGTGGAAGCGGCCCTCGCGGCCTTCCTCGCCGACGGCCTGGCCAAGAGTCGAAAAATGGACGCCTCCTATCCCCCACTCTGGGTGGGACTGGGCCGGGCGCTCACCGGTGGCAAGCGGATCCGCCCGCGCCTGGTATTCGGGGCCTATCTGGCCCTGGCCACGGAGGAAGAAACCGGGCAGGACACGGCGGCCAGCCCCGTCGAGGATGCCCTGCTACGCGCCCTGGTCGCGACCGCCGCCGCGCAGGAGCTGCTGCACGGGGCCTTTGTGGTGCACGATGACATCATCGACGGCGATCTGCTGCGCCGCGGTCAGCTCAACCTGACCGGCGCGATCCTGGAAACGCATCCGCTGCGCACCTCGGATCCCGCCCGGGCTCGTCGTGATGCCGAATCCTCGGCCATCATCGGCGGGGACCTCTTGCTCAGCGCCGCCCAGCGTCACATCGCGCTACTCGAGGTGGATACCCGGATTCGACACCGACTGCTCGACCTCTTCGACGAGGCCGTACACGTCACCGCCGGCGGCGAGCACGCCGACGTGAGCCTCGCCGCGCTGGACGCCGGCACCCCGACGATCACGCGCATCCTCAGCATGACCGAACACAAGACCGCGAGCTACACCTTCTCGGTGCCGCTCCGGGCCGGGGCCGTGCTTGCCGGGGCGGACGAAAACCTGCTGGGCGCACTGGATGAGGTGGCGCGTGCCCTCGGCCTGGCCTTCCAGCTCCGGGACGACCACCTGGGCGTCTTTGGGGAGAGCGCCCGCACCGGCAAGAGCATCACCGCGGACCTGTCCACCGGCAAGAACACCGCGCTGGTGTCCCTCGCCCGAGACAGCGCCGCCTGGCCGCTGATCATCGCCCTGCAACGCGACCCCGAGTCCGCCACCGCGGCCCAGTGGGAGCACGTGCGCGCGGAGCTGATTCGCGCCGGGGTGCGTGAGCGTCATGACGCGCTGGTGGCGGATGCCACTCGACGCGCGCGGGCGGCGACCCTGTCCCCCGCGCTGCCCCCACGGTTGCGCAGTTACCTTACATCCGTCATTATCGAGCTCGGGGGACGTGATGTTTAGTCTGCGACTCCTGGCAACAGCGCCCGTTCCCACCCAGATTGAGCCCGTGACCCCCACCTCCGATCACCCAGACTCCACCCCGCGGCCCGGGGCGAACCCGCCCGAAACACCGCAGGGCCGTCGCCCGGCCGCGCCCGCACGCGCCCCGGAGACCGGACTCGCGCTGTACAACCGGGTCGCCACCGAGAACAGCGTGCACCTGCTCAGCCGATACTCCAGCTCCTTCGGGGCCGCGAGCCTCCTCCTTCCGGGTCGCATGCGCACCCGGATCGCCGCGATCTATGCGCTGGTGCGGGTGGCCGACGAGATCGTGGACGGTCCCGGAGAGAGCGCCGGGCTCAGCACCGCCGAGTGCGCGGAAACCCTGGATGCGCTCGAGGCCGAGACCGAGCACGCCCTGACCACCGGATTCTCCAGCAACCTCGTGGTGCACGCCTTCGCCCAGACCGCACGGGCCGCGGGCTTCGGGACCGAACTGACCCGTCCCTTCTTCGCCTCGATGCGGATGGACCTGGAACAAAACGTGCATGATCAGGCCAGCATCAAGACCTACATCTATGGATCGGCCGAGGTCATCGGCCTGATGTGCACGGCGGTGTTCTGCCAGGATTCCCGGGTGGATCCGCGGCGTCCGGAGATCGTCGATGCCGCCCGCGCGCTGGGGTCCGCCTTCCAGAAGATCAACTTCCTGCGCGATTTGGGCAGCGACCTGGACGCCCTGGGACGCAACTACTTCCCCGGGATCAACGTGGCCCTGCTGACCGCACGGGATCGCGACACCATCATCGCCGATATCGACGCCGACCTGGCCCGCGCCCGGGCGGGCATCGGCCTGCTCCCGCGGGTGAGTCGCCCGGCGGTGATCTGCGCGACCGAACTGTTTGCGACCCTGACCCGCAAGATGGGCGCGGTTCCCGCCCGCGATCTGCTGCGTCGCCGCATCCGCGTGAGTACCCCACACAAGGTGGTGATCGCCCTGCGCGCCCTCCTTCTCGGAAGGTTCCTGCCCTCCCGCGGCGGTCGGTAACCCCGGAACTCGGTCGCGCCGCAGCCACCCCGAGCACGGCACCCCATACTCGACTCCTGACATCCGGGCCATGCCATCGCCGCAGCCGCCCGCCACCACCCGAAGATTGGATCCGTTCTTGTCCGAGTCTCTCCCGACCGCCACTCCCGCCAACACCCCCCAGCATGCCGTGGTGATCGGCGGCGGCGTGGCAGGGCTAGCCACCGCAGGACTGCTGGCCCGCGACGGCTACCGGGTGACCCTGGTCGAGCGAAATGCCGAGGTGGGCGGACGCGCCGGATCATGGAGCAGCGAGGGCTTCCGCTTTGATACCGGCCCCTCCTGGTACCTGATGCCCGAGGTGTTTGATCACTTCTTCGCGATGATGGGGTCCAGCACCGCCGCCGAGCTCGACCTGGAAACCCTCGACCCGGGCTACCGGGTGATCTTCGAGAAGGACCACGAGGCGGTGGACGTGCACGCCCAGCGGGCGGCCAACCGGGAACTGTTTGAGCGGCTGGAACCGGGATCCGGACCGGCCTTTGATCGCTACCTGGCCTCGGCCGAACAGACCCTGGATCTTGCGACCAGGTCCTTCCTCTACACCAACTTCGAAAACCTCTCGGCGTTTTCCAGCCGCGCAGTTATCGCGCGCGCGGGCAGCCTGGTGCGGCTGCTGACCCGGTCCCTGCACGCGTTTGCCCGTGATCACTTCACCGACTCGCGGATCCTGCGGATCCTCGGGTATCCGGCGGTGTTTCTCGGGTCTTCGCCGTTTCGGGCCCCGGCGATCTATCACCTGATGAGCGGGCTGGACCTCAACGGTGGGGTCCAGTATCCGCGCGGCGGCTTCACCGAGCTGGTGCAGGCGCTCGCCCGACTGGCGGATTCGGCCGGGGTCACCATCCTCACCGAAACACGGGTGCGGGAAATCACCACCGAGTCCGCCGGGCGCAAGGCTCGCGCGACCGGCGTCGTCACCGAACGCTGCGGCGTGACCTCCCGGATCGAGGCGGACATCGTGGTATCGGCGGCGGATCTGCACCACACCGAGACCCGACTCCTCCCCCCGGCACTGCAGTCGCGGCCCGAGCGCACCTGGAAGCGCACGGTTCCCGGGCCCGGTACGGTGCTGGTGTTCCTCGGCATCCGCGGCGAGATCCCCGAGTTGCCGCACCACACCCTGCTGTTTACCGAGGACTGGGAGGGGAACTTCCGGCGAATCGACGCCCCGGCACCCGCCCCCGGGGACCCCTGG
This sequence comes from Mycetocola sp. JXN-3, assembly GCF_014522285.1. GTDB lineage: Bacteria > Actinomycetota > Actinomycetes > Actinomycetales > Microbacteriaceae > Mycetocola > Mycetocola saprophilus. Next base: position 2,103,781 of record NZ_CP041635.1, read on the forward strand.
CTGCCCGATCAGACCTCCCTGTATGTGTGTCATCCGTCGGCATCGGATGCGAGCGTGGCACCGCCCGGACACAGCAACCTGTTTGTGCTGGTGCCCGCGCCCTCCGATCCCGAGCTGGGCGGCGAGGGCGATGCGGAGGTGGAGCGAATCACCGATGCGGCGATCGACCAGATCGCCGCCTGGGCGAAGATCCCCGACCTGCGCGAGCGCATCGTGGTGCGCCGCAGCATCGGCCCGCGCGACTTCGAACGCGATTTCAACGCCTGGCGCGGGACCGCGCTGGGTCTTGCCCACACCACCGCACAGAGCGCGTTCTTCCGGGGCAAAAACGTCTCCTCCAAGGTTTCCGGGCTGTACTACGCCGGAGCCACCACTGTTCCGGGCATCGGGTTGCCGATGTGTCTGATCAGCGCCGAGCTGGTCCTCAAGCGCCTGCGCGGGGACCGCGGCAGCGCCCCGCTGCCCGAGCCCGCCACCACCGGAGCCTCCGGAGCCGTCGGAACCACCAACGCACGCCGATCCTCCGCACCACACCAAACCTCCGAACCGCACGGAGCCACCGGCGGCTTCGGATCAGCCGAGCCCACCCCCACCCCCGGCGATCGCGGCACCGCATGACCGGCGGCTACGCCCTCGCGCTGCTGATCTCGATCGGCGGTCTCGCCCTGATCGACCTGCGCCACAAGCTGTTTTTCTGGGCCTCCCCGATTCGCGCCGCGCTGACCCTGACCGCCGGCCTGGTCGCGTTCATCGCCTGGGATCTGTGGGCGATCCACGCGGGCATCTTCTTCCGTGGTGACAGCCCTCTGCTGCTGCACTGGAACCTCGCCCCCGAGTTCCCGGTGGAGGAGATCCTGTTCCTGACCCTGCTGTGCTACTCGGCGATGATCCTCTACACCCTGGGGGCAAGGCTGCTCACCCGCATCCGCACCCGTCGGAGCGCGGCCGCATGATGTACTGGCAGATCTGTGCGGTCGTGCTGGCCGGCGGGCTGGGGGTGTTTGCCCTCACCCGATCCCGCGGTGCCCGCGTCTCACTCGGCGCGGCGGCCATCGCCCTGGCCGGTCTGACCGTCGCGACCGCGGTTTTTGACAACATCATGATCGCGCTGGGCCTCTTCGACTACGACCGAGACACCCTGCTCGGCCTCAACATCGGCAACGCCCCGATCGAGGACTTCACCTATCCGCTACTCGCGTTGCTGATCCTGCCCGGCGTCTGGCTCGCGCTGGGCACACTCAGCAACGCCGACTGGCGTACGATCCTGCGCTCCTCCCGACCGGTGTCCTGGATCAACACCGCCTACCCGTTTGCGGCGGCCATGCTGATCACCCGCGGCACCGTGGACGGCGAACTCATCGTGGGCACGCTGTTTTTTCTGATCCCCTACAACCTGCTGATGTACGGGGTCAACGACGTCTTCGACTATGAGTCCGACCTGCGCAATCCGCGCAAGGGCGGCATCGAGGGCGCGGTACTCGAGCGCCGCTTACACCGACCGGTTCTCTGGACCGGCGCGCTGCTCGCGCTGCCGGGCTTTGTCTATCTGCTCGCGGTGGGCACTCCCCTCTCCGGGCTGCTCCTGATCCTGTGTGTGGCCGGCGTGCTCGCCTACTCGGTCCCGCCGCTGCGCACCAAGGAGCGGGCGGTCGCCGACTCGGTCACCTCAAGCCTGCACTTTGTGGGCCCGGCCATCGTGGGCCTGGCCCTCGCCGGTGCGCAGTGGACCCCGGCGCTTATCTGCCTCCTGGTGGCGTTTTTCCTCTGGGGAGCCGCCAGCCACCTGTTTGGTGCCGTCCAGGATGTGGAGGCCGACCGCGCCGCCGGGATCTCCTCCTCGGCCACCGCCTGGGGTGCCCGGACCGCCGCGCGGGTATCGGTGCTGCTCTATCTGGCCGCGGGTATCGCGGCGCTGTGGATCCCCGGGTGGGGCAAACTCTCGGCGCTCCTGGTAATCCCGTACCTGATCGTGACCCTGCCCTCCTGGAACATCACCGACGCGACCGCCGAGAGCGCCAACCGCGGCTGGCGACGCTTTCTGCTGCTCAACCAGTTCACCGGGTTTGTGATCACGATGCTGCTGATCCAGTTCGCCCTGACCCACGTGCCCGCCTAGCCCGAACGGCCCACCTTCCAATACCCGCAGAACATAATTCGGTCCTTGGGCACCCCGTGGGACACCCACTCGCGGCGCACCCCGGTGGCCAGCGCGGACTCCCCGACCACCCAACCGAAAAATCCCTCGGCGGGCAGCGGCACATCCGCGGCGATGGTGCGCGCCAGGACGCCGGGCACCGCATGCGGATCCTCCCGCACTAACCACCGCACCGAGATGCCGCGCGGTGCCGCCAGCACACGGCGGTCCTCCTCGGCGGGGATCTCCAGCAGGGCGGTACCGCGCACGTGCGCGGGGAGGGCGGCCAGGACCCCCTCTGCGGCGGGCAGCCCGCTCTCATCGGCGACCAGCAGGACCTGGGCGATCCCCGCGGGCAGGGTGAAGCCGGTGCCCTCGTCCAAGATCGCGACCTCATCGCCCGGCACGCAGTTCCGGGCCCAGGCCGAGGCCACCCCGGCCGCCTCCCCCGTTCCGTGCACCACAAAATCGATATCGATTTCGGGACCATCGGGCCCCTCGGATCGATACTCGCGAATCGTATAGGCGCGCAGCACCGGACGCTGATCGCCCCGGGCGCTCGCCAAAAAGCGCGCATAGGATCCCAGCGACAGGGTGCTCGGCACCGCCGCCAGGTTGCCCCCGTTTTGCGGAAGGAAGAGGCGCACCCACTGATCGTGGCCCAGCGGGACAAACGATTCGATGTCGCCACGACCCAGGGTTACCCGGATGAAGTGCGGCGAGATCTGCTCACGAGCGAGCACCTCCAGACCCACCGCTCCGGTGGTGCTGGGACGAACCCGGGTGCTGCGAATATTTGTGCGTGCCATCCAAGAACCCTTCACTAGTTAGTACAGCCTAACCTTAATTATCGCGGGTGCCGAGTGTCCCCCAAATGGTAGGCACCCGGTTCGGGGGCTTGACCGGGTCTCGCGCGCGCGGTGAGATTGCCCCAGACGATTGCGAGACGATGATGCCCCATCCCCCCATCACCGCCCCGGATCCCGGCGCACTCATTCCCGAGACCCCGGTGTCCGGGCGATGGATCTCGGCCTTCACCCTGGCCTGGTTTGGCTACTGGATGGCCAGCCTGGTGCCCCTCCAGCTCCTGCTGCCCAGCCAGTTTCAGGCCCTGAATCCCGGCGATAAGGTGCGCGACCTGGCGATCACCAACGGCGTGGCCGGGGTCGTGGCCCTCGTGACCCTGCCGGTTTTTGGAGCGCTGTGCGATCGAACCATCTCGCGCTTTGGTCGGCGCCGCCTCTGGATCGCCGGGGGCGCGTTTGTGGGGGCGCTGGCCGTGGCCCTGGTGGGCGAACAGACGAGCACCGGCGGGGTGGTCCTGTGGTGGTCGGTGGCCACGGCGGGGGCCAGCGCGATGATGGGTGGTCTCACCGCGGTCATCGCGGACCGGGTGCCCGAGCGCCAGCGCGGCATCCTCTCGAGTGCGATCTACGGCCCGCAGGCCCTGGGCGTGGTGATCGGCATCGCCGCCGTGACCCTGTTTGCCCTGCAGCTGCGCACCGCGTATCAGCTGCTGGGGATCGCCCTGGTGCTGTGCGCGATCCCGTTTGTCTGGATCCACCGCGAGCGCCGCGGCATGCGCACGCCCCCGCTGACCTTCTCGGCAATCGCCTCGGGCCTCTGGGTTAACCCGCGGCGGCACCCCGAGTTTGCCTGGGCGTTCGGGAGCCGCACGCTGGTGAACCTGGCCAACTCGCTGGGCACCTGCTACATGCTCTTTTTCCTCACCGACGGCCTACAGATGGATAGCCCCGAGGACGCGCTGCTGATCGTGACCCTGGTCTATCTGGCCGCCGCCCTCGCCTTCACCTATCTGGCTGGACTCTATTCGGACCGGACCGGACGCCAGCGCGGGGTCCTGATCATCGCCGGCCTGGCCCAGGCCCTCGCGGCGGCGCTGCTGGTCTTCGCGCCGAGCTTTGTGATGGCGATCATCGCCGCCGCGTTTATCGGCGGCGGCTTCGGGGCGTCGATGTCGGTGGGCCAGGCGGTGGTGACCCGGGTGCTCCCCGACGCCGAGAACCGTGCCAAGGACCTGGGCATCATGAACATCGGCCTGGTGGTGCCCACCACGATTGCGCCACTGATCGCGGCGATCCTGATCACCGCCAGCGGCGGCTACACCCTGCTCTTTGTGGCCACCGCGGTGTTCGCGCTCGGCGGGGTGTGGATGATCACCCGGCTCAAGAGCATCCGCTAGGGGTTGCTCGGCCGGCCGGGAAGTGTGGCCCAGGCGACGCGACGCGGCGGGCGTGAGCGACCGGCGGGCCTGAGCCGAGGGGCGCAGCTAGCGGTGCAGCTGCACCCAGATCGCCTTTTCTCGGGTCCACTGCTCAAACGCGCGCAGCGACTTCTCGACCCCGCCGAAGCCGGACTCGCCCCAGCCGCCGAACGGGCTGGTGAGGTCCCCCTCGCTGTAGGAGTTAATCGAGACCACCCCGGCGCGGATCGCGCGGGCCACACCCAGGGCCCGGTCGATGTTCGAGGACCACACCGAGGCGGCCAGGCCATAGGGGGTGTCGTTGGCCAGGGCGATCGCCTCGGTCTCGGTGGTGAAGGTCTGGATCGTGACGATTGGCCCAAACAGCTCCTCGCTCAGGATGCGCGCATCCGCGGGCACCCGGTCCAGGACGGTGGGGGTTACATAGTGCCCACCCGGAATCACCGGGACCTCCTCGCCACCCAGCAGCACGCGGGCACCGCCCGCCCGAGCTTCCTCGACCACCGCGAGCATGCGCCGGGCGGCATCGCCGTTGATCACCGGACCGATATCGGTGTTCGGATCCTCGGGATCGCCGACCCGCAGCGCACGCGCGGCGGCGACAAACCGACGGGTGAACTCCTCGGCGATCGAAGCCTCCACCAGGATCCGCGACCCGGCCGTGCAGTTCTGCCCGGCGGTGACAAACGCGCACTCGAGGGCCTGGGAAATCAGGTCCTCGCCATAGCCCAGCGCATCGGCGAAGATGACCTGCGGGCTCTTGCCACCCATCTCCAGCGAGACCCGCTTGAGGTTGGTTTCGGCGGCCGCGGAGAGGATCGCCCGACCGGTGCGGGTGGACCCGGTAAAGGAGAGCGCGCCGATGCGCGGGTCTCGGGCGAGCGCCGCCCCGGTCTCGGACCCGGTTCCCGGCAGCACCCGCAGCACGCCGGCGGGGATCCCCGCCTCGAGCGCGAGCTTTTCCACGTGCAGCACCGAGCGCGGGGTGGTGTCGGCGGGCTTCAGGATCAGGGCGTTGCCCACGGCGAGCGCCGGGGCAATCTTCCACGCGGCCATCGCCAGCGGGTAGTTCCAGGGCAGGATCGCGGCGACCACGCCGAAGGGCTCGCGCTCGGTCAGGGCGATCACGCCCGGGCCCGCGGGGGTGGTCTGCCCGGTGAGCTTGTCCACGGCCTCGGCGAACCAGCGGATCGACTCGATCGCCCCGGGGACGTCGTTTTCCACGCACTCGCGGATCGGTTTGCCCGCGTCCTCACACTCGAGCCGGGCGAGCACGTCTGCGTCGCGCTGCATGAGGTCGGCCAGACGCAGCAGCGCCGCCGCCCGCTCCCGAGGTTCCAGCCCCGACCAGACTCCGGAGGCGTAGACGCGCTCGGCGTCGCGGGCATGCTCAGAAACCTCGGCGGCCGAGACCGCGGGGATCGGGGTGTCTCCGGCCGATCCGTCGCGCGGGCGCAGGAGGGGCAGGGTGGCGGGCTGAGTCACGGAGGGGTCCTTCGGGTTGGTGGAGGCGGGCCGGGGCTGGGTAACGGGCGTGGGGTGGATGCGGGCGCGGGCGCGAGTGCGAGTGCGAGTGCGGGCGGACGCTACGGCTGGGTGAGCTCGGGGTGGGCCTCGCCCTCGGCGAGCCGCCACCCGGTCTCGGTCCGGACGATATCGCCGCGGGCGGCGAGCTCACGGACAAACTTCGCCATGCCTCGGTCCCCGCGCTTGCGGAACATCGGCAGCAGTCGCGGTAGTACGTTGGGCATCGTCATAACCGCGCGCAGCAGCCGCGATTCGCCGATCCGCGGATAGGCCTCGAGTCGCGGCCGATCCAGCAGGCTCATCATGGCCTTGACCACGCGTTCGGGCGGCTGGGGCGGATCCTGGAACTGAAGCGAATTGCCCCCCTCGATCGCCTCCTGGCGGAGCATCCGGGTATCGGTGGCCGACGGCAGCACCGACCCGACTCGAATCCCGCGCGCGGCCAGGTCGAGGCCAATCGAGAGCATCGCCCCGCGCAGCCCAAATTTCGAAGCCGTATAGATCGGAGTTTCCCCGAGCGGGAAGACACCGCCAAGTGACACCGTGGAGATGATCCGCGGATCCCCCGCACGCTCCAGCAGCGGGATGGCCAGCCGGGTGAGCACCAGCGGCGCCGTGAGGTTGACCGTGAGCTCGCGCTCGATGCTCTCCACGCTGCGCTCGGCAAAGCGCTCCGAGGAGGTCATTCCGGCATTGTTGACCAGCACGTCGATGCGGCCAAAGGTGTCCTCGATGTGCGCGATCAGCTCCTCCACCAAGTCCCGCTTGGTCAGGTCGCAGCCGAGTCCCACGTGGGCACCCCCGGCGGCCGGATGCACGGGGAGGGTGGCCGCCTGGGTCACCGCGCGTTCGGCCCGAATATCCACCAGGATCACCCGGGCCCCCAGTGGCGCGATCCGGCGCGCCAGGGACATGCCGATGTCCCCGGCCCCACCGGTGATCACGATCACCTTGCCCGCATAGTTATAGGCCATCTCAGCGCACCCGTTCCCGGGCAGCCCGGCCCGATGTCGCGGCGGATCCGCCGGGCGGGGGTGTCGCCTTCGAATCCCATCCCATCTGGGTGAAGAGCTTCCGCAGATGCGAGGTCAGCGCGTGGGAATCCACGTAGCCGCGGTGGCGCGGGGAGCGGTCAAACTTCACCCCGCCGCTCAGATCGGGCCGTTCGGTGCGGATCAGGAAGGCGAAGCGGGCGGCGCTGTCGGCCCCGTGCGCGCGGGCGGCCAGATAGTTGGCGATCAGCTGGGCCTGCAGATCAAACACCTGGTAGGCACCGCTGTTGGTCTCCACATAGCCGACCCCGAAGAGCCCGGTGTGCTCGCGCGAGAACGAGCTGAGGTAGAGGTCGGGGTGCTGGGGATCACCGAAATAGTCCTGCCCGTGCGGGACCAGGTGGCGGTAGCCGGTGGCCAGCAGGATCAGGTCAAAGTCCTCGCTGCGCCCATCGGTGAAGGTCACGGTTTTGCCCGCGGTGGTCTTGATCCCCGGCCGCGCCTCGATATCCCCGTGCTGCAGGTGGTGCCAGAGCATCGAGTTGAGCACCGGATGGGTTTCAAACAGACGGTGGTCGGGCTTTTGCAGGCCCAGCCGTTCGGGCTTGCCCATCAGCAGGCGCAGCATCGTCCCGAACACCGCCTGCTCGACCCGCTTGGGTAGGTGCGGTCCGTTTTCGGCAAACACGTCCACCGGCTGGCCGAAGATGTGTTTGGGGATGAACCAGTAGCCTCGGCGCATGCTGATCACCGCCCGGTCGGCGCTGCGGGCCGCATCGCAGGCGATATCGCAGCCGGAGTTTCCCGCGCCCACCACCAGCACCCGCTTGCCCTCGAACTCGTGCGGGCTGCGGTAGGTCAGCGTGTGACGCACTTCGCCGGTGAAGTCGCCGGGGATCTCGGGTTCATTGGGGAACCACTGGGCACCGGTGCAGGAGACCACGTTATCGTGCCTGGTCGCGGTACCGTCGGCGCGCTCGACCAGCCAGGATCCGTCCTCCAGCTTGGTGATGTTTTTCACCGTCACCCCGAACTCGATCCTCTCGGTCAGCCCGTAGGCATCGGCGAAGGCGCGCAGGTAGGCGAGGATGTCCCGGTGGGGCGGATAGTCGGCATAGGTGTCGGGCATCGGGAACCCGTCGAACCCGGAGAGGGTGCGGCTGGAGATAAAGTGTGCCGACTCGTACATGGGGGTGCCCGGGGCATCGATGTCCCAGACTCCGCCGGTGGCGGTATGGCGCTCGATCTGGGTATACGGGAGCCCGTGCTGGGCGAGGGCCCGGGCGACCGCCAGGCCGGCCGGGCCCGCGCCGATCACGCAGGTGTCATGCAGATTCTTGGGGAGGGCTGCGGTGCTCATCGTGACTCCAATCGGGCCGGCGACCACGTCCTCGTGGACGCCTGCAGCCACGCTATCGCCGGGACGCCCCGATTTCGCGGGCCCCGACGGACCAATAGCGGACCCTAGCGGCCAGTGCTAGTGTCTGGTCATGGCCGAATTAATCCCCACTACCGCGACGCCGACCCCACCCGCGGGCGCGATCTCGGCCACCATCGCGCCAAATATCCTGCGCTATCTGGCCCGGGTGTCCGGGGAGCTCGGGGTCGACCTCGGCGACGCCCTGGAGCGTGTCGGCCTCACTCCGGACCTGCTGAACAGTCCCGAGCTGCGGGTGTCCTTTCGCCAGGGGGACGCGGTCATTCGCGCGGCGCTCGCGCGCAGCCCCCGCGCGGACCTCGGCCTCCTGGTGGGGACCGCGCAGCACATCGCCGCCTCGGGTCCGGTGGGGTTTGGGATGATGACGGCCCCCACGCTGATCGCCGCGATCCGGCTGGGTATCGAGTTCCAAAACCTGGCCGGATCGATGGTCGTGTGGAGCGTGCGCGAGGATGAGGCCCACACCCATGTGCGTGCCGAGCTCACGGCGGTCGCGGCGGACGATCCGGTGGGCCGGTTTCTGATCGAGGAGGGCATCGCCAACATCACCCGAATGGTGCGTACGGCCCTCGATCCGAGTTTCCGTCCGGCCCGGGTGAGCTTCGCGTGCGCGCCGCCCCCGTATGCCGGCGAATATCGCGACCTCTTTGGCTGTCCGGTGGCCTTCGGCGCGGATCACACCGAGTGGACACTGCCCGCCGGATGGCCCGAACGCCGCCTTCCCGGGGCCGACCCCTGGGTTCACGCCCAGACGCGCGCCCTGCTGAGCGAGCTGACCACCCGCATCGGCGACCGGCAGGAACTCTATCGGCTCCTGGAGGCCCGGATCGCCCGCGCGCTGCCCGAGATCCCGGCAATCGGCGAGGCCGCCCGCGCGCTCCACCTGACCGAGCGGACCCTGCGCCGCCGTCTCGCCGAACTCGGCACCACCTTTGCGGAGATTGTCGACGGGGTGCGCCGCGAACGCGCGCTGCACCTCCTGGAGGAAAACACGCTTCCGCTGATCCGGATCAGCGCGGAGCTGGGGTTCGCAGATGAGCGCTCGCTGCGCCGCGCCTGCGTGCGCTGGACGGGGCTCTCCCCCGGTAGGCTGCGCGGCACGCGGGGCTAGTGCAGCAGCACGGCCTTGAGGATCGCGATCCCCGCACACGCGACCGCGAGTCCGATCCCGGTCAGCAGCGAGCGCAGCGAGGCCTTCTTATTGCGCAGGTGTCCCAGCACCAGGCCGAGGAAACCCATCCGCACCACGGTCACCGCGATTGCCAGACCCAGCGCCAGCGGAGCCGAAATCCAGCCCCAGGCCGCGGCCGCAAGCAGCAACGCGGGGGTTGTGGTCGCCGAGACGATGGGCAGAGCGTTGCGCAGCTCGTGCCGCACCATCTCGCGGCTGGGCTTGGCGTCGTAGCGCACCCGCTCGCCGAGCGATTCGGCGAAGGTGTGCGCGAGGTACGTGGTAAATCCGGTGGCCAGCACGATGACCGCCGCTCGGCCGTGCGCAACCTCGTCGGGGTGCTGGCTCACCAGTGCTGCCAGAACCAGCAGGTTTCCGTAGACGTAGGCGGAAATCCGGGTGGCGGCATCGGATCGGGACAGCTCGGAACGGTTCTTGCGCATTCCCCCATTCTCCCGCAGGTCCCGGGCACCGCGGACAGCCACGCGCCTCGGGGTGTGTCCAGCGTGTCCCCACCCCGAGGCGCGAGTCCGCTAGAGGGTGATCCCGAAGGTCGCGTAGCGCTTCGCCAACGAGCTGGTCAGCGAGGCGTGGGCACCGCGGGCGGTCGCATCCGCCAGTGCCTCGTGCTCTCCGGCTTCGAGGGCATCAAAGATGTTGTTCGCCACGTCCTCGGGTCGGCCCTTCTCCACGTCGAGGTGGGCGGTCATCGGGGTGTCGGTGTAACCGAAGTGGGCACCCAGGACGTGGGTACCCTGCGCCAGAAGCTCAACCCGAAGCGAGTTGGTGAGGCCCCAGAACGCGGACTTGGTGGACGAGTAGATGCCCGGGAAGCCGATCCAGCTCAGCGCCGAGTGCACGTTGATGATCGCGCCGCCGCCGTGGCCGGCGAGCACCGGCGCATAGGCCTGAACCAGGGCGAGCGGGGCGAACACGTTGGTCTCATAGATCGCGCGCACGTCCTCAGCATCCAGGGTCAGCAGCGCTCCGAACTTCTCGATTCCCGCGTTGTTGATCAGCACGGTCGTGTCCCCGGTCTGCGCGAGCACGTCGGCGATCGAGGCGGGGTCGGTCACGTCCAGGCGCAGCGGCACTACGCGGGCGTCATCCCAGGCGCGCGGGGTGCGGGCGGTCGCGTAGACCTTGGCGGCACCGCGGGCGAGGGCCTGCTCAACAAAGTGGACGCCGAGGCCTCCGTTGGCGCCGGTCACGAGAACTACGGCATTGGTCAGGGTGGTCATGGGGTTCTCCGATACATCAGGGCGAGACCATCTCGCTCACTTGGAAAACCAAACCTAGCATGCTGTGTTGGAAAATCAAACCGTGATGTATTCTGGAGTCATGAATCCGACCGGTCTGTACCCCGAAAGCCTGTGTCCGATTGCCCGCAGCCTGGATTTGCTGGGACAAAAATGGTCACTCATGATCGTGCGTGAAGCCGTGGCCGGGGCCACCCGCTTCGCCGACTTCCGCGCGATCGGCATCCCCAGCGACATCCTCACCAAGCGCCTCACCTCCCTGGTGAACGCCGGGGTGATGGAGCGTCGCTCCTACCGCGAGGCCGGCGAGCGCGCCCGCGACGACTACCACCTGACCCCCGCGGGAATGGCCCTGCTCCCGGTCCTCTCGGCGCTGGTCGAGTGGGGCACCGAGTACCTGCCGATCCCCGCCGGACGCACCCTGGAAAACGTCACCACCGACACCCACGAGGCCGTGCGCGTGGCCTATATCAACGATGCTGGCGAGATCATCAACCAGGACCGGGTGACCATCCAGACCATCCCCGCCGCCTAGGCCCGGGTACAACAAAGGCCCCGTACGGTGTGTACGGGGCCTTCAGCTCTGCATGACTAGGCGGCCAGGGCGACGTCGGATCCCAGGGATACGGCGGTGTCCCAACCACGGCGAACCTCGGCGAGGCCGCGGGTCTGCTCGGGGTAACCGAGGTGCAGGTGGGTGTTACGCCAGTCCAGCAGGGCGGCGGCGCGGGTCGCGGCGAAGTGGCCGGGACGAACGCCGCGAGCACGGGTGGCCGCGTGGAATCCGTCGAGGAAAAACGCGGTCGGCGGGCTCTGGTGGATACGGGTGTTGGTGTTCATGATTACTTCCTTTATGTCTGTGCCGGGCGTGCGACAACGCACCCTCCCGAATTTGTGTGTGCCGGAGCGGAGCCTCGCGAGGGCGGGCTGGCCGAATGGCGGTGGCTGCGGCGTCGGGCGGATCACGTCGGGGATCGCCTGCCGGGTGTGAAAACTCGCGATATCGGATGTGGAGCAATCGGAAATACATCGGGTATTTCGATTGATCGGAATGTTCACGATCCGAAAGCGTCGGCGGGATCCTGCAACGGGACTCCGGCCGGATGGAGCCGATCACGCTAGAGGGGGCGTAGATCGCGTTCACATAACGCAGCAATAGATCAGCTTACGCGACTCAGTCCTCTCGCACAAGGGGTGATCTCGAATCTCCGGGTTCGGCGGCGAACATATCTCCCCGCTCGTTCAGCGCACCCTCGGCCGTGAGCTCCCAGACGCGGTCGCAGTGGATCCGCGCCAGGAAGGCGTCATCATGGCTCACCACGAGCAGCGCCCCGCGATACTCGCTCAGCGCCTCGACCAGGCGATCCACACTCGCGAGGTCGAGATTGTTGGTGGGCTCATCGAGGATTAGCAGCTGGGCGGGAGGCTCGGCAAATAGCAACCGCGCCAGCGAGACGCGAAAACGCTCCCCGCCCGACAGGGTAGACACCGGACGATGCACCGCATCCCCGCGCAGGAGCATCCGTGCCAGGATGCCGCGAATCTCCCCGTCCGGAGTCTCGGGGGCCGCCAGGCGGAGGTTCTCCAGCGCGCTCGCCCCCTCGACAAGGCCGTCGAGACGCTGCGCCAGATATCCCACGCGATCGGTGAGCAGGCGTGCCCGCCTCGTGGATGTGGTGTCCAGGAGCTCGCGCAGCAGGGTGGTTTTCCCCACCCCGTTGCCGCCGATCAGCGCCACCCGCTCGGGTCCCTGGATGACCAGGGTGCGCCCGGCCAGCTCGAACTCGGCGATCCGCCGCGACCGTGCCACCCGGGGATCGGGCAGCTCCAGGTGGATGCTCTCCTCCCGGCGCACCCGCTCGGCCGCGCGATCGCGCGCCTCGGTGGCCGCCTCCACCCGGTTTTCCAGGTTGCCGCGCAGCTTGCCCGCCGACTCCTGCGCCTCGGAGGCGCGCTGATTCATCACGATCTTGTCGCCGCGACGCTGCTCACTGGCCTTCTTCCCCGCGCGGAGCCGACGTGCCAGCAGGGTTTCGGCCTCCTGACGCTGACGCCGCTCCTTCTTAACCGCCAGGTCGGCGCTGCGCTCGGCCTGGATCGCGGCCGCCTGCTCCTGCTCATGGTGCGCCCGCCAGGCCGAATAGGGTCCACCAAACACGGTGAGGGAACCGGCGAAGAGTTCGGCGGTCTGCTCCATCCGATCCAGCAGCACGGTGTCGTGGCTGACCACCACGAGGGTGCCCGGCCAGGTTTCGACCATCCGATAGAGCGTGCTCCGGGCATCGCGGTCCAGGTTGTTGCTGGGTTCATCCAGCAGCGTGATCGGGGCCCGGGCCAGGCGAAGGCCGGCGATTGCGACGAGCATGGCCTCGCCGCCGGACACCGTGCCGATCCTCCGGTCGAGGTCGGTCTCGGGCAGTCCGCACTCGGCCAGGGCGCGGGACCCCTGGGCCTCCACGTCCCAGCGGTCGCCGAGGACGTCGAAGTGGCGGGGATCCACATCCCCGGATTCGATCGCGCGGAAGGCGCGCAGCTGCGGTCCGATCCCCAGGACGTCGGCCAGGGTCGCGTCGGTATCCAGGGTCAGGGTTTGCGGCAGGTACCCCACCGCTCCCCCGGTCACCACCCGCCCCCGGGTCGGGGTCAGTTCCCCGGCGATGAGCCGAAGCAGGGTGGATTTTCCCGACCCATTGGTGCCGATCAGACCGGTGCGGCCGACCCCGATGGTGCCCGAGAGCCCGTCGAGGGTCACCGTCCCATCGGGTCGAGTCAGGCTCAGATCGAACAGCGAGATGGCGGGTTGAGGGTGCTGGGACATACGTTGTCCTTTCGTTATACCCGGGGCCTGTGGGCGCATCCGGGCAGCGAGAAATGGATATCGCACACCAACGAGGGCACCCGGGCACCGCGAAGAGCGCGGCGGGGTGCGGGTGATGTGCGGACGGTAGACCGAGCACACGCAGCGATTCGAATGGGGAAAAACCCCGCGACACTCCCTAGAGTGCGCGCCCGGTGGAAATACCAACCGGGCGCGGATCAGGCACCCGGGGATCCCTCAGAAAAAGGGGATCAACCCTGGGGCTGCGCGCGCATGCCACCGCCGGGGCGGAGGCTAGGCCCTGTCGATCTCGTCGATTATCACCCCGGAACGCTAACACGCGTTCAAACTTCGGTCAACTAACACGGGCAAAAACGGGTACTCTGGAAGTTATGACTTCCCCCGACTCCGATACCATTCCCTTCTCCGAACTCGGACTGAGTGACTCGGTCCTGAAGGCCCTGAAGGACGTCGGGTACGAAACCCCCTCCGCAATTCAGGCCGCCACGATTCCCCCGCTGCTCGAGGGCCGCGACGTCGTAGGCCTTGCCCAGACCGGAACCGGAAAGACCGCTGCGTTCGCGCTGCCGATCCTTTCCCGGCTCGACCCGGACCAGAAAACCCCGCAGGCACTCGTGCTTGCGCCGACCCGTGAGCTCGCGCTGCAGGTGTGTGAGGCGTTCGAAAAGTACGCCGCCCACCAGCGCGGTGTCCGCGTCCTCCCCGTTTACGGTGGCCAGGGCTACGGCGTTCAGCTCTCCGCGCTGCGTCGCGGTGTACAGGTTGTTGTGGGTACCCCGGGTCGGATCATGGATCACCTCAACAAGGGCACCCTGGATCTCTCCGAGCTGCGATTCCTCGTGCTCGATGAGGCCGACGAGATGCTGAAGATGGGTTTTGCCGAGGACGTGGAAACGATCCTCGCGGACACTCCGGATTCCAAGCAGGTGGCCCTGTTCTCGGCCACCATGCCCCAGGCAATCCGCCGCATCTCGGCACAGTACCTGAACGATCCCCAAGAGGTCACCATCAAGGGCAAGACCACCACGTCTGCCAACATCACCCAGCGCTACATGGTGGTGTCCTACGCCCAGAAGGTTGACGCCCTGACCCGAATTCTCGAAACCGAGAACTTCGAGGGCATGATCATCTTCACCCGCACCAAGAACGAGACCGAGACCCTGGCCGAGAAGCTGCGGGCTCGCGGATTCTCCGCCGCCGCGATCAACGGTGACATTGCTCAGGCTCAGCGTGAGCGCACCGTGAACCAGCTGAAGTCGGGCAAGCTCGACATCCTGGTTGCCACCGATGTGGCCGCACGAGGCCTGGACGTGGAGCGCATCAGCCACGTCATCAACTTCGACATCCCGGTGGACACCGAGTCCTACGTGCACCGCATCGGCCGCACCGGCCGTGCCGGTCGTACCGGTGACGCGATCTCGTTTGTCACCCCGCGCGAGCGTCGTCTACTGACCGCGATTGAGCGGGCCACCCGCCAGCCGCTGACCCAGATGTCGCTGCCCAGCGTGGACGATGTGAACACCACCCGCCTGAGCCGCTTCGATGACTCGATCACCGCGGCGCTCGAGCAGACCAGCCGGATCGATCGCTTCCGCGACATCATCGCCCACTACGTCGAGCACCACGACGTTCCCGAGGCAGACGTTGCCGCGGCCCTCGCCGTGGTTGCCCAGGGTGAGACCCCGCTGCTGCTCAACGCCGAGGACGAGCGCGACGCCCGTCGTCGCGAGCGTGAGGCACGCGAGTTCAGCCGGGACGAGCGGGGCGGTCGCGACCGTGACGCCCGTGGTGGATCGCGTTTTGACCGGGACGACCGCGGAGACCGTGGCAACCGCTTTGACCGCGAGGAGCGCCGCCCGCGCAACTCCGGCGCCCCGATGACCACCTACCGCATCGCCGTGGGTCGTCGTCACCGCGTCGAGCCGCGTCAGATCGTTGGTGCCCTGGCCAATGAGGGTGGACTGAACCGCGAGGACTTCGGCGCGATCCAGATCCGTCCGGACTTCTCCCTGGTGGAGCTGCCCGCCTCGATGCCCGCGGACACCCTGGATCGCCTGGCAAACACCCGCATCAGCGGCCAGCTGATCGAGATCCGCGCCGACCGCGGCGCCCCCGCCCGCCGGGAGAACCGCTTCGAGCGCGACAACCGTGAGGACCGCGGCGACCGCGGTGGCAGCTGGAACCGCGACCGCGCCCCGCGCGAGGACCGTGGAGACCGCGGCTTCGACCGCAAGCCCCGCCACTAGGCGCTAGCGCTCGTCGCTAGCCAACCGTTGTCCGGCCTCGTGCCGGGCGATACAACAGGAGGCACCCACTCACTCGAGTGGGTGCCTCCTGTTTTGCATTATTCGGTGTCGATGCCGGGGCACCGAGCGAACATCGCAAGATACGTTGCCCGGTCCGGCTGGTGAGCGCCCGGGCTCACCTCGACGGCGTTCCGCTCCGGTCGGTGAGGGGCGGCGCATCGGGGAACCACAGGGTCACCGCGGTGCCGGTTCCCTGGGTGCTGGTCAGGGTCGCGGAGCCGCCGTGGAGGCGCAGGATTTCACGCACGATGGCCAGGCCCAGGCCGCTGCCGCCGGTGGCGCGGGTGCGCGACTTATCGGCACGGCGGAACCGATCGAAGACGAAGGGAACCTCCTCGGCGGGGATGCCCGAACCGGTGTCGGTCACCGTGAACGCGATACCGTCAGGTACTCCACCCGAAACCTCGTTGCCCGGGCGCTCGTCCTTCGACCGGACCTCGCCACGGCGCTCATCCCTCGAACGTCCTTCGGCACCGCGATCCTCTCCCGGCATTGCGTCGCCGCGGCGCTCGGCGGTGATCGTGATGCGACCGCCCTCCGGAGTGTGCCGCACCGCATTGGACACCAGGTTGAGCAGGGCCTGGCGTAGGCGGAAGGGATCCGCGCGCACCATCGCGTCGGCGGGCAGGGCAGGATCGGCGATCGCGGTCAGGGTGATGCCTGCCTGGTCGCTGAGACCCCGCGCCGCGGCCTCGAACTGATCGAGGAATTCCCGCAGCGGAATATCTTCGATTTCCAGGGACAGCTCCCCCGCCTCGGCCAGCGAGAGCTGGTGCAGGTCATCCACCAGTCGCTGCAGCACCAGGGTTTCCCGGTGCAGGGTGGCCAGGAACGCGGCATCCGGGGTCACCAGGTTATCCTCGGCAGCCTCGACCCACCCCCGCATCGTGGCGATCGGGGTGCGCAGCTCGTGGGAGATGTCACTCATCATCGCGTTCCGCGAGGATTCCAGGGTTTCCCGGCGCTCGGCCATCGTGTTAAACGCCGTGGCCACGGCGCCCACCTCGTCGCGGCGGCGCACGTCGGCGCGCGCCCGCAGGTCGCCGTCGCTGGCGCGGGCGGCCGCGGCGGCCAGGGTGCGCAGCGGACGGGTCAGCCGCAGTCCGCCATACAGGCTGAGGCCCAGGGTCAGCACCAAAAGTCCGGCGATCAGCAGGGTCAGCCGCAGCTGGTTCTCCCCGGAGAAGTCCCAAAACACGCGGGCCGTGGCATCCTGCCCCTGAATAAAGAGGCGCGCGGGTTCGGCCACGCTGGAGGCCAGCTGTTCCTGACGCGAGGTTTCGATGCAGCCGCTCACGCCCCGGTTGGACTCCCGGTCGCTATCTACCGAGGTCCAGCTCAGGTCGGTGTCCAGGATGATCGGATCCTCACCGGAGCGGGCCAGGCAGTCGTTGACCAGGGTGTCCAGCGCCTGAAGGGCCGTGTACTCGCTCTGGGTGGGCTTGCTCAACAGGCCCTCGTCCTCGAGGCAGGGACGCGGGGTCTGGGTGCCCGTGGGCATCGAAACCACCGGGCGCCCATTGGGCGCGGTATCGCTCAGCACCCCGGACACACCGTTGGTGCTCAGGCAGGTCACCAGGGTTTTCGCTTCGGCGATCTTCTGGTCCCGTTCCTCATCGTTCAGCCGGAACGGGCCGACCGCCCGCGGGTCGATGACCGAGAAACTCGGCGGCCCGCCGGCCGTCGTCCCGTCGCGGGAGGGCGCGGGAGATGCTCCCCCCGATGCCTGCCCGGGCTTCTCGGAGGGTTCCGAGGTGGGTGACGAACCGGGTGCCGCGGACTCCCCCGGTTCGGGATCCTCATCCGGTTCCGGGGCGGTGATCCGCGCCGAGGGCGCGAGGGAGGGATCCAGCGCCAGGGGGTTGAGGATCGCGCGAGCCAGGTCGGGCCGGGGCAGCTGGGCCGACTTTTTAGCGGTCGTGGCGATCAGATCCCCCGACTCATCCATCAGGGTCAGGGTCACCTCGTTCTCGCTCGCCAGTCGCCTCAGCTCCGGACCCACGGCATCCCAGTGCGTGTGGGTCGCCGCATAGCCCACCAGGTCGTCATAGACGGCGGTATCGGTGGTGACCGTCTGGTCGCGCTTCTGCTCCACGGCGGTTGCGGTGGCCGACACGGTCATCCAGACGGCCGCGGCCACGGACACCGCCACGATTGCCGCGGTCAGCACAAACAGCGGCACCACCAGACTGCGCGGCCACGGCACCCGATGGCCGGGATCCACCGGCCTACGCATCGGGATCCAGCAACTTATAACCCACCCCGTAAATCGTGCGAATCAGCTGCGGATGGGCGGGGTTCTGCTCAACCTTCTTGCGCACATTGGACACGTGGACGTCGATTGTCCGCCGCGAAATATAGCGGTCCACCCCGTGCAGATTACGGATCAGCTGCTCGCGGGTAAAGACCTGGCCCGGGGCCTGCGCGAGCTGGGCGAGAAACGCAAACTCGCCGGGGGTCAGGTCCAAAACGGTGCCGCCGAGTCGGGCCTCATGGCGACCCGGATCGATCTCCAGTGCGCCCACGCGGATCACCGGTGCCACCGTTCCGCGGGCGTCGCGGCGCAGCAGCGCGCGGACCCGGGCCATCAGCTCGCGCGGACTGTAGGGCTTGGTGAGGTAGTCGTCGGCGCCGAGGTCGAGGCCCAGCAGCAGGTCGTCCTCGGAGGTCTTGGCGGTGACCATCAGGATCGGGACCGCGGATTCGGCGCGCAGGATGCGGCACACATCCAGGCCGTCCAGCCTGGGCATCATCACGTCGAGGATCAGCAGATCCGGGGTCTTCCGGCGCACCTCGTCGAGGGCCGCGCGCCCATCGGGGACCACGGTCACGTGGTGCCCCTCATTCTGCGCATAGAGCCGGATCAGCTCGGCCTGCGCGGGGTCGTCCTCGGCAATTAACAGTTCGGCCATGACGGTAGTCTAAGCCCGGGAATCCGCGGGAAACCGGCGGATCACGCCCGTTGGGGCAAACGCACACACGTTCCTAACATTTGCCTGACATTATGTGCCTAGCGTGGCCGCCATGACTGTTTCACGATCGTTTTTGACGCCGCGGATCCTGCTGGTCCCGGCACTGATTCTCGCCGCAATCCTCAGCGGCTGCGCCCAGGACTCGGACACCGGGATCACCCGGGTCGCCGAGCTTCCGCGGGTCTCCTCGAGTGCCGGGACCGATTCGGGAACTTCGAACACACCCGCCGGGAACACCGCCGACGGCGAGGGCTCGGGCCGCCCGCAGATGCGTTTGGACGACTCCCCCGAGCGGCGTGACCAGCTGATCGGAGCCTGGAACGCCTGCCTGATCGCCCACGGTGCGACCGCCGATAACGGCCGCAACGCGCCGGGGGCCGCCGGGCAGTCGGGCACCAAGGCCGACACCTATCCGCGGGCCGCCGATCCGGTGCCCGACACCGCCAAGGCCGCGTGCACCAACCTCCTCCCGCTGATGCCGAAGGAGCTTGAGGCCGCCACCAATCCGAAGTTCCGCGATCAGTCGGTGGCGTGGATCTCCTGCCTGCGCGATCACGGGATCTTCATGCACCTGCTCAACGCGCAAAACCTCGACGCCAACTATGACGACAGCATGACCTCGATCCCCGATAACGCCGGGGACATCGACCAGAAGTGCACCCTGCAGGCCTTCGGGAGCGGCAAGTGAGTCGGCGTTTTCGCCCGGGCAAACGCACCCTCTGGATCTCCGGGATCGCGGTTCTGTTGGTGGGTGCGGCGGCCGCGGGGCTCGCGTGGACCCTGGCACCCACGGCGCCGCCGCCCGTGAAGGCGGACCATCGGCCCACCGCGACCGTGACCCGCGGCGATATTTCCACCGGAACCGACTATCCGGCCACAATCGATTTCGGGGCCGCCCATCCGGTCACCGGTCCCGGCACCGGGATTATCACCCTGCTGCCGGCCGCCGGTACCGAGATCAACCAGGGCGACCAGCTGTATCGCGTCAACGATGAGCCGGTCACGCTGCTGATCGGCACGACACCGCTCTACCGCGAGCTCTCGCTCGCCGGGACGACCGGCGGCGGTGGCAGCGGTGGCAGCGGTGGCGGGGCGGGCAACGGTGGCAGCGCAGGCGGCGGCACCAGCAACAACACGGGTAATACCGGCAATTCCGGCGGCACAGGCAACCCGGGCAACTCCGACGACCCGAGTGCGCCGCCGGCGACACCGCCGCCGGCTCCACCCACCCCGCCGCGTCCGCCGCACGGCAAGGATGTGGCCGTGGTCGCCGATAACCTGGCGGCCCTGGGCTACACGGTGGGACCCCAGCGCGGCGGCGAGGATCGCGTGTTCACCCCGGCCCTTTCGGCGGCCATTAAGCGCTGGCAGAAGAAACAGGGGCTCGACCAGACCGGGATCATCAGTCCCGAACGCTTCCTGGTAAACCCCGGCCCACTGCGAATCAACGCGATCAGCGCGCGGGTGGGCGACCCCGCCTCCGGACCGGTCCTGACCGTGACCGACACCACCCGGGTCATCACCGTCCCGGTACCCGCGGGCAGCGCGGGTGGGATCGCCGTGGGCGCAAAAGCTCCGGTCACGCTGCCCGATGGCTCGACCCTCACCGGCACGATCGCCGCGCTTCAGAACCCGCCCGCCGGGGACTCGGGCGGCGGCACTCCCAGCATCACGGTCACCCTGACCACCGATCCCGCCGACGCCGAAAAGCTCACGGCCGCGGGAACCGGGGGTGCCCGGGTGCGCTTCATCGGGCAGACCCACCCCGGCGTCCTGATCGTCCCGGTGACCGCGCTGATCACCGTGCAGGGTGGGGCGCAGGCCATCGAGACTCCGGCCGGGAAACTCATCGCCGTGACCACCGGCCTCTTTGCCGATGGAAACGTGGAAATCTCCGGCGACGGCGTCACCGAGGGCCTCCGGGTGGTGGTGGCCTCGTGACCGCTGTCCTCTCCCTGAGCGAGGTCACCAAGCGCTATCCGGGCGGGGTGACCTCGCTGGATCGGGTCTCCCTCGACATACACCCGGGCGAGTGCCTGGCGATTGTGGGCCCCTCGGGATCGGGCAAGTCCACGCTCCTCAACATCTGTGGCACCCTGGATCGCCCCACCTCGGGCGAGGTGCTGCTGCTCGGCCGTTCGGTCCCGCGGATGAACGATCGTGAACTCTCGACCCTGCGCGGGGGCACCCTGGGGTTTGTGTTCCAGCAGTCGCACCTCAACGAGCGCCTCTCCGCCGTGGACAACGTGGCCACGGGCCTGCTCTACGCCGGCGTCCCGCGCCGCCAACGTCCGGCCCTGGCTCGTGAGGCGCTGGACCGGGTGGGCCTCGCCGACCGTTTTACCCACCGCCCCCACGAGCTCTCCGGCGGGGAGCGGCAGCGGGTGGGCATCGCCCGGGCCCTGGTCAACTCCCCCGCGCTGATCCTCGCCGATGAACCCACCGGCGCGCTGGACTCGGTCACCGGACGCCGAATTCTCGACCTGTTCCTCGAGCTCAACCGCGAGGGAGCCACCATCGCGCTGATCACCCACGATCAACAGATTGCCGCCGAGCTGCCCCGCCGGGTCGAGATTCGCGACGGCCGGCTGAGCGAGCGGGTGGCCGCATGAGCGCCGCGCCCGCCCGCCTGAGTCTGCGCGCCCGGCTGAGCCCGCTCGACGTGCTGAGCCTCGGCTTCGAGGGGGTGCGCGGACGCCTCGGGCGCGCGGCACTCTCGGGCCTGGGGATCGCGATCGGCATCGCGACCCTGGTCCTGGTGACCGCGATTCCCGCGTCCGGCAAGCAAAAACTGCTCAACGATATCTCGGCGCTGGGCACCAATATTCTGGTGGCGCAGCCCGCGTCCTCTCCGGATAATCCGATCACCCTGGATCCCGGGGCTCCGG
This sequence comes from Mycetocola sp. JXN-3, assembly GCF_014522285.1. Lineage (GTDB taxonomy): Bacteria > Actinomycetota > Actinomycetes > Actinomycetales > Microbacteriaceae > Mycetocola > Mycetocola saprophilus. Next base: position 2,125,531 of record NZ_CP041635.1, read on the forward strand.
CGATGGCCGGGCGGATCGGACCGGTCGAACACGTCTCGGCGGTGGCCAACGTGCACCAGACCGTGCGTCGAACCGAGTACGTCGGGGACACCCTGAGCACCGGCATCACGACCCTCGCCGCCCCCGATAACCTGCTCACCACCGTGCACGGGAGGATCGCCTCGGGACGCTTCCTCGACCCCTCCGCTGCCGCCTACCCCACCGTGGTGCTGGGGTCGCAGGCGGCGCGCTGGTTGGGCATTGCCGAGGTGGACCCGGATCAGCCCGCGCGGCTGATCGATGTGGGTGGCACCCGATTTGCGGTGATCGGGATCCTGGCTGCGATGCCGGTGACCCCCGAGCTGGAACAGGCGGTGTTCATCGGCTGGGATGCGGCCCGCAGCACGTTTGGGTTCGACGGCCGATCCAGCGTGGTGTATCTAACGGCCGAAGAGTCGCAGATCGAGGCCGTGCGCGCGGTCCTCCCGGCGACCCTCGATCCACAGACGCCCGGACTGATCCAGGTGAGCAGCCCCTCGGAGGCGTTGCTGGCCAAGCGGCACACCCAGAACACGTTCTCGGGCCTGTTCCTGGGACTGGCCGGGGTCGCCCTGGTGGTGGGCGGGATCGGCGTGGCCAATACGATGATCGTCTCGGTGCTGGAGCGTCGCCGCGAGATCGGCCTGCGCCGGGCCCTGGGGGCCGCCCGCGGGCAGATTCGCCTGCAGTTCCTGATCGAGGCCGTGTTCCTGGCCGGAGCCGGCGGGGTGATCGGAACGCTGCTGGGGATCGCCGGCACCCTGGGCTATACGCTGCTGCAGGGCTGGCCCGTGGTCATCCCGCCGGAGTCGGTGATCGGCGGACTGGTCGGAGCCGTGCTGGTGGGCGCGGTGGCCGGCGTGTACCCCTCGATTCGCGCCGCCCGGCTGCCCCCGACGGAGGCCCTGGCCACCAGCTAACCCGGGCAGGGCGGCCGGATTTCCGGGTGCTCCGAAAGGGCGCGCGCACAATCGGGTGAGACCGGACCCGCGCCGATCCGAGCGGCACGCGCCCCTCCTGCGCCGCCCGGCGGTGCCCCGGCGATAGACTCGGGACACCGCCGCGGCCCGGAATCTCGGCGCTGCGCACCCCGTGCACCGCCCGCCCGTGCACGCGCATCATCGCAACCCGCACCCTCGCACCCCGGAGGCCCACCATGCTCGAACCCGTGTCGCGCAATAAGCTCAGCCTGCAGATGTTCGACGCCCTGGTGCTGTACATCTCGCGCAACGAGCTGAACCCCGGCGACTCGCTGCCCTCCACCGCGGCGCTGGGTGAGCAGTTTGGGGCCAGCCGGCCGGTGGTTCGCGAGGCCCTGAGCGCACTCGAGGCGATCGGTCTGGTGGAGATAGCCAGCGGACGCAACGCGGTGGTCCGCGAGCTGGACGGTCACCTGATCTCGCTCTTTCTCGGCCGCGCCCTGCAGCGCGAGGCCGCCCCACTGACGGCCCTGATGGAGGTGCGGGTCCCGCTTGAGGTGCAGGCCGCAAGCCTCGCCGCCGAGCGCGCCAGCGAGGAGAGCATCGCGATCCTCGGGGCCCTGATCGAGCGGATGGAACTCGCCCTCGGCGACACCGACCTGTACCCGCGCCTGGACGCCCTGCTGCACCTGGAAATCGCCCGCGCCGCCAATAACAGCGCGCTCACCTGGTTCACCGAATCGGTGGGTGCCAAGCTGTTCGAGACCATGGTGGAGGTGCGCAGCTATCGCGAGCAGAACCGTCTGGTGGGCTCCGAGCAGGACCAGCACCGCGGCATCGTGAACGCGATCCGCGCCCACGATCCGGCCGCCGCGCGCACGGCCATGGAGGCGCATATGGCCTCGACCCTGGCGCTGGTGACCTCGCTCGAGGCACGACCGGGTCTCGCCTAGCCCGAGACGCGCCCCAACAACCCCGGCAGACACGCCGGAAATTCGCATGTTCCCCCAACCTATATGACAGGTTGACAGGTTTGTGTTACCTTTGTGTCTGCGCAGGGTTTCAACGTGGAACCCTCAACGTATTAGCGCCCTACAACGAAGTAAGGAGTGTCGTTATGGCACACACCGTCGCCGCCCCGGCGAAGCGGTCCTTCGCGGATCTCCGTCGCGCAGCCGTCTCCGGCTGGCTCGGAACCGCACTGGAGTTCATGGACTTCCAGCTCTACTCCCTCGCCGCCGCCCTCGTCTTTAACAAGATCTTCTTCCCCGACGCCTCCCCCGCCGTCGCCCTGATCGCCAGCCTCGGCACTTACGCGGTGGGCTACGTCGCCCGCCCGCTGGGCGCCTGGTACTTCGGCCGGATGGGTGACCGGATCGGCCGCACCAAGGTCCTGGTCATCACGATCGCCCTGATGGGTGGCGCGACCACGCTGATCGGCTTCCTCCCCACGTATGCCGTGATCGGCATCTGGGCCCCGATCATGCTGGTCATCCTGCGCCTGGCACAGGGCTTTGGCGCCGGTGCCGAGATCGCCGGAGCCTCGGTCATGCTGGCCGAGTACGCACCCACCTCGCGTCGTGGACTGGTGTCCTCGCTGGTGGCCCTGGGCACCAACTCGGGCACCCTGCTCGCCTCGGGTATCTGGGCCGCGCTGGTCGCGTTCATGCCCGAGGACATGCTCTTCGACTGGGGCTGGCGGATCCCGTTCATCGCCTCGTTCCTGGTGATGTTCTTTGCCCTGTGGATCCGCCTCAAGCTCAAGGAAAGCCCGGTCTTCGAGGGCCGCGCGGACGTGGTTGACGGCGTCGCGCTGTCCAAGGCCGAGCTCCAGGCGGAGCCCGCACACCGCAACGTCCTGGGCGAGGCCCTGCACTCCAAGAAGGGCCGCTCGTTCCTGATCGCGATGGGTCTGCGCTTTGGTGAGTCGGGCAACTCCGGCATCATCCAGACCTACCTGATCGGTTACATCGCCACCGCCATCCTGGTGGATCGCGCCGTGGGTACCACCGCGATCATGATCGGTTCGGTCATCGGATTCGCCACCGTCCCGCTGTTCGGCTGGCTCGGCGACCGCTTCGGCCGTCGCCCGATCTACATCGCCGTCACCATCTTCCAGGCCCTGTTTGCGGTCCCGGCGATGCTGATGATCAACACCGGTGACACCTTCCTGATCTCGCTCGCCCTGATCATCGGTCTCTCGGTGTCGGTGCTGGGTATGTTCTCGGTGCAGTCCTCGTTCCTGCCCGAGCTGTTCGGTGCCCGCAACCGCTACACCCAGCTGGCCCTCGCCAAGGAGTTTGGTGGCATCATCGCCGCCGGTATCGGTCCGGTGGTGGCCGCCTGGCTGGTCGCGCTCACCGGATCCTGGTGGCCGATTGCCGCCATGATGATCGGCTACTCGGTGGTGGCCCTGGTTGCCGCCATCGTCTCCCCCGAGACGCGTGGCCGCGACCTGACCGATCTGCGCGACGCCGCCTAACCCGGATCCCTCGATCCACCATCGCCCTACACAAGGAATCAGCATGAAAGCCGTTACCGTTCACGCCGCCGGAGACCTCCGGATCGACACCGTGCTCAACCCCGTTCCCGGACCGGGCGACGCCCTGGTCCGACTGGAGTGGGGCGGGATCTGCGGGTCGGATATCGCCTACTGGCGCTCGGGGATCTCGGGGACCGCGGTGCTGACCGAACCGCTGATTCTCGGCCATGAGGTGGCCGGAACCGTGGTCGCCTATGGCGATGGTGGATCGACGATCCCCGTGGGTACGCCGGTTACCATCCACCCGGCGAGCATCGCCGAGGGATCGACCCTGGCGCCCGAACTCGCGGGCCGCGACAACCTGCACTCGAAGGTACGCTACTTCGGTTCGGCCGCGTTTACCCCGCACACTCAGGGCGGGTTCTCGACCCTGCGCGTGGTCCGGGCGGATCAGCTGCGGGCGCTGCCCGCGGGCCTGTCCACCCGGACCGCCTCGGTGGCCGAGCCGCTGGGGGTCGCCCTGCACGCGATCACCCGGGCCGGATCCCTCGCGGGCAAGCGGGTGCTGGTAAACGGGGCCGGACCGATCGGTGCCCTGGTGGTGGCCGCCGCGGTTTCCGCCGGCGCGGCCACCGTCTATGCCTCGGATGTGGCGGCCTCCTCGCTGGAGATCGCCGGCGCGATGGGTGCACACGTCCTCATCAACCGAGCCCGGGGCGAGGCGCTGCCCGAGGATGTGGACGTTGCCTTTGAGGCGTCCGGAGTTCCGGCCACCGTGGGCGATGTGCTCGGCGCGACCGCGCGCGGCGGCATCGTGGTCCAGGTGGGCAATCTGCCCACCGGTAACGTGTCGGTGGGGCTCGGGGCGCTGGTCAGTCGCGAGATCGATTACCGCGGGACCTACCGCTTTGCCGGGGAGTTTGATCGGGCGATCGAGCTGCTGGCGGACGGGCTGAACGTCGAACCGCTGCTCACCCATGAGTTCGAGCTCGACGATGCCCTGGCAGCCTTCGAAACCGCCGCGGATCGCTCCACCGGCAGCAGCAAGGTGCTGCTGCGCCTGAGCGCTGAGACGGTTGAGAGCCCGGCGGCGGGGACTGACTCCGCCGCCTCGACCGCCTCATCCACCTCTTCCGAGGAGGCCCTCTAGTGTCCACGACTACCGCTCCCCGCCTGTCCCGCGAACCCGGCACCGCGGCGCCGGTACGCATCGTCCACCTGGGCATCGGCGCGTTTGCCCGCGCCCACCAGGCCTGGCTCACCGGCCTGGCCGATACCGCGGGCGAGTGGGGTATCGCCGCCTTCACCGGGCGCAGCACCACCGTGGCCGATGAACTGGCACCGCAGGGCGGGCTGTATACGCTGATCACCCGCGCCGCCGAGGGCGACCGGACCGAGATCGTGGACAGCATCGTCGCGGTGTATCCGGGATCGGATATCCCGACCTGGAGTGCCCTGGTTGCCGCCGACACCACGGCCCTGATCACCCTGACCATCACCGAGGCGGGCTACCGCCTCGGTGCCGATGGCGCGCTGGACACCTCCGAGCCCGCGGTCCGCGCGGACATCGAGGGTTTCGGCCACCGCGATCCCGAAACCGCCCCCGGCCGCCTGGTGCACGGCCTGGCCGCGCGCCGGGCCGCGGGTGCCGGATCGATTGCGATCGTCTCCTGCGATAACCTGCCCGGCAACGGCGAGCTGGTGCGGGCGATGCTCGCCGACTTCGCCGCCGCGGTGGACCCGGGTCTGGCCGAGTGGATCGCCGCCCACGTCGCCTGCGTCTCGACTTCGATCGACCGGATCACCCCGCGCACGACTCCCGAGGACATCGAGACCGCCGCCGAACTGACCGGGTTTTCCGACGCGTCCCCGGTGGTCACCGAGCCGTTCTTCGACTGGGTTCTCAGCGGAGACTTCCCCGCCGGACGCCCCGCTTGGGAACTTGCGGGTGCCCGCTTCGTGGAGGACATCGAGCCCTTCGAGGCACGCAAGCTCTGGCTGCTCAACGGCGCGCACACCCTGCTCGCCTCGGCCGGACGCCTGCGCGGACACGAGACCGTCGCCGAGGCACTGGCGGATCCCGTCTGCCGCGGCTGGGTCGAGGCATTCTGGGACGAGGCCGCCCGCCACCTCACGGCCCCCGAGCTGGAACTCCCCCGCTACCGGGCGCAGCTGATCGAGCGGTTCGAGAACCCGCGCATCCGGCACAACCTGGCGCAGATCGCGCTGGATAACGTGACCAAGATCCGGTTGCGCATCCTCCCGGTCCTGCGCGCCGAACGCGAGGCTGGGCGCACCGGTGAGGCCGCCGCCCGAGCGGTGGCCGCCTGGGCAACCCTCGAACTCGCCGCCCCGGCCGCCGAACGCACCCTGTCCGAGATCCTGAGCGCTCTCGACCCCGCGCTCACCGAGGAACCGGCGCTGCTCGCCCGGATCACCGGTCTGGTCGCCGAACTCGGCACCCGCTAGATCCGCACCCGGCACACGCAGGCTCAACAACACAACGGGGCCCCTTCTCCCGCGAGAGAAGGGGCCCCGTTGTATTGGAACCTAGTTGGGTGTGATCCGCAGGCGAGAAATCCGGTCGCCCGCGAGCTGGAAGCGCATCGGGCCGGTGCCGTTATAGCCATCACCGCTGACCCTGAGCGTCACGATCCACTCCTCCCCGGCGGGTGCCTGTTCGACACTCACCAGATCAAAGTGCGCGTTGACCCCGATGTTGTCGGTGCGGTTCCAGTCGGCGATGCCGCCGGCCCCGCGGAAGACGCGACCCCAGTCATCCAGCAGGGCGTCCTCGGTGAAGGCCGCCACAAAGCCCGCGGAATCCTGAGCGTTGGTGGTGTCGATGAACCGAGCAATCGGTTCCGGAAGGGTGGGGGTCATGACTACTCCGTTCGATTCGAGGGAAACTAGGCCCGCGGGGTCACCGTGAGCAGGTCACCGAGACCCACGCGGTTGAGGAATGCTACCTGATTGGCATCCGAAAGTGCCGCGACCGCCTCGGATCCATCGTTTGCCGGGTCGATGTGGACCCGGTACGGACGCGTCCCGGCGGGCAGCGCCACGATGCGGGCGATCTCGTCGGAAACCATCGAGGCATTCGCATCCGGCGGGGAGAGCTCGGCCAGCTTCTGCGACACCTGCTCCATCAGACCGGCATAGCGGGTCTCATACTCGGCCACGGTTTCCTGATCGGCCGGGCGACCCGAGTGTGCGAAGTGGTTGGTTCCGTTGGTGAACGATCCCGGGACCACGATCGAGGTCTCCACACCCCAGCGCGAGAGCTCGGCAGCATAGGACACCGCGAGCGAGTCCATGCCCGCCTTGGCCGCGAAATACGGGGCCAGGTAGGGCGGGGTTCCACCGAGCACCGAGGTGCTGGACACCCACATCACCAGGCCGTTGCCGCGGTGACGCATGTTCGGCAGTGCGGCCCGGTTGACCCGCTGGGTCGAGAGCACGTTGACGTTGTACAGCTCGGCCAGCTGCTCGGGGGTGAATGCCTCGGTGGGTCCGGTGACCATGTGGCCGGCGTTGTGGATGAGCACGTCGATGCGTCCATGCTCGGCGTGAATCTGGGCCACGGCGGCATCCACCGAGTCCTGGCTGTTGACGTCGAGTTCGATGGCGCGCAGGTCGGCCTCATGCTCGGCGGAGAAGTCCGCGGCGGCCTGAACCTGCGGGGCGTTGCGACCGGTGGTTTCGCGCATGCCCGCATAGACGGTGTGTCCGGCGGTGGCGAGTGCGCGTGCGGTGAGTGCCCCAAAACCGCTCGAGGCACCGGTGATCAATACGATGGTGGTCATGATTTTTCCCTGTGTTTCCGTGGGCCGCGCCTAGGCGAGTCCACCGTTGGTGTAGATGACCTGACCGTTGACCCAGCGGGCCGGACCGGCGAGGAAGGCCACGGTTTCGGCGATGTCCTCGGGCTGGCCCAGACGCTCCAGCGGGACGGCCTTGGACAGGTTTTCGATGGTCTGCTCGTCCTTGCCGTTGAGGAACAGCGGGGTTGCGGTGGGGCCGGGGGCCACCACGTTCACGGTGATGTTTTTGCCCCGCAGCTCGCGGGCCAGGATCAGGCTGATCGACTCGACCGCGGCCTTGCTGGCCACGTAGGCGCCGTAGGTCGGGAACTTGGTGCGGGACACCGAGGTGGAGAAGTTGATCAGCGCGCCGCCCGAGCGCAGGCGGTTCGCGGCCAGCTGCGAGATCACGAAGGTACCGCGGATGTTTGTGCGGTGCATGCGGTCGAGGTCGTCGAGGTTCAGGGTGGCGATGGGGCCGAGGATCATAATTCCGGCGGTGTTGACCACCACGTCGATCCCGCCAAAGGCAGCCTCGGTCTGGTCAAACGCGGTGGCCATCGCGGTTTCATCGGCGACGTCCCCGCCCACCACGATTGCGGATCCACCGGCGGCGGTCACGGCGGCCACGGTCTCCTCGGCGGCGGCGCGGTTGCCCGAGTAGTGCACGGCCACCGAGTAGCCGTCGGCGACGAGGCGTTCGACGGTGGCGCGGCCGATGCCGCCGGAACCGCCAGTCACGAGGGCGACGCGGCCCTGGGTGGCGGTGGTGTTCGAAGTGCTGGTCATGATGTCTCCCGATTGAGTCTGTGTCGAGGAGGCGACCGGGTGGTGATCGTCGATTCCCTCGAGCTGATAGCAACGATAACACTAGATTGATATCAGTGCAAACATTTTGTTGAGGCAGCAAAAACGCCCCGAGGATTTCCCTCGGGGCGTTTCCCAATTCCCGCTCAGTTCGCGGGCCGCAGACCCCGCAGCGCGGCGGCAAAAACGCGCTCCCGCTGCGCATCATCCCGATAGACGGCCGCGCTCACCGCGATGGCCAGGCGCATGACATCATCGGCCTCAAGGTCGGACGCGACGGCACCCGCATCCTTGGCCGGCTCCAAAACCACGCGCCCGGCCGCATACAGCGCCTCAATCAGCGTGGGGTAACGACTGGGCTCGAAGGCCAAGCCCTCCATCAGGAGGCGCTTGGTCCCCATTGCCAGAATCAAACGGCGCAGCCAGAGCGTCAGCGCGTCAAACGGATCCCCCTCCCCCACCAGACTCTCGGCATACTCGCAGACCAGGGCAACCTCGCGCGCATAGAGCGCCTCCACGAGATCATCCCGACGGGGAAAGTGACGATAGAGCGTGGCGCTCCCCACCCCGGCAATCCGGGCAATTTCATCCATGCTCGACTGAGAACCCGAGCGCTCAAACACCTCGCGAGCGGCCGCGACGATCGCATCAAAATTTCTTGCAGCATCGGCTCGCGCCGGCCGCTTGGATACCAGTGGATCGGTCATTTCACTACTCTCCCTTGAAAACGGGGACACTCCCCAGATAGAATCGGGGACACTCCCCACTTTTACGGGGATGCTCCCCATTTTACGAGAAAGCCGCTTCAATGACCAGCAGAACACTCACCATTGGCTCCTCCCACACGGTGACCCGAATTGGCTTTGGTGCCATGCAGCTCACCGGCGAACAGGTATGGGGGCCCTACCCCGACCACGCCGGCGGCCTGGCGCTTCTCCGGGCACTGCGCGAGGAGGGGGTGGACTTCATCGATACCGCCGATGTCTATGGTCCACACCACAATGAATCGCTGATTCGCGAGGCGCTGCATCCCTACCCCGGGCTGACCATCGCATCCAAAGGAGGCTTTGTTCGCGGCGGCTTCGACTATGACACCCTGGGATGGGTGGGCAACCCGATCTACCTACGCCAGAGCGCGGTCATGAGCGCGAGCAGACTCGGCCTGGATGCTCTCCCGCTGTACTACCTTCACAATGGCTATGCCACCGACGCCCCGTTTGAAGATCAGGTGGGGGCGCTGCGGGACCTTCGCGACGAGGGACTCATCCAGAACATCGGACTCTCCAACGTCACCGCCGAGCAGTATGCCATCGCCCGAGAAATCGCCCCGATTGCCGCCACCACCGCGATGTACAACGCCGCCAACCGCACCGGCGGCGCACTCATGCGGGCGACCCTTGCCGATGGCGGCGTCTTCTCCCCCTGGTGGCCGATGAGCCTGCGCAAGAGTATCGACGATGCGACGCCGATTTATACGGTGCTGGACCCGATCGCCGCCGAGCATGGCATCACGACCGGACAGCTCGCGCTCGCCTGGCTCCTGCACCTCGATGAGCGCATCCTTCCCATCCCCGGCACCACGAGCCGTGCACACCTGCGGGAAAACATGGCGGCACTCGATGTGGTCCTGAGCGAAGACGAGATCGCAGCCATCTCCGCCCTCGTCTCCGAGCCCGCGGGCGGGGCTATCCGCTAGCAAACCCCGGCGTGCGATGGCGGCCCGACCCACCCGTCGGGCCGCCACCGACGCCTATAATCCAGAGAGGACATCGTTACCAAACGCGAGGAGATCATGGCCGCGACCGTTGGGCTTACCCTCGAACACGTGGGCACCGTTGCCTCCGAGCTTGCCGATCGTCTCGGCTTTAACCGGGTCACCGTGTCGGCCCTCGCCCGCGAACTCGGAGTCAAGCCCGCGAGCCTCTACGCCCACGTGCGCGGGCTCGATGCGCTGCGGGAGATCATCGGAACCCGCGCCCACGCGGTGCTGGCCGCCGACCTCACCCGCGCGACCGCCGGGCTGCACACGCGCGCGGCCCTCGCCGCGGCCGCCGAGGCGATGCTTGAGATGTCCCGCCGGCATCCGGGGCTCTGGCAGGCCAGCCGGGCACACTTCGCCGGCGAGGAGTTTGTGGCCGCCGGTCGACGGGTTTCGGCGATCCTCGGTGGGGTGATCCGTGGCTACGGGCTTCCGGCGTCCGAGGTTCCGCACGCGGTGCGAATCATCGGATCGAGCATCGGCGGGTTCATCGGACTCGATGACACCGGCGGGTTTTCCCATTCGGACCCCGAGACCGCCACGTCCTGGCAGCGCCTGATCGACGTGCTGGACGGTGCCCTCTCGCACTGGCCCACCGCACCCGGTACGGCCACCGCCGCCGGCACGCCCGACGGACGCTCCGCCTCCGACGCGACTCCCGACGCTCCCATCGTCACGACCGACGCTCCCCTGGCCACCTCCACCACCACGCCCACCGAGGAGACCCGCTAATGGACCTGCGTCAGCTTGAATTCTTCCTGGCCGTGGCCGCCGAGGAAAACTTCACCCGCGCCGCCGAGCGCTCCTTTGTCAGCCAGCCCGGCCTGTCCTCCTCGATTCGCGCGCTCGAACGCGAGCTCGGCGTGAGCCTGTTCACCCGCGGACGCGGCGGCGCCACCCTCACCGCCTCGGGCGATGCATTCCGTCCGCGCGCGGCGCTGCTGCTGGGCGAGGCACGCCGGGCCCAGGAGGCGCTGCTGCGCGCGGCGAGCGCGAGCCCGCGCACCACCCGGATCGGCGCCGAACAGTGCCTCGGCGACTTTGTGGACCTGGTGGATCTGATCACCGCGTTTGGCAGCGCCCATCCGCACACCAGCATGCACTTCACCCAGGCCTCCACCCGGTCGCTGCACTCCCAGCTGGACACCGGCGAGATCGACCTGGCGCTGCTCGCCAACGGCCTGACCGAGGAGGTCTCGGCAACCTCGATCCCGCTGCGCCGGGAATCCTTTGTGCTGCTGGGCCCGGAGGGACACCCGCTGGCGACCCGCGAGAGCCTGAGCCCGGAGGAGCTGGACGGGGTCGACACGATCGACTTTGCCGACACCTGGGCGGCGCGGCGCATCCTGGATGAGGCGTGGGCGCGCCGGGGCATCACCCGGCAGAGCGTGATGACCCTCGAAGACGTGCACATGCTGATCCGCCTGGTCGCCCGCGGCGGCGGGGTCGCGATTGTGCCCGAGTCGATGGCGGCGAAGCTCGAGGCGGCCGAGCTTCCCCGCGCGATCATCGAGGATGACTCCCTCGGTTGGGAGATCCGCCTGGTCCTCTCCGAGACCGCGGATGAGACCGCCCGCGCGTTTGCCGAGACCTTTGTGGGGACCCCGCAGATCGAAACCACCCGCGGGGAACTCGCCGCCGCGCTGGGCCGCTAAAACCCATCCATACGGATCTCCTATTGGACGCGCTCGCACGGCCGGTTTTAGCGTTGAGGCATGACTTTGATGTATGCCCAAGAACTTGACCAGCCCGCGCCGATCGCGCAGGCACCCCTGACCTGGCGCGAAACCGCGCGCCCCGCCCCGGCCCCCGGCCAGCTGGAAATCCACGTGGTGGCCTGCGGCGTGTGCCGCTCAAACCTGCACATGATCGAGGGCGACTGGGTGGATGGCGGCGTGCCCGCGATCAGCCCGATCATCCCCGGCCACGAGGTCACCGGCTACGTCAGTGCCCTTGGCGAGGGTGTCACGAACTTCCAGGTGGGCGACCCGGTGGGCGTTCAGCCGCTGTGGTCCTCCTGCGAGACCTGCGAGTTCTGCACCAGTGGACGCGAAAACCTCTGCCACGATCGCAAGATCACCGGCGAGCACGTCAACGGCGGCTATGCCGAATATATGATCGCGACCGCCGCCCACACCTACCTGGTGCCCGCCTCCCTCGACCTGGTCGAGAGCGCCCCGCTGTTCTGCCCGGGCATCACCGCCTTTGCCGCGGTGGATAAGCTCACTGTGGGCCCCGGCGACACCGTGGCGATCTTCGGCCTCGGCGGCGTGGGCCACATGGCCGTGCAGTTTGCCGCGCTCACCGGCGCCCGGGTGATCGCGGTGGGTCGCACCCCCGAGCACCTCGAGGTGGCCCGCGAGCTCGGTGCCGCCGACACCGTGGACTCCCGCGACCCCGAGGCCCTGGCCGCGATTGCCGACTCGGCCGATGCGGTCATCACCTTCGCCCCGGCAGACGTGGTCACCGAGCAGGCCTTCGGCGTGCTCAAGTGGGGTGGCACCCTGGTCAACGGCGTGCCGCTGACCCTGACCGAGTTCCCGTTCAACAAGGCTCAGACCATCCAGGCCTCGGTGATCGGCACCCGGGCGCAGATGCGCGAGGTCCTTGAACTGGCGGCCGCGGGCAAGATCCGCACCGTGGTGGACAGCTTCGAGATGGCACGCGCCACCGAGGTGCTGAGCTCGCTGGCCGACGGGGCGCTGCGCTCCCGCGCGGTCCTCGCAAACCCCGGCGTCACCGCCTAAGTCGCCCCGCGCCACGGGCGCCCGCAACACCGGGGCCCGGCGCGAGCACGGCTGGCACCGCGCGCGATCCCGCCTACTGGCCCGGGGACTCACGTCCCGGGGCCAGTTTGGTATGTGCCCGCTCCCCTTGCTTGCCAAACAGGCTGAGTAGCTCCACGGTGCCCCCGGCCACCGGACCAAACCAGTGCGGGGTCCGGGTATCAAACTCCGCCGCCTCCCCCGGTTCCAGCACCATGTCGCGCTCCCCCAGCAGGAGTCTGAGGCGACCGGAGAGCACATAGACCCACTCGTACCCCTCGTGCACCATGAGCGATTTGGGCGGCGTGCAGCGCGCCGGCGGCAGCACCATCTTGAAGGCCTGGATTCCGCCGGGACGCCGCGTCAGCGGAATGGTTTTGGTACCGTCCCGGTGCACATGTGGCTTGACGTGGATGCGCGGATCCCCGGTTTCGGGGGCATCCACCAGCTCGTCCAGGGTCATCCCATAGGCGCGGGCCAGCGGGAGGAGCTGTTCCAGGCTGGGGCGTCGCACGCCGCTCTCCAGCCGGGACAGCGTGCTGATCGAGATATCCGTGAGTTCGGACAGCTCGGCGAGGGTCAGGTCGCGCCCGGTGCGCAGGCGGTTGAGTCGCGCACCGAGGGCATCGAGGGTGTGTCGGGCATCGGTCATCGCTCCAGTCTGACACCCCACCGGCCGCCGGCGGCTGCACGGGAGCCGTGAGTTTTCCATTCGGCAAAACTCTTTGCTGTTTTGTCGTGCCGCGTTTCAGGATGGAGTCATCATCCACGAGACGGAGCCTTCATGAACCCCACCACCCCCTACGACGTAATCATCATCGGCGGCGGCGCGGCCGGCCTCGGCGCGGGCGTAACCCTCAGCCGGGCACGCCGCCGCACCCTGGTCATCGACGCCGGCGCCCCGCGCAATGCCCCCGCCGAGGGTGCCCACAACCTGCTGGGGCTCGAGGGCATCCCGCCGCTGGAGCTGGTCGCGCGCGGCCGGGCCGAGCTGGCCGGATATGGCGGGGAACTGCTGCCGGGCAGCGTCACCGATGTGGTGGCGGACCCCACGGGCATCGGGTTTACCGTGCACGTCACCCCCGAGTCCGCTGCGGAACCCTCGACCCTGCGTGCCCGTCGCCTCATCATCGCCACCGGCCTGACCGACGAGCTCCCCGACCTCCCCGGGGTCCGCGAGCGCTGGGGCCGCGAGGTGCTGCACTGCCCGTACTGCCACGGGTGGGAGGTGCGCGATCAGCCCATCGGCATCCTGGCCAGCGGCCCGGGCTCGGTCCACCAGGCGCGCCTGTTCCACCAGTGGAGCCGAGACCTGACCTTCTTCACCAACGAGACCGAACTCGCCGCGGACACCCGGGAGGAGTTTGCGGCACTGGGCATCCGGATCATCGAGGGGGCCGTGGCCGGACTGGATATCGACGCGGACGCGCTGCGCGGCATCCGACTGAGCGATGGCACGCTCGTTCCGCGCACGGCCGTCGTGGTGGCACCCCATATGGTGGCGAACCTCGGTCCGGTGGCGAGCCTCAACCTCGCGATCACCGAGAACCCGATGGGCCGTGCCATCCAGACCGATGCGACCGGTCAGGCGAGCGTCCCCGGCGTCTGGGTGGCCGGAAACGCGACCGATCTGGGCGCGCAGGTCGGTGCCGCGGCGGCCGCCGGGGTCCGGGCCGGTGCCGTCGCCAACGCACACCTGGTGGATGAGGATGCCGCGGCGGCGCTCGAGCGGTTCCGGAACAAAAACTAAAAAGTTTCGGCGCGTCGTGTAACACCCGGCGGGGGTGAGCAGTGGTCATGGTGTGGGCATACCCTCCCCCCAGCCGGGATTTACCTCCCGGTCTTACCCGCCGAGCCATGCGAGCTACCCTCTCGCGCGCTCGGATGCATCGTCGCGGCGCGACCCGAATCCGCCGCGACGATGCGGAACCCCCGCCCGGATACCCCTGGGGTAAGCTGGACGGCGGCTTTCCCACAGCCCGGGCTTACCCCGCCCGACACCCACCACCCGTCTCCCCCTCCGGTGTACCCGCGCCGGACCGGGAGTGCGCGCCACCCGAAAGGCCGCAGCCTATGTCCATCGTGTCCGATAGCACCCTGTGTGAACAGGTTCGCGCCGGCCGGGATGAGGCGATCGGTACCCTGTGGCAGCGACATCACGAGTTCGCCCTGCGGCTGGCCCGGTCGATGGATCCAGACCTGGCCGAGGACGCCGTCTCCGACGCCTTCGGTAAGATCTACGACGCACTGCGCGCGGGCGGCGGCCCCACCGGCGAGTTTCGCGGGTATCTCACACGCACCGTACAAAACACCGTGCGTTCGGCCTGGAATGCTTCGGGACGTCAGGTGCTGGTGGCCGAGGCCGAGGATCTGCCCGGCCTACGGGTGGAACCCGGCGACTATCTGGGTGATCTGGCGACCCGCACCCACCTGGCCGATGCGCTGGGGACGCTCTCCGAACGCGATCGTGAGCTGATCACCGCGGTGGAGGTTAACGGCGCCACCGCCGCCGAGGCCGGCGCGGAGTCCGGCATGAATCCCGGCCAGTCCCGCGTCGCGCTGCACCGCGCACGCACCAGGCTGCGCAGGGCGTGGGTCGTGGCCGCTTTCACCGGTCCGGTGGTGGATGAAACCTGCGCGCAGACGGTGGGCAGATTTGCCGACCTGCGCTGGTCGGAGATCCCCGACCCGATTCGCGGCGGGCTGCTTGGACACATCGATGGCTGCACGCGCTGCCGCGAGCAGTGGTTTCTCTTTGGTCTTCAGGCGGCCTCGGTGGGTCTGGCCATTGCCGGGCTGGTGACCCTGGTGCCCCGCAAGCTGTTCCCGTCAAAGACCACCCAGGTGGTCGCCGGGGCCGGTGCCGGGGTGGCCGTCGCCGGGGCCGCCCTGGCGGTGGGCCTCTTGGTGATCCCGGCCGGAACCCCGGAACCGCCACGGCAGGTCGCGGCACCCGGCTCCGATTCACTCGGCGGGGAGTCCCCCGCGAACCCGGATGCAAACACCCAGGCGGAGGGATTCGCGGCGGACCCGATGCTCGGATCCACCCCCGACGGAGCCTCGACCCCCTTTGTGCCGCTACGAATCTTGGCCCCGCAGACGCCGGCAGCGGATCCCGCACGGGCGGGCCAGGAGTCCACATCCGGGGCGTCCGAGGACCCGGCCGGGACGCCCGCGGCACCCGCCCGGCCCACGCCGGACCCGACGCCCACGCCGACCCAGAAACCCACCCCGGACCCGAAACCCACCCCGGATCCCCAGCCGACCCCGGATCCTAAGCCCACGCCCGACCCTAAGCCCACGCCCGACCCCAAGCCGACCCCGGATCCGACACCGACGCCGGACGATCCCCAGCCGCCCACCGCGCCCGACGCCCACTTCGATACCTCGGCCGGAAGCCTGAGTCTGTCCGGCACCGCCGCCACTCCCGGCGCCGACATTCTGGTCCACGGCAGCCATGTCGCCTCGCTGAGAACCTTCCAACGGGTCGCCCCGACACTGCTCGCGAGCGCCCACGTCGCCGAGGATGGTACCTGGGAGAGCCCCACGCTGTCCGGGATGACTCCGGTGGGCATCAGCATCACCGTGACCGAGCGCCTCGCCGACGGTCGAGAATCCGCCCCCGTACAGGTCTCCACCGACGCCTCGTTTGCTCCGGTGATTGCCGGATCCCCGCGGCTGACCCTGCGCGGGGTCGAGTGGAGCCTCCGCGGCTGGCCCGGTGCCACCTGGGACACCTCCAAGCCCAAGCTCGGGCTCGCCGGAACCCTCGATGCGCGCGGACTCGGAACGGTGCTGGTGCGCTATGCGGACCTGGACCGGGCGATCACCCTGCGGGTCGGCTATGTGCGCGAGGGCATCCCGGGACCGCAGGTCCCGCTGATCCTTCCGCTGGGTCTGGCCGAGACCCTCCCCGGGTAGCCGCTATTCGGTGCGCAGCACCGGGTGGTGACCCAGGCGCGGACCGCCCTTATTTCCGGATTCCTGGGGGTGGTTCGGGGTCCACCCGAACCACCCGTTACGCGTGGGAATGACACTCCACTCGCCGCACGCAAAGACCTCCTTGGCCGCATACGCGTTGGGGGCACCGGCCAGGACAAACGAGGGCGTGGACTGCCGCTTCTTGCGCGGGCACTTGCGCGGATCCAGCTTGGTTTTCGAACTGATCAGTACCGACATGTCGGAGTTATCCAGCGAGCGTGCCCCACGGATACGGTGCGCATCGGTGGGAACCCAGTCGGCGGTGATGCCCGATTTGATCAGGGCGTCACGGTCGTGAAAGCTGGCGGCCTTGGTGCGGGTGACCACCTCGTCAAAACCGGCGCAGCCGGTGACCGTGATCGACAGCGCCAAGGCGGCACCGGCGAGGGTCAAAATCCGAGCGGGAATACGTGTCATGCTCCTACGTTAGGGTCGGGATCCGAGAAAATCATCAATCCCACGCATCATTCACATCATTCGAAAGAATGGTTAACAATGTGCCAAACCGGTATTGCCGGGATCGGAATCACCGAGTCCGGAGTCGGCGGGCCACCAGCAGCGCGGCGGGGATCGACACGGCCACCAGGATCGCCAGCCCACCCGACACCACCTGCGCCGAGGTGAGCCCGGCCACCGAGGTTCCCAGCAGGATTCCGGCCAGCGCCGTCACGATCGCGTTGCTCAGCAGCTGCACGGTGGAGACGCCCGAGGCCGCCGCCGCCTGCTCCTCCTCCCCCTCCACCGAGGACATCGCGGCGACGCTCAGATGCGGGAATCCGATGCCCACGCCGATGCCCACCAGGGCCAGGGTCACGATCCAGCCGATCAGCACGCCGACCCCGTCCAGGGTGCCCGATACCAGCGCGAATCCGGCCAGCCCGGCCACGGTGATAAACGGCGCGATGGTGCGCGCACGCAGCCGCGCCCGGGTTCCGGCGATCATCGCGCTGAAGATCTCGGCCACCGTCCATCCCAGCGAGGGCACGGCGCCCAGGTAGCCCGCGGGAAGCGCGGGAACGTTGCCGATCTCCTGGGCAAACAGGGGCACAAACGACTCGATCATGACCGAACCGCCGATCAGGCCCGCGACCAGGTACACCCACTTGAGGTTGGAGCCGCGGCGGAAGGTCATCGCCGGCAGCAGTGCCGATCCGGCACGCTTTTCCACCACCACAAACAGCACCAGTGCGAGCGCTCCCAGCACCACGGCCAGGATCTGCCAGCCCCCGATCACCACGGTGGCGATACTGAAGAGCACCGCGGCGACCACCACCAGAACCAGCGATCCCACGGCCAACCCCGGCATGCCGGCGGCCTCGGGACGCGGCGCCCGGATCACGATCAGCGCCATCAGCCCCAGCAACACGGCGGCGACGGTGAGGATCAGGAAGGCCTCGCGCCAGACCCCGGCCGAGGCAAACGCCCCACCCAGCGCGGGCCCGGCGACCCCGCCGATGGCCCACATCGCGGTGATCAGCACGGTGGCCCGGGTCCAGACCCGGCGCGGCAGCAGGGCGCTGATCGACACATAGGCCAGCGCGGCGAGGAATCCCCCACCGAGTCCCTGCACCAGTCGTCCGGCCACCACAACCAGCATCGCCGGCGCCAGCATGATGATCACGGACCCCAGCGCAAACAGGCCAAACCCGATCAGGTAGGCCCCGCGCGTGCCCAGCCGGATCGAGGCGCGGCCGGAAAGAGCCGAGGCCAGGACGGAGGCGGTCAGATACGCGGTGTTGACCCACGCGTACAGTTCCACCCCGTGCAGTTCGGCGCTGAGGGCCGGGAGCAGCGCCCCGGTCACGTAGACGGTCAGCGCGTAGAGGGCCACCCCACCGGCCAGAACCAGGGAGATGGGGCCGGCACCGCCGCGGAAAAGGTCCGCCCAGGTGCCGTGTTCTTCGGAAGTCTCGGTATGCATTACTTCAGGGTAAAATCTCAACCATGGTTGAGATCAAGTCCGCGTCGCCGGATGAACCCCGCCGCAGTCCCACCGACCTGTTGCCGATCGGCGAGATCGTGCGCCGGACCGGCGTCGCGGCCTCGGCCCTGCACTTTTATGAGCGGAAGGGATTGATCCACTCCGAGCGCAGTTCGGGTGGGCACCGGCTGTATCCGCGCCACGTGGAGCGGCGCATCGCGATCATCCAGACCGCCAAGCGACTGGGCATCCCGCTGACCGAGGTCGCCGAGCAGTTCGAGACCCTACCCGAGGATCGAATGCCCTCACTGCGGGACTGGAACCGGCTCAACGCCTCCTGGCGCGGTCAGCTCGCCGCGCGCCGCTTGGAACTCGAACGCCTGGAAACCGAGATGAACCAGTGCATCGGCTGCGGGTGTGTGTCCCTCGGCTCCTGCCGCGTGTTCAACCCCAACGATGCCCTGGCCGCCCGGGGATCCGGTGCGGTGCTGCTGACCCCGATCGATCCCGACGCAATCGAGGCGGAGCGGGACACCTAGGCCGCGTCGAACGCTCGCTCGGGAGACGAGACCTCCCGCGTCGCCGCCTCGGCGGACTCCGCGGCATCCGCGTCGAAATCCCGCTCGCGATCCGCGGTGCCGGGTTCATCCAACCCGATCCCGGCGCCCTCGCGGCGTCCCCCGCCGGCCGCGGCGAAGTAGGCGGCGGGCGTGTGCCCGGTGACCCGACGGAACGCCGCGACAAACGCGCTGGCGGTCGCGTATCCCACCCGGTCGGCCACGCGCCCCACGGGCTCCCCCGCCGCCAGATACGCCATCGCCGCCTGCAGCCGAGCGTTCACCCGCCACTGCGTGAAGGTCAACCCGGTCTCGGCCACGAACAGGCGCAGCAGGGTACGTGAGCTGGATCCCACCTGCCGGGCGAGCGCGTCCAGCCCGCGCTGATCGTCGGGACGGGCCAGCAGGATCGCGGCCACCTCACGCGCCCGCGGATCCGTGGGTAGCGGCAGTTCGATGGTTGCCTTATCCACCGGTGCCAGCACCTGGAGCAGGACGGTTTCGGCGCTGATGCGGGCATCCTCGGCCAGGTCGCCAGCCAGGTAGCCGATCAGCTGGGCCGCCAGCGGCGACACCTCCACCACGGTCGGCTGTGCCCAGGCCAGCGGGCAGCCCGCCGGATCCAGGTAGATCCCCTCCATCACCGAACGCTGCAGCGCGGCGGCGGCGTGCCAGGTGCCCGCGGGGATCCACAGCGCCAGGCTGGGCGGCAGCACCCAGTAGTGGTCCTCGACATCAACCATCAGCACACCCGAGCTCGCCCAGGCCAGCTGGTGATATCGGTGCACGTGGGTGCGGAATTTCTGGCCACGATCCATCTCGAATCGTTCCAAGCCGATCACGCTTGCTGCACCCACCGTGGCTCCCAATTTCCCGACAGAATGATGTGCCAACGCGCCGCATGGCCGATCCACGACAGAGGTTGGCGTGCTGCCATCTTTACGACAGAACTAAGGTTATCCTAATCTGATCTGATGCCCGCGTCATCCGTTTCTCCCAATTCCCTCATCCGCCACACACTCGCGATCCGACGGACCGATCTGGTTCTGGCCACCGTCCTCTATGGGCTGCACCAGCTGGGCGAGGCCCTGGTTCCGGTGATCATCGGCGCCACCATCGGCGCGGCGATCTCCGCCGCCGATCCGGGAGCCCTGGCCCTGTGGATCGGCATTCTCGCGGCAGACTTCCTGCTGCTCTCGTTCTCCTACCGACTGGGCGCTCGCGCCAGCATGCGGGCAAAGCAGCACGGGGAGCACGCGGTGCGGATGCGGCTGAGCGCGCGGGTGCTGGATCCCGCCGGCGGCATCGAGGAGGCCCCCGGCGATCTGCTGGCCCGGGCGGATTCGGATGCCGGCCGGATCGGCGCGTTCGCCGGCATGTTGGCCACCTGCATCGCCGCGGCCCTGGTCCTGATTGCCAGCACCGTGATGCTCCTGATGGCCTCGCTGCCGCTGGGCATCGTGATCATGGTGGGGACGGTGCTGCTGCTGATCGCGCTGGGGCTGGCCTCGCGGCCGGTGCAGCGGCGCAGCCGGATCGAGCAGGATGATCGCGGCCGGGTGATCGTCCTGGCCGAGGACCTGGTGCGCGGACTGCGCGTGCTGCGCGGGCTGGGGGCCAGCAGCGCCGGGGCCCGGCAGTATGCCGAGGCCAGCGGCCGAGCGCTCACCACAACCCTGCACGCGACCGCCGGGGCCGCGACCCTCACCGCGGTCGGGGCCGCCCTCACCGGAACCTATCTTGCCCTGATTACGGTGCTCGGCGGCTACCTCGCCCTGACCGGCAGCCTCACCCCGGGCGAGCTGGTCGCGGCCCTGGGCCTGGCCCGCTTTGTGATCGGGCCGATGGACACGCTGGCCTTCACCGGAACCGCGATCGCCCGCGCCCGCGCCTCGGCCGAACGGGTTGCGGCGATCCTGAACACCCCCACCATCCGCGATCACTCGGGAACCGGGGTTGCCGAGGCCGGGACCGCCCTGGAGCTGGAGCGGGTGTCCCCGCTGCCCGGGCGCTCGGCACCGCTGAGCCTGCGCCTCGATCCGCAGAGGCTCACCGGAATCGTGACCGAGGACCCGCGGACGGCCCACGCCCTCGGGGCGCTGCTCGCCCGGGAAACCGATCCCGAATCGGGAACCATCCGGCTGGGCGGCATTGCCTTCCCCGACCTCGACGCGCGGGATCTGCGACGCCGCGTCCTGGTCTCCCCGCACGATGCCGCGCTGTTTGCGGGCTCGCTGCGCGACGCGCTGACCGAGGCCGTGCACCCCGGGGACCTCACACCCGGCGGGGCCGCCCGCGCACAGGCTTCCGCGACGGACGGGACCACCCGCGCCCGCGGTGCCGCACCGGACGAGACCACCCCGGGCTCGGCGGCGCGGGACGACCTCGCGACCCGCGCAGCCCACGCCGCCCATGTGGACGAGGTCGCCGAGCAGTCGCCAGAGGGATGGGCCGGGGACATCGGCGAGCGGGGCGGTACCCTCTCCGGTGGCCAGCGTCAGCGATTGAGCCTCGCCCGTGCCCTCGCCGCCGATCCCGAGCTGCTGATCCTGCACGATCCCACCACCGCGGTGGATGCGGCTACCGAGCAGCTCATCGCCGAGCGGGTGGCCGCCCTGCGCACGGGCCGCGGCACCGCCGTCTTCACCACCTCCCCGGCCTGGCTGGCGCGCTGCGACCGGGTGATATTCCTCCCCGCCGAGGCACTTCCCAGCGAGGGAACCCACGACCTCCTCACCACCTCCGATGCCCGCTATCTCGGGGCGGTGCTGCGATGACCCACACCACACCCTCCATCCTTCCCGTTGCCGATCGGCGCACCGTCCTGGCCGTGGTGCGGCCGCTGCTGCGCCGGCATCGAGGCGCGCTGATCCTGGCGCTGCTCGGCCTGATCCTGGCCGGTATCTGCGGGCTGGCCGGTCCGGTATCGCTCGGTTGGATCACCCAGCTGATTGCCGACGGCGCCGCCCCCACCTCCCTCGTGGGTCCGGGACTGCTCCTCCTGGTCGCGGGGCTCGGACAGGCCGGATTCGGCTGGATCGCGACCGTCGCCCTGTCCCGGGGAATCCAGCCGGGTGTCGCGACCCTGCGCGAGGACACCGTCTCGGCCGCCCTCAACCTGCCGCTCGCGCGGATCGAGGCCGGGGGTACCGGCGACCTGGTCTCGCGGGTCTCCGGGGACGCCGAGGAGGTGTCCGATGCCGCATCCTGGGCGTTTATCGCCTTCGCCGGCGCGGGCATCACGATCATCATGACGCTGCTGGGACTGGCCGCGCTGGACTGGCGCTTTGCCCTCGCCGGAGCCCTGGCCATTCCGATCCAGGGGTTTGCCCTGCGCCGGTATCTGCGCGCATCCGGGCCGATCTTCGCCGCCGGCCGCGCCGCCGACGGGGTCCGCGCGGGCACCCTGCTCACCGCGTTCTCGGCGCTGCCCACGGTGCGCGCCCTGCGCCTGGGCGAGCGGGAGTACACCCGCATCGACACGGCCTCCCGCGCCTCGATGGGCTGGGAGTTTCGCGCCGTTCGCACCGCCACCGTGTTCTACGCCCGACTCAATGCGGCCGAGTGGGTGGGGCTGTCGGCGATCCTGATCGCCGGATATCTGCTGGTCACCACGGGCACGGTCCCGCTGGGGGCCGCGGTCACCGCCGCGCTGTTTTTTGCCGGTCTCTTTGACCCGATCAATACGGTCCTGGGTGTCTTCGGGGTGCTTCAGCGGGCGGGGGCGGGCCTTGCCCGTCTGGTCGGGGTGCTCGACTCCGCGGGTGCCGATCCCGACAGCGCCACATCGCGGTCGGCTTCGCGGCCAGCATCGTCGGAGGTTTCCTCGCGTCCTCCCTCGGTGCCACCGTCACGGCCGACCGCGCAGCCGACCACACAGCCGTTCTTGCCCGTGCCCAAACCGGATTGGGAACGCGAACCGCGAGCCGAGGCCGCGGTGGGACTCGCCGCGCGGAACCTCGTCTTCGGCTATCACCCGGGCGTCCCGCTGCTGGACGGGCTGAACCTGGAGGTGACCCCCGGGGAGCACGTGGCGATCGTCGGCGAAAGCGGATCGGGCAAGTCCACCCTGGCCGCGGTGATCGCGGGCCTCCGCGACGCCGACGCCGGCTTTGCGGGACCGGTCCACGACGCCGGCGACCAGCGCAGCCTGCCGCTCGCGATCCCGGTGCCGCTGGCCACCCAGGAGGGGCATGTGTTTGCCGGAACCATTGCCGAGAACCTCGCCATCGCAAAACCCGACTCCCCCGCCCGGGCCCTCACCGCGGCGCTGGACCTGGTGGGTGCACGGGGCTGGGTGGACGCGCTTCCCGAGGGGATCCACACCCGCGTGGGAGGCGGCGGGTTGACCCTCACCGCCGAGCGGAGCCAGCACCTGGCGCTGGCTCGGATCGCCCTGCTCGATCCCCCCGCCGTGATCCTGGATGAGGCCACGGCGGAGGCCGGCTCCGACGCCGCCCGCACCCTGGATGCGGCGGCCGAAGCCCTGCTGCGTGGACGCACGGCCCTGATCATCGCGCACCGCCTGGATCAGGCCGCACGCGCCGACCGGATCATCGTGATGGAGCACGGTCGGATCATCGAATCGGGCACCCACGCCGAGCTGCGCGCGGCACGGGGACGCTACGCGCACCTCTGGGCGGCCTGGGCGAGCACCGCGGACTAGTTGCGAGGTCTAGCGCTTCGGCCTCGCGGCCCGGCTTCGCGGCACGGCCCAGCGTCGAGGCCTAGCGCCTCGGCCTCGCGGAGCGGTCGAGCACCGCGGACTAATTAGTAGTCGAGGTCGGTCTGCTGGTCCTCCAGAGCCTGCCGGCGCAGCACCTCGCCCAGGTCCCCCGAGGGGTCGCCGTGCTCGGTGCTGACGCTCTGCTGCGGGTTCCCGGGCCCGGCCATGGGCTGCGGCTCGGTGGTGATCGCGATGGCCGCGCCGATCCCGATCACCACCGCAAACAGCGCCAGCGCCGCCCCGGTCACCCGCGCGGTGCCGCGCACATCGCGTGCGCTGGCACCGCCGAGCAGACGCCGCTGCACCCAGCGCGCGGCCGACTCCCGAGTGAAACCAGGGTCGGAGGCGTCCCCGGGAGCATCCGAACGCCGGTTACCCGCAGACCCGGGTGCCGGCGAGCGCCGAGTGAGTTCGGACGACGCCGATGCGGGCGACGCCGACGGACCGGCCAGCCGCTCCACCAGCAGATCCAGCTGCGCCGGGGTGAGCCTTTCGAAGGCCGAGGCCGTCCGCTCATCGAGGCCGTTGCGGGAGTCCTGCACAACCCGCAGGTAGCGCACAATGGCCGCCCGGTCGGCGCGGCTGGAGTCACTCATCGCCGGGATTCCGCGGTGGGACGGCCATACTCTTCGAGCAGGCGCAGCCAAATCTCGCTCACCGTGGGGTAGGCGGGGACCGCATGCCACAGCCGGGCCAACGGGATCTCCCCGACGATCGCCGTGGTCGCGGTCTGCACCAGCTCGGCCACCTCGGGACCCACAAACGTCGCGCCCAGGATGACCTCACGGTCAGTATCCACCACGAGGCGGGCTTTCCCTGTGTATCCGTCCCGGGACAGAGTCGACCCGGCCACCCAGCCCAGGTTGTAGTCGACCACGCGCACCGAGTGTCCGGCCCGCGTGGCCTGCTCGGCGGTGGGACCCACGGCCGCGACTTCGGGATCGGTGAACACCACCTGTGGGACGGCGCCGTGATCGGCGGTGGCCACGTGGATTCCCCAGGGCTCGGTCGAGAGCTCGCTCCCGCTGGCACGGGCGGCGATCACGTCACCGGCGGCGCGCGCCTGATACTTACCCTGATGGGTGAGCAGCGCCCGGTGGTTCACATCACCCACGCCGTAGAGCCAGTCGAAGCCCTCGACCAGCAGGGTGTCATCCACACTCAGCCAGTCGCCCGGGGTGAGACCGATGCTTTCGAGCCCGAGATCGCGGGTGTTGGCCCCGCGGCCGGTGGCCACCACCACCTCATCGGCGTGCACTTCTCCGGCGGACGTAACGATGGTGACCTCGCCGGAGGACGCCCGTTCGATGCGGTCGGTCGAGGTTCCCGTGTGCACGGTGACGCCCAGCTCGCGCAGGCCGTCGGCCACGTACTCCCCGGCAAAGTCTTCGAGGCCGGCCAGCAGCGTACCCCGGGCGATCAGCGTCACCTCGGAGCCGAGGGACGCGAAGGCCGTGGCCATCTCGGTTCCCACCACTCCGCCGCCGATAATTGCGAGCCGCGGCGGAACGCTCTGTGCCGCGGTGATCTCGCGGCTGGTCCAGGCACCCGCCTCCTCGATCCCCGGGATCTTGGGAACGGTCGCGATCGAACCGGTGGCCACCACAACCGCGTGATTGGCGGTGAGGATGGTAACCTCACCCTCGGGTCCGGTCACCGTCACCTCACGCTCGCCGCTCAGGCGGCCGTGTCCGCGCACCAGGTCGATGTGTGCACTGTCGAGCCAGCGCACCTGTCCCGCGTCATCCCAGTTACTGGTGAAGGAATCTCGCCGAGCCAGCACCGCGGGCACATCCAGCTCGCCGGTGATCGCCTCGGCTGCACCGGGGACCGCCTTGGCCGCACGCAACACCTGGCCCGAACGCAGCAGCGCCTTGGAGGGCATACAGGCCCAGTAGGAGCATTCGCCGCCCACCAGTTCTCGCTCCACGATCACCGTGCTCAATCCGCCGCGTACCGCACGGTCGGCGGCGTTTTCGCCCACCGGACCGGCACCGATCACGATGACATCCACCGTGCGCCGCGTTGTTGTTGTCGAATCCTCACTCATGCTGTGCCCCCTTCGTGGCCAACCACCGTGTTGTTCTTCCATCCTGGTTCAGGTTCCTGAAAAACGATAGACATGTTTGCTGAGTTCCCGCCCGGTGCCGCGCTAGCGTCCCGGCGCACGGGTGACCACCTGCTGCAGGATCCACTCGTTCCCATCCGGATCCTCAAACGAGGCAAAGGTGCCGTAGCTCTCGGCCTCGGGGTGTGCCCCGGGCACCCGGTTCGCGCCGCCCGCCCAGTGGAAGACGCCGTCGGCATCGTGCCAGAGTCCGCTGATCGCGACCCCGCGCTCGGCCAGCTCGGCGCGGGCTCCGGCGATATCGGCGGTCACCAGGTGCAGGCCGCGGACCGTCCCGGGCGGCACATCGGTGAGCTGTTCGCCAAAGATGATCGACGCAGCCGAGCCCGGCGGGGTGACCTGAACCACTCGCAGGCCGCGTTCGGTGCGAAAATCGGCGTCCTCGAGAAATCCGATGCCGGTGTAAAAGGCGAGGGCTCGATCCACGTCGGCGACGGGAATCACGACCACCTCAAGCTTGAGTTCCATGCTGTTCTCCAATCCGACCGGCATCACCGGTCTAAGTGGTGATGATCATGACACAAAAAAACGTCACCTGTCAAACCGGTGACGAATTTTGGTGATTCGCTTGCGCGCACCCGGGGTCACCGGTCAGAATGGTGACATGAAACACGCCTTCCCGTGCGGCTGCCTCCCCCTCGACCTGGTGGGGACGCTGCGTGCGCGCCGAAACGAGCGGCCGCGGGAGTGCCTGGAAACCCCCGCCGACCTCGACGACTGGCTGGATCAGTCGGGCCTCCTGCCCGGTTCCCACACCGCGACCCCCGCGGTGCTTGCCGACGCCCTGGTTCTGCGCGAGGCAATTTACGCCCTGGTCTGGGCGCGACTGCACGGCGAGGCCCTGCCGGAGGAGTCCGTCGCACTACTCAACCTGCACGCTTCCGCGCCGGTCCTGGCGGCGGAGCTCTTGGCTACAGCCTCATCTGCGGGCTGGCGTCCGCGGGGCACCGCCGCCGAGGCCCTGGGCAATATTGCCCGCCAGGCGGTGGCCATCATCGGCGGACCCGATGCCACCCTGCTGCGCGAATGCGCCCGTCCCGAGTGCACCCAGGTGTATCTGGATCACTCCCGCGGACACCGCCGCGAATGGTGCTCGATGAAGACCTGCGGCAGCCGCGTGAAGGCCGCCGCCTATCGTGCCCGCAAGCGGGATGAGGCCCTCGCCTAGCCTCGGCGTCGTAACGATTCGACTACGGAATGCGCAGTTTGTTCGCGGATACCGATCAAAAACGCTCGACACGCGCTAAATCCGCCTCAGCCTGGGAGTTCGGTCCGAATACATAACAGAGTGCTGGTTACTCTAGGCAGGACACCGCCGGTGTCGAGGCTCACGCCTCAACTCCATCGATCCCCGCCCTGGAGCGCAGTAATGAAGAAGTTTTTGAAGGTCACCCTGAAGGTCTTCGGAGTGATTGTGGCAATCTTTGCCCTGGTCCTCGCCACCACCTCAATCGTCAACGCCGTGGCCAACGGCCAAGAAGCCGATCGGATCACCCCGTACGGCAAGTTCTCCACCGTCGACGGCAAGAAGATGAACCTGGTCACCACCGGTGACGGCCCCGAGACCATCGTCCTGCTGCCCGGATTCGGCACCTCCGCCCCGGCCATCGATTTCCTGCCGCTCACCGAGAAGCTCTCCGAAACCCACCGCGTGGTTGTGGTGGAGCCCTTCGGTTATGGGCTGAGCGATCAGACCGACAAGCCGCGCACCAGCGAGAACATCGTGACCGAGGTCCACGAGGCACTGCACCAGCAGGGCATTGACCGCTTCGTCCTCGGCGGCCACTCGATCGCCGGCATCTACTCGCTGAACTACGTCAATAAGTATCCCGAGGATGTCATCGCCTTCGTGGGTGTGGACACCAGCGTGCCCGAGCAGCCCGGCATGGACGTCTCCTTCCCGATCGACCTGATGCGCGCCGCCAAGGCAACCGGCATCGCGCGGGCGGTCACCGCCCTGGACAGCGATCCGCTGTCGGCGTTTGCCAAGGACTACCCCGAGAAGGCCCGCGAACAGAACACCCTGATCGTGAACCGCAACGCGATGTCGGACACCTACCTGGACGAGATGAGCCGGATCGGCGCGAACTTCGCCGATGCCAAGGCGCGAAATCTCACGTTCCCGGCGGACCTGCCCGTCCTACTCTTCGCACAGGACCCCAACCCGGCCAACCCGAACTGGCTGAAGCTGCACGAGGAGCAGGCCGCGCACTCGACTCACGGTGAGGTCATCGGGATGAAGGGTGACCACTACCTGCACCACACCGAGTCCGCCCAGATCGCCGAGGACACCAACCGGTTCCTCGCCGCGCTGCCCGGCGACGAGTAGGGGCGGGGCGGCATAATCACATGCTTGCACCATTGATGAAATGGGCAGGACCGGTAATTGCCCTCAAGACACTCCCGAGCGCCATCATTCAAATTGCATTCACACGATCCCAACCTGTATAAACGATGCGGGGGAAGTGGGACAGGTTCCACTTGGGGAGCGATGAATCGAATCATCTGATAAATCGAGCGCCGCTTCATAGTTGGCGCTGCGCGATGATCGTGGATTTGCCTTACACCCTCCACCGATTACACAAATGGAGAGTGCAATGTAGAAGTTCACTACGTCCGCCGCTGCGGCGGTAATTCTGATCGGCGCGATGCTGGTGCCAGCTGGCGCTGCTAATGCGGCTGATCTTGGCGGCTGGAGCGAGGACACTGGTGTATCCTCGCTGTCGTCGACGGATTTTGCCGCAAGGGCAGCGTCACAGGCGCAGCACACCGGCAAGGCTGAAAAGAAGAGCATTGGCGGGACCACACATAAGCGAGCCCATGGGTGGACTACCTGGGTAGGCGTCTATCACTACACGAACGCTCAGATGGAGCAGTCCGGTGGAGGAAAGGTCTACACAACGTCGGGTCGCCAGTGGGGCACCAACGGCACGGAGGCGATCTCACCGTGGCGCAAATTCTCACAGAACTCTGACCTCGGCTCGGCTCGCACATACTACGGCAAGTAAGTTGCTGAATGGGAGGGGTTGGCTACCGCCAGCCCCTCCCATTCTGGTCTTGTCGCTTGATCATTGAAAGCCACCATGAACGCTCGAAGTCTTCTATTTATCGCCCTTCTTGTGACGCTGTTTTCAATCTTGAGTGTTGCGCTAGGGCTCTACAATCAAACCCAGCGTGCCCTGTCCCTGGAGGGAAACAATCTCTATTCCAGCCGCAGTATCTCCGTGAGCACAACCGGAGCTGAGCTCGAATCACTATTGGCGCGATCTGGGACCAGTGCGCGGATCTTCCAAGAGCTTCCAGGGGACACTTCGGTTCGAGCGGTTATCGAAACGGGCCATCCCGATCCGCTTCCACTTCACTCGGGTAGGCAGTTGCAAGCTGGGGACGTACGAGCGGCACTCGTTGGTGCTGATGTGAAGGTGAATCAAGATCAGGGCGTAACGACATACGAGTTTCAGGGCATTTTGTACCCGGTTGTTGGTTACCTTGGGCTTCATGCAAACAGCCTTGTCTCACGCACCGTGCTCCTCCAGGGCCCCGGACTGTTCGATGACACCGCAGCCTCGCGGATGATCGTCGACGGTTCAAACATAGATGACGCCGTGCTTGAACGGCTAGAACCCGCCCCCGCTGCGGCAGCGGGTGGAGGAACCGACCGTCGAACCAACATCGATTTTGTCTCGCCAGTTCTGCTGCGATTCGGTTGGATTTTGACGGTTTTGGGTGCCATCGCCACCGGCCTTCTCGCGGCCTCCCAAAGTCGACGACTGAATGTCGTTCTTTTTCAGCTTGGGGCTCGACGTCTTCACATTCTAATCCGCAGCGTTGTCCGGTTGCTTCTGTGGATGACGCTGCCCCTACTGCTGATCTTTGGAACGGCCGCCGTGCTGTCGGGGCCGATGCAATCGACCGGCGCGCTCCTTCTGAATACGCTCGCGCCGGCATCGCTCATCGCGGGAGTTTTCACCGTTGCCAGCGCATGGCTCCTCTGGAGGAGGCACTCATGGGGCTAATTGATAACTTCCGTGGAACACTCTTGTCGACCGTGACCAAGGTATTGATCGTCGCGTTCCTGGGTGTGACCGTCTATAACCTCGTGTCGTTCACTCAATCAACACGCGACGCCGTAAACCGAAGCTTCTCCGACTCCGCGGCGGCCGACCTCTACGGGCTTTCGGATCATTTGACCGATCCCGATGCATTCGAACAGTACCGTTCCTCGTCAGATAACATCAGGAAAATTGCACGCTTCTACGACAATCTGCAGTCGGATAGATCGTTGGAGGTACTGTCGGCGTTTGATCAGAACCTTCCCATCGTAAATTTTGAAGGTGGCGAAACGTTCGAATATGGCTATGGGACCGAAATGTCGCTACAGGGGCCGCACCCGGACGAGAGTCTTGGCGGTGTGGCCGTGAACGTCAAATCGATGCAAATGAATCAGGCAGCATTCGAGTTCTACAACCTCACCGACGCGGTAGGCAAAGCTTTTGACTGGGAGAGCATCGATTATTCAAACCCGTCCACCCCGGTACTGCTCGGTTCGAACTATCGTGGTGTTTATGAGATTGGCGATCGCCTCACAGGGAATCTCTACTCTCGCGTCGCGCGCTTTGAAGTAGTTGGATTCTTGGAACCCAACTCCTCCATGTTCTATCAGAACGATCTCAACTTTTATTTGGACGATTACGTCCTGATCCCGTACCCGCAGAGTATTGAGCACTTCCCTGAGACCGAGGCATACTTTTACGGCATTCTGGCATTCGCGATGATCAATGCGAATGTTGCTGTGGATACCGGAACGAGTCCGGATGTCGTGTTGTCCACTCTCGCGACCGCAGGGAATCAGTCAGGCTTTGACGCATACGCACTGATTAACGTGCCGTCATACATTACCCAATTCGCCCTTGTGAGAAACCTGATCCTCGATAACCTCGGCCTGCTCGTGACGATCGAGATCGCGCTGATCATCGGTTCGATTGTTGCGATCGTTGCACTCACCCGATTTAATCACCGTCGGCGTAGTCAGCGTGTCCGCGCTCTCTGGATGTTGGGTCGCAGAGGGTCTGCGCTGAGTGGCACCGCGCTGGCCACAACAGTCATCGAATACGCTGCCATCGCCGTTGCCCTCGTTTTTCTCATTCAACGATTGCCAAATCAGGACTCAACGAGCGGATTGCTCATTACCGCCGGCGTCTTTGTGCTTTTCCTATTGGATGCCATTTGGCAGCAGCGTCTGGTCAAAACAACAATATTGGGCACAGGAGGAAAAACTGCATGACAAACATCGTTGAGTTGCGCGACATTTCAAAGGTTGTGACGGAACCAAACGGCCAAACGCGGCACCTTTTTGAGGATTTGAATTTTCACCTCTCTGAAAGCGAACGCTCGGTAGCCCTCATCGGTCGAAGTGGAAGCGGCAAGAGCTCACTGCTGAGGATCCTGGCCGGCCTAGATGTGAGTTATCAGGGGCAGTACCTGCATCGTGATCGCACGCTCCTCCCGAAGCCGGATACGATGGCGGACTACCGCCGAAAGAACATCGGTATGGTTACGCAGCGGTATGACCTGATCGATGACTTTACCGTGCTTCGAAACGTCAAAATGGCCATTCCCGGGCATAAGGAAGCTGATATCATCGCGCGCCAAGCTCTTGCCGCGGTCGGGCTTGAAGGGTTCGATCGAAAGCGTATCTCTAAGCTGTCCGGTGGGGAGAGCCAGCGAGTGGCCATTGCACGAGCGATCGTGAAGGAGCCCTCTCTCGTGCTTGCCGATGAACCCACGGGCGCTCTCGATGAAAAGACCGAAACCGAAGTACTCGAGCTCTTCAAGACCCTGGGGTCAGCAGGAGCCAGGTTCGTTATCGCCACGCACAGTGCCAGGGTCGCAGAATTCTGCGATCGTCGTCTCATCATTGAAGGCAATCGACTCGTTCAGCTTCCATAAACTCCACATGGCCGATCTGAAGAGTTGAGAACGCCCGTCGCTGAATCCGAGCTTTTATCTGCGGATGCGAACGATCGGTCCGCGATTAATGCGGTGGTCACCCATCGACAAAACAGAATCGGCGGTTGACGTGTGTTGGGCCGCCCCTAGCCCTCGGCGAGCTTTGCCAGCGCGCGGGCCAGGCGGGCGTCGCGGGTTTTCTGGGTGGCCGCGGTAATCAGCGGGTGCAGGATCGAATACCTCGCCGAGGCGCTGAGATTTTCAAAGGCCGCGGCGATCACCGGGTCGGCGGCGAGCGCCAGGGCCA
The DNA here is from genome assembly GCF_014522285.1 of Mycetocola sp. JXN-3. Lineage (GTDB taxonomy): Bacteria > Actinomycetota > Actinomycetes > Actinomycetales > Microbacteriaceae > Mycetocola > Mycetocola saprophilus. The sequence goes on from NZ_CP041635.1 coordinate 2,157,654, forward strand.
GGGCCTCGGGGATCTCCACGTCGGCGGATCCCGCATAGGCCCGATCCCAGCGTCCATCGGCACGGGCCGCCGCAACCTCGGCGTGGCCGCGTGGGCGGATGCGACCGGCCGCATCCAGTTCGGCGATGATGCCCACGTTGCGTGCCGACCACATCGAGGCCCGGCGGCGCGGGGTAAAGCGCTGGAGGAAGGTCGCCTCGTTAAAGGAGCGCTTCTGGCCGTCGATCCATCCGCTACACAGGGCCTCCTCGAGCGCCTGTCCGTAGGTGAGGGTGGTGGGTTCCACGGTTCCCTTCTTGGCCAGGTGCAGCCAGACCCCGTCGGAAACCTCCTCATTGGCATCGAGCCAGGCTCGCCAGGCAATCACGTCCGCTACGATGAGCTGACCGTCGGGGCCCGGGGGTGTGGATTCCGTCTTCATGCCCCCAGGCTAGTCGCCGCGGGCGACATTTCGAAGAGGCGAGCCGAATCCATTCACCGGTCTGGCGACCCGCCGGGTTCGGGTAGTCACCCGGGTCGTTGCTTCAGGACGTCCTGCACCCGGGACCCACCGGTCACCCAGCCGGCAAACCGTGGATCCATGCTCGCCAGCAGCCGCCCCACATCCCGAAGCCGCCGATCCGAGCGCACATCAAGCAGCGGCTCGGCATGCGCGACCCGGTTGCGCAGCGCGTGCAGGCGGGTGGCCTGGGTACCGGTCTGAAATCCGTCCCGTGCGGCCGGGGCGAGATGCGGGAAACCCGGGGCGAGAGCCTCGTCCCAAAGGATTCTGCGCTGAGTAAGATGCGTGGCCGATGAGTGTGGGGTCGGGAGCAAGTTGACGAAGACTCCAAATGAAAGGTGCGCGATCAGGTCGTCATGGACGAGCTGTGCACGAACTCGTGGGTGCTCGGCCGCACGGATCTGTTGAGCGTGCGCAGCCTGGCGACGCGCACTGTCGAGCGGACGTGCGAGCAGAGAATGCAATGGACGCGCGGCCCGAAAAGTCCACTCGGGCGAATATGGAACACCGTCTCCCCTGCCGCCATTGGCCGCGTTCCATTCACGCAAACACACGTCAATCCGGTTTCGCAGGAAGATCTCCGTGTGAGCCAGCGTCTCCGCCCAGGCTGCGGACAAACTTGCGTTCCAGCGATAGAGCCTCAACGCGCGCCCCATGCTCCCGTCGGCGGCCGCAAGATAGGTGTCGAAACGCGCGGCGCTCAAACCGTTGGCCACAACCCTCAAGCTGGTCTCTTTCAACATGGGTCAAGTATCAATACGGTGACCCGCGAATCGTCAATGTTTGGACAGAACTAGGACAAGTTCGGTAGGCGATGCCATTACGGCCCCGAATCGTGATACGTTGCAGTCACTGCGAGGACAAGGTCCCTCGCTCGCCTGATAGAAGGATCCCCTCGCCGAATCTCCGGATTACGGCAAGGGGGTTTTTCTTGTCCGGGGCGGCGTCGAACCCACGCTCGTGCGTCACCGGCTGGACAGCAGACCCGCGGACCATCACAATCGAAAGATACCGCGCGTTTCGCTGCCGAATGCGCGCGGTGCATGTGATCCCGTTCGGAAGGCACCCCATGAGCACCGTCCCCCACGCAGCAGACAGCCACGATCTGATCCGGGTCATCGGTGCCCGCGAAAACAACCTCAAGGACGTGAGCGTCGACATCCCCAAACGCCGCCTCACCGTGTTCACCGGGGTGTCCGGCTCGGGGAAGAGCTCGCTGGTTTTTGGGACCATCGCCGCCGAGTCCCAGCGCATGATCAACGAGACCTACAGCGCGTTCCTGCAGGGATTCATGCCCAGCGTGGGCCGCCCGGATGTGGACGTCCTCTCGGGGATCACCACCGCGATCATCGTGGATCAGGAGCGGATGGGATCCAACTCACGCTCCACCGTGGGCACCGCAACCGACGCGACCCCGATGCTGCGCATCCTATTCAGCCGCCTGGGACAGCCCCACATCGGCTCCCCGCAGGCCTTCGCCTTCAACGTGCCCTCGGTGTCCGGGGCCGGTGCCGTCACCATCCAGAAGGAGGGTCGCACCGTCAAGGAGCGCCGCGAGTTCTCGGTGACCGGCGGCATGTGCCCACGCTGTGAGGGCATGGGCAAGGTCAACGACCTCGACCTGACCCAGCTCTTTGACGACTCCAAGTCCCTCAACGAGGGGGCCCTCACCATCCCCGGCTATACGGCCGATGGCTGGGGCGTCAAGATCTTCACCGGTTCGGGCTTCTTCAGCCCGGATAAGCCGATTCGCGAGTTCACCGAGAAGGAGATGACCGCGTTCCTCTATAAGGATCCGGTGAAGGTCAAGATCGGCGACATCAACATGACCTATGAGGGGCTGATCCCCAAGCTCCGCAAGTCCATGCTCAGCAAGGACCGCGAGGCGATGCAGCCGCATATCCGCGCGTTTGTGGACCGAGCGGTGACCTTCACCACGTGCCCCGACTGCCAGGGCACGCGCCTGAACGAGGGCGCGCGGTCCTCGAAGATCGCCGGGATCAACATCGCCGATGCCTGCGCGATGCAGATCAGCGACCTCGCCGAGTGGGTGCGCGGGCTGGATGACCCGAGCGTCGCCCCGCTGCTGGAAACCCTGGGCGGCGCGCTGGATTCGTTTGTGGAGATCGGCCTGGGGTATCTGACCCTGGATCGTCCGGCGGGCACCCTCTCCGGCGGTGAGGCGCAGCGCACCAAGATGATTCGCCACCTGGGATCCTCACTGACCGACGTGACCTACATCTTCGACGAGCCCACCATTGGTCTGCACCCGCACGATATCGCCCGGATGAACACCCTACTGCTGCGCCTGCGCGATAAGGGCAACACGGTGATCGTGGTGGAGCATAAGCCCGAGACCATCGCGATTGCCGACCACGTGGTCGACATGGGTCCGCGGGCGGGCAACGCCGGCGGTGAGATCTGCTTCACCGGAACGGTCGAGGGGCTGCGCGCGAGCGACACCCTCACCGGACACCACCTGGATGACCGCGCACACCTCAAGGAATCGGTGCGGACATCCACCGGGGCGCTGGCGATTCGCGGGGCGAGCACCCACAACCTCAAAAACGTGGACGTGGATATCCCACTGGGCATCCTCACCGTGATCACCGGCGTGGCCGGCTCGGGCAAGAGCTCGCTGATCCACGGCTCGATCCCCCGGGATGCCGGGGTCGTCACCGTGGATCAGGGCGCGATTCGGGGATCACGACGCTCGAACCCGGCGACATACACAGGCCTGCTGGAGCCGATCCGCAAGGCGTTTGCCAAGGCCAACGGGGTCAAGCCCGCGCTGTTCAGCGCCAACTCCGAGGGTGCCTGCCCCACCTGTAACGGTGCCGGTGTGATCTATACCGATCTGGGCATGATGGCCAGCGTCGCCAGCACCTGTGAGGTCTGCGGGGGCAAGCGCTTCCTCGCCGAGGTACTGGACTTCACCCTCGGAGGCAAGACCATTGCCGAGGTCCTGGCGATGCCCATCGCCGAGGCCGCCGCCTTCTTTGCCGAGGGTGAGGCACGCACCCCGGCCGCCCTCAAGATCCTCGACCGGCTGGTGGATGTGGGCATCGGCTACATCAGCCTGGGTCAGCCGCTCACGACCCTCTCCGGCGGCGAGCGCCAGCGACTCAAGCTCGCCGTGCAGATGGCCGAGGATGGCGACGTCTATGTGCTGGACGAGCCCACCACCGGCCTGCACCTGGCCGATGTCCAGGCCCTGCTGGGGCTGCTGGATCGCCTGGTCGAGTCCGGCAAGTCCGTGATCGTGATCGAGCACCACCAGGCCGTGATGGCCCACGCCGACTGGATCATCGACGTGGGCCCCGGTGCCGGCCACGACGGCGGATCGATCGTCTTCGAGGGCACCCCCGCCGACCTGGTGGCCGCGCGTTCAACCCTGACCGGCGAGCACCTGGCCACCTACGTGGGGGCCTAACGCCCGGCAGCACCGCACCCACGGCGCTCGACCCGACCACTACGGTGGTCGGGCCGAGTTCACGTCGGCGGAAGCGCCTAGCCGCCCAGCGCCACCGCGGGCGAGGTGCGGGCCGCGCGCAGGGCGGGGAGCACCCCGGCGATTGCCCCCACCACCACCGTGGCCAGCACTCCGGCGGCCAGCACTTCGAGTGGAACCTCGAGCTTCCATCCGTTGGAGGCCGCCACGATCGCGGTGACCGCGAACCCGGCCCCGGCCCCGGCGAGCCCGCCGAGCAGCGCGAGCAACACCGCCTCCATCAGGAACTGATTACGAATGTGCCCCCGAGTGGCACCCAGCGAACGACGCAGCCCGATCTCCCGGCGACGCTCCAGGACGGTGATCACCATCGTGTTGGCCACGCCGATCCCGCCCACCAGCAGCGCGATCGACCCGACCCCGATCAGCAGGCCGGTGAAGGCCTGATCCACGGTGTTTTTGGCCGCGAGCGCATCCGAGGGGCGGCTCACGCTGATCTCATTCGGAGCCTCGGGATTGATCGTGGCGGGCAGGAGTTTGCGCACCTCGGGCACCCGCTCCTCGGTGGAACGCTCATACACCTCGGTCGGCGAGCCATCAAAGCCAAACCTGGTGGCAGCCGCTCCGGGTCCGATTAGCGCGCTGGAGTTCAGGTCGGGAACGAGCAGCGAGGGGTTCAGGATCCCCAGCACGGTGAAGTACTGGCCGCCCAGCCACACCTGCACGCCCGGTTCGGTAACACCCAGTGCCTCGGCCGTGCCCGATCCCAGCACCACCAGGTCCTGCTTTTCGGTGATCTCGTTGAACCAGCGCCCCGAGGCCAGCGACGTTCCGGTGGTTTTCAGCAGGTCTCCCCCGGCCACCCGCACCCGCAGTCCACCGGTTTCCCCGGCGGGGGTGAGCTCATTGCGGTACACGTGATAGTCGATGCTCGCGGTCCATCCCGAGGACTCCACCCCGTCGATCCGCAGCACGCGGGTGCCGGCATCCGGGGGCAGCTTGGTGTCGCCGCCGAGCAGGTCCTTGCCCGCGCTGATCGTGAGCAGGTTGGTGCCCAGGGCCGCGAGCTTTTCGCGCACGGCCGCCTGGCTCGACGTGGAAATCCCGATCACCGCGATCATCGCCGCGATACCGATCGCGATACCCAGAGCCGAGAGCGCCGCCCGCATCGGGTGCACCCGCACCCCGTGCAGGCCCAGCGCCACCAGGTCGCCCGCGCGCAGGCGGGACTTGGGTAGCGCGCTCATGCGGCCACCACCGCTTCGGCGTCGCGCTCGTCGCTCTCGATTCGGCCGTCACGGATCGACACCCGGCGGGGCAGCCGCGCAGCCAGATCGCGATCGTGGGTGATGACCACCACGGTGGTCCCCGCCGCATGCAGCTCGCGCAGGATCTCGACCACGATCTCCCCCGAGCGCGAATCGAGGCTCCCGGTGGGCTCATCGGCCAGCAGCAGGTCGGGGTTGCGCACCATGGCCCGTGCAATCGCCACCCGCTGCCGCTCGCCGCCGGACATCTGGGCCGGGCGATGACCCAGTCGGTGTCCGAGCCCCACCCGCTCCAGCGCCTCGGTCGCCACCGCCCGCCGCTCCCGCACCGGCTTGCCGGTGTAGAGCAGCCCGGAGGCCACATTGTCGAGCGCGCTCACGCCCTCGGAGAGCTGAAACTGCTGGAACACAAACCCGATGCTGTAGGCGCGCAGGGCGCTGAGCTGACGGTCGCTGAGCTTCTCCACGGCGAATCCGGCCACCCGGGTCTGTCCGCCGCTGGCCCGATCCAGGGTTCCGATCAGGTTGAGCAGGGTGGACTTGCCCGAGCCGCTGGGACCCACGATCGCCACCAGCTCGCCGCGGTCCACGCGCAGGCTCACCCCGTCCAGGGCGCGGGTGGGTGGGGACCCGTACTCGCGGCTCACCCCGACCAGCTCGATCATCGGGGTACTCACGAAATCACCACCTTGTCGCCCTCTTTGACGTCGCCCTCATCGATGCTGACCTGGCCATCGGCAAAGGAACCGAGCGTCACCGAAACCCGGACCCGCTTGCCCCCGCGCAGCACCTCGATGTTGTGGCCGCCGCCGGGAGTGGCGAGCAGCGCCGCGGTCGGCACGAGCAGTGCGTCCGTCACCACGACCCGTTCGAACAGAACCGACACCTTGACATCGGCAAACGAACCGGTCGCCGCCTGGTCCACGGGCACGATCGTGATCGGGATCCGAAGCTCCTTACCTGCCGGGCCCGAGTCGACCTCCCGCGGTGCCCCAACCTCGACAACCTTTCCGGTGAAGGACTTCCCATCGGGCAGCTGTACCTGCACCTCGCCGTCCTTGGGTGCGGCGGAGGCAAACTTGGGTTCCAGATCCACGCTCACGCTCTTGGTGGTTCCGGTGACTGCGAGGGTCTCGGGGCCGGCCGGATCACCCACCTTGAGCTTGTGATCGGCGATTCGAAGCGGACCGGTGGCAAACACCACCTGCCCGGGTTCGATGGTGCCGGTCTGCTCGCGCCCCAGCTTCTTCTGCCAGGCGACGATGGCCTTCTGGGTGCGCTCGGTGAACTTCTTATCCGGCTTATCGGTGAAATAGCCAAGCTCATGGAGGTTCTGCTCCAGCATCAGCACGTCTGCCCCATCGGACATTCCGAGCGCGAAGGCACGCCACATGGGCAGGTCCCCGATGAGCAGGTTCACCGGGAGCTCCTCGATGCGAAACAGCTCACCCCCACGATCCACGACGGTTCCCCGATCGGTCATCCGGGTGATGATCCCGCCGCCGGGCACCCCGACAGTACGCGGATTATCGAATCCCAGTTGCCCGGTTCCCCGGGAGCGTTCGGTGAGGTTGCCGCGGCTCGCCGGAACGGTTTGCGGTTCGGGGGTTTGGTTGCTGGCCTCGGGTTTGGGAGCCGCGGCGCCGCTCCAGACCAGGGCCGAGGCCCCGGCGCCACCCACCAGCACCACGGCGACCGCGGCGATCCAAATCTTGGTCCTTCGACGAACGGATGCCACTAGTTTGCGCCCTTCTGATCGAATCCGGCCTTGGCTCCACATTCCTTCATGGTCTTTTCGTCATAGTCGCCCGGGCGAACGGGTGCCGCAACCGAACCAGACATCGCACCATTTTCCTCATCAGGAAGCGGCTCGGGGTCCGGAAAGTTGTATCCGGCGTCGCGCATGCACTTGGCAAAGATGACCTGCTTCTTCTGCAACGCTTCGAGCTCCTTGCGTCCGGATTTGTCGGGGTTGATGGGCGGCTGCCCGATCGTCTTGGTGCACTCGCGACTCGCGGCCGAGAGTGCGTCGAGGTCCACGGTCCCCGGATCAATCGCGGCCAGCTCGGTCCCGGTCCCGCTACCGCCCTTGGCCGTGGGCTGAGGGGGAAGATCGACCCCCTTCTTTTTCAGGCATGCGGTCAGATCCGCCTGCCACTTTGCCATTTCCTACTCATAGGTACCGCTCTTGATCTCGGCCTGGTTGGTTGGCTTCGCGTCCCCCGAGGACCCGTCACCGGGCTGCGCACCGCCGGCGGTGCAGCCGCTCAGCAGGATCAGGGCGCCGGCCGCAAGCGCCGCCCAACCAGTGCGTCGCATCGCGGGAAAGAGGGTGGTTGACATGGTGCTGTCCTTTCAACGAATTCCCACGCCTTGTGGGACATATGCCATCTCATCGGGCCATTGGTCATGAGCGCGTAAGCGGAACCGTTTACCATTTACTAACCGCACCCATGCTGAGATGTGATGAGGACAATGAGGAGAATCATGCGGGTTTTAGTGGTGGAGGACGAGCCGTTCCTGGCCGAGGCGATCAGCGCGGGCCTGGAGGCCAACGCGATCGCCGTGGACGTGGTCAGCGACGGCGAGGCCGCGCTGTTTGCGATCGACATCACCGAGTACGAGGTGGTCCTGCTGGATCGCGATATCCCCGTGATTCACGGCGATGAGGTGTGCCGCCTCCTCAATCAGCGTCCCGAACGCCCCGCCATCCTGATGCTCACCGCCGCCCGCGCCCTGGCCGATCGGGTGGATGGGCTGGCCATCGGCGCCGATGACTACCTGCCCAAACCGTTCGAATTTCCCGAGCTGATCGCGCGCGTACGCGCCCTGTCCCGCCGCCGCTTCTCCGCCCGGCCGCCGGTGCTGGACGCCGGAGATCTGCGCCTGGACCCGATCCGGTTCGAGGTGACCCGCGGCGGCCGCTTCATCCGCCTGGCCCGCAAGGAGTTTGCGGTCCTGGAGGTACTGATGCGCGATCCGGGCACGGTGATCAGCGCCGAAACCCTGCTCGAGCGCGCCTGGGATGAAAACGCCAACCCCTTTACCAACTCGGTTAAGGTGACCATCAGCACGCTGCGTCGCAAGCTCGGCGAGCCCTGGCTGATCCGCACGATTCCCGGTGTGGGCTACGCCATCGAAACCGGAGGAGCGACCGATGAAGCTGCCCGTTAGGCCCGTATTCGGCCGCCGATTCCGCCTCACCATTCGCACACGCCTGGCCCTCACCTACGCCGCGGTCCTGACCGCCTCCGGGGTGCTGATGCTGGGAACCCTCTACGTGGTCCTGGGTCTGCTGCCCAGCTACTCGTTTTCGGTGGAGTCCGGGGTCGCCTCGGTCCCCACGATCGGCAACCTTGCCCCGGTCTCCCCGCTCCCCTCGGAGAGCCAGCTCCCCAGCGCCACCCACTTGGATTCCGGGGTCGCCGCCGGAACCCTGGGCACATCCGGCCTGCTGGTGTCCTCCCGCGCGGACCTGCAACGACTGTTTGTCATCGCCGCCATCGTGATTTTGTTGGCGCTGGTGATCGCCGGGGCCTGGCTCGGCTGGTACCTGGCCGGACGGATGCTGCGTCCGCTGCGGGAGATCGGGCGCGCCACGACCCTCGCCGCCGACGGCAAGCTGGATCACCGGCTGGCCTTCACCGGTCCCGAGGATGAAATCACCGAGCTGGCCGACTCCTTCGACAGGATGATGGGTGAGTTGGAGGCCTCCTTCGGGGCCCAGCGGCGCTTTGCCGCCAACGCCTCGCATGAGCTGCGCACCCCGCTGGCCACCACCCGGGCGATGCTGGATGTGGCGCTCGGGGCGGCGGGCAGCGTGCCGGACGCAGCGCCGCGCGAATCCACCGAACGCGCGAGCAACACCGTGCTGCTTGAGCGTCTGCGCCTGATGAATGAGCGCAGCATCAGCACCGTGGATGCGCTGATGGATCTGTCCGAAGTGGAGTCGGGCACCGAGGACCGCGCGGAGGTTCGCCTCGACCGGGCGCTGACCCAGGTACTCACCGAGGCCACCCCGGAGGCCGAGTCCCGGGGTATCGAGGTGAATCGGAATCTGATGCCCACCACCATCGTGGAGGACTCGCGTTTTATCCACCTGCTGGCCGTCAACCTCGTCCACAACGCCCTGCGTCATAACGTCTCGGCCGGTGAGGTCTGGGTGAGCGTGGGCGAGGACTCCCCCGGCGTCCCGACGCTGCGGGTCGAAAACACCGGTGCCCGGCTGGATCCGGCGGCGATTGCCACGCTGCGTGAACCCTTCTTCCGGGTTGCCGGACGCGCCCGCGGCTCCGAGGATCCCGGCCGGGGCCTCGGCCTCTCCATCGTCGCGGCCATCGCCGAGCGCTGCGACGCGACCCTGGACCTTCGGGCTCGTACCGGCGGCGGATTGATCGCCACGGTGCGCTTCCGGCCCGACTCCCCCGCGCGGGTGCCGAACGCGTAACCCGCTACGCGGGGAAGTGCGAGGGTCCGTGCCCCGGCAGGATGATCAGCCGGTCACAGGTTTCCTCGGCCAGCTCGGCAAACACCCGTCGGGCTGCCGGGGCGTCCCAGTGCCAGATATCGCCGAGGGCCTGGGGACCCCGGGTCGAGACGGTCGGGTGCGCGGTGATCAGCGCGTCGCCGGTGATCAGCGCGTTCGCATCGGGCAGCGCAAACACCAGGTGGCCGGGCGTATGTCCGGGGGTGAGCCGGGGAATCACCGTGTGCCCGCTCAGGGTCAGGGTGACGCCGGGCTCCACCGGCTCGACCTCGCGCACCTCGATCGGGGCGAGTCCGCCGGCCCGGATCGCGTGCAGGGTCCAACGGGCATAGCGCGGTTTGGCCAGGCGCGGCAGGATGTCGCCGATCCCGATCTGGTGCAGCTCCTCGCGCCGAATATTGGGGATCTCCTCGGCGGCGGCCAGCACCCTCGGCGCATGCTTCTTAGCCAGCTCGGGCAGGGTGCCGATGTGGTCGGAGTGGCCGTGGGTGATCAGCACCGTGGTGAGACGCGCACCGGGGGCACAGGTCTCCAGCGAGTGTTCCACCGCGGCCAGGTCGGCCGGATAACCGGTGTCCACCAGCGTGACGGTGTCCCCATCGGTGAGCACCACCCAGTTGGAGGCGGGGCCCTCCACGAAGTGGACACCGGGGGCGACCAGGGTAATGCGGGCGTGGGCGGGGTTTTCCGGGCGCGACGTCGACATAGCGCCATGCTCTCACGGGGTAGCTGAAAGTCAGATGAGCCACTATTTGTTATGTAATCACGTGACGGGGCGAGCGAAGTTTGTTATGCCGTAACACGTTAACGATTGGTTAGGTTATGGCAATACGTCGTTAAGAATCCGCTCCTAGCCTGGCGTCATGAACACTTCCTCCCCCGATCCGAGTCCCGACCTCGGCACCGCCCCCGGTGCCCGCGCGGTGGCCCTGATCCGCGCCGCACTCGGCACCCTGGTCGCCAGTGAACGCCGCGTCGCCGAGGTGGTCCTCGCCGATCCCCGGGCCGTCATCGGCTCCACCGCCTCCCAGCTGGGCAGCCGGGCCGACACCTCGGCGACCACGGTCATCCGCTTCGCCCGCAACGTCGGGTTTGGCGGCTATCAGGAACTTGCGATCGCGCTGGCGGTGGCCGAGCCTTCCCTCGATACGGTTCCCGCCCTGTCCCCCACCGACAGCCCCGCCGAAACCCTGCGCGGGGTCGCGGCCCTCGCCCAGCACGCGGTGGGTTCGATCGCCGACTCGGTGGATCCCGAGGCGTTCGCCGCCGCCATCCGGGCGTTTTCCGGGGCTCGGCACACGATCGCCGTGGGGGCCGCACTCACCGGTCCCGTCGCCGAGGACCTCGCCTTCCGGCTGACCCACCTCGGCCACCCCGCCGATGCCCCCACCGACGCGCAGATCCAGTGGATCCGTGCCCAACAGCTCGGCCCCGGGGACGTGTGTGTGGCGATCCTGCACGGCGGCACCTATCCGCACGTGGTCGAGGTCGCCCGGGAGGCCAAGGCCGCCGGGGCCAGCGTGATCGCGATCACCTCGTTCGCCCGCACCCCGCTGGCCGAACTCGCCGACATCGCCCTCGTGGTGGGCGGCACCACCGCCCGCTCGGGCATGGATGCCTGGGGCAGCCGCCTGGCGTATCTGGCCACGATCGACGCTCTGCTGATCGCGCTGACCAACACCGATCCGGCCGGGTATCGGGCCCGGCTCGAACGCATCGGCGACCGGATCGAACGGGACCTGCTGTGAGCACCCGCACCGCCCGGCTCACCCCGCACCTGCTGCTGGCCCCGGCCACGATCTGCCTGGTTCTGTTTGTTGCCGCGCCGCTGGTCATCGTGCTGGTGCTGGCCTTTTTCAACCTCAACCTGGTGACCGGGACGTCCTCATTTGTCGGCGGGGCGAACTTTGCCACCGAGATCCCGCACCCCGAGTTCGCCCGGGCCCTGCGCAACACGCTACTGTATGCGGTCTTCACCATCGGCCCCTCGATGGTCGGCGGCCTGCTGGTGGCGTTGCTGATCCACGGCCTGCGCCGCGGACAGGGATTCTGGCGCAGCCTCTACTTCCTGCCGGTCGCCACCACACTGGTCGCGATGTCCTCGGTCTGGCGCTGGATGTTCCGCGCCGACACCGGGGTCGTGGACACGGTGATCGCCCCGATCCTGGGGATCCACGACTGGCTCTCCGATCCCAACCTGGCACTCGCCGCGATCACCGTGGTGGGCAACTGGCACCAGATTGGTCTGGTCGCGATTCTCTACCTGGCAGCCCTCGGCACCCTCCCGCAGGACCAGTACGACAGCGCCTCGCTCGACGGCGCGGGCGGCTGGAACCGCTTCTGGCACGTGACCTGGCCGGCGCTTGGACCCACCACGATCTTTGTGTTCATCATGACCGCGGGCTCGGCCCTGCAGGCCTACGACGTGATCGCCGCGATGACCCAGGGCGGACCGCTCGGTTCGACCGAAACCCTGACCTTCGCGATCTGGAACCGGGGTGTGCACTACTTCGATATCGGCCGCGCCGCGGTCCTCTCCCTCGCCCTGCTGGTGCTCTCGGTCGCGGTGACCGCGATCCAGCGCACCGGCTATGCTCGCCGCCTCGAAAATGGAGGGTCCCGATGAGGGTTCTTGGCCAGATTGTCCGCCACCTGCTGCTCGCCCTCGGCGGCGTCTACATGCTCGCCCCGATTATCCTGATGCTCGCCTCGGCCTTCACCCCGACCGCCGATATCCTCGCCGGACGCTACCTCGCCCATCCGACGCTGGAAAACTTCCAGACGGTTGCCCAGCAGGTGCCGCTGGGCACCTACTATCTCAACTCGCTGATCGTGTGCCTGGCCACCTTCGCGCTCCAACTGGTGGTGTGTGTGCCCGCGGCCTTCGCGATGGCCCGGCTGCGCTATCGCGGACGCAACATCACCGTGTGGCTGCTGGGGCTGCTGATCCTGATCCCGTTCCAGGTGTTGGCGATCCCGATCTACCTGATCTTCCGCCAGGTGGGCCTGATCAACACCCTGCCCGCGCTGATCCTCCCCTTTGTGGGCTCGGCCTTCGCGATCTTCCTGCTGCGCCAGTTCTTCCTGGCCCTGCCCGGATCGATGTTTGATGCGGCGACCCTGGATGGTGCGGGCACCCTGGCCACGCTGATCCAGATCGTGATTCCCGCGAGCCGCCCGGCCCTGCTCTCGCTCGGGGTCTTCACCATCACCTCGGCCTGGAACGCCTATTTCTGGCCCTCCTTTGTCCTCTCCGACTCATCCTCCGCCACGATCCCGTTCGGGGTGGTGCAGTTCATCAACTCCGATGCGGTCACCGCCTACGGCCCCCAGATGGCGATGGCCACCCTCTCGGTCCTCCCGCTCCTGATTGCCTTCCTCTTTGCTCAACGACAGTTCATTCGCGGTCTGGCCCTCGCCGGCCAGGCCGGCTAACGCAGCCGCCCTCCCCACCCCCTGCTGTGCCCTCCCTAAGGAATAAAATGTCTCGCTTGTCCCCCTCCCGCACCTTCGCCCTGGCGGCCTCCCTTGCCGGGATCACCCTGCTCGCGGGCTGCTCGGCCGCCGCGACCCCGGATGCCTCGGCCTCGACCACCCCCGTGGCCGATGTGACGATCGTCTCGGGTCAGTCGGCCCAGAACGGCGATCTGCTGCGCGGAATCTTCGACCGCTACAACGCCTCCGCCAGCACCGCCAAGGTCACCCTGAACCTCACCGCCGACTCCGATGTGGACACCGCGCAGAAGGCGCTGGTGGATATCGCCGCCGGCCACGGCCCCGATGCCGTTCGGGTCACCAACGCGACCTATCAGACCCTGATCGACGCCGGGGTGGCCCAGCCCGCCGACGCCTGCCTCGCCGCCGAATCCGGTCTCAACAAGGACCTCATTTCGGGGATCACCGTCAATAAGCACGTCTATCAGGTGCCCTGGTATGTAACCCCCAACGCGCTGTTCTACAACGCCAAGCTGTTCACCCAGGCGGGACTGGACCCCAACACCCCGCCCACCACGCTGGCCGAGTTCCACGCCGCGGCGAAGGCCATCGCGGCCACCGGCGCGGCCGGCGGCACCGCCTACTTCGGCAACGACTTCAACTTCCAGTCCTACCTCGCCTCGCTCGGCTCGCAGGTCTACACCCCGGCGTCCAAGAAGCTCACCGTGAACACCCCGGCCGCGGCCAGCGTGTTTGACACCTTCGCGGCCATGGCCAAGGATGGCAGCTCGCCGGTCTACACCAACTTCTTCGCCGACGCCAACGAGGCCTTCGCCTCGGGCAAGCTGGGCATGATCGTCACCTCGGCCTCGGGCTACCCGGCGCTCAAGGCTAATGGCAACGCCGACATCCGCATCGCCCCGGTCCCCGCGGCCGACGGAGGCAAGGCCGTGGCCACCACCTCGACCAACGGCTTCGTGATCACCACCAAGGATCCCTCCCGCCAGAAGGCCGTCTGCACCGCGCTGCGGAGCCTGCTGACCCCCGAGTCGGTCACCGAGACCGTGACCAAGACCGCGACCATCCCGCTGCTGACCAGCACCATCACCGACCCCAAGCAGCTCGCCCCGGTCTATGCGGCCAACCCCGGCTGGGCCGCCGTGCGCGACCAGAAGACCGTGCCGTGGATCTCGCTGCCCGGCACCGCCAACGCCGAGTACTCCAAGCTCTACACCGACACCCAGCTCAAGGTGCTCCGCGGCGATCAGGATGGCAAGGCCGCGGCCAAGGACCTGCAGACCCAGACCGAGCAGATTCTGGCGGCCCGCTAGTGAGCGCCCCGGTACACATCCGCGCGGTCGAGAAGACCTTCGAGGGGGCAAAGCGCGCCTCCACTCGCATCCTGAACGAGGTGACGCTGACCGCCCCGGCCGGGCAGATCACCACGATCCTCGGGGAGTCCGGCTGCGGCAAGACCACCCTGCTGCGCATCGTCGCGGGTCTGGAAAGCGCCACCGGTGGCAGCGTGCACATCGGCGAGCGCGACGTCACCTCGGTGCATCCCTCCCGCCGCGGGGTCGCAATGGTGTTCCAAAACTATGGCCTGTATCCAGCCAAAACCGTGGGCAAAAACATCGAGTTCCCGCTCAAAATGGCGGGGGTCCCCACCGCCCAGCGGCACACCCGAGCGCTGGCAGCCGCGAGGCTGCTGCACATCGATCACGTGATGGATCGGCTGCCCGCCCAGCTCTCCGGTGGGCAGCGCCAGCGCGTGGGGATCGCCCGCGCACTGGCCCGCGATCCCGAGATCCTGCTGATGGATGAGCCGCTCTCCAACCTGGATGCTCAGCTGCGCATCGAGATGCGCGCCGAGCTGGTGGCCATGCAGCGCCGGATCGGCTCGACCATGCTCTACGTGACCCACGATCAGACCGAGGCGATGACGATGTCCGACCGCGTGGTGGTGATGCGCGGCGGCCACATCGAGCAGCAGGGCACCCCCGAGGAGGTCTTCCGGGTTCCGGAAACCACCTATGTGGCCGCCTTCCTTGGCAACATGAACCTCGCCCCGGCACCCGCATCGGAAACCGGTGCCGGGGCGGGCATCACGCTCGGGGTCCGCCCCGAGCACTTCCTCCCCGCCGACCGGGTCGCTGCCGAGCCCGGGGACCTGCACATCGAGGGACGGGTCGAGTTCGCCGAGCTGCTGGGCACCGACCGCATCCTGCACCTGCGCGCCGGGGACACCCTCTGGCGTGCCCGGGTGGATGCTGCCCTCCCCCTGCACGAGGAGATCACGGTGGTGGCCCGCGCCGCCAATATCCACCGATTCGACACCGTGAGCGGGGTGCGTGTTGCAGCCTAGTTTTCCACTGCTGGTCAGCGATTTGGACGGCACCCTGCTCACCGATCAGAAAAAGGTTGCCCCGGAAACGGTTGCGGCACTGGTTCTCGCCCGCGAGCACGGCATGTCCCTGGCAATCGCCTCGGCCCGGCCGTTCAGGCTGATCCGGGCGGTCATCGATCCCGAGACGCTGGCGCTGTTTGACGCGGTCATCGTGTCCAATGGCGCGGCGATCCTCTCCCCCGAAGGAACGCGAATCCTGTACGAGGACGCCCTGGCCCCGGGCGAACTCGCGGAGCTGATCACCCACCTGCGCGCCCGGTATCCGGACGCCGGATTCGGCTGGGAATCGGGCACCGAGTTTGGCAGCGACCGGCGGCTGCTGGAACTGGCCGAGCGCGGCGGAGTCCTCCGGGATCCGCACCCCGATCGGGTACGCGAGCTGCCCGAATCCCCCGCCCACCAGCTGGTGCTGGCGCCGGGTGACGAGCTTCCCCGGGACCTGATCGAGGCGATCCGCGTAGAGATCGGCGACACCTACGCGGTCACCGACTCCCTCGGCGGGGTGGTGGAGATCTCCCCGGCCCGGGTCACCAAGGCCGATGCCGCCCGGATCTGGGCCGAATCCCTCGGACACTCCCTCGCCCGGGTCGTCGCCTTCGGCGACGAACACAACGACCTGCCGCTGCTGCGCGCCGCGGGTCTCGGCATCGCGATGGGCAATGCGACGGCCGAGGTCCGGCAGACCGCCGACCGCGTCACCGATACCAACATTAACCACGGCGTCGCCCGTGCCCTGCGCGCCCTGCTGGGTCAGGACAACGCCACCCCGCTTCCCCGTTTCGAAAAGAACTCATGACCCTCCCCACCCTGTTCCACGTCTCCGATCCCCACCTCGGCCACTCCGGCGGCGACCGGCGTGCCCACGCGGCCGAAACCGCCTGGGCACACCTGCACGCGTCGGTTTCCCGGGACCGTCCCGACCTGGTGATCATCACCGGTGACCTGGTTGTGGATGATCCGGATGATCCCACCGACCGCGCCCTCGCCCACGCCCGCATCACCGCCCTTGAGGCCCCGGTGCTGGTGGTTCCGGGCAACCACGATGTGGGCGATCACGCGATTCGCGCGGGGCTCCCCGCCGACTGGCACGGGACCCTGGTGTCCGAGGCCCGGGTGCTCGCCTGGGAGGCGCTCTGGGGGCCGTCGTTCTGGATGCGTGAACTGGATGGATGGGTGCTGCTGGGCATCAACGCGCAGATTCTCGGGTCGGGGCTGCCCGCCGAGCGGCGGCAGTGGGAGTGGCTGGAGCGGGTCGCGCTGCCCGCGGTGTCCGCGAGGCCGCTGCTGGTGTTCAGCCACGAGTCGCTGGATGCACGGCCCGAAACCCGGGGCGAATCAGCGGCCGCCTCCGACAGCTGGATGTCGATTCCTTCGGCGGCCTCGTCCCGGTTGGCGGCGCTCCTTGCCCCGTATCGGCCGGTCGCCGTGTGCGCCGGCCACACGCACCGCCACCTGGACTGGACGGCATCCGGGTTTCGCGGGATCACCGCCCCCAGCCTCACCGGGGCGATTCCCGAGCGCTCGGATATGACCGCGGCCCTCGGGGACCAGCGGCCGGGCTGGCTGCGCTATACGCTGGAGAACGGTGGCCTGCGCGTGGACCAGGAGGTTCCCGCGCTCACGGCCACCGGCGCGGCGTGAGTGCCCCGGCACAGTTCAGTTCAACCCAGCGCAGTTCAATTCGACCCGGCACAGCCCGGCTCGGCTCACCCGCAGCCGACCCCTCATCCCGACCACGATGCCCGCCCGCACCATAGCGACCGTCCCGACGACCCACCGGATCGTCCCAACCGAACCGAGGTTCCCATGACCAGCACCCGCCCCGCCCTGCACGCCTCGGCCCTGGCGATCCTCGCCGACCCGAGCACCGCCCGCACCTCGGATGCCCAGGCTCACGCCGATTTCGCCCACTACCTGGCCCTGGATCCGGCACCGCTGCTGCGCGAGGACGGCCCCAGCCACATCACCGGGTCCTGCTTCGTCTTCAGCCCCGACCGCTCCCAGACCCTGCTGGTGTTCCACACCAAGGGACAGTTCTGGGTGCAGCCCGGCGGCCACCTCGACGACGGCGACGCCTCGCTCCAGGCCGCCGCGCTGCGTGAGCTCACCGAGGAAACCGGGACCACCCCGGATCCGGACACCCCGGTCCTCGGCTACGACCTCGACCATCATGAGCTCTCCTCCCGCTTCGGGGTGTGCCGCTCGCACCTGGACATTGGGGTCGCGGTCACCGTGGATCCCGGTGCCACCCTGGCGGTGAGCGACGAGTCCGAGGACCTGCGCTGGTGGCCGGTGAACGCGCTGCCGGAGAACTCGGCCCCCTCGATCCCCCGCCGCATCGCCGGATTCCTCGCCCTCTAGCCCCACCGCCTCCCCGTCCCAACCGCCGCAGTTCTCGCACCCCACCCCCGATACCGGCGATCCCCTGCCGACTCCGACCCCGCCGCCCCACCACCTCAGATAAGCACGGTGCCCTAGGCCCCCACCACGCGGAAGATAGGGCACCTGCCCGAGGCAAGACCCCCACCTCAGCGCGGATGCTTGAGTTATCGCCGGAAGATCCCCCTTCCGGCGGTCATTCAAGGAGGACACATCATGTTTGGGCAGTGGGAATTCGGTTCATCTGAGGCCCGACGCTTCCAGGAGCGCCAGCTCATCATTCGGCTCGAGCGCGAGCGGGTGGTACAGGAACGACGTGCGGCACAGCGTCGAGCACGCACCGCGGACGGATCCGCCCCCGCCGCCTGCGGTGAGCACTAGGCCCGCGCCCGGGCGCTCCCGCTATCTTGCCCGGCCCGAGTCGTGGCACGATAGTGAGGTGAGTGTACCCGCAACCAGCGCGCGCCTGATCGGCCGCGGCGAAGACCTCGCGCTCCTGCGCGAGCTCTTTGCCGAGGCTGCCGCCGGAGACACCCGCACCGTCGTGGTGGGCGGGGAGGCGGGAATCGGGAAGACCCGGCTGCTGACCGAGTTCATCAACGAGGTGCGTCCGGGTGCCCTGGTGTTGCGCGGACAGGCGGTGGATCAGGGCTCGGTGCCCGCACCGTACTCCCCGATCACCGGCCTGCTCAAGTCGCTGCGCTCCCAGTGCGGACCGGACGCCATACGTGATGCCGCCGGTTCCGGACTCGACACCCTGGCCTCACTGCTGCCCTCGCTGGGTCCGGTGGCCAGTGCGCCCGAGGACTCCTACGATCACGATGCGCGCGGCGCCGGCCGCCTGCACGAAACCCTCACGCTGATGTTCGAGACGCTCTCGCTGGATCGTCCCCTGGTGCTCGTGGTGGAGGATCTGCACTGGGCCGATGGGGCCACCCTGCAGCTGCTGGGATTCCTGGTGCGCGCCCTGGTGCACGACCGGATCCTGCTCCTGCTGAGCTACCGCAGCGACGATGTCCCGCGCGGACACCCGCTGCGCGCCTTCCTCGGCGAGCTGGACCGCACCCGCCGCGTCCAGCGCCACGAACTCACCCGGCTATCCCTGGATCAGGTGGGGGAACAGGTCGTGGGTATCCTCGGCACGACCCCCGATCGCGGCGACCTGGAGCGCGTCTACGAGCGCTCCGAGGGCGTGCCGTTTTTTGTTGAGGAGCTGGTCGGCATCGCCGAAACCGGCACCGCCGAGGACCTACCCGACACCCTGCGCGCGCTGCTCCTGGGCCGCTACGATCGACTCGACCCGACGACCCAGCTCCTGCTGCGGGTGCTCTCGGTGGGTGGCGTCCGGGTGGATCACCGCCTGGTGAGCGCCGTGTTCGAGGGTGGGGCGGACGCCCTGGATGCCGCCGCCCGCGAGGCCGTCGGGGCCAACGTGCTGGTGGCCGATGAGCGCTACTACACCTTCCGTCACGCGCTCGTGCGTGAGGCCATCTACGCCGACCTGCTGCCGGGTGAGCGAATCCGCTTCCACACGGCCTTCGCCGTGGCGATCGAGGCGCTGGGCACCGAGGTCACGGCCTGGGCCGAGGTGTCCAACCACTGGATGTCCGCACGAAATTTTCCGCGCGCCTTCCCGGCGACCAAGCGGGCGATGGATAACGCCTACACGGCCTCGGGGTATGTGGCCGTGGCCCAGTTTGGCGAGCGGCTGCTGGAGCTGTGGGACCAGGTGGAGGATCCCGAAACCGGGGCCGATATCTCGCGCCTGGAACTGATGTATCAAACCGCCTGCGCGCTGAATGATGCGGGCGATCTGGAGCGTTCGGCGGTTCTGGTGGACCACGCCCTGAACGATCCCACCATCCCCTCCGATACCCTGCGCGCCAAGCTGCTGCGCACCCACTCCCAGCACCTGTCCCGGCTCGGACGTCCGGGCACCCGGGCGCCGCTTGAGGAGGCGCTGTCGCTGCTGCCGGCGGGAACCGAACCTCGGCTGCACGCCCTGGTTCTCAACGATCTGGCCGGCGAGGAACTCAGCGCGGGCAACCTGGACCGGGCGCGCGACTACGCCGAACGGGCAATGGCCTCGGCCACCGAGGCGGGTTCCCCCTATGCGCTGTCGGCGGCCGCCGGCTACGCGGGGACCGCCCGGGTCATGTGCGGCGACATCGAGGAGGGGCTGGCCCTGTTCGCTCGCGCCGAGGAGGTCGCCGCCGGGGATGCCGAGACGCTGCTTCGCTACCGGGTGGCGGCCTCCGACGTGCACTTCCGGCTGGGACACTATGCGCTCTCCACCGAGCTGGCCCTGGCCGGGGTGCGCGATGCCAAGGCCGTGGGCATGGAGCGCAGCTCGGGCCTGGTCCTGGCGTCCAATGCGGTGGATCCGCTGCTGGCCATGGGGCTGTGGGACGAGGCGCACACCATCATCGAGGACACCCTGGCACTGCGTCCGGCGCTGGCCTACTCGGTGTATCTGCGCACCTCGAAGATCCTACTGGTGCTGTGGCGCGGCGACCCCGAGCGTGCCGCCGCGCTGCTGGCACGCTGGCGACCCCAGCTGGATCTGATAGGCAGCCAGGAGCTGCACTCGCGCTTTACGGTGGCCGCGGCAATCGCCCAGGTGTCGCTGTCCACCGGGGATCTGCGCGAGGCCTGGGCCAGCCTGGAGGTGCTGCGGGATGCGCGGCATCGCCCGATCCCCGGCTACGATCTTCCCCTCCTTCCCATCGCCGCCCGGGTACTGGCCTGCATTCGGGAGGAGCTGCGTCAGCGCGCCGAACACGGGGTTTCACTGAACCCGCATCGTATCCTGCCCGAGGGCATCTCCGAGGCCGATCTGGATCGTCAGGAACGGGCGTGGCGCACGCTGTTGCCCGCCTATGAGACCTGGCCCACCGCGAAGTTTTGGGTCGCCGCATTTGAGGCGGAGCTGGGCGAGCCCGGCGGGGCCGGGGAGAACGTGGCCGCCTGGCGAGCCCTGGTTGCGGCCACCGATTCGCCGGCCGCGCCCGCCCGCTACCTGCCCTATGCGCAGCTGCGCCTGGGCACGGTGCTGCTGGAACACGGCGACCGTGCCGGTGCCCAGCAGGCCCTGGATTGCGCCGTCTCCGAGGCCCGGGCGCTCGGTGCCCACATCCTGGAGCAGCACGCGCTCGAGTCCGCCCATCGCGGCGGTCTGGCGGTGGACGGACACACGCGGGTGCGCCGCACCCGGGAAACCGACGAGCTGACCGCGCGCGAACGCCAGGTCTTGACCCTGATCGCCGAGGGCTTGAACAACCGTCAGATCGGCGAGCGCCTCTTCATCAGCACCAAAACCGCGAGCGTGCACGTCTCGGCGATCCTGCGTAAGCTCGGGGTCGCCTCGCGGACCGAGGCCGCGGTTCATGCGGGGGCGGCGGGACTCCTGGGCTAGCCGACGCCGCCCGGTCCGGCCCGGCAGCGTCCGGCGGGTCACCACCCGGCCCGGCAGCGTCCGGCGGGTCGTCACCCAGCCCGGCAGCGTCCGGCGGGTCATCGCCCGGCCCGTCTCCGGCGCGCGGGAATGCCCCCCCGGCCCGCTGCGCGCCTTCCCTCGCCGAGCGGATCCGGGTTCTAAGGTGTAGGTGTCACCCGACCGGCATCACGACTCCGGAGGTCCCGTTGATTCTCGATTTCACCCCGCCCTGTGGCCCGATCACCGCGGTCGTCGATGATGACGTGATCCGCGCCCGAGGAATCCGCTACGCCACCGCCTCCCGGTTCGCCGCCCCGGTTCCGGCCGCGGATCACATCGAACCCTTCCTCGCCGAGACACCCGCCCCGGCCAGCCCCCAGTTCCCCTCTCCGGCACTGACCGAGGTGCTGGGAGCGGGCGCGAATCCGGGCGTTCAGGATGAGGACTGCCAGCGCCTCTCGATCACGATGCCGATCGACCTGCTGCCCGGCGAGCACGTCCCGGTCATGGTGTGGATCCACGGCGGCTCCTACCTCACCGGCTGTGGCGATATCGCGGTCATGGACCCGCGTCCGCTGGTGGCCGAGCAGCGCGTGATCGTGGTGACCGTGACCTACCGCCTGGGCATCCTCGGTTTCCTCGGCGACCCCGATGGGGATCCCGCCCGCCCGGCAAACCTGGGTCTGCTGGACATCATCACCGCGCTGCGCTGGGTCCGCCGCAACATCGCGGCCTTCGGCGGGGATACCGGCCGTATCACCGCGTTTGGGCAGTCAGCCGGGGCCGATGCGATCGCCCACGTGATGACCCTGCCCGAGGCCCCCGAGCTGTTTTCCCGGGCCATCCTGCAGAGCGCCCCGTTCGGCATCCGACACCACCGCCTGGAGATGAGTCGCGCCCTCTTCGAGGCCGCCCGGAGCCTCTCCCCCGAGACCCCGCTCGCCGAGCTGATGGCCCGCCAGCCGGAAGTGGTCGAGGTGGGCCGCGGCTTCGGACTCCGCGGCGGAATGGCGTTCGGCTGCCAGTACGGCCTGAATCCGCTGCCCGCCGAGGAGAACATCGAGGCGGCGTGGGACTCCACGGCCCCGAACATCGACGTCCTGGTGGGTCATACGGCCGAGGAAACCCGGCTGTTTATCGCGGCACTCCCCAAGCTGGCCCGAGCCGTAACAACTCCGGTGGTGGGTCCGCTCCTCGCGAAGGCGGCCACAAACGCCCTGACCCGCCGCGTATACGGCAAAGAGTCGCGTTCGTTTGCCCGACGCCATGTGGCCGCCGGCGGCCGGGCCCACCACTATGTGATCTCCTGGAGCGCGCCGGGTAACCCGCTGGGTTCGGCGCACACGATCGACCTGCCGCTCCTCTTCGGCGATCAACAGGCCTGGGTCACCGCGGGCATCCTCACCGGCGTCACCTGGTCCGAGATCGAGGCCGCCGCGCGTCGGGTCCGCCGAGTCTGGGGCGCGTTTGCCCGCGGCGACGACCTCGGCGAGGACGGCGAACTGCCCGGAATCCTGAGCTACACCCGCGTCTAGGGCGCACAAAGACCCCGGACGAAACCGTCCGAGGTCTTGTGGTGTGCGGAGCGTCTAGTCACTCACGGGAGTTTTCGGCAGGGTGATCGTACCGGTCACGCTGGCCTCGTCCTGCCAGCAGGAGATTCCGCGAATCTCCGGCAGTCGATCCCGGGTGAAGACCGGATCCAGGCCCGCCCGGCGCTGGTCGGCGTAGTCCTTCATCAGCTTGAAGGCCACCCCCGAGAGCAGGGCGATGGAGACCAGGTTGATCAGCGCCATGATGCCCATGATGCCGTCGGCAAGGTTCCAGATCAGATCCGCCGAGGCGATCGATCCCACCAATACGGCCAGGATCACCAGCACCCGGTAGGACAGCAGCACCCGCGCGCTCGAGGTGATGAACTCGATGTTGGCCTCGCCGTAGTAGTAGTTGCCGAGGATCGAGGTGAACGCGAGCAGGAAGATGATCACCGTGAGCAGAATGTTTGACCAGGAGCCGAGGTTATCCACCATCGCCTGCTGGGTGAGCGCGATTCCGGGCCGGGCACCCTCCAGGTTGGGGTTGGCCACCAGGATAATAAACGCGGTCACCGTGCACACCAGGAAGGTGTCGAAGTACACACCCAGGGTCTGCACCAGGCCCTGCTTGACCGGGTGGGTGACCGCGGCGGTGGCCCCGGCGTTGGGGGCGGACCCCAGTCCCGCCTCGTTGGAGAACATGCCGCGCTTGATACCGGTCATGATGATGACGCCCAGCCCGCCACCGGCAAACGAGGTGAACCCGAATGCCTGGCTGAAGATCATCCCGAAGACCTCGGGCAGGTGGGTGATGTTCAGGGCGACCACAACCAGACCCACCAGCAGGTAGAGCAGCGCCATCAGCGGGACCACCGACTGGGAAACGGTGGCGATCCGGCGCACCCCGCCGAAGATCACCAGGGAGGCGAGGATCGCGACCACAATGCCGATTGCGGCGGGCAGCCACGGCAGGTCCACGTGCAGGCTGTTGGTCACGGTGGCGCTGATGGTGTTGGCCTGCAGCGAGGAGAACGCGAAGGGGAACGTGGCGATCATGATGACCGCAAACACGATGCCCAACCCGCGCGAGCGCAGCCCGTACATCATGTAGTACGCGGGGCCGCCGCGGAAACCGACGTGATCGCGCACCTTATACAGCTGACCGAGGGTGGACTCCACGAAGCTTGCCGCGCCACCCAGCAGGGCCATCGCCCACATCCAGAACACGGCACCGGGGCCGCCGATCGCGATCGCGGTCCCCACGCCGGCGATCGTCCCCACACCCACGCGTGATGCGGCGGAGATGGTGAAGGCCTGGAACGCCGAGGTGGACTGCGGGGTGCCGTCCTCGTTGGTGGGGGTCTTGTCTTTGAGGGTGCGGAACATCTCGGGAATCCAGCGCACCTGGACGACGCCGGTGCGAGCGGTGAAATACACGCCCAGGCCGATCAGAACCGGCACCACGATCCAGGACCACAGCTCGTCGGAACCCAGGCGAGCTATCTCATTAAAAATGTCCATCCGTTCAGTATTACAACAGATGGGCGCACACACGAAACCGGACGGACGCCCGTGAAACGCCCCGCTGTCCGGTCTGCACCCGAAATCGGGATCGTAATTTACGTGCCCCGCACGAGGGGTGCGGGGTGGGCCGCACCGGTTCGAGGAATCGATGCGGCCCGTTCCGGCGCGACGTTAGAGGTGCTTACCCCCGGTCACCGCGAGCACCGCGCCCGACGTATACGAGGCGTCCTCGGAGGCGAGATAGACGAAGGCACCGGCAACCTCGGCGGGCTGTCCTGCCCGGCCCAGCGGCGTATCCTGGCCGAAGTCGGCGATCCCGTCTCCCCAGCCGGTGGCGGGGATGAGCGGGGTCCAGATCGGTCCCGGGGCCACCGCGTTGACCCGAATTCCCCGCGGCCCCAGTTCCTCGGCCAGGGAGGCCGTGAGGGAGACCAAGCCCGCCTTGGTGGCCGCATAGTCCATCAGCGAGGGTGAGGGATCGTAGCCCTGAATGGAGGCGGTAAAGATGATGCTGGCTCCCGGCTGGAGTCTGGGGACCGCGGCACGAGTTACCAGGAGCCCGGCCAACAGGTTGGTTTCCCACACCCTGACCAGTTCCTCACGTTCGAGGTTCTCCACCCCCGGACGATGCTTTTGATAGCCGGCGTTGTTGACCACGATGTCGAGGGACCCCAGCTCGCGGACGGTCTCCCCGACGATCCAGGCACAGTAGCTCTCCTCGCGCAGATCTCCCGGGAGCAGAATCACATTGACCCCGGTGGCGCGCACAAGTTCGGCGGTTTCCTCGGCGTCCGCACGCTCCTCGGGAAGATAGGAGATGGCAATATTTGCACCCTCTCGGGAGTAGGCGATGGCGACCGCGCGGCCGATTCCCGAGTCTCCCCCGGTAATCAGCGCGGTGAGCCCGGCGAGGCGCCCGTGTCCACGGTAGGTGAGTTCGCCGTGGTCGGGGGTGGGTTCGATCTCGTGGGTGAGGCCGGGTTGGGTGGTGTCGTGGGTGGGAAAGGCGTCGGTGCGGTACTTCACGCGGGGATCGGTGTTCGGCATGGTGGTGCTCCCTTCTCGGGGAGTGCCCGGCCGGTGCCGGGTACTCCGGTTCGGTGCGGTTGCAAATGGGCACGATAAACACGGGGTTCATCGCGCCCGTGTGGGTGCGGGTGGCAGCCGGCGTCTAGTCCGGTGCGTCCAGCGAGGTCAGGTCGTCATCATCGCGCTCGGGTTCCCCCAGGCGGCGACTTGGCTCCTGTCCGTCCTCCTCGAAGGCATCGGCGAGTTCGTGCTCGTTGGGCTCGGCGGGCCGACCGTCGGGTCCGCCGCCGTGCGGGTTGTGACGGTTGTTCGATTCTGCCGGGCCGGATCCGGTATCGGGATTATCGCGGCGCGGGCTGGTGGGATGTGTGTTCATAAGAAACGGAACAACTCCAAGGCCCCGGATGGGCCGCAGGGTTGATCCGTCTGGATCACCTCCTGTTCCCCCCACGCTATCAATCACACGTGTGAGGTCAAGGGGGCGGCGCACATTCACCGGAAGCGCACCGCGTGGCCCAGCCCTACGCCGAACGTACCTCGACCGCGCCCGGTGCCGCGCCCTCGGCCCCGAAGACCAGCATGCGGGTGGCCACCTTATCGGTGAAGAAGCGGTCGTGGCTGACCACCACCACGGCACCCGGGAAGTGGATCAGCGCCCGCTCCATGACCTGGGTGCTGGCCAGGTCCAGGTGGTTGGTCGGCTCATCCAGCAGCAGCACCGAGGCTCCCGAGAGCAGACACTGCGCCATCGCCACGCGAGCCCGCTGACCACCGGAGAGTTCGCGGATGCGCTTCTTCTGGTCGGCCTCGGAGAACTGGAACATGGTCAGGAAGCGGCCCACCGACTTGCGGGTTGCGCGCAGCGCCAGGCTGTCGGGCATCGCGCCGACGGCGTGGGCCACGGTGTCCTCGGGGTCGAGCTCGTCCAGCACCCGGTTATACGAGATGGTGCGCACGCCCCCGGCCCAGGCGGCCTCGCCGCGGTCGGCCTTTTCCTCGCCGGTGAGCACCTTCAGCAGGGTGGATTTTCCGCTACCATTGGCCCCGATCACCACGATCCGGTGCCCACGGCGAATCTCAAACTCCACATCCTGGAACAGGGTGCGCTCACCGTAGGACTTGCTCAGGTCGGCGACCCGACACAGCACTTCCTTGACGTGCAGTCCCCCGTAGATGTCGGTGAGGATCTCATCCACCGGGCGCGGGGCGCGGGACTTCTTGATCCCCGCGAGCTGCTTTCCCAGCCCCTTGCCGCCGGCCTTGGCGGCCTCGCGACGGTCGGCAATCCCCTCGGCCTCGAACGCCAGCAGCTCGGCCTCATGCTGATACTGCTGTTCCAGGGTCTTCAACCGGAACTGCTTCTGCACCACGTATTCGGCGAAGTTTCCCGCGTACTCGTGCAGGTGATAGTTCTCGACCTCGATGATGCGGGTGGCCACCGCGTCGAGGAACGTGCGGTCGTGGGAGACGATGATCGCCGCCCCGCGGAAGGTGCGGAACCAGGTTTCCAGCCACTCCACACCGGCCACATCGAGGAAGTTGGTGGGCTCATCCAGCAGCAGCACATCGGGCTCTTCGAGCAGGATCTTTGCCAGGGCCGCGCGGTTGCGCCAACCGCCGGAGAGCGAATCGATCGGGATGCTGCGGTGGGCCTCGGAGAAGCCCAGAACGCTCAGCGCCCGCTCGATCTTGCGGGTGTAGTCCCAGCCGTCGATGCGTTCCATCTCGGCGAAGAGTTCGGCCTGACGCTCGATCAGGGCATCAAGATCGCCCATCGGATCGGCGGCGATGGACGCGTCGATCCCGGCCAACTCGGCCTCCACCGCGTGCACGTGGCCAAACAGACCATCCAGCACCTCGGTGATCGTCGCGGTCCCATCCAGCTCGGAGAACTGCGAGAAGTAGCCGATCTTGATGTCGGGATCCAGGGTCACGGTGCCCGCGTCGGGATGCACCTGCTCCAGGATCAGCTTCAGCAGCGTGGTTTTTCCCGAGCCGTTCCGACCGATCAGACCGATCCGATCCCCGGCGTCCAGCTTGAGGAACGCCTCCCGCAGGATCTGTGCGTTTTCATAGCGGACGTGGACGTCGTTCAGCCGAACCAGGCTCATGCGGGGTGCTCCTCGGGGTGCGGACGCACGGCGTGTGCGTCCGCACCCAGTTTAGGCGTGAACCTAGGGCTTGACCGCCCCCAGCTGTGCCCGCGCGTGTGCCAGTACCGCGGTGTCGGCACCGGCGTCGGCCAGGGCCAGCAGACCCGCACCGAGGACCGGCGGCGCATCCACGATCACCAGTTCGGCGCGGGCCGCGGTTTTGGCCAGGCCCGCACGCGTGCGTGCCAGCAGCAGCGGATCGCGCGAACGGGCCACGCCGCCGCCGATCACCACCTGC
This sequence comes from Mycetocola sp. JXN-3, assembly GCF_014522285.1. Taxonomy (GTDB): domain Bacteria; phylum Actinomycetota; class Actinomycetes; order Actinomycetales; family Microbacteriaceae; genus Mycetocola; species Mycetocola saprophilus. The sequence continues at coordinate 2,185,497 of NZ_CP041635.1, forward strand.
ACGGCCTCGTCCGCCAGGTCGAGGTCGTTGATGCAGGCCCGGGCGTAGGCCACGATCTCATCGGCCTGACGTTCCACCACCGAGATGGCGACCGGGTCGCCGGCGGCGGCGGTGGACATCATCAGCGGCGACAGGCTCGACAGCATCGAGTACGGTCGGCGCCCGAAGTGGATATCCTCGGTCACCTCGCGCACGCTGCCCGCCCCGGTGGCCGCCAGCAGTGCACCCACCAGGAGCGTTTTGGGTCCGCGACCGTCCTCGGCCCGGGCGGCATGCCAGAGCACGTCGCTGCCGAGGCTTCCGCCGCCACCCCAGTCCCCCGAGATTCCGCCGAGCGCGGTGAACCGGTAGCTCTCTCCGTCGGCCCGCAGACCGATCGCGTTCATGCCGGTACCCACCACGATCGCCACCGCATTGGGGGCATCGCTGCCCGCGCGCAGCAGCGCAAACAGGTCGTTATCCAGCAGCAGGTTGGATCCGGCCCAGGCCTTATCCTTGACCGCCTCGCGATAATCGGCGATCTCCTGGGGCAGATCCAGCCCCGACAGGTACAGGCTCGTCTGCACGAGTGCGGACGGGTCGATCCCCTCCAGGACCGCCGTCATCACCGAGTCCACGGTCCGAACGGACGCGGCCAATCCCTCAACCTGCGGACTGGACCCGCCCCGACGGGCGTGCGCAATCAGCTCGCCCTTCAGGTTCAGCAGGACCGCATCCGTCTTCGAGCCGCCGCCGTCTACGGCGACCACATATCGGGCCGAGGGGTCGGCCGAGAGGGGACTCACGCCCACTCCAGGAACGAGGCATTGGCGGCCATCAGCCGGTCCGTAAGCTTCTCGGCACGATCGTGCTGGAGCACCAGCGGGTGGGCGCGCATCGCCCGCAGCACGCGGTCGCGGCCACCGTTGATCGCCGCGTCCAGCGCCAGGCGCTCATAGCCGGCCACCGCCGAGATCAGACCCGAAATGTCATCCGGCAGCGCGTCGATGGGCTCGGCCACAAACTTGCCGTCGATGTACTTGGCCGGAACCTCGATCACGTGGTCGTCGGGCAGGAAGGGCAGGCTGCCATCGTTGCGCAGGTTGACCACACGCGAGATGTCCTGGTCGCCGCGCATCAGCGCGAGGACCTGCACCGCGGCCTCGGAGTAGAACGCGCCGCCGCGCTTTTCCAGGATCGCCGGCTTGGTGTCCACGCTCTCATCGGCGTAGATGCCCAGCAGCTCATTCTCGATGGCCCGCACCGCGGCCGCACGCGACTCGTTGTGCAGCTGCTCGTGCAGCACCTCATCATGCGCGTAGTAGTAGCGCAGGTAGTAGGAGGGCACCACGCCGAGCTGGCTGAGGAGGGCGGCGGGGAGCTCCACCTCGTCCGCGAGCTCCCCGACGGTGTTCTGGAGCAGCCCCGGCAGACGGTCCTGACCGTCCACGCGGATGCTACGCTCCCAGGTCAGGTGGTTGAGGCCGACGTGGCCGAGCTCAACCTTGTCCGGCTCCACACCCAGGGTGTTGGCGAAGCGGCGCTGGAATCCGATGGCCACGTTGCACAGACCAACGGCGCGGTGGCCGGCCTGCAGCAGGGCCCGGGTGACGATGCCCACGGGGTTGGTGAAGTCGACGATCCAGGCGTCGGGCTTGGCGTACTTCTTCACGGTGTCGGCGATGCTCAGCACCAGCGGAACCGTGCGCAGCGCCTTGGCCAGGCCGCCGGGACCCGTGGTCTCCTGGCCGATGCAGCCCACCTCGTGGGGCCAGGTCTCATCGGATTCGCGGGCATCCTGCCCGCCGACCCGCAGCTGGATCAGGACCGCGTCGGCACCCTCGACACCGGCGATCAGGTCGGTGGTGGCCAGCAGCTTGGCCGGGTGGCCGGCGCGGGCAAGCATCCGGCGCGAAACACCGGAGACCAGCTCCAGGCGGCGCGGATCGGTGTCCACCAGTGCGATTTCGGTGAGCGGCAGGACGTCGCGCAGCCGGGAGAATCCGTCGATCAGTTCGGGGGTGTAGGTCGACCCACCGCCAACAATGGCGAGTTTCATGAGGTTTCCGTTCGTCTAAATAAAAAGAGTAAAGATCTAACCAACCAGGATCCGCGCCTCGAGGCGCTGACGGATCTGGTCTACAAGGAGTTGCCGCGCGCCCCAGAGCACCGCCGAGGGTCCGGTGAGGCTCGTGCGTACGGCGAGTTCGGGGTGGGCATCACTCGTGATGCCCCGTGCTACCCGGGTGGCAAAGGCGTCTCCGCCGGCCACGCCGGTGGGTCCGCCGAGGACCACGAGGGCCGGGTCCAGGACCGCGAGCACCGGGTCCAGGGCGAGGGCCACGCGATCAGCCAGGGCCTCCAACGCCTCCGGGTTCTCGCCCAGTCCGCGCACGGCCTCGGCGTAGTCGCCGGTGCGGGGCAGGCCCAGCAGTTCCAGTACCGCGGGGCCACCCAGCAGGTCGGTAGTGTCGGCGGGTTCTCCGGTGTCCGGGCGAATCGCCGCCAGGTAGCCGATCTCGCCCGCGCCGCCGGCCGCGCCGCGGTGCAGCACGCCGCCCAGGTCGACCCCGACACCGAGGCCCTCGCCGAGCCACAGCAGGGCGAAACTACTCGCGTCCTGTGCGGCGCCGGCGGCGCGTTCGGCCATCGTGGCCAGGTTCACATCGTTTTCCAGGGTGATGTCGATGCCCAGCGCCGTCTCGATCCGCTCCCGCGAACCGGTCGCGGGCCAGCCCGGCAGGGTGTCGCTCAGCGAGAGTCGGTCGCGTTCGCGCCACACCGCCGCCTGTACCCCGACCGCGACCGCGGCCACGGCATCCACCGAGACCCCGGCGGCCGCGCAGGCAGCGTCGATCGCCGCGCGAATGTCGCCCTCGGGCGAGCGCTGCCGCCCGGCCAGGGGAATCTTGGCGATGGGGTGTTCGGTGCCGATGGCATCCACCAGCACGGCCTCCAGGAACCCCGCGTGCATGCTCACCGCTACGCCGGTGATCCGATCCGCCCGCACCCCGTAGGACACGGCGGTCGGGCCGCGGCTCCCCGAGACCTCCCCGACCGGGGCGATCAGCTCGGCGCCCTCCAGGCGCGCCAGCATCTGCCCCGCGGTGGGCTTGGACATCCCCGACAGCTCACCCAGCTGCGCCCGCGTGAGCGGACCGTGGGTCAGCAGCAGGTGCAGCGCGGTGCGGTCGTTCTGTACCCGCAGCCAGGTGGATGTCCCCGGATCGATGTGTGTTTGTGTCATGTCGTTATCCCCTCCGCACGGACCTCGGCGCGCAGCTGCCCGAGTCGATCGGGATCAGCGGCGGCTTCTAGCAGGGTACGCGTGTATTCGTGCTGGGGGTTCAAAATGACGGAGTCGGGCTCGCCGCGCTCCACAATCTTGCCGCGATACATGACCATGATCTCGTCGGAGAAGTGCCGGGCTGTGGCCAGGTCGTGGGTGATGTAGAGCACACCCAGTCCCTCGCTGCGCTGCAGTTCGGCGAGCAGGTTCAGCACGCCCAGCCGGATCGAAACGTCCAGCATCGACACCGGCTCATCGGCCACGATGTAGGTCGCCCCCGGAGCCAGGGCCCGGGCGATGGCCACCCGCTGACGCTGTCCACCGGAAAGCTCATGCGGACGGCGGTCGGCATAGCGCGAGGCCGGGGTCAGCTGCACCCGCTCCAGCAGCTCATACGCCCGCTCCTTGATCTGCTTGGAGGAGAGGTGCGGGTGATGAATGCGCAGCGGACGCTCCACGTGATGCAGGATCGTGTGGAACGGGTTGAGCGAGGCAAACGGGTCCTGGAAGACCATCTGCACCTTCGAGCGGTAGCGCTCCAGGGCGCGGCCCCGCGTGGGAGCGGGGGCTCCGTCGAGCAGAACCTGTCCCCCGGTGGCGTTTTCCAGCCGCGAGATGATCCGCGCGACGGTGGACTTGCCCGATCCGCTCTCCCCCACCAGGGCGATGGTACGTCCGGGTTCGAGGGCGAAGGACACGTCCGAGACCGCGTGCAGCACGTTGCGCTTGAAACCCGAGCGCAGCGTGTAGTCGCGCTTGAGGTTTTTGATTTCCAGGGTCGAGGGACCGTTGGGCTTGGCGTGACTCATGCGATACCTCCGGACTGGGCGGGAGCCTTGGCTGGCGTTTCCCCGTGGCCGAGGCGAACAAAGTCGCCCCGCTCGCCACGCAGGCTGGGGAAGCTGGCCAGCAGCTTCTGGGTGTACTCGTGCTGCGGGTCGTGATAGATCTTCTCGGCGTCGTCGAGTTCCACGATCGCCCCGTCCCGCATGATCGCGATCCGGTCGCTGATCTCGATCAGCAGCGGCAGGTCGTGGGTGATGAAGATCACCGCGAAGCCAAGCCGCTCGCGCAGCCGCATGATCTCGCGGATGATTCCGCGCTGCACCACCACATCCAGTGCGGTGGTGGGCTCGTCCATGATCATGACCTGCGGGTTGAGCGCGAGGGCCATGGCGATCATGATGCGCTGCCGCATACCGCCGGAGAGCTCGTGCGGGAACGCCCCGAGTCGGTTGGGGTCCACCCCGACCAGCTCGAGCAGTTCCGCCGAGCGCTCGCGACGCTGGGCCTTGCGCATTCCCGGACGGTGGGTGATGAACACATCCTCCAGCTGGGCCTGGACGGTCATCACCGGGTTCAGCGAGTTCATCGAACCCTGGAACACCATCGAGACCTTGTCCCAGCGGAAGCGGCGCAGCCCCTCACCGGAGAGACCCACCACGTTGATGTCGGTGCCGTCCACGTCGTGGAATTCCACGTCGCCGCCGGTCATGACCGCGGGTGCCTTGAGCAGGCGGTTTAGCCCGTAGGCGAACGTGGTCTTTCCGCAGCCGGATTCTCCGGCAAGCCCGAGGATTTCCCCGCGGTGCAGGGTCAGGGACACATCCTTGACGGCCTGCACGGGCGGGTCAACCTCATAGGTAATGCTCACGCCGTGGGCGGTGAGGACCGGTGTGGCACTCATGCGATCGCTCCGTTTTCGCTGACGCTACGACCCTCGCGGTTGGCCTTGCGCTGGTTGCGCGCGGCCTGCGGTGCGAGGCGCAGCTTGGGGTTGACGATCTCATCGATCGCGAAGTTAATCAGGGACAGTCCGGTCCCCAGCAGGGCGATCAGCGCCCCCGGCGGAATGAACCACCACCAGGCCTGGCTGCCCACGGCCTGCCCGGTCTGGGCGTCGTTGAGCATGGTGCCCAGGGTGATCGATCCGGTCGGGCCCAGTCCCAGGTAGGACAGGCCGGCCTCGCCGAGGATCGCGAAGATCACACCGAAGATCAGCTGGGCCGCCAGCAGCGGCACCAGGTTCGGCAGGATCTCCACAAAGATGACCCGCAGCGGACGCTCGCCGGCCACCCGCGAGGCGGCGACATAGTCACGCATCCGCAGCGACTTCGCGGTGGCGCGCAGCACCACGGCGGATCCAGCCCAGCCGGTGATGCCCAGCACGATGGCCACCAGGAACGAGCTTCGGGCAAACGGCCCCAGCCCCTCGGTGTTCTGCACGTAGGCGGCGATGACCATGACCAGCGGCAGACCGGGGATCACCAGCATGATGTTGGTGAGCAGGGTCAGGATCTCATCCACCACCCCGCCGAAGTATCCGGCCAGGACACCAAACAGGATGGCCAGCAGCAGGGCCAGCGCCCCGGCGACCACGCCCACAAACAGCGAGCCGCGGGTACCCCAGGCGAGCTGGGCGAAAACGTCGTAGCCGAGCTTGGTGGTGCCGAGGATGTGTCCATCCCCCGGCGGCAGCAACGCGTCGTTACCGGAGAAGCGCGGGTCCTGGACAAAGAACGGTGCCAGGATTCCAAACAGTGCGATGACCACCACGATGATGATGCCGGTCAGCAGCTTGCCGGAAATTCGCGGCAGCGGCCGACGCTTGCGGTCGTTCTTGGCGATCCGAATCGTCGCGAGGGTGGAGGTGGGGGTGGGTCCGGTACGAACCGGGACCTCGGGCGTCGTGTTGTCAGCCACGGTGTCTCACTCTCGGGTCAATAAATCCGTAAATCATTTCCATCAGGAAGTTCGCCGCGAGCACCGCTAGGGTGATCACCAGGAACACGCCCTGCATCAGCGAATAGTCCAGGCCCTGCACCGACTGGATCATCAGCTTGCCAATACCCGGGTAGCTGAACACCTGCTCGGTCACGATGGATCCGGCGACCACGAAGCCCAGCGCGATTCCGAAGCCGGCCAGGCTCGGAATCACCGCGTTGCGGGCGGCGTAGCGGGTGCGGATCCGGCTCGGGGTGAGGCCCTTGGCCTCGGCGGTGACCACATAGTCCTCGGACATGGTCTGCACCATCATGTTGCGCATGCCCAGCAACCAGCCGCCCACCGAGGAAATCACGATGGTGATGGCGGGCAGAATCGCATGGACCACGGTGCTGCCGAAGAAGGCCCAGCTCCACTCGGGCCCGCCGGGGAAGTCAAAGACGTCGTATCCGCCGATGATGGGCAAGACACCCAACTGGACGGAGAGGACGGCGACCAGCACGAGTGCCAGCCAGAAATACGGGATGGACTGCAGGAAGGTGGTGGCCGGAACCAGGTGGTCCACCCAGGTTCCACGCTTCCAGCCCACCCAGGCGCCGGCCACAATGCCGAGCACGAAGGAGAGCACGGTGGCGACGCCGACCAGAATAACGGTCCAGGGCAGCGCCGCCCCGATCAGCTCGATGACCGGGGCCGGATACCGCGTCGAGGAGATCCCCAAATCTCCCTGCAGAATCCGACCCCAGTACGCGATGTACTGGTCCCAGAAGGTCATCCCCTTTTCAGCACCGAGCATCGAGGTGATCCCCCGAATGGTTTCCTCGGAGAGGGGCCTGCCTCCGTTTGCACGCCGGAGCTTCCCCAGCATGATCGCGGCCGGGTCACCCGGCAACAACCGTGGCAGAAGGAAGTTGAGCGAAACCGCAGCCCAGAGCGTGATGACGTAGAACAGGATTCGTCGAACATAAAAAACCACGTTCAACCCCCCTTTACTTGTGTGGTGATGGCCATGGGACCCATTCCTACTTCGCGGGCTTCAGGTGAGTGAGAACGATAGCCGAGGCGGTGGACAGGTAGGGCAGCGGTGCCGCGTACAGGTCCTTCTCACTCGGCCATCCGGTGTAGTCCTTGGTGTTGAAGAACGCCTGGCTGGCGTTCAGCACCACGGGGATATAGGGCAGATCGCGGGCGATCTCGGTCTGGATCTTGGCGTAGGCGTCCTTCTTAATGGCCTCGTCCTCGGTGGCGGCTGCCACCTTCACCTCGGCATCCACGATCGGGTTGCTGTAACGGGCGTAGTTGACACCCTTGACCGGCTGCTCCCCCACCTTGGCGGTGGCCGGGGTCGAGAAGTAACGGTCGTAGGTCGAGTACGGGTCCGCCACCAGCGACTGGGTCACGCCGTAGAGTGCCATCTGGAAGTTACCGTTCGCCAGCGGGGTCCAGTATTCGGCCTCGGAGACGGTGCGGTTGTTGATGCGGATGCCGGCCTTTGCCGCCTGCTCGCTGATCAGCTTGGCCGCGTCGTTGTAGTCGGTCCAGCCGTCCGGGGAGAACAGGTCGATCTCGAACGACTTGCCGTCCTTACCGTAGAATCCGTCGGATCCCTTGGTGTAGCCGGCGGCCTCGAGGATGCCGTCGGCCTCGGTAATGTTGGGCTCCTGCGGGCTCTTGGCGAGGTCCGGGCTGGAGAGCCACTTCTCGTCGCGCGGAAGCAGGGCGAACGAGGGTGAGGCGATGCCGGAGAGTCCGGCGAACGCCTTGTCGCTGATCGCCGAGCGGTCGATGGCCACGTTGATCGCCTGGCGCACGGCCGGGTCGGTCTGTGCGCCGGTGCAGCCCAGCTCCACCGAGGAGCAGGTGAGCATCGTGGTGGGGTCCTGCTGCTGGTTGAGGGTCGAGATCCGGCCGTCCTTGGTGATCGCGTCGGGGTTGGCGATGAACTGACCCACCCAGTCGATCTTGCCGGTCTTCAGCAGGTCCTCGGAGGACTGGTTGGAGTCGATACCGATAACCTGCACGGTCTTGACCGCCGGGGCACCATCACGGTACTCGGGGTTCGCCTCGACCGTGTAGGCCGCGTCGCTGAAGGACTTCAGGACGTAGGGTCCCGAGCCCACGGGCTTGGGGTTGGTCTCGGTGGTGTAGTCCTTAATGTCCTTCCAGATGTGCTCCGGAATGATCCAGGTGGAACCCAGGATCAGCGAGGCGGCGGTGAACTTGGGGACCGAGTAGGTGAGGACAACGGTGGTGTCATCGGTGGCTTCTACCGAAACCATCTCGGGGTCTTTGTTGGGACCGTAGCCGAAGGTGAAGGCGACGTCCTTGGCGGTGAGGGCTGTTCCATCGGACCACTTCTGATCGGCTTTGATCTTGATCGTCAGGACGGTGCCATCTTCGCTGTACTCGTACTTGTCGCCGATCAGGCCGGTGGCCGGGTCTGCGGAGAGCTGGTTGAAGAAGAACAGGGGCTCGTAAATCGGGCCGAACGTGAAGTGGGCGGCGGTGTCCACGGAGAACGGGTTGAAGTTGTTGTTGATGGGGGTCATCGATCCCGACCAGACCCGCAGCGGTCGGTCGGATCCGCCGGATCCGCCCTCTCCGTTGCTGGCACACCCGGTCAGGGTGAGTGCGAGTGCTGCCGCACCGGCGGCGAACATCATGCCTAGTCGTTTGCGTCGACTCGTGGCCATAGTAAAACCTCTTCTCATGAGCGTTAGAGCTGGATGGTGAAAGGTGTTGCTCGACAGCATCCTTGCTGTCTGTTCTCAGGAGATTATAGGAAAAGGGGTTTCTAGTAAAGCACTTTCTTGTTTATTTCTGGTCACGATTATGTTTCGCAATCACCCTTGTGTGTTCATCATGTTTCCGGAGCGGCCCCGCACCCGCGGGTGCGGGGCCCGCCACTACTTCGCCGGCCTCAGCCGGGACAACACCACCCCCGAAGCCGTGGCCAGGTAGGGCAACGGTGCCGCGTAGGGCCGCGAATCGCCGGGCCAACCGGTGAAATCGCGGGTATTGAAAAACGCCATGCTCGCGTTGAGGACCACCGGGATATACGGCAGGTCACGCGCGATCTCGGTCTGAATGCGGGCGTAGGCGCCCTTCTTGATTCCATCATCCTGGGTCGCCCCGGCCTCCGCCACCGCCGTGTCCACGATGGGGTTGCTGTAGCGCGCCAGATTCAGACCCGTGGCCGGCGGCTGGCCGACCGGCGCCGTGGAGGCGGTCGCGAAGAAGCGCTCGTAGTTCGAATACGGGTCGGCGACCAGGGACTGCGGTGCACCGTACAGCGCCATCTGGAAGTTTCCGTTGGTGGTCGGGGTCCAGTACTCGGCCAGGGACACCGTGCGATTCTTGATCCGGATTCCCGCGGTCTCCGCCTGTTCGCTGATCAGCTTGGCCGCGTCGTTATAGTCGGTCCATCCATCCGGGGAGAACAGATCGATCTCGATCGACTTCCCCTCCTTGGCAAACACCCCGTCGGCACCCCGAACATAACCGGCGGCCTCCAGAATCGATCCGGCCTCGGCCGCATTGGCCTTCTGCGGGCTGGTTTCAAGTTTCGGATCCGTCACCCACTTCTTATCCCGCGGCAGCAGCGCGAACGAGGGGGACACCACGCCCGACTGGCCGGCAAATGCCTTGGACCCGATCTCGCCGCGGTCGATGGCCACGTTGATGGCTCGGCGCACGGCCGGATCGGTTTGCGGTCCGGTACATCCCAGCTCGGTCGAGGAGCACGTGAGCAGGACCGTCGGATCCTGCTGCTGATTGAGGCTCGAAATGGTTCCGCCCGAGGTGATCGATTTGGGGTTGGCGATGAACTGCCCGGCCCAGTCGATCTTGCCCGTCTTCAAGAGATCTTCCGCCGACTGGTTGGAATCGATCGCGATGTTCTGCACGGTCTTCACCGCGGGAGCCCCGTCGCGGAAGTTCGGATTGGCCTCGACGGTGTACGACGCATCGGTCGCATTTTTCAGCACATAGGGTCCCGAACCGATCGGCTTTTGGTTGGTCTCGGTGGCGAAGTCGGTGATGCTCGACCAGATGCGCTCGGGGATGATCCACGTCGCCCCCAGGATCTGAGGTGCCGCGGTGAACTGCGGCACCGCATAGGAGAGCACCACGGTCGTGTCGCCCTCGGCCACCGCCGACACCAACTTCTCGGACTTATTGGAGCCGTATCCAAACGAGAACGCCACATCCTGCGCCGTGAGCGGCGTTCCATCGGACCACTTCTGATCGGGTTTAATCGCCACGGTCAGCACCGTCCCATCGGCGTTGAACTCATAGGAGTCGCCGATCAGACCGGTGGGTTTTTCATCGGCGAGCTGGTTGAAGAAGAACAGCGGTTCGTAGATCACGCCGTAGGTGAAGTGGGCGGCCTGGCCCGGCGCAAACGGGTTGAAGTTATTGGCGATCGGCGAGGTAGCCCCCGACCAGACGCGGAGCGGGCGGTCGGCCCCCGCCTTGCCTCCCCCGCCGTCGGCGCACCCGCTGAGCAGCAGCGCCGCCGCGGCAACCACCGCCATCAGAGCTGCGAACTTCCTCCTGCGTCTTGTCGACATGGACGGTCCCTCTTTTCTCGAGCTTCATTGCCGGAAGGGCCCACGCCTCGATGCAAAGACCCTGCGGGCGACACTACGAAACTCCCCGCTCGCGGTATAGCGGTCCGGTGTTATCCGAGGGCATCGTTGCCCGCAATCTCGGGAAAATCCTGCGCAAACCCGTTCGGGCGCACTTGCGGACATTCAGGACAGGCTTCGTGTTTTGCGCGGTTCGCGGTCTAATGGAGGAGGTGCCTCCCGCGAGGAGACCGCGACACAAAAGGAGCAATCATGCGCGCAACGATTATTCATGGAGCCGGCGATGTTCGGGTCGAGACCGTTCCCGACCCCGTCATCCTCGAACCCACCGACGCCATTGTCCGCATCGTCCGCGCGTGTATCTGTGGCTCGGATCTGCACCCCTTCCACAACAAGCCGGCGGGAAGCGACCCGCGTGCGATCGGCCACGAGTTCATCGGCGTGGTCGAAGACACCGGCTCGGCCGTGCGGACCGTATCCCGCGGCGACTTCGTGATCGCTCCCTTTGTGTGGTCGGACGGTACCTGCGAATTCTGCCGCGAGGGCCTGTTTACCTCGTGCCTGCACGGCGGCGACTGGGGCGATGAGAACGTGGGCGGCGGCCAGGGCGAGGCCACCCGGGTCCCCCAGGCCGACGGAACCCTGATCCCGGTTCCCGGCATCACCGAGGACTCCGATCTGCTCCCCTCCCTGCTTACTCTGTCCGATGTCTACGGCACCGGCTATCACGCGGCGATCACCGCGGGCGTGCGCCCGGGCGAGACCGTCGTGGTCATCGGCGACGGCGCCGTGGGACTGCTCGCGGTCCTCTCGGCCAAGCAGCTGGGTGCCGAGAAGATCATCCTGATGGGACGCCACGAGGCCCGCACCAACCTGGGCCGCGAGTTCGGGGCCACCGACGTGGTGTCCGCCCGCGGCGAGGAGGGCATCGCCCAGGTGCGCGAGCTCTCGGGCGGCCAAGGTGCCCACCGCGTCCTGGAGGCCGTGGGCTTCCTCCCCGCGTATGAGCAGGCACTCGGAGTGGTCCGTCCCGGCGGCGCGATCAGCCGCGTGGGTGTGCCCCAGTATGTCGAGGCCCCCGCGGGCCGCGTGCTCTTCCGCCCGAACGTGACCCTGACCGGCGGCGTCGCACCGGTCCGCAAGTACATCGACACGCTCCTGCCGCTGGTGCTGGATGGCACCGTCAACCCGGGTCGTGTCTTTGATATGACCGTCTCGATCGAGGATGTTCCCTCGGGCTATGTGGCCATGGACGAGCGCCGCGCGCTCAAGGTCCTGGTCAAGCCGTAGATATATAGCATGTCGTCGTCCAGACTCCTAGAGACTGGACGACGACTGCAAACCCGCTGACAACTCAAAATTTGACTGTAAATTCTCAACGGATTGTGGTGCTTTTTATCAGCTCAAACCAAGTTTGAGCTGAAACGCCTCGGTTTCGATCACCGATCTACTAATGTCAGCCAGCGAGTTCTCTGGGTCATTGGAACGAACAATCTGCCAATGAAGACCAAGGCCACTAAGTCGTTCGAGATCCAAACGATATTGTCCGTCGTCTTTCCAGACCACACCAAGTTCGACTAGACCGGCAAGGGTAGCACTCGCAATTTCATTTCCACTAACCAAGACTCTATCTACGCGGTCAGCCGAAACCGCAGGGCCTCCAAGTAATGCCGGGTTGAATGAGAGCAATAGCTTGCGCACGGATACAATCACTTGTGTCCAAACTGAGCGATCAATTCGACGAGATTTGGACCCAATTGGTGCGAGGTAAGGCTTCCACTGATGCCAAGCGTCAGGCCAGTCAACAACTAGTGATTTGGGACGGTACGTATGAATTTTAAGGTCTTTTTCATGCGTCATGCTTTGGACAGCGATTATTACTGCAGGTGAATCATTTTCACTATTTGAGAGCACGCGAATCGTCTTCGCAGGAGTTTCAATCTCGTTTGCAAGGATCAGACAATCGGACCCGAGATCAATCTGGCCTCCCATTCCGGGGACAAACATCACCCCGTGATCCGACAAAATCACTGACCGTGCAAGTGGCGAACGAAGACTGAGAACACCAGACGATTCAGTAATCTCAAATGTAATCTCCTCATCGGCGAGTTTCGAGTCTTCATCGAACAATCGGAGAGTTGGTTGATGGTCAGTCCGATGTCTGAACACGCACTTGGCGCTTGAAGAGCCATTAAGATATGACTTCAACGCGACATCCACCAAGTCTTCAGGCATCGATGGCTTCGTTCCTTCGGGCGTTAGCGCAGCCACAAATCTTGCAAAGAAAGGGCCTGTCCTAGGTAACGTTGCCAAGAATTGCGGGCGAGAACTTGCAAACAGTTGACTGTGTGGAGCAGACACAGCCCACGCACTGACGTAATCGCTAAAGACGTCATTTGCAAATTCTGCGTCACGAATGAATGGATGTTCTTTTACGAAGCTCTCCACCTGGCGGTCATAACTCTCACGCTCGTCACCTTTCAACAAAGTCGGCCTATCCATAATTACGCCCTGCGTGCCTGTCAATGCCAACAAGCGAGCAACCTGTTCATCTGGCCCGTAAAGAGAATTCCTGGCCGGGTCACTCGGTGAAATTGCCAATTTTTCCCCCATGGCAACTTGAACCTTCTTCGACTCACGCTTAAGGATATGTTCGACAATATCTTTCAACAGCTCACCGCGCTGACGCCGTCCAACGACCTCACTCGCCGCACTGATTTCCGAGACTTCTTGCTGCGGATTGCTTACCTTGAGTCGTTCAGCGAGCGCAAGTAATACAGGAGGGTAGCCCAAGAACGACTCCACAGATTCCCAATACGTATCCAGATCTGACGGTCCAATTTCATTGGTTAACAGCGCACGAGCAAGATTCGATAGCACTTTGTCTCGCAACCGCGAAAACGGCTCGGGTTGATTTTGATGCAAGGAATACTCTGATTGCGGAGAATCCAGAGTAGCTTCAATAAATGCGTTGGCCTGATTTCTATCGAGCGCTTGCAACTCAAAATGTGGGGCGTCGTAGCCTAGTTCCTTCAACGCTCCTTGAGTAGCACGAATCGAGTCAGAGCGCCCAAGAAAAATTACCCGCGGGGTCGTATCGCCAACCGCTACAAATTCCCTAATATCCTTCAAGAATTCTGAAAAGTTCCCAAACCCTGATCTGAGCTGCGCTTCATCCGTGCTATCCAGGACCAAAACAGCTCGGCCCTCTCTTATTTCGGTCTGAAGCGATGCAAATCGGATTGGCCCTACCGCTTTTACCAGCTCGCCAATTAGCGATCCATTTCCCACTTGGATTTTCGAAAGATCAACGTAAATACTCTTGAGCCGCACAGCTATGTTTTTCGCAGCTTCAGTCTTGCCCATCGCGCCAGGTGCCGAGATGAGTACAATCGGCCCTTCACTTGCAGCCTGGTCACCTTGCTCCTGCAAAACGTCAGGCCAGATATACCTAAAAGTTGTCGCAGGCTTTTCGCTGATGGCCCTGTGTCCATCAATCGAGCTGTCAAAGGACGAGACGGGGAATGTTTTCAATAAATCTTCTAGTGGCAATCGCATGATTATGACCGTATTGATCGTCACTCTATGTCACTATCGCCACTTCAGGGGACATCGCTTGGTTAATACTATTGTCGGTGGAATATCGCGGATCCGCCAGCTCGCGTCGGATCAACAACACACATTGGCACTCGACACTCTTGTCCCCTCGAGAGTGGACAAATATCGTTGGAACAGCAAGGCAAGGCTAGCCTTAGCAATATTTTGCTTCGGCATCCTCTCCACGCAGAAAGCTGTTTGTGTTGTTCGATTCTCCCGCTCGTTCGGCAACCCCCGCATCGGTACCGACTGCGCGCACCCGCGGCCGCCTGGGGCGACGCCTCGGCTGGCTGATTCTTGCCGCCTGCGCCCTGGTGGTGCTGTGTGCTGCAAGCATCGCGATCGGTGCCAAACCGGTCCCCCTCGCCCATATTTTGCCGGCGCTGATCGACCCCGACCGCTTCGACGATGGGGCGATCATCACCGGGCTGCGTGTCCCGCGCACGGTGCTTGGCCTGCTGGCCGGGGCGGCCCTCGGCGTGGCCGGCGGCGTGATCCAGGCGTTCACCCGCAACCCGCTGGCCGACCCGGGCATCCTCGGGGTGAACGCCGGGGCCGCGCTGGCGGTCACTATCGGCGTCGCGTTTTTCGGGATGAGTGCGATCGGACAATACCTCTGGCTGGCCTTGGCCGGCGCGATTATCGCGACCGTGGTGGTGTGGATGATCGGAGCCAGCGCCCGCGAGGGGGCCACCGCGCTGCGGATGACCCTGGCGGGGGTGGGTGTGGCCGCGGTGCTCGGCGGCATCTCCTCGGCCATTCAACTGGACCACCCCTCGACCTTTCAGAAGATGGCCGGCTGGGGCTCGGGAAGCCTGCTCGCCCAGCCGCTGTCGGCGGCGGTGGTGGTGGGTCCGGTGATCCTGATCGGCATCCTGCTGGCGGTCATCGCCTCCCGCGGGCTCAACGCCCTCGCGCTCGGGGACGATGTGGCCACCTCGCTCGGCACCCGGGCGAACATCACCCGCACCCTGGCGATTTTTGCGGTCACCCTGCTGGCGGGGTCCGCGACCGCATTGGTGGGGCCGATCGCGTTTGTGGGGCTGATGATCCCCCACGTTGCCCGCGCGATCGTGGGACCCGCGCAGGGCTGGATTCTCGCCTACTCGGTGGTGTTGGGCCCGTGCCTCCTGCTCGCCGCGGATGTGGCCGGACGCGTTCTGATGCAGCCGGCCGAGCTACCGGTGGGGCTGGTGACCGCGTTTGTTGGGGCACCGGTGCTGATCCTGCTGGTGCGCCGCTCCCGGGTGGCCGCGCTGTGAGCCGGGTAGACACACGGCGCGCAGCGGGCAGGGCGGGTTGGCAGACTCGGCGGCGGTCAATGGGGGCCGTGAAGTCTCCCGTGCACCTGGTCTGGCGCACCCGAGGGCTCTCGTTGCGGATACCGCGTCGCACGCTGATCGCGGTCGCCGGGCTCCTGCTCACGGCCGTCGTCGTGGGCGTCTTTTCGCTGGCCACCGGGGACTACGGCCTGAGCATCGAGCAGGTGGCGGGCGCGCTGTTTGGGCACGCAACCGGAATCGAATCCACGATTGTGCTGGAGTGGCGCCTCCCCCGTGTGCTCACCGCGCTGCTCTTCGGCGCGGCGCTGGGCCTTTCCGGCGCGATCTTCCAGTCCCTCACCCGCAACCCGCTGGGCAGCCCGGACATCATCGGGTTCGATACCGGTGCCTACACCGGCGCGCTGATCGTGATGCTGGTGCTGAACCTCCCCGGCGGGGTCACCACCGCCGCGGGCGCGGTCATCGGCGGGCTGCTGACGGCCGCCGCCGTGTACGTGCTGGCGTATCGCAACGGGATGGTGGGATTTCGGCTGATCGTGGTGGGCATCGGCGTCACCGCGATGCTGACCTCGGTCAATACCTGGCTGATCCTGCACGCCGATACCCAGCAGGCCGTGAATGCCGGATTCTGGGGTGCGGGGTCGCTGGATAAATCGGGAATGGATCAGCTGAGCATCGCGATCATCCCGCTGCTGGTGCTGTTTCTCGCGGCGATCCTGATCGCCCCGGCGCTCGGTCTGCTGGAGCTCGGCGACGATGCGGGGCCCCAGCTCGGTGTCGCGGTGGAGCGCACCCGGCTGCTGGCGATCATCATCGGAGTCGGACTGAGCGCCCTGGTGACCTCCTTTTCCGGGCCGATCGCGTTTGTGGCGCTGGCGGCCCCGCAGATCGCCCGACGTCTTGCCGGTGCCGCGGGCATCACCTTTCTCCCCTCCGCGCTGACCGGTGCCGTCCTCCTCCTCACCGCCGACGCGATCGCCCAGCACGCACTACCCGACCCGGTGCCCGTGGGCCTGGTCACGGTGATCCTCGGCGGCGGCTACTTTGTGTGGCTGCTGGTGGCCGAGGGCCGCCGCCGCTAACCCCCAGATTTTCCATCCCCCAACCCCCGATCGAAGGACCCATGAACACACAGTTCCGATTCCGCAAGACGCTGCTCGCGCTGGGTGGCGCGGCTCTCGCCCTGGCACTCGCCGCCTGCAGCACCAGCGCCCCCGGCGGCGAGGATGCTTCGGCATCCGCCGCCACACGTTCGGTGAGCACCGCCAACGGGTCGGTCAAGATTCCCGCACACCCGAAGCGGATCGTCTCGATCCACTCCTTCAGCACCGAGTCGCTGCTGGACTTCGGGATCACCCCGGTGGGTGTCGAAGACGCCGGCGCCGAATACGTTCCCCAGCGCTACCTCAAGCGCTGGGAGCCGATCGAAAAGGTGGTGCAGGGCGGAAAGGTCAACCTGGAAAAGATTGCCGCCCTCAAGCCCGACCTGATTATCGGCGTGGACGTGCCGTACCTGCGCGATGTCTATCCGAAGCTTGAGGCGATCGCTCCGACGGTGTTTGCCCCGTTCGATGAGAAGAGCACCTGGGCCACGTACCCCGCCTACACCGCCGATTACATCAACGCCGAGCCCAAGCTGACCGAGCTCAAGAAGCGCTATGACGACCGCATTGCCGAGGTCTCCAAGAAGTATGCGGATCAGCTGGCAAAAACCAAGTGGGACATCATCCAGGGCGGCTTTGACGACGGCAACTACTGGATCTACTCGGATAAGACCCAGGTGGGCACCGTGCTGAGCGCCCTCGGCGCAAAGTTCGCCTCGGCCACCGCGGGGACCCCGGCCGGTCAGAACCAGTCGGTGTCCTATGAGCGCACCGATCTGCTGAGTGACGCCGATGCAATCGTCTACTACGAAAACAACGACGGCACCCCGGCCAATAACATCGCCAAGCTGTTTGCCCTCCCGGGCTATCAGGAGCTGCCCGCGGTCAAGGCGGGCCTGAGCATCGGCACCCAGGACTTCCTCTCGGGCTCCTACTCCGATTCCCTGGGCATCATCGACTCGATCGAGTCGACCCTGAAGAAGATCAAGTAGCGCCGGGCACCCCGGCAAATGTGCCCCGTCCCGGAGTTCCGGGGCGGGGCTGGCCCGTCTAGGGCCGCGTGAATACCAGGGACACGTTTTGGCCTCCGAAACCGAAGGAGTTGCTGAGGGCGGCGGGCTGGGGCAGGTCGCGGCGTTCGGTGACGATATCGAGGCCGATTTCCGGGTCCACGGTGTCGGGGGTGAGGTTGCGCGTGGGTGGGATCACCCCGTCGCGGACGGCGAGAACGGTCAGCAGCGCCTCGATTGCGCCGGCACCGCCAAATAGGTGTCCGATTGCTCCCTTGGGCGCGGTCACCGCGATATCGGGACCAAACACCGAGGCGATCGCGCGCGCCTCGGCGATATCGCCGACCGGGGTGCCGGTGGCATGCGCGTTGACGTGGGCCACTTCCTCCGGCGCCAAGCCTGCCTGAGCCAGGGCGCGCCGCATGGCCTGGATCTGCCCGCGACCATCGGGGGCCGGGGCGGTCATATGGTGCGCATCCGAGGCGATTCCCGCCCCGGCCAACACCGCGTGCACCTGGGCACCGCGGGCTGCAGCATGCGCGGCACTCTCCAGAATCAGCACGGCCGCCCCCTCCCCGATCACAAAGCCGTTGCGGTCGGTGGCAAACGGCCGCGAGGCATCCGCCGCATCCCCGGTGGACTTCGCCAGGGCGCGGGCCTGGGTAAACCCGGCCACGGTGATCGGGGTGATCGCGGCCTCGGTCCCGCCGACGATGACCACATCGGCCTCCCCCGCCCGAATCAGGCGGGCACCCAGCGCGATAGCCTCGGCACCCGAGGAGCAGGCGGACACGGGCGTATAGACGCCCGCCTGCGCCCCATACTCGATACTGACGACGGCGGCGGCCGCATTGGGCATCAGCATCGGCACCGTACGCGGCGACACCCGACGCACCCCCGATGCCGCGAGCACGTCGTGCTCATGCAGCAGGGACTCGACCCCGCCGATTCCGGTCCCGATCGCCACCGCCAACCGCTCCGGGTCGGGATCCACGAGCCCGGAATCCGCCCAGGCCTCGGCGGCGGCCACCGCCGCCGACTGCTGGGAACGGTCCAGGCGCTTCGCCTGAACCGGCGTCAGGTGCTCGGCCGGATCCTTCGCCAGGGTGCCCGCAACCAGCCCCTCCACGAGGTGATCCGCCGCACGAATGCCGGACTTACCGGACAGCAGCGCCTCCCAGGTCTCGGCGACGCCGGTCCCGAGCGGGGTAATGGCTCCCAACCCGGTCACAACCACATCCATCAATTCGCGCATAGCGGCACCCTTCTACAATTTGTACGTCATACAACTAGATATCAATTTGTATCACATACAATTGAATCGTGAGTGCACAACAGAAGAACTCCCAGGCGAGCACCCGATCCGTCTCGACCCGGCATCGGCTGATCGAGGCGACCGCGACGCTGTGCCTGGAGCGCGGCGGTGGGGACGTGAGTGTGGCCGAGATTGCCACCGGCGCGGGCGTGTTTCCCAATCAGGTCACCTACCACTTTGGATCCAAGGATTCCCTGCTTGTGCACGCGGCGTTCTACGCCCTGCTGCACGACTCGGAACGCCTCTCCCGAGTCGGCGACTCGGCCGGGGACGCGGCGGCAATCCGACGCAAGATCGCCCGTACCACCCTCGCCCTCCCGGCACTCCCCGCGGTCTCTCGCGCGCTGGCCGCGGGCATTGCCAAACCCGAACTGGCCCCCACCGTGGACACCCATCTCGACCTGCTATTTCGCCGATCCGAGCGCTACCTGGAGCGCCTTCTGCGACGCAACGACTGGACCCTGGAACGCCCGGTCGGCGTCGAGGTGCGAACCTTTTGGAGCACGGCCCTGGGAGCGGTCCTGCTCGCCCAGGCGGGCGTGAGTGGGTCGGGTTCCGACCTTGACCTCGCGGGGGTGCTCACCTTTCACGAGTAGGCACCCCCGGGTACGCCGGACTAGTTGTCCGAACCGGGGTTTCCGTGCGCGGCCAGGGCTACGTGATCCCAGGCTTCCCAGGTGGCGATGCGCCGGGCGTACACGTCCTTCACGAACGGCAGCAGGTTGCCCAGCATGAGGCGCAGCGGCGGCTCCTCGGCATCCACCAGCGCCAGGATCGCGCCGGCACTGGCCGCCGGATCACCCAGATCGCCCTCCCCGAGGGAAGCCGCAAGTTCCTCCCGCAGCGCGTCGTATTCGGGCATCGTCGGGGCCGATCCAAGCGAGTTTGCGCTCAGGAACTCGGTGGCATATCCGCTGGGCTCCACGAGGCTCACCCGAATCCCAAACTGGGCCACCTCGGCCGCCAGCGCCTCGGAGATTCCCTCCACCGCAAACTTCGCCCCCTCGTAGATGCCCGCGGTGGGCACGGCGACGATTCCGGCAACGCTGGAGAGGTTAATAATGTGCCCCGCACCCTGGGCGCGCAGCAGCGGCAGGGCCGCCTGAATCACCGAGAGCGTCCCGAACACATTGGTCTCAAAGTTGGCCCGAGTGCTCGCCTCATCCACCTCTTCGATGGCGCCCATCTGACCAAAGCCCGCGTTATTGACAATGATGTCGAGGCGACCGAAGTGGTCGTGCGCGGCCCTCACCGCGGCGAATACGGCCGCGCGGTCGGTGACATCCAGCCGCAGCGCAAGGGCGGTATCGGGAAACCGCTCCACCAGATCTGCGGCCTGGGCGGGATTGCGCAGGGTCAGGGCGACACGGTCGCCCCGTTCGAGTGCCGCCTGCGCCCAGATTCGACCGAATCCGCGTCCGGCACCGGTAATAAACCACGTTTTGTTGCTGGTCATGCTGACCACCCTTCGTTTCAGTTTTTCCAACTTTACACTTATCGTAAATATGTAAAGATCGGAATCGGTGAAAAATTCCCCGCCGACTGGATAATCTGGAAACATGGACCCCAGAGAACCGCGCCGCGCCCGGATTATTCGCGATGCAACCGCGCTGTTTTGTCGCAACGGGTATGCCCGAACGACGCTCGCCGATGTGGCTCGACGCAATGAGATCTCCCGCCCCACCCTCTACGCGGAGTTTGCCGATAAGGATGCGCTATTCGGGGCCGTGATCGACACCCTCGCCGACGCACTCTTTGCGCGTCTGGATGACGAACTAGCGCAGATGACGACCCCACGCGATCGCCTCCTGCATGCGTGTCTGAGCTGGGTGGGATCGGGATACGATCTGGTCCAGGAAAACCCCGAAGCCTCGGACCTCTTCAACCCGAAGTTCCCCGCCGTCACGCGCAGCAATGCGCGGTTTGAGCGCTACCTTCAGACCCTTCTCCCCGGGGACAACTCCCCCTCGCGCCTGAGCGAGATGATCACCCTGAGCCTGCAGGGCATTAAGCGGTTCGCGGTGGATCGTCCCCATCTCGACATCCTTGTCGAAACCCTGGTGGACACCGTGATCTCCGCCGAAAACGCCCGCGCTCGCGGCTAGACACCACTAGGCGTGGGAACGGCAGCCGCACCCGACGCCAGCCGAGCATGAATTCGACGCTCCAGATCGTCGAGCTCATCCACCACATCGGCCACCACCCAGATGCGCTCCCGCAGCCGACCGGTGACCTCACGCAGAATCCCCGCGGTCTCCAGCGCATCGGTGACCCCTGCCAGCGTGTCCGCCGGCGCACCGGTGTGGGTCACGAGATCGGACAGCATCAGGGTGGTCCGATCGTGCAAAAACTCAAGGATCCGATCCTCGGCGGACTCGGCAGGCACCCCGAGCACACGACGCCAGCGCCCGGGGAGCGCCCACAAGCGGAGGAAGGACACCCCCGCCTCGTCGGCGGCCACCGTGATCGCCACCCCGAGAATCCGAACCAGCGCGTCAATCTCGCCCCGTCGATACGCGGCGAGCGCCTCGAAATACCGCGGGCGCATGGCCCCCAGCGCGCAGGCAACCGGCAGAGTTGCGTGCAGGGTGACACCACGTCGCTGCAGAAGGGCACCGATCAGCGCCCGGCCGATGCGCCCGTTTCCATCGGTAAAGGGATGGATCGACTCAAACTGGGCGTGCACGATGGCAGCCTGAATGAGCACGGGCACGTCATCGCGATTGGCAAAGCGGATCAGATCGCTCATGAGGTCCGGAACCAGATCCGGTGGTGGTGGCACGAAGACGGCGTCACGCGGACTGTGGTCGCTGCCTCCGAGCCAATTCTGCTCGGCCCGGAATCGGCCGGCCCAGGCACGGTCCCCCGGGTCGGAATCCTCCCGCATAAGCGCCGCATGCGCATCGAGGACATCGTCACGCGTGATCCGCCCCGACGAGCCGGCGCGCAGGAGCAGCCCGTGGATCGCCTCCATCGCGGCCACCACGCTGCGCGCCGGCGCGCTTTTCCCCTGCCCGGCCAGCGCCCGGGCGAGGGCCACGGAATCGGGTGTAATGCGCTCGATCTTGGACGAGGCCACGGACTCGGAGCGCACCATGAATCGCCCCAGCGCCGCCGAGCGCCCACGGCCGCGGGCATCGGAGCGGGCGGCCGCGACCAGCGCCTCCTCACCCAGCAACACCAGCTCGGGCGGGGCCGCCACGGGGAGGTCGGCGATGGTTGGGGGCACATATGCCACCACCTCGGCGAAGATCCGATCGGCGCGCGTGCCGCCGCGCTGGCGCTGACGCCACGGCCGCACGACGGCGTCGTGGGCGGGCCAGGCGGGGCGATTGATGGTGTGTGCCGGGTTCATGGTGGGCCTCCTTGTGCGGAAAGACTATGCAGGGAGGGCCCGGGGTGTCGAGGGATGTGCCTAGGGGTTTGCTGTGAGGCCGGGAGTCCCCCAGAATGGGCCGGTCAGCCCGACACTGGCGAAGTACTCGGCGGCCACCAGCGGCTCCCGACGCACATACCCTGGGTCCAGGCGGCCGGCGTACCACTGCGAGGACAGATTCCAGAGGGTCTGCAGGTCAAAAATCGCGCCGACCTCGTGGTCGGATGCGCGGGCCCAGCCTTCGACGCAGGCGGCCGAACAGAAGATCCGCTGGTGTGCGCACGCGTGAATCACGTCGTCCCACACCCGCCCCATCGGCATCAGGAAGTGCACCACCTGGTCCCCCTCGGGTGCCGCATCCCGCGTGACCGTCCAGGAGTGCGCGGCGTCACAGTGAGGACACGTGGTGGCCACCACCACAGCGGGCTCCTCGGGCACCAGGTGCGGGATCGCAAACGAGTCCCAGGCACAGCCTCCCCACCACAGCACCCGCTCCCCCATCACCGAGAATCCGAAGTTTCGGGTGGCAAACGGATGCGCCAACACGATCTCCCCCTCCGACGATACGGCGATGTGTCGGTCCAGGATGAGCGCGTCGAACGC
Source organism: Mycetocola sp. JXN-3 (assembly GCF_014522285.1). Classification (GTDB taxonomy): domain Bacteria; phylum Actinomycetota; class Actinomycetes; order Actinomycetales; family Microbacteriaceae; genus Mycetocola; species Mycetocola saprophilus. The sequence goes on from NZ_CP041635.1 coordinate 2,208,365, forward strand.
CGCATCGGCCTCCTCGGGGCTGATATTCAACCGCTCGGCCACCGAATCCGGGGTGCTGGACCGACCGGTCCGGGCGAAGTGCCGATAGATGTCGAGGCGGACGCGTTCGGTGGTACTGATGTCGCTCATGCGGGTTCTCTTCCGTTTCGTTCACAATTAGGTTGATATCCCCCTAATTCTGTTAGGCTCCCCCGCATGGACGCAAACCCGGGTACAAATGTGACATCAGAGATTTCCAGTGGCGGCACATGCAACAGCTATCTGGTGCGCCGGGTGGATCGGCACCTCAACGCCGTCTACGACCGAGCCCTCGCCGGAACCGGGATCCGCACCACCCAGTTCAGCGTCCTTCGAGCCCTCGCCCTCGAGGGCGACGCCCGAATCAGCGTGCTCGCCGCCACGCTGGGCATGGACCGTAGCACGCTCAGCGCCAACGTGAAACCGCTGGTGCGAGCGGGACTCATCGAGGTCGCCGAGGCCAGCGATCGACGCGCCCGCGATGTCCGCATCACCGAGGCCGGGCACACCACCCTGCAGGCCGCGATGCCCGCCTGGATTGCCGCCCAGGAATCGTTCGAGGCGGCCATGGGCCACGAGTCGGCGCGCGCCCTGCGCAAGCTCCTTGCCGGAACCCTGGCCTGGCAGGGATAGCGAAACACCGCGCGCCCAGCACACCACGAGAATCGAGGGCCCGCGCCCATCGGGTCTCGCGGAGATTCGGCGTTCCGGTGCCAGCTACGCTGCGGCCGTCGCCTGCATCGTGGCGCGGGTTGCCAGCACCGTGCGCACCGAGAGGGTGGCCACGGTGAGGATCGTCGCGGTCACCACCAGCACGCCGACGCCCGCCCACACCGGGCTCGCCGTGGCGCTGATCACAAACGCGGCCACGGCGCCCAGCGGGAACGTATAGGACCAGGCACCGAGGGTAAACGGGGTGCGGCGATACAGCGGCAGCAGGCCCAGCTGCAGGAGGACCAGAATGGCGGTGAGTCCCAGCAGCACCTCGATACCGATCCCCACGTGAGTGCCGGTCAGCGCGATCCACGCCCCGCCACCCACGGCGGGCGGTGCCATCAGGATCGCCAGCGAGGGCACCAGCGGGGCGGGCAGGGCCGGACGCAGCGCGAGGCGCGCCAGGATCAGGGTAAACACCAGAACCCAGAACAGCGTGGCCACCCCGAAGGCTCCCCAGCCGAGTCCGATCCACCCGATCTTGGCGGCTGATCCCGCGGCGATATACCCCGCGGCCACTGTGGGGAGCAGGTAGCCGCCGTGCACGAAGTCGATCTCGATGTTGCCTCGGGCCCAGCGTCCCAGGATCCAGCCGGCGAACACCGCGCCGACGGCGATCGAGATCAGCACCAGCGTCGTTCCCGCCCAGGGAACCATCGGGTACAGTCGCGCACCCAGGAACATTCCCAGCGCGGGTGCCAGCGCGGCCACCGGACCCTGCGCCGGATTGCGCAGCTGACCCATCAGCCCCTGTTCGGCGGAAAACCCTCGAATCGCGTGGGCCGCCAGGAGCCAGACCCAGGCCAGGGCGGCGAGGCTCCAGAGTGCGTCACCGATCATCGGGCTGAGCCCCCACACCGCGTCGGCGGCGCTCCAGGTCTGGGCAAGTCCGGCGAGCCCGAAGCCGATCGCGAAGGTAATCATGGGGATACGTTGTGCAGTCATGATTGGATACTAATGCATTCTTGCCTAGTTAATCCATTAGTTCTACACTGGTGTCATGACCTTCACGCTTCTGGGCGAGCCCGCGGCAATCGATCTGCTCAACACGCTCAAGACCGCCCACACCCCGGCGGTGGATCAGCTCGATGCGCCCGGCGCGCTGGCCGAGTTTTGGCGGTTCCAATCCGAACGGGATCCGGCGATCACCGCGCTAAACGCCGAGGACACCCGGAGCCTGCGCACGCTCGTGGGGGCGCTGATCCGGGCGATCGACGAGGGGAGCGCCCCGGATACGCCGGTCCTCACCGCCGCCAATACGATCCTCTTCGCGGCCCCGGTGCAGAGCTACCTGAGCGTGCGAGAGGGGCACCTGCACGTCGAGTACACCACCACCGCGCGCACGGCCGAGGAGGCCACCCGCGCCAAGCTGATTCTGTCGGCCCTGGAACTGAGTGATGCGGCGACCGCCGGACGCCTGCGCCACTGCCCGGCCGAGGACTGCTCACAGCTCTTTATCGCGACCAACGCCAAGCGCCGCTGGTGCACCGCCGCGGGCTGCGGAAACCGGGCGCGGGTGTCTCGGCATGCGGCTCGCGCGCGGGTCAGCCCGCGACCCGCCCGGTAGCCGGAGGGGTCGCGGGGCTCGCACCGGCCCGGACGCGGGCGGACGCTAGTAGCCGATGAACCGATCGGTGCGGACCCGGTGCACGCCATGCGAGCGGGCCGCCCGCGAGGCCGACACCACAAACGCCGGAGATCCCGCCACATACGCATGGGTGGGGCGGCCAGCCGGGCGAGCAATCGCCAGGGCGTGCTCATCCACCCGGGTGCCCGCGTACAGCCAGCCCTCGGGCAGAGCGCCGTCGAGACCCAGGGACTCCGGCCCCACGATCAGCACCCGAACGCCGCCGCGACGCAGCACGGGTTCGGCCCAAACCGGGTCCTCCCCCGCCCGCAGCGCCCAGATCAGCGTGGGTCCCGATGCCGGACGCGCGGTGCGCGCATCGGCCGCAGCCAGGAACGGGGTGAGGCCAACACCGTTGGCCAGCCACAGTTCGTCGGCGCCTCCGCGCACGGTGAAATCGCCACCCACGGCGCTCACGGCCACGTGGGTTCCGGGTTCCAGGGCGAGCAGCGCCTGCTTAAACGAGCTGGCCCACTCCTCGACCCGCGTGATGATGCGCACCGCGGAGGATCCCGGCGCCGAGGCCACGCTGAACACCCGGCGCAGGCCGCGCCCGTCGGCACCCCGATGCGGGATGGAGAGTTCCAGATACTGCCCGGGGCGCAGGCGTAGCGGGCGCTCGGGCACGAAGGACAGATCGGCGATGCCACCCGCATGCTCCGCGCGGGCCTCCAGGGTCAGCCGTACGCGCGAGCGCGGACCAAACCCGAACGCGACCGCGTTCCCCACCAGCAGCGCGAGTTCCGGCGACATCGCCAGCACACCCAGGTTCAGCGGGATCAGCGATACCAGCCCGACGATGGCGCTCACCAGCATCCGCCAGCGGCGCCGCGGCGGGGCCGTCAGCGGCTCACTCATCATGAATGCCCCGAGGAAGAGGTAGGGGTAGGAGGCCAGGGCGGTCCATCCGGCGCCCAGCGGATCCGCGCCGGTGGACACCAGCTTGAGCAGCGTGCCCACCACCCCGATCACGATCACCGGCAGCGCGATATCCCAGGCTCGCGCCCGGTGCAGTACCAGGGCCGCGCCGAGGATCAGCGGGATAAACAGCGCCGGGGTCGCGATCCACCATACGGCCCCGCCGATCCCGGTGGTCGCGACCACCATCGCCCCGGCGGCTACCGGGTTGAAGACATGGCGACCGCGCCAGGCCAACAGATACTTACTCAGGTTCGCCGCGGCCACGGCGAGCGCCAACATTCCCTGGCTCTCGATGGTTGGCAGCGGGAAAAACAAAAACACCAGGATCAGCGCGGTCACCAGCGAAGACTCGCCGTGCGGGGTGACCCGCCAGATCAGCGCGAAGACTCGATTGGAAACCCAGCCGACCACCACCGCGACCACCAGGCTCAACACGAGTCCAAGGATCGGGAACGCGAGCACTCCAGCCAGCGAGAGCACGGCCGCGATCACCCAGAGCGCCAGCAACACCAGCAGCACCAGGCGATACATTGTCACACGACCAAGCAGGCGGTCCAGTCGGGCACTCATGCGATAAAAACCTCTCCGGGAAGCGTACGAGAAAACTCCACGCGTCCATTTGTAAACATCCGGACCCAGTCGACATCCAGCCGCGTCGCCACGGCCTCGGGTCCGGCAAAAAACAGGGCGGTCGCGGCGGCATCGGCGATCAGCGCCGACTCCCCGATCGCCCAGGTGGCCACGATCGAATCCACCGGTTTTCCGGTGCGGCCATCCAGCACGTGGTGCAGGCCCTCGCCCCAGGCGCGGCGATTGGTGGCCGATCCGGCGATCGCGCCGCGCGGGCCGGAGCCGGCGAGTTCGATCACGCCGATCGCCCGGGTGGGATCAAACGGGTGTTCCAGCGCGACCCGGAGTCCGGAGGATCCGGCATGGCGAATATCGCCGCCGGCGTCCACGGTGAGGGCCGTGTATCCGCGCGCCATCAGCAGCCCGACAACCAGATCCACCAGCTGGCCCTTGCCCACGGCCCCCACATCCAGCAGCACCGGTTCGGTTGTGGTGACGACGGTTCCCACGCTGCGCAGGGTGTCGCCGAGCGCCGGGACCGGCCCCGGGATTCCCGAGGGGATCAGCGAGTAGGCGGCGTCATAGCCCAGGGTTTCCAGCGCCCGCCCCACCAGCGGGGTGACCGCGCCCGCGGTCAGATCCTCGAGGTCCACATAGGTGTCCCAGAGGTCCGGCCAGTGCGCGCCGAGGTCCACGCTGCCGCCGGTCTGCGCGAAACCGCGCACCAGGGAGTCGGCGCGAAACCGCGAATACACCGCGTCATACGCATCGATCAGCGTGGACACGGTCGCCCGGTCACCGGGAGAAACCTCGTTCTCCGTGGTGATCTGCCAGCCGGTTCCGATCGCCTCAAAACGCCAGGGGGCGGGAGCTGGAACCACTACTTCGCCTGGGAGATGATGTTGTTGATGGCGTCGTTGAAGCCCTCCCCGGTCAGCGAGGAGCCCGACACGGTGCCCACGTTGAGGTCGGAGATGTTCTTACCCACAACCTGGCCGGCGATCCCCGAGGCAAACTGGGATTCAAACTGCTTGGCGGTGGGGTTTTGCCCCTTGGGGACAACCTTGACATCGCTCACCACGCCGGCCTTCAGCGTAACCGTGACGCCGATCGATTCCTGCCCGCCGGGCGATGTGTAGTTGCCGTCGGCGGAATAGGTGCCGTCCTTCAGCGCGCCGGCCGCGGGTGATGCGCCCGGGTCGGCCTGAGACTGGGTGGCGGGGGCACTGGGGTTTGTGGAGGAACCCGCGTCCGATCCGCTCTTGGTGAGGTCGCCGGTTGCACAGCCGGAGAGGGCGGCGATGGCGGCCACACCGATGCCGATCAGGGCGCTGGTGCGAACGGTGCCGGGGGTGCGAAGCATATCCATGGTGTTACCTTCCGTGGTGGTTCGAGACAACGGTCACACGAGGTAGGCGGCGGCCCGGTTCAGCCAATCGGGTTTTCTACAGAAAAAACTCAGCTTTGAACCACCGGGCCTCGAATATCGTGTACCGGGAGTGAGCAAGGAAACGAGGGCGTGATGTCCACCGAGCATGAGGCGCGGGTTCTGCGCGAGCTGCATGAGCAGCACGGCGCAGTCATCTGGCGTTTTGTGGTGCGCCTCACCGGCGATTTTGCCGGGGCCGACGACATCGTGCAGGAAACCCTGCTGCGTGCCTGGCGCAATCCACGGATCATGTCCGATGATCCCGAAAGCGCCAGGTCCTGGCTGTATACGGTGGCCCGGAACCTGGTGGTGGATGAGGCTCGCAGCGCCCGTCGCCGCCACGAAATCGGGGTCGAGGAGTTGCCCGAGGGCCGCTCCGATGACCACACCGACGCGCTGTTTGATTCGATCCTGGTAGCCGAGGCGCTGGCGGCCCTGAGCGGCGAGCATCGGGCGGTGGTCACCGGGGCGTACTTTGGGGGCCGCAGCACCGTGGAGCTCTCGGCGGACCTGGGGATTCCCGAAGGGACGGTCAAATCGCGGCTGCACTACGGGCTGCGCGCGCTCAAACTCGCGCTTCAGGAAAAGGGGGTCACCCGGTGACCGATATCCACACCCGCTTTGACGAGTGGGATGCCGCCTATGTCCTGGGGGCCCTGGGACCCGCCGATCGTCGCGCCTATGAGGAGCACCTGGCCGAGTGCGAGCGGTGTCGCCTGCACATGTCCGAGCTCGCCTCGCTGCCCGGGCTGCTCTCGCGGATTACCCCACCAAACGAGCGGGATACTCCCGAAGCCGAGCGGCCCACGCCGGAGGCCACGGAACCGACATGGGAGGGCCAGGCGCAGTCCCGGGACGGCTCGGCTCCCGCGTCGCCCTCCGACGCTCACGTCCCGGCCACCGCGGCGGATCCGTCCCCGTCCGAAAGTGATGAAACCGCCGCGCACCTCCCGCGCCCGCGGCGACGCCGCCTGAGTCGGCGTGCCCGCGGCTGGGCCATCGGCGCGGCCGCGGCCGTGCTGGTCATCGGGGCCGCGATCCCACTCACCCTGCATATGCTGGAACCCAAGACCGAGCGCCTCACCCTCGCCCAGGTGGGTCCCGAGCTGGCACCGATCGACGCGGTGGTCACCCTGCGCGACATTCCCGGCGGCACCCGGGTCACCATGGACTGCTCCTACACCTCCCCCGCCGCCCCCTACCCGGGTGCCGAACCGGTGGACTACTCCCTGGTCCTCACCGACAATGCCGGACGCGAGCGGGCGGTATCCACCTGGGTCGCCGCGCCGGGCAGTCCGGCGCGGGTCGAGGTGACCACCACAACCCCGCTCGAGGGCATTCGCTCGGTGGATGTGCGGCGTGCCGACTCCCCCACCCCGCTGCTCCGCGCCCTGCCCGCCGACTAAAACACACGCCAACGCCCCGTTGCTCCGCGCCCTGGCCACCGACTAAAACACACGCCAATAGACAACGCCCCCATCCGGTACAACCGGATGGGGGCGTTGTCAGAAAAACTAGATGCGGGTTTCGTCCACGCGGATGGTGGCACCGTTCGCGGGTCCACGGTAGCTGAACGCACGCACGATCTGCAGGATACCCAGCACCACCAGGGCAACACCCAGGATCAGCCACAGCAGGGCGGCGAAGGCGAACGGCGCGGTGATCACGAGGATACCGGCGATGATGCTCAGCACGGCAAAGACCACGCCCCACATCTTATTGGAGGCACCACGCAGGCTCGCGAAGGCCAGCACACCCTCGAAGATCCAGCTCACACCGATGAAGATCGCGGTGAAGATCGCCAGCACGGTGGTGACGTTACCCAGGTCGGTGAAGGCCACGATTCCGGCAACCACAAACAGCACACCGAGCAGCACGTTGCCGATCCGTCCCCAGGTGGAGGCGCTCTTGGCGAAGATGCCCAGGGCCGCATAGATCACGCCGGCCACAACCGCGTAGATCGCGATAAACGCGGTGATAACCGAGGCGGTCTTCAGCGGCGCCACCAGGATCAAGATACCGATGATGATCGCGATGATTCCGGCGATGCCGAGGGCCGTGCGCACACCGTTGGTGAGGGTGCGGGAAAGGGAGGGTTCCTGAGTCATGGTTTTCCTTAGGGGTTGATGGATGAGGCTTGGGGGCGCGGCGCAATCCGCGCATGGCGGTCATGCAGGATTGTATGGGCAATCACGTTGACCACGAGCGCCAACACGGCGGCGATGGCCACCGATTCGATCCGGCCGAGGCCCACCAGGTGGGCGGGCTGATCGGAGGAGGTGGTGAGCAGCACCACCGGGGTGAGCAGGGTCACAAACATCGGATAGTTGCCGGAGAGAATATAGGCCACACACAGCAGCGTGCACACCAGCGCCACGAGGATCGGTATCGGTCCCGGCAGCAGCGACACCAGCGTGGCAAACACGGCACCGATCGCGGTGCCCACCACGCGATCGCGGGCGCGGCTGGTGCGGTTATCGACGCCGACCGCGAGGATCATGCAGTAGGACAGCAGCGTCCAACTGACGTAGGGAAAGTCCACGGCCTCGCCGATGGCGACGATGCCCAGCGAGCCCACCGCGAGCATCACCCCGTACCCCAGCCGCTCCCTGACCGGCGAGGGCGTGGGCAGCGAGTCGTGTTTGGTCGGCATCAGTGACGCAAACGCGAGCATGAAGGCGGCCCCCAGACTCGAGCCCAACAGAACCTGCCAGAACTGCACGTCGGTGTGGGACAACGAGGCAAAAACAATCAGATTGACCGGCGAGCGGGTCATCGAGGAGATGTCCCCGATCCGGAACAGGCCCTGCACCAGACACACCCCCACCAGCGCCACCAGCACCGGAAAGGTTCCCAGCGAGCCCAGCGTAAAGCCCAGCATCGCCACGATTACGGCCCACAGCGCCGCCATCGCCCGCCACCTGGGCAGCAGTGCGCGCGAGGGCGAGAGCAGGAACATGATCGCCAAATATCCGGCCTGGGCGGTGTGGGGTCCGATGAACCCGTAAAGGGCGGCCAGCAGCACCGCCGCCGACCCCACCAGTATGAGCGCCCCCAAAATGGCGCGACGCGTCAGCGCAAAATTCTTGAAAACAACGTGCGTCATGAGCTTCCCCCTCCCCGTCCCCACGGAGCCAGCGCTACGGTAATAAGAGAACACTATCGAGCTTTGGGTAGCGACGGTCATGACAAAACAGGATATTTCCGAACTTTTTGCTGGATCGTGGGACCGGAGACTGGTTGACCCGCCGTCCCGAGCGGGCCTCCTACGGCGGAGTATCCTCGTGCCCGCGCGCGGCGAACCGGGTGACCATCGGTCGGAAACCCCGGCCACGGCGCGGTAGTCCTCGGTTTTACCCGAACCCGGCACTACGGTGGATATCAATTAGTATTCACCGAGCCAGGAGTTCGAATGTCGCCGCACACCAGCACCGATTTTGAGGCCGTTTACCGCGATCTGCACACCCATCCGGAGCTGGGGTTCCAGGAGGTGCGCACCGCGGGAATCGTCGCCGAGCACCTGCGCTCCGCCGGGTACGAAGTCGCCGAGGGCGTGGGCATCACCGGAGTGGTGGGCATCCTCGATCGCGGCCCCGGTGCCACCGTGCTGCTGCGCGCGGACATGGATGCGCTGCCCGTGCGCGAGGAAACCGGACTCCCCTATGCGAGCACCGACTCGACGATCAACGCCGAGGGGGTTGAGGTCCCGCTAATGCACGCGTGTGGCCACGACATGCACACCACCGCCCTGCTCGGCGCCGCCTCGGCCCTGGCCGCGGATCCCACCTGGACCGGACGCCTGATGCTGGTCTTCCAGCCCGCCGAGGAGCAGGGCTCGGGCGCCCGCACCATGATCGAGGACGGCCTGTTTGAGCGCTTCGGGACCCCCGACGTGGTGCTCGGACAGCACGTGGCCCCGTTCCCCGCCGGTGCATTCGGCCTGCGATCCGGCCCCGCCTTTGCCGCCTCCGACTCGTTTGTGATCACCCTGTTCGGACGCGGCGGCCACGGCTCCCGCCCCGAAACCACCGTGGACCCGATCGTGCTGGCGGCCTCGGTCATCCTGCGCCTGCAGACCATCGTGTCCCGCGAGGTTGCCGGAACCGAAACCGCCGTGCTGACCATCGGCTCGGTGCACGCGGGCTCGGCCCCCAACATCATCCCCGACAGCGCCGAACTCAAGATCAGCCTGCGCAGCGTGGACCCCGCGGTGCGCGCCCGGGTGATCGCGGCCATCGAACGCATCGTCCGCGGCGAGGCCCTGACCTCCGGCGCCGATCGCGAACCCACCATTGTGCACGCCCACTCCTACCCCGCGGTGGTCAACGACGAGGCCGCGACCGCGCGCGTGCACGCGGCCCTGACCGCCGCCATCCCCGGCGTGCAGGTCATCGACCCGGGCCTGGTGACCGGCAGCGAGGATGTGGGCATGCTCGCCGAGGCCGCCGGAGTGCCGTGCATGTACTGGCTGCTCGGCGGGGCCGATCCCGCGCCCTTCGCCGATGTGACCAGCCAGCAGGACCTGGTCGCCCGGGTCGCCGCGCTGCCCTCCAACCACTCGCCGCTGTTTGCCCCGGCGATCATCCCGACCCTGCCGCTGGGCATCGCCGCCCTGAGCGCCGCGGCGCTCGCCTGGCTCAAGCCCTAACTCACACACCCGAAAACTCAGAGGAAACCATGCCCGAGAAATCCACCCCGGACAGCACCGCAGAGACGGCAGCCCCGGCCAGCCCGGAGCCCACGGAGACCCCGGTCGACCCCGATTCGGCCTCGGCTCCGGTCAACGTCCCGCCGTCGCGCCGCTTCTGGACCCGACTCGACAACCCGTTTGTTGCCGGTTTCCTGCTCACCCTGGGTGGCCTGGCGGCCTTCAGCCTGGGGGCCGCGATCACCAACATCTCCACGGTGATCATCTACATCGTCTTTGCGCTGTTTATCGCGCTGGGCATCGACCCGGTGGTGCGCTGGCTCTCCGGGCGCGGGCTCAGCCGCACCTGGTCGATCGTGATCACCATCGTTGGTCTGCTGGCGATCATCGTGGGCATGATGTGGCTGGTGATCCCGACCGTGGTGGATCAGGTCACCCAGTTTGTGCAGTCGGTCCCCTCAATGATCAAGGACTTCATGCACAGCGATCTCTTTCACCGCCTGGAGGGGATGTTTGGTGAGGGCTTCGAATCGCTGATCGGTGACATTCAGAAGTTCCTGTCCGACCCGGGGAACATCGCGGCCATCGGCGGCGGCGCGTTCCAGGTGGGCGCCACGATCTTCTCGGGCCTGTCCGGTGTGCTGATCGTCCTGGTGCTGACCCTGTACTTCGTGGCCTCCCTGCCGCAGATCAAGTCGGCCATGTACGAGCTGGCCCCGGCCCGCAACCGCGCCCGCATCTCGGACCTGACCGACCAGATCACCGATTCGATCGGTGGCTACCTGGGTGGCATGGTGGTGCTGGCGTTCTTCAACGCGGTCTTCTCGGGTGTGCTCTACGCGATCCTCGGCCTGCCGTTCCCGCTGCTGATGAGCGTGGTGGCGTTCTGCATCACGCTGATCCCGCTGGTCGGTTCGGTCCTGTTCTGGGCCGTGGCGAGCGTGCTCGCGCTGTTCACCAGCCCGATCTCTGCACTGCTGTTTGCGCTGATCTACATCGCCTACGTGCAGGTCGAGGCCTACGTGCTGACCCCGCGGGTGATGAGCCGGGCCATTTCGATCCCCGGATCCCTCGTGGTGATCGGTGCCCTGATCGGTGGCACGCTGCTGGGCCTGCTGGGCGCGCTGGTGGCGATTCCGGTGACCGCCTCGATCCTGCTGATTATCAAGCAGGTGTGGATCCCGCGTCAGAACTCCAAAAAGTAGTTCTTGACTCCAAACCTACACATGTTAGGATTTTTCCTAATATGTGTAGGTTTGTCAGTTAAGGAGGCATCATGGCACGCGCCGGCATTACCCCCGAGCGCCTGATCGGTGTGGGCGCCGAGCTCGCCGATGAGGTGGGCATCGATCGGGTCACCCTGGCCGAGGTGGCGCGACGCTTCGACGTCAAGACCGCGAGCCTCTACTCCCACGTGGCAAACACCGCGGCCCTGGGCGAGGGAATCGCGCTGCTCGCGCTCACCGAAATGGCCGACCGCCTGGCCATCGCCACCGCGGGCAAGGCCGGACGCGACGCGCTTGCCGGACTCGCCAACACCTACCGCGACTATGCACACGCCCACCCCGGCCGCTTCGCCGCGACGCTTGTTCCGCTGAGCCCGGAGGCCGCCGCCGCGAGCGACGGCCCGCGCCACGTCCACCTCACCGAGGCCGTGCTGGCGGGCTATGCCCTCTCCCCCGAGACCCATCCACACGCGGTGCGCCTGATCGGCAGCACCGTACGCGGATTCATCACCCTCGAAGCCGCCGACGGATTCGCACACAGCGCGCCGCCCGCCTCCGACAGCTGGATCGCGATCATCGACGCCCTCGATGCCCTCCTCACCCACTGGCCCACCTCCCTCGATTCGGAAAGGATCGCGTCATGACCACCACACCCACCCCCGTGCCACTGAACGACACCCTCATCCGCGGGGCCGCCGAGCTCGAATCCACCGAACACGGACTGCTGCCGCACCGCCTGCCCGCCTGGGCTCGCGCGCAGAACACCGATCCGCAACTGAGCATGGTCGAGGCGCAACCCTCGGGTGTGCGGCTCGCATTTTTCAGCGCCGCCACCGTGATCGAGCTGGACCTGTTCCGCTCGCGCACCACCTACGGTGGCGTGCCCGCACGCCCGGACGGGATCGTGGAGCTCACGATCGACGGCGAGCGGATCACCCAGATGGTCACCTCGGGCGGGTCCACCACCACGATCGATATGGCCACCGGCGTGCCCACCACCGAGGTGGGTCCGGTCGCCACGCTGCGATTCGAGGGGCTGTCTGCCGCGTCGAAACTCATGGAGATCTGGCTGCCGCACAACGAGCAGATCGCGATTGCCGCACTGCGCACCGACGCCCCGGTCACCCCGATTGCCGCGGATGCACGCCCGGTGTGGGTGCATCACGGGTCCTCGATCAGCCACGGCTCCAACGCGGTGCGACCCACCGGCATCTGGCCCGTGGTGGCCGCCCGCGGCGCGGATCTGGAGCTGGTGAACCTGGGCTTTGGCGGCAGCGCCCTGCTGGATCCCTTCACCGCCCGCAAAATTCGGGATACCCCCGCCGACCTGATCAGCCTCAAGCTGGGGATCAATCTCACCAATCTCGACCTGATGCGGGTGCGCGCATTCGGCCCGGCCGTGCACGGCTTCCTCGACACGATCCGGGAGGGTCACCCGGACACCCCGCTGCTGGTGATCTCCCCGATCTACTGCGGAATCCACGAGGACACCCCGGGCCCCGGCATGTTTGATCTGGAGGCACTGGTCAAGGGTCAGCTGCGCTTTATCGCCACCGGCAACCCCGATGAGGTCAAGGCCGGCAAGCTGACCCTGCGCGTGATTCGCGCCGAGCTTGAGCGCATCATCACCGAGCGCCGCGCCACCGATCCGAACCTGTTCTATCTGGATGGCCAGGAGCTCTATGGCGAGGCGGACGCCGAAACCCACCCGCTGCCCGATGCCCTGCACCCGGGTGCCGAGTCCCACCAGATCATGGGCGAACGCTTCGCCCGGATCGCGCTGGGTGAGGGAACCGGTACCTGGTCCCTCTGATTTTCGGCCGACGGCCCCTTCCCGCGGGAAGGGGCCGTTTTCCATTTGGCAAAAGTTATTGCAGGTCTCACCGGGCGCGGCGCAGACTGGGATATCCCCATCGAAAGGCCTCCCATGACCACGCCCTCACACCACACCTTCGACCGCGCCTACTGGGAGCAGCACTGGGATGAGTCGATCCTGCGCGGCAGCCACCGAACCCCGCCCCACCCGCACCTCGAGACCTTTCTGAGCGACCTCGCGCCGGGCACCGCCCTGGAGGCGGGTTGCGGCACCGGCGCCGAGGCGCTCTGGCTGGCCGAGCACGGATGGCTGGTCACCGGGGCGGATATCTCGGCCGGCGCCCTGACGGTGGCCGCCGAGCGGGCACGCGCCGCCGGAGTTGCGGACCGGGCCACCTGGATCGAGGCCGACCTGGGCACCTGGGTGCCGGAAACCGGGTTCGACCTGGTGAGCACCCACTTTGCCCACCCGGCGATGCCGCAGCTGGATTTCTACCGCCGAATCGCCGAGTGGGTGGCCCCGGGTGGCGCCCTCTTTATCGCCGGCCATGCCACCGGACACCACGGTAATCACCCGGACGCCAACGCCCATCCGGTCGAGGCCACCGCGACCATCGAGGGGATCATCGCGCTGCTTCCCGCGGATGAGTGGCGCATCGTGGCCGCCGAGGAGGTCGAACTCGCCTCGGTCCACGCCGATGCGCCGACCCACCGGCGGGACGTGGTGGTACGGGCGAGCCGGATCGGCTAGTCGAGTCGGCGCGGCCGGGCGAAAAGACACTGCCACGAGGTTCGGCCGCGGCCCTGCACCATCGAGCCCGCCGCCGACCCGCACTGCCCGCCTAGCCCAGGGTGAGCGCCCGGCGCAGGTCCTCCACGTAGGCCGCGGGCTCATCCCAGGCGGCGAAGTGTCCACCCGTGGGGTGCTCGATAAACGCCGTCAGGTTCACAAACCGCTCCACAAACGCGCGCGGGGCGGGCATGAAGTCCTCGGCGAAGGCCGAGTAGACCGTCGGAGTCTCGATCCGGGCGGGAAGCGCCACGGGCACCGTATAGGTCGAGAGCGCGGTGCCCGCGGTGCCCGTATGCCAGACGGCACTGACCCAGGTCAGCAGGTCATCGTCGCCGAGGGTGTCGGCGGGTCCGGCCCAGTCGATCAGCTTCTCCCCCATCCAGGCCAGCAGAGCCGCCGGAGAATCGCCCAGCATCGCGGCCACAGTGCCGGGACGGGTCGCCTGCTCGGCCACGAACCCGCCGTGCGCCTGCCGCCAGGCCCCCGCGGCGGCGGCAAAGACAAGCTCCTCGGGGGTCGCGGTGGCCGGGTCGATCATTCCGACCCGCGCCGCCGCCAGGTTCGTCAGGTGCAGCGCCGAGACACGCTCGGGATGAGCCGCCGCCAGCAGCTCGGCCACGGTGCCGCCCACGTCCCCGGCCGAGATCACAAAGCGCGAATAGCCGAGGGTGGTCATAGCCTCGGCCACCATCCCGGCAATATCGGCGGTCGAGACCGGAGCTCCTTCCAGTGGCGGGGCAAACGGGAATCCGGGCAGGGCCGGAATGAACACGTTGACGTCCTCAAGCAAAGGCAGCACCCGCTCGAAACGCAGGACCGAGTCCGGCCAGCCGTGCAGGAGTACCACGGTTGGGGCATCCGGCGTGGCCGAGCGTCGATGGATCGCCCGCAGCGCGCGCTCCCCCTCCCCCACGGTTTCCCAGGGATAGGCATGGATGCGCCGCTCGTGGGCGAGCCAATCGAAGTCCTCTGACCAGATGCGCAGGAGGCGGGCAAGCCGCTCGCCGGGAATGCCGCGCGCGGAATCCCCCGCCCAGGGGTTGGCGATCAGCCGAGTGCCGCGGATCCGCTCCGTGAGGTCGTCAAGCGCGGCGGACGTGGTGGGCGTAGGGGCGGAGGTGTTCATGGGGGTCCTTTCGTTGCGAAACCCAAATGGGCTCACTAGCCCATTCTTGGCGCTTAATAATGGGCTGTCAAGCCCATTCCCTGATAGACTGACCGCATGACCCCAGCCGAAGAGCTCCTGCCCGCCACCGCCAAGGGCCGCGCAACCCGCGACCGGATCGTGGATGCCGCGGCCGCCCTGATGCTCGCGCACGGGGTCCAGGGGGCGACCAATCCCGAGATTCGCGCGGCGGCGAAGGTCAGCGGGTCCCAGCTCTCGCTCTACTTCCCCGATAAGGAGAGCCTGGTTCGCGCGGTTCTCGCCCGGCGCGGAGATCAGGTCATCGACCTCATCCACACCACTGCCCACGGCGCCCTCGACAGTATCGCCGCCCTGCGATCCTGGGCGGCCTTTTACACCGAGCGCCCGAACTCCTGGGAGGGCGGCTGCCGGTTCGGATCCCTCGCCGGCGACGTTCTCAAATCAGATCTGAACCTCACCACGGACGTCACCGCCGGGTTTGACCGCTGGCACGCCGTCTTTGAATCCGGCCTGACCACGATGCGCGAGCGCGGCGACCTACGCTCCGACGCGGATCCGGTCACCCTCGCCACGATCCTGCTCGCCGCGTTCCAGGGCGGCATGCTCTTGGCGCAGGCGCAACACAGCATCGCCCCCCTCGCCACCGCCCTGGGCGGCGCCATCGACTTTGTGGCCAGCTTTGCCCCTCAGAGCTGAGCGCTACCAGGGAGTCAGGAGTAACACCTAAACAAAACATTCGAAGTGTGTTACGTTTCTTGCACTTGTAAGGAGGTAGGACATGTCCCCCAACACACCGCTCGTCTCGGAAACCTACGATGTTTCCGACGAGCCCGGCATCGCACGAGTGCACGATTTCTTCGTCGCGCATTCGAAGGTCCAGTCCGGTCACACCGCCCCCAGGTATGTGTTGTCCGGCGATGCCACTGATGATCAGGTTGAACTCCCCGCAGAGATCTATCACGTGCTTGTGCAGGTGGTCGATGCGATGCGACGCGGCCTCTCGGTCACCGTTTCTCCCCGAGGCAAAACCCTCACCACACAGCAGGCGGCTGATCTTCTGGGAGTGAGCCGTCCCACGGTCATCAAGCTGCTCGACGAGGGAAGAATCCCGTTCGAGCGCGTCGGCACACACCGCCGTGTCACACTGACTGACGTGCTGGAGTATCGCAAGCACCGCCGCGAGGAGCAGTATGCAACCCTGGCCAGACTCTCAACTGACGTCGATGAAGATACCCCGCTCGACGAAGTCCTTGCCGAGCTAAAGAAGGCGCGTCGGGTTGTATCGGAACGCCGGCGGCAAGACATCGAGCTGCCCTAAAGTCGGGCCCACACATGTTCACCGCGCTGCTCGACACCAATATTCTCTGGCCCAGCCTGCAGCGCGACTTCTTCCTTTCTCTTGCCATCGAGGGAAGCTTTCGGCCCGTCTGGAGTGAAGCGGTACTTGATGAACTTGAAGAAAGCGAGACGCGGAAACTTATCGAGAGACGCCACCTGACTCCAATCCGTGCCCAGCTTTCGGCCATGCGTCTGACGGATCGAATGCGTCACGTCTTCCCGGAGGCTCTCGTTCACGGCTGGGAGCCGTTGGATGGAACGTTTGGACTTCCGGATCGAGATGATGAGCACGTGGTTGCCGCCGCGCAGGTGGCCGGAGCAGGATTTATCGTGACCGATAATCTGAAGGATTTTCCCGTAGCTCTGCTTCCGGTGAGCATCACCCCGGTATCGGCTCGCAAGTTTGCTTTTGACATCGTGAGCGATAGTCCGCTGAGGGCGCTATCGGCGCTCGAGGAGATTTCTCAGCGCAGCGGACTCTTTGGTCCAGAAACCACCTCGGAACAGATAATTGGCCACCTGGAGAGTCGATACGGCTTCACCGATACGGCGGAGCTGCTGCGCCTCGCGGCATTCGAAAATGACTAAAACACCGAGGGCCGCACGGGAATCCGTGCGGCCCTCGGTGTATGGGTGGGCGGTCTAGGAGCGGACCAGGCGCGCGATCGCGTCGGTGGCTTCCTTGAGCTTGGCGGCCGCCTCCTCGGCGTTGCCGAGACGGGCGGCGTCCATCACGCAGTGCTTGAGGTGGTCGTCCACCAGGCCGATCGCCACCGATTCCAGCGCGCTGGTGAGGGCGCTGATCTGGGTGAGAATGTCGATGCAGTACTTCTCGTCATCGATCATCTTGGAGATCCCACGCGCCTGACCCTCGATCCGGCGCATCCGCTTCTGATAGCCGGTCTTATCGCTGATGTAGCCGTGGTGGTGCCCCTCGGTGGCGCAGAAATCGCCCGAGTGACCCTCGACCGCCGGCTCGACGGACTCAACCACGGCCGCGGCGTTCGCGGCGGGGTCGACACCGGTGTTGGTGCTGTGGGCTGCGGTGGTCGCCATGCTGGCTCCTTTGATCGTTCGGCCGGGGCCGAGACTGCTGCATCCAGGATATCGGGCACCGCACCTCGGCGGCGACGTGGGCCCGATACTCCGGGCCCACACGGGGGACTAGTTTTTGACGATGCTGCGGAATCCGCGCAGCCTGAGGCTGTTACCCACCACAAACACGCTCGACAGGGCCATCGCGGCCCCGGCCAGCATCGGGTTGAGCATGCCCAGCGCCGCCACCGGAATCGCCGCCACGTTATAGGCGAAGGCCCAGAACAGGTTGGTTTTGATGGTGCCCAGGGTTTTGCGGGAGAGCCGGATCGCATCCACCACGCCGCGCAGATCCCCGCGCACCAGGGTGATATCCGACGCCTCGATGGCCACATCGGTGCCCGTGCCCATCGCCAGGCCCAGGTCGGCCTGGGCGAGCGCCGGCGCATCGTTCACGCCGTCGCCCACCATCGCGACCACTCGGCCGGACTCCTGCAACCGGATCACCTCGGCCACCTTATCCGCGGGCAGCACCTCGGCGATCACCGTCTCGATGCCCACCTCGGCGGCGATCCGGCGGGCCACCGCGGTATTGTCTCCGGTCAGCAGAATCGGGGTCAGCCCGAGCGCCTTGAGTGCGGTGATCGCCTCGCGGCTGGTGGGCTTGACCGCATCGGCAACCACCAGGATGCCGCGAGCCTCCCCATCCCAGGCCACCGCCACCACGGTCTTTCCGGCATCCTCGGCCTCGGCCTTGGCGGCGGAAACCCGAGCACTCAGCGTGATCGACCACTCGGCCAGCAGGGACTCGCGTCCCATCAGAACCGCGTGACCGTCCACCACACCCTGCACGCCCTTGCCCTCGATGTTGGTGAATCCCTCGACCGGGGGCAGTTCGATGTTCTCGGCCGTCGCGCCGGCGGCGATGGCCTGCGCGATCGGGTGCTCGGAGGCATCCTCCAGCGCACCGGCCAGGCGCAGCAGCTCGCCGCGCTCGGTGCCGGGTTCGGTAATTGCTTGAGCCAGGGTCATCTTGCCGGTGGTCACGGTGCCGGTCTTATCCAGCACCACGGTGTCGACCCGGCGGGTGGATTCCAGAATCTCCGGTCCCTTGATCAGGATGCCCATCTGCGCACCGCGACCGGTTCCCACCAGCAGCGCGGTCGGGGTCGCCAGGCCCAGCGCACACGGGCAGGCAATCACCAGCACGGCCACGGCGGCGGTGAAGGCGGCGGCCGCGGGGAATCCGGCGATCAGCCAGCCGGCCAGGGTGACCAGGGCAATTACGATCACGATCGGCACAAATACCCCGGAGATTTTATCCGCCAGGCGCTGCACCTCGGCCTTGCCGGTCTGCGCCTCCTCCACCAGCTTGGCCATCTGCGCAAGCTGGGTGTCCGAGCCGATCCGGGTGGCGCGCACAACCAGGCGCCCACCCGCGTTGACGGTCGCGCCGGTCACGGCATCACCGGGCACAACCTCCACCGGCACGGATTCGCCGGTGAGCATCGACGCATCCACCGCCGAGGTGCCCGAGGTCACCACACCGTCGGTGGCGATCTTCTCCCCCGGACGCACGATGAATTCGTCCCCGACGCGCAGCTCGGCCACGTCGATCTTGGTTTCGATGCCGCCCCGCAGCACCGACACCTCCTTGGCACCGAGCTCCATCAGCGCACGCAGTGCGGCACCGGCCTGACGCTTGGAGCGCTTCTCGAAGTAGCGCCCGGCCAGGATGAACATCGTGACCCCGGCACCCACCTCGAGGTAGATATTGGAGGCCCCATCGGAGGGGCCGATGGTGAATTCGAACGGGTGGGTCATCCCGGGCATGCCCGCGGTGCCCCAGAACAGCGCATAGATCGACCACAGCAGGGCGGCGCCGGTGCCCATCGAAATCAAGGTGTCCATCGTGGCCGCGCCATGCTTGAGGTTGACCCAGGCGGCACGATGGAAGGGCCAGGCACCCCAGATAATCACCGGGGCGGCGAGCGCGAGCGACGCCCACTGCCAGTAGGTGAACTGGAGGGCCGGGATCATCGCCATCAGGATGACCGGGACGCTCAGCACGATCGACCCGATCAGGCGCTGACGCAGCGTAATCAGTTCGGGATCGGCGTCCTCGGCATCCGGGTCCGCGACATCCCTGGGCTTCACCGGCGCGGGCAGGGTGGCCGCATAGCCGGCCTTCTCGACCTCGGCGATCAGCAGGGCGGGATCGTATCCCTCGGGGATCGCGACCCGGGCCTTCTCGGTGGCGTAGTTCACCGTGGCCTCGACACCGTCGAGTTTATTGAGTTTTTTCTCGATCCGCATCGCACAGGATGCGCAGGTCATCCCGCCGATTTCCAGTTCGACGTGGGGGCCACCGGCCACGGGTGTTGAGGTACTCATCTTCTCTTCCTTTTTCCGGTCCCTCCCGTGGGAGGGACCGGCATGCAACGGCGTGAGGTGGGGTGGAGCCTAGGCCCGGACGGCGGAGTAGCCCGCTTCGGTGACGGCGGCCAGCACGGCGGCATCGTCCAGTTCGGCGGCGGAGGTGATGACCAGTTCGCCGGTCTGCGCACTCACGCGGATGTCCTCGACGCCGGCGATCTGCTCGACCTCTTCGCGAACCGAAGACTCACAGTGTCCGCAGGTCATTCCGGTGACGCGGTACTCGGTGGTTGCCATGATTTTCTCCTCTCGAGAGATACCCCTCCTGGGTATCACATCTGAGCCAACGATATACCCTCAGAGGGTATTCCGGCAATCGAGAAAAATGTTTAGACGGTGTGCGCGAGATAGTCCCGCAGGTGCGCGCCGGTGACACTCTCGGGTCGGGCCGCAACCTCCTCCGGCGTTCCGGTCGCCACGATGCGTCCCCCATCGCTTCCGCCGCCGGGACCCAGGTCGATCACATAGTCGGCGTTGGCGATCATGTCGAGGTCGTGCTCGATCACGATGACCGTGGCCCCGCGCTCCAGCAACCCGTCCAGCACCCGCAGCAGGACCCGAATATCGCGCGGATGCAGGCCCACGCTCGGCTCATCCAGCACAAACACCGCGCTGTGCTGATCGCGGCCCAGCTCGGACGCGAGCTTGAGGCGCTGCGCCTCGCCGCCGGAGAGGGCCGGGGTATCCTCCCCCAGGGTCAGGTAGCCGAGGCCCAGGTCAACCAGGGTGGCGAGCTTCTTGCGCACCCGGGGCAGGTCGGCGAGCGCGTCCACGGCCTGGGCGACGGTGAGGGCCAGCAGATCCGGCAGGGAATACTCGGTGCCATCGGGACCGGTGCGGCGAATCTCCTGGGCCAGCGGCGCGAAACGGGTGCCCGCGCAGTCGGGGCAGTCGATATCCACGTCGGGGAGGAACTGCACGTCCAGTACGATCTGTCCGGTCCCCTCGCAGCGTGGGCAGCGCAGCGAACCGGTGTTATATGAGAAGTCGGCGGCCCCGAGCCCGCGCGAGGTCGCCGCGGGCAGGCCGCCAAACTCCCGCCGCAGCACGTCGAGGACCCCGCTGTAGGTGGCCACGGTGGAGCGGATATTGGTGCCGATCGGGGTGGCATCCACCACGTCGGCGCGGCTGATGCCGTCGGCCTCGATGCGGGTCACGTGTGCTGGAATCTTTCCCTCGGCGGCGAGCGCGGGAACCAGGCTTTCCAGCACCAGGGTGGTTTTGCCCGAACCCGACATCCCGGTGACCGCGGTTAGGCGTCCCCGCGGGAACCGCGCCCGGAGCGCGTGTACGGTGTGCAGCGGGGCGGTCTCGATTTCGATGCCGCCGTGCGCAAACACCTCCTCGGCACCCAGGCGCGGGCGCACCACCACCGGTTCGGTTCCGGCGATGAAGCCGCCGATCACCGAGTCGGGGTTGTTTACGATCTCGGCGAGGGTGTCGTTGGCGACCACGGTGCCACCATCCACCCCCGAGCCCGGGCCGATCTCGATGATCCGGTCGGCCTCGCGTAGGACCTGCACGTCGTGATCCACCAGGACCACCGAGTTGCCCTCGGCCAGCAGATCCCGGATCACACCGATCAGCCCGTCGAGGTTGGCCGGGTGCAGCCCGATCGAGGGTTCGTCCAGCACGTAGAGCACACCGGTAGTCTGGTTGCGGACCGCGCGGGCCAGCTGCACGCGCTGCCGCTCCCCGGTGGACAGGGTGGATCCGGCACGATCCAGGGTCAGGTAGCCGAGGCCCAGTTCACGCAGGCGACGCCCCATGTCGGTCAGCTGATCGGCGAGCAGGCGCGCCATCGCCCGCATCTCGGGTGGCAGGGTCGCCTCCACGGCGGGTGCCCACTCGGTGATCCGGTCCAGGGAGAGCGCGGTCGCCTCGGCGAGGTTCATCCCCTCGATTCGTGGATCCCGGGCGGCCACGCTGAGCCGAGTACCCTCGCAGTCGCGGCAGGTTCCCGCGGTGATGTAGCGGTTCACCCGGGCTAGCCCCTTCTCGCTGGTCGCATTATTCAGGGCCTCGCGGACCGCCCGCCGAGCGCTGCGGAAGGTGAAGTCCATCGAGAACACCTTGCCGTTTTTTGAGGCGACGGTGATGTGCCGCTTCTCGTCGGGACCATCCAGCACGATCTCGCGTTCCCGCTCACTTAGCTCGGAGTAGGGTACGTCTATCCGCACCCCAAACTCCGCCACCACCTGCGGCATGACCGACAGGCCGGCCATCCCCCACGGGGTCACCGCACCCTCGGCGATGGTTTTGGAAGGGTCGGGAATCAGGGAGGCATCATCCACGTCGCGCACGATGCCGGTGCCCGAGCAGGTGGGGCAGGCCCCGTCGGAGTTGAACGCGAGAGATTCGGCCCCGGGCGCGCGGAACACGGCCGAGCAGGTCGCGCAGGTGAGCGGCAGGTCGGCGGCCACATCGATCGTGGGGACGTGGCGGTGGCTGTTGGGGCACGAGTGCGAGGCGAGACGCGAGAACATCACCCGGAGCACGTTCAGCAGCTCGGTCGAGGTCCCGAAGGTGGAGCGCACCCCGGGCACGCCGGGACGCTGGCGCAGCGCCAGGGCCGCGGGGATGTGACGGACCGAATCCACCGCCGCCCGGGTCGCATGTGACATGCGCCGGCGGGTATAGGTGGACAGGGCCTCCACATAGCGGCGGGATCCCTCGGCGTAGAGGATGCCCATCGCCAGCGAGGACTTCCCCGAGCCGGAGACCCCGGCGATCGCGACCATTTCGCCCAGCGGCACGTCCACGTCCACGTTTTTGAGGTTGTGCACGCGGCCGCCGCGCACCTCGATGTTCAGCGACTCCCGCCCACTCATCGGGCGTCCTCCTCGCCGGTCACGATCCGCACCCGCGGGTAACGGGCACGCAGCTCGGCGACGGTGCCATCGGGGATGCCCGCCAGCGTGAGCGTCCCCAGCACCGGCAGGAATGCGGGATCGGGGAGGGTGCGCGCGTCAAGGTCCGGGAATCCGCGCAGCGTGAGGTGTTCGAGCGCCGTGAGTTCGGCGAGGGAGGGCACTTCGACCAGGTGTCCGGGATCGCCCGAGAGCTCAAGCGTGGTGAGCGCGGGGAACGAGTCGACCACGTCGTCCAGGTCGAGCGTGGTGATGCCCTCGACGCGGAGGGTTCTCACGTTTTCCAGGCCGTCCAGCGCGGGCATCCCGCCCACCACACGAACACTCAGATCGCGTCCGGCGTCCGCCGCCGACACCTCGGTGACCGGGATCCCCACGGCTCCCAGTCCACTCAGGCCCTCCACCAGATCCTCGACCGAGACATAGGCGGACCCCGAGGAGAATCCGCGCACGGTGAGGTGGGTCAGGGTTTCGGGCAGGATCAGGCGCTCCACGCCGGTGATGTCGAGGTCCAGCTCGGTCAGGGTGGTGGAACCATAATCACGCAGGCCGTCGGGCCCGTCGGCGTCTTCCGGGCCGTTATTGACGGATTCAGCTGCGGTCATGAGTGTCCCCTCGCCAGGCGCGGGCCCTCGCCCGACGCTGCACTCAGCCTACCCGGGGTGGCCGCCAGGCACGAGGACGGCACCCGCTCCGTGACGACCGGTGCCGCATGAGTCTCGATACCCCCAGTCCTCGGCACAAACGCGATC
The DNA here is from genome assembly GCF_014522285.1 of Mycetocola sp. JXN-3. Classification (GTDB taxonomy): domain Bacteria; phylum Actinomycetota; class Actinomycetes; order Actinomycetales; family Microbacteriaceae; genus Mycetocola; species Mycetocola saprophilus. Next base: position 2,231,704 of record NZ_CP041635.1, read on the forward strand.
AGGGCGTCCCGAACCCTCGCCTTAACGCCCCCATTCCACTACGATTCCTAGCTAAAGCCGCATCGCCGCGTGCACTCGGCCAGGCGAAACCCATGCGCACACCCGATTGGACCCCGTGAGAGCCTCAATCCTGCGTCATCATTCTCCGTCTCGACGCCTCGGCGCCGCCGGCATCGGCCTCGCCCTGGTGGCCGGTTCCCTGCTCGGAGCCTCGGCTACCCAGCCCGCCCAGGCGGACGTGAACACCGTGCAAACCATCAACTCATCCTCCATCATCTGGGGCCCGGCCAACATCGTCACCGGAACCCTCCACAACGGTTTCGGCTTCCGCGCCGATCCCGGACTGGTGGGCTGGACCTTCTCAGCATTTCAGGAAGTCGGCGCGCTGACCCTCAGCCGAGATGGAGTCGGCTGGGAATTTGCGGCGGACACACACTCGGTGAACACCCGCGTGGGCGGGAAAAGTGTCATCACCCTCACCGGAAACACGGGTGAGACCTTCGCCGAGGACTACACGGTGACCCTGACCCTGACCATCGAGGGCAACTACGCCCGCTGGTCCTATTCGATTGCGGGCGACAACGCGGATACCCTGACCGCGACCTTCGCCGGCGCCCTTGCCGCCCGACACACGTCGGTGATCGAAGCCACCGCCACCACCCTGCTCGCCCACAACGCGGACTCGTCCGAACCGCCCGCGCCGATCACCGGAATCTCGGTCAAAACCGACGGCTCGGCTCCGACCCTGACGGCGGATTCGGACTCCGGCGCGTTTTCGGCCGCCACCACGGGGGCGGGCTCGTTTGAGGTGACCGCCCTGCTGGTTGACTATCCGGTCGGAGCGCCCAGTTCGCTGAACGCCGCGCTGGCGTTCACCCGCCCGCTGCTGGCCAACATCGACGCGCACTTTGGCGAGACCCACCTGTCCCCCGGCGCACCGGTGAGTTTCCAGAACGCCTCGGTGATTCAGGGCACCCCCGTCGACACCGAGCTCACCACCACAATCGGTGAGGAACTGATCGACATGGGGTACTTCCTACTCCCCGGGCTCGACGCCACCGCCCGAGCAACGGGGCTGCCCGCCGGACTCACCCTCACCACGATCCTCGGCGACAAGCCCACCGCCGAGGAGGATGCCGAGCCCGAGGTAATCTGGCCGGAAGAGGGGGAGGAAATCCTCCCGGTTCCGCGACCGGCACTCGACGCCAGCGTCGCGGCCGATGCGCCCGCGGCGGCACCGATCTCCTTCCGCCTGAGCGGGACCGCGACCACCCCGGGGGTCTATACGGTCCCGGTCACCATCTATCTCGCGATCCCCGAGGATGCTTTCCCCGGGACCACCGACGGCCAGGAGTTACCCTTCCCCCAGCCCATCGGCGTCTACCCGCTGGACACCACGCTTACCGTCACCGTGGCCCCGCGGGTGAGTAACGAGTCGCCCACCCCGACCGCACCCGCCGAGACCCCGGGAAGCACCGCCACCCCGACCGGTGCCGCGGCTCCCCCGGTGGGCACGCCCCCGGGCAGCGCCCGCGGAGGCTCCGCCCTGCCCACCACCGGTAACGACTTCGGTGCGCTGGCCCTGCCGATTGGCCTGCTCGCGGCCGCGGGAGCGGTCCTCCTGATGGGCGCGCGACGCCGCCGGGCAGCGGAGTAGGCACCGCCTGATCCGTCACCTCAATCGGTCGATTTCTCCCCGCGAGAAATCGGCCGATTGTGCGTGGGCGGATCGCCCGGACACACGCAGGTAATAGACGCGCACGGTGCCCGAAAAGCCGTAAGCTTGGGGGTCATGAGCACCTCGGAACGACCCGAACCCGGCACCGCCCCGGCCGTTCTGACGATGGCACAATCGCGCGCCCGGATCCCCAAAAAGGGCTCCAAGGGGGCTCGCACCCAGCAGCGCATTCTCGATGCGGCCCTTGAGCTGTTTGCCGAGTCGGGATTCAACGCGGTGTCGCTGCGGGAGATCGCCGCCCGCGCCGAGATCACCCACGTAGGACTGCTGCACCACTTTGCCAATAAGGACGAGATCCTGATGCGGATCATGGTGTCCCGAGACATCACCGATGAGCACAGCCTGCGCGAGCAGCTCACCGCGCTGCACGAGGCGCAGAAGAGCTCCGAGGATCCGCTGATCGACCTGCGCTGGTACCTCGATCACCTGCACCGCATCACCACCCAGCCGCATATGATCCCGCTGTACGTGAAGATTTCCAGCGAGGCCACCGATCCCGCCCACCCCGCCCACCAGCACTTCGTGACGCGCTATGAGACCGCGCAGGAGCTGATCAGCGACTCGATTGCCCGCACCTATGCGCGCCTGGGCATGACCACGCCGCTGGTTCCCGCCGATCAGGCGGCCCAGCATATGGTGGCCCTCTCCGACGGCCTGCAGATTCAGTGGGAGTATGCCCCCGAGACGGTGAATCTGGAGCGCTCGATCCTCACCTATCTGGGTGTGATCGGGCTGCCGGTGGAGACCACAACACGCTAGCTGGCGCGCTGACCGTGATTTCCGGCGGCCCCGGAAGCCTCCTCCAGATGGCGGATCGCCGCGGCGACAAAGCCCGCATCGGGACCCTCCTCGCCCCAGGCGGCCACGCCCGCCCCAACCAGACCGGCTCGTGCCCCGGTGGCCGACGCTCCGATCGGCGGGACCGGCCGCCACGGCAGCAGGGTGCGGGTGCGCGCGCGCAGCGGGATCAGCAGGGTATCCCCGGCCAGGCCCAGTCCGCCGCCGATGACGATGCGGGCGGGATCGAGGATCGCGGTCAGCGCGGCGAGTCCACGTGCCAGCGCGTCCACCGCGTCGCTCCACACCTCGGCTGCCCGAGGATCGGTGGGGATCCGCGCGGCCACCTGTTCGGCACCGGAGGCCACGCCGCCGCGCTCTCGATAGCGGCGGACAATGTTGGCGGCCGACGCGTAGATTTCCACGCATCCGGCCAGACCGCACGGGCAGGCCTCGCCGCCGGGCACCACCACGATGTGCCCAAACTCCCCCGCGCCGCCGGCCCCGCCGGTCACAAACCGGTCGCCGTCCACGAGGGCGGCGGCGATACCGGTGCCGATCGGCACGAAGGCCAGCGAGGCATCGGGCTCCCCGGCCGCCGCCAGCGCCGAGCGTTCGGCTACCGCGCCCGCGCGGGCATCGTGCAGCAGGACCGCGGGCAGCCCGAACTCCGCGGCGATGATGTCGGTGAGGGCGAGGTCGCGCCAGCCGAGGTTCGCCGAATAGCCGACGGTGCCGGTGGGGGTGTCGATCAGCCCCGGCGAAGCGAGGCCCACCCGGTGTGCCTCGCGCCCGTGCTCTCCCAGCTCTCGTTGCAGCTCGGTGAGGACCAGACGGACGCCGTCCAGCGGACCGCGCTGCTGCTCCCGGGTGGGGACCGTGATCTCCGCACACATCTCACCGGATCGCGTGAGCGCGGCACCCTTGATGGTGGTGCCTCCGATGTCGATCGCCAGCGCGATCTGCTCGGGGGTCGCGGCCAGGCGCGCGGCGGCCGGGGTGCTCATGCCCGAGCCTCGGCGGTGCCGGTGCCTCGAGTAGCGGTGTCGGTGTCGGTGCCGAGGCGTCGAGCGTCGTCGGGAGCGTCCCTCCGGGAGTCGTCCGTGCCGGCGACTCGCACCGGCTCCGCGCCGAAGACCTCAGCCGAGCGATAGTAACCGCCGAATCCGAGCGCGTCCCACACCGGGGTCTGCGCGCGCAGTCGCGCGGCGGTGTCGGCCCAGGCTCGGGGCTCGGCCCGCCACATCCGCTCGGCCACCAGCGGAAGGCGCGGCAGCAGCAGGAAGGCCAGGTCGTCGATCGACTCGATCGTCTCGGCCCAGATCGCCGCCTCGACCCCAACCACCCGGGCATCGTTCAGCGCGGTGCGGGCGTGGGCGGCGGGATCCCAGTCGTTCAGGCCCGAGGTCGGTTCGGCCGCATAGTGCGGGAACCCGGGCTCCCCCGCGGCCACGGCGAGCGGGGTGCCGTCGGCATCCACCCGGCCCTCGGCGTGCCGGCGATCCAGGTACAGCGGCGAGGAGGAGGACACCAGGATCGGGGTCTCCCGCGCGGTCGCCAGGCCGATATCTCCGGGGGCATGGGCGAAGGTCTTTGCGGCCAGCTCGACCAGCGGCAGGTACTCCTCGGGGACGCTGGCGCGCATGGCGTCGGCGTCGAAGGCGTCCTTCTCTGCGATCCAGAATTGCAGCACGTCGCTCGGCTCAAAGACCTCGGCCCGCGCCGCCTCCTGCCAGCCGATGACCCGCTTGCCGAGGCTCCGAACGTGGGCGTGCAGCAGACGGACAAAGTCCGCGTACTGCTCATCCGGCATCCCGAAGGCCTCGTCCCCACCGATGTGGAGGTAGGGGCCGGGGCTGATCTCGGCCAACTCGCTCAGGACCGTGGTTGCAAACGTCACGGCCCCCGGGTTCTCGGGCGAGAGGAACTTCACCTGCGGGTGATCGAAGGTGCCGGGGGTATCCAGCTCGGGATAGGCGGCGATCGCCGCGGCCGTGTGCCCGGGCAGATCTAGCTCGGGGATGATCGTGATAAACCGCGCGGCGGCGAAGGTGATCAGCGCTCGGAACTCCTCCCGGGTCCAGTGCTCACGCTCCCCCGCGGCCGAGACCGAGGCGACCCGCGGATAGGCCGTGGATTCCAGTCGCCAACCCTGGGTGTCGCTCAGGTGCAGGTGCAGAACGCTGATGCGGTGATAGGCCAGCAGGTCGATCACCGCCTCGATCTCGGCGGTCGGGTAGAGGTGCCGCACCGTGTCGAAGGAGAGTCCCCGCCAGGCAAAGGCGGGGCCGTCCACGATCGTGAACGCGGGCAGCACGAGCCCGGGACCCGAGGTGTCCAGCGCCTGCAGAATGGTGACCAGGCCGCGGAACGCCCCCTCGGGCGAGGCCGCGCGCAGCAGGACCAGGCCCTCGTGGGTGTCGATGGTGAAGCGCTCGTCGGCGGGGACCGGCCGCGGGTCAAAACCCGCGGCCGGGGCGATCCCGGTGGACTCCGGGTCGAGGCCCAGCTCGACCCGGATCCGGGCGTCGATCCCCACGGCAACGGGCTGGACCTCCACCCCGCGGGTGCGCCGGGCCAGCGTGGCGAACGTGTCCAGGACCGCGTCGAGCCCGGGCGCAGCCTCGATCCGCAGGGTCTCACCCAGCGCAATCGGGTCGCCCAGGTGCACCGAGGCGGGCAGCGGAACCAGGGGTGAGGGGGTTGTGTGTGTCATCAGGGGAGGGATTCCTTACCGTCTGGATTATCGCGGGGTGGACGCAAACTCGCGCTCATAGGCGGCCCGGCGCGCTGCCTGCTCGGCGGGCTGCGCGATCGGGGCCGAGAGCAGGAGCTTGCGGGTGTACGGGTTCTGCGGGTTGTCGGTGACCTCCCGCGCGGTGCCGGTCTCGACGATGTCTCCGCGGTAGATCACCGAGATGCGGTGGCTCATATAGCGCACCACCGCCAGGTCGTGCGAGATAAAGAGGTAGGACACCCCGGTCTGCTCCTGGATCTCCAGCAGCAGTTCCAGCACCGTGCGCTGGGTCGTCAGGTCGAGGGCCGACACGGCCTCGTCACACACGATCAGCTTGGGACTGATCGCCAGCGCCCGGGCGATCGCGACCCGCTGGCGCTGCCCGCCGGAGAACTCCCGCGGCAGCCGCTCCAGCGCGTCCGCGGGCAGGGATACCCGATCCAGCAGCTGGCCCACCCGGCGCCTGGCATCGCGCGAGGTGTAGCCCTGGGCGAGCAGCGGCTCGGAGAGGGTGTCCCCAATCGAGATCGCCGGGTTCAGCGAGGTGTAGGGATCCTGGAACACCACCTGAATGTCTCGGCTGAGCGAGCGGCGGTGGCGGGCCGAGAGGTTGTCGATCCGCTTCCCCTGGAAGAGGATTTCGCCCCCGGAGACCGGGGCCAGCCCGAGGATCGCCCGGCCGATGGTGGTTTTGCCGGAGCCCGACTCCCCCACCAGCCCCATCGTCTCGCCCTCGCGGACGTCGAGGGAGACGCCGTGCAGCACCTCGTTGGGGGACTTCCGGAAGCCCTTGCTGCCAAACGCGACGCGCACGTCGTTGACCTCAAGGAGCGAGTTTTCCCGGGTCATGCGGAGACCTCCGTGGATCGGGGCTGCCATTCGGGACGCGCGTCGACACCGTCGAGTGCGGCCCCCAGCAGCTGGCGGGTATAGGGGTGTTCGGGGGTGACCAGGATCTGCTCGGTCGTGCCCTGCTCGACGATCCGACCCTGCTGCATGACCGCCACGCGATCGCAGAGGTCGGCAACCACGCCGAGGTTGTGGGTCACGATCAGCACGCCGATGCCGCGGTCCGCGCGCAGGCGACGCAGCAGGCTGAGCACCTCGGCCTGCACGGTCACATCCAGCGCGGTGGTGGGCTCATCGGCCACCAGCAGGTCGGGGTCGCAGGACATGGCCCCGGCGATCAGCACGCGCTGCGCCATGCCGCCGGAGATTTCATGCGGGTAGGCGGCGAAGGTGCGGGCGGGATCGGCGATCTCCACCATCTGCAGCAGCTCCAGCACACGCGCCTTGGCCGCCTGCTTGGAGAGTCCCAGGCGCACGCGCAGCGGTTCGGCGAGCTGATCGCCGATCGTGAAGGACGGATCGAGGTTACTCATCGGCTCCTGCGGCACATAGGCCACCACGGTGCCGCGCAGCTCGCGGTGCTTCTTCTCGGCCAGGCCGATGACCTCGGTGCCCTGAATGGTCACGCTGCCGCGGGAGACCGATCCACCCTCGGGCAGGATGCCCAGGATCGAGAACGCCGTCTGACTCTTTCCCGAACCGGACTCCCCCACCAGGCCGAGGATTTCCCCGGGCGCGATGTCGAGGTTGATGCCGTGCACCACCTCGCGGTCGCTCCCGTCGGCCAGCTCGTAGCTCACGGCCAGGTCGCGGATCGAGAGCAGCGCACCGCGGGTTTCCGGGGCCGGCACCGAGGTGCTGGGAACCACGGCCGCGGGGGCCGCGTTCTTGCGGGTGCGACGGCGGGCCGCGGGGGCACCGCGCTCGCCCAGCACGTCGGAGAGTCCACTGGCCAGCAGCACCAGCGAGGCGCTGGTCAGTCCCAGGGCCAGGCCGGGCCAGAGCAGCAGCAGCGGAGCGCGCTGAATGTTCTGGAACGCCTCGTTGAGCATCGCGCCCCAGGTCGGGGTGTCGCCGCTGGTGATGCCCAGGAACTCCAAACCCGCCTGCAGGCCGATGGCCACACCGGCCACCAGGGCCACCTGAATGATGATCGGCGCACGCACCACGATGAACACGTGGCGACCGATGATGCGCCAATCCCGCAGACCCGATACCCGGGCGGCGTCCACATACAGCTCGTTGCGGACGTTGCCCACGATGCCGCGCACCAGGCGGAAGAAGCTCGGGGCCACCAGGACACCCATCACGATCATCAGGACCCAGACGGTCGGGCCGAGGATCGCCCGCGAGGCCAGCAGCACCACCATCGCCGGGAGGGACATCACCAGGTTGACGATCCAGCTCGAGGCCGAATCGAACCAGCGCCCGTAGTAACCGGCGATCAGACCGGTCGGGATGCCCAGGACCAGCGCCACGATCAGCGCGATCCCCGCGCCGCTCATGGTGTTCTGGGCACCCCAGATTAGGCGACTGAAGACGTCGCGTCCGGCCGAGTCGAAGCCCAGCAGGTGGGTTCCGTCGGCGGGACCGAAGGCATCCTTGAGCGAGGAGGCACCGGGATCAAACGGGGCCAGCAGCGGCGCGAAGATGGCCATCAGCACCACGATGGCCAGCACAATCGCCGCGGCCACGGCCAGGGGTTTGCTGAGGAAGCGGCGGAACGCGGTGATCGGGCGGGCCGTGGGGGCCAGCGCAATCGCGGCGGTCGAGTCCGGAATGGGATCACTCATGCGAGTCTCGCTTTCGGGTTGAGCCAGCTCACCACGACGTCCACGAGGAGGTTAATAACCACCACGCCGATCACCGTGAACATCACCAGGCCCATGATGATGGGGATATCACCCCGGGTTGTATAGGAGACGGTCATGCTGCCAATACCCGGCAGACCGAAGATCTGCTCGACGATGACCGCACCGCCCAGCATGCCCACAAACTGCATGCCGAGCACCGTGAGGGCGGGGGCCGAGGCGTTTCGCAGCACGTGCCGGAAGATGATCCGGCGCGGGCTGAGCCCCCGCGAGCGCAGGGTGCGCACGTAGTCCTTACGCATGACTTCGATGACCGAGGCGCGCACCTGCTGGGAGACCCCGGCGATCGATCCGACCGAGAGGGCCAGGATCGGCAGCGTCACGGTGGAGAGCCAGCCCGCCGGGGAGGTGAAGAAGTCCACGTAGCCGATCGCCGGGAACCAGCGCAGCTGAACCGCAAACACCAGCACCATGATCAGGGTGACCAGGAAGCCGGGCAGCGCGTACCCCACGACCCCGATGATCTGGACAAACCGGTCGGCGGCGCCGCGGCGCACACCGGCCCAGATCCCCAGCGCAAACGAGACAACCGCGGTGATCAGGGTCACACCCACCATCAGGGAGAGGGTGACCGGGATCCGGTTGCCGATCGCGCTGAGCACATTCTCGCTGGTGAACCAGGACGTGCCCAGGTCACCTCGGAGCGCGTTGCCCAACCAGGTGAGGTACTGCACCAGTACCGGCTGGTTGAGCCCGAGCTCCGCGTTTTTTGCGTCAACGAGGCTCTGCTCCGCCGCCTGACCGAGCAGGACGCGTCCCACATCGGTGTGCGGAGCCGAGAGCAGAAGGAAGGCTATTGCCGAGATGACAAACAGCAGGACGATGCTCGCCAGGAGCCGTCGAATGAGAAAGGAAATCATGGTCGTGGGGACGAGCCTTACCTGTTACTTGGCCGGGGTGTAGTTATAGATCGACGGCACGGCCATACCCGACTGCGGGGTCACGTTGACGCTGCCATCGGTGACCAGGGCGTAGGTCTGGCGGTAGAAGGGGATGAACCAGCCCTGCTCGACGATGTGCTTGTTGAGCGCCTGGGCGTCGGCCTTCGAATCGGCGACGGACTCGTGCTGAATCTTGTTCACCAGTTCGGTGGCCTCGGGATCGGTGTATCCGAAGATGTTGAACGAGCCCGGCAGCAGCTGGCTGGAGATCATCAGCCAGTCGTTTGCCGGCTGACCGAGGCTCAGCACGAGGCCCGGGAAGCCCTTATCGGTGAAGATCTGCTTGAGTGCGGTGGCCTGGTCGACGTCCTGCCAGGTGAGCTTCACACCCACGGCGGCAAAGTCGGCCTTGAGCGAGGAGGCGAGCGCGTCGTCCACGATGGCCGCCATCCGCGGCAGGGTCAGGTCGAACCCGTTGGCGTAGCCGGCCTCGGCCAGGAGTTCCTTGGCCTTCTTGGGGTCGTGGGTGTAGTAGTTGTCCAGCGACTTGTCATAGCCCAGGGTGTCGGTGCCAAACATCTGGCTGGTGGTGGTGCCCAGTCCCTGTCGGATCTGCTTGAGCATCGTGTCGCGGTCGATCGCATAGTTCAGCGCCTGACGCACGCGGGCGTCGCCGAGCGCGGGGACCATCGCACCGGCGCGGTCAAACAGGATGATGCTCTGCACGTCGACGTTGGAGTCCTGGATCTTCAGCTGTGCGTCCTGCTTGGCCGCGGCGCGCTGGTCGGCGCTCTGCAGCAGAGCGGAGTCAATCTGGCCGGTCTTCAGGCCGTTAACGATCGCGTTTTCGTTGTCGAAGACGCTCAGGGTCAGCGTCTGATAGGGCAGCTTGTCGCCCCAGTACTTGGCGTCGCGGTCATAGACCCACTTGGTGCCGATCACGGTTTTGCTCTTGTCCAGGTCGTACGGACCGGTGCCATCGGGGGTGGTCTTGAGCGAATCGGGGTTGGCAAAGGCGGCGGGGTTGGCCATCAGTCCGGCCGAGTCGCTCAGGCGGAACAGCAGGCTGGGGTCCGGGGCGCTCAGCGCGATGGTGACGTGGGTGGGGTCTACGACGGTGACCTCGGAAATGTTTTTGAGACCCTTAGAATCAGCGCCGGTGCTGGCTCGGAATCGGTCAATATTGGCCTTTACCGCTTCGGCATTGAAGGGTGTGCCGTCGTGGAACTTCACGTCGTCACGCAGGGTGAGGGACAGCTGGGTGTTGTCGGCGTTGTACTCCCACTTGGTGGCGAGCATCGGGGTGAGGTCGCCGTTGGCCTGGCGACGAATCAGGGTGTCATAGACGGCCTGGAAGAACGGCACGTTGCTGCCGGTGGCGTTGATCGGATCCAGGCTCTGCGGGACCGTCAGCGTGGCGATGTTGAGGGTGTCGGATACCGCCGGGGTTTGGGCTGCGCCCGCACATCCGGAGAGCAAAACACCCGTGGCGAGGGTGAGTGCGGCATAGCCGCTCCACTTTCCAAGTTTCATAGTTCTAAACCTCGTTGCTTAGATCACTGATCGAAATCGGGATCGGGTTGGGGGGTCCCCAGTTGGGGTGTACGTCATCCTATACACATTTTTCTACCATGTGGTACTTTTTATTTTCAGCGGGGTTTCCTCCCCGCCCCACATCGAATTTCAACGAGGAGATGAACCACCGGTGACCCCAAAACCACCCACCCGCAAGGGCGGACAAACCCGCACCCGCATCATCGACTCCGCGTTTGAGCTGTTTGCCGAATCGGGCTTCAAGGGCGTCTCGATCCGCGAGATTGCGGCGAACGCCCACATCAGCCACGTGGGTCTGCTGCACCACTTCGGCAGCAAGGACGAGCTGCTGCTCGAGGTGCTGCGCCGCCGGGACAGCTCAGATATCGCCGAGCTGCGCGACGGCGCCCACGGACTCGAGGTGCTCGAATGGGCGCTGCACGTGATCCACGACAACGTCTATCGCCCGGGCATCGTCTCGCTGTTTGTGAAGGTGTCCAGCGAGGCCACCGATCCCGAGCATCCGGCGCATGTTTTCTTCGCCGACCGCTACGAGCTGCTGTGCACGGTGGCCGGACGCGCCTTCGCCGAGCTCTTTGCCGAGTCGCCGCCCCCGGTGGACATCTCCCCGCTGGATGCCGCACGCCAGTTTGTCGCCCTCGCCGACGGCCTGCAGCTGCAGTGGATGCTCGCGCCGGACCGCGTCACGACCTACGATTCACTCGTGGTCTTTCTGCGCACCCTGGGGATCACCCCGCGGCCGGCTCCCAGTTTTCCCGAGTATCGCCCCGGCGTTACCGCGGGCCACCCCGAAAGGACACCGATTCGATGACATCCCCTTCCCCCGACTCCCCCGCCGAGCTGACACTCGAAGAAAAGGCCTCGCTCACCTCGGGCAGCGCCACCTGGTACTCCACTGCCGCCGGGGACATCCCGCGCCTGATGCTCACCGACGGGCCGCACGGCCTGCGTCGCCAGCAGGAGGGCGGCGACAACCTCGGCATCGGCGACAGCGTCCCGGCCACCTGCTTCCCGCCCGCCGTGGGCCTCGGATCCTCCTGGAACGTGGACCTCGCCCGCCGGATCGGCGAGGCGCTGGGCCGCGAGGCTCGCGCGCAGGGGGTGCACGTGCTGCTGGGTCCGGGCATGAACATCAAGCGCTCCCCGCTGGGGGGACGCAACTTTGAGTACGTGTCCGAGGATCCGCACATCACCGGACGCATCGCCGCCGCCCTGGTGCGCGGCATCCAGTCCCGCGGCGTGGCCGCAACCCCCAAGCACTTCGCGGTCAACAACCAGGAGACCGACCGGATGCGAGTGAGCGCCGATGTGGATGAGCGCACCCTGCGCGAGATCTACCTCCCGGCGTTTGAGCACGTGGTGACCGAGGCACAGCCCTGGGCGCTGATGTCGGCCTATAACCGCATCAACGGCACCTTCGCCAGCGAGGATCCGGCGCTGCTCACGGACCTGCTGCGCGGCGAGTGGGGCTTTGACGGCGTAGTCATGTCCGACTGGGGCGCGGTGAATGACCGCGTCGCCTCGGTTGCCGCGGGCCTCGATCTGGAAATGCCGCCGTCGGACACGGATGCCGAAATTGTGGACGCGGTCAACAACGGCACCCTCGATGAGGCCGTGCTGGACACCGTGGTCGAGCGCCTGCGCCTGCTGGCCGCGCGCACCACCGACCCGGCACTCGCGACCGATCCGGTGGATGTGGACGCCCACCACCGCCTGGCCGCCGATGCCGCCGCCGAGGCAATGGTCCTGCTGCGCAACGAGGGCGACCTGCTGCCGCTGGATCCCACCGCCGGCGCGCGGATCGCGGTGATCGGCGAGTTCGCCCGCACCCCGCGCTATCAGGGTGGCGGATCCAGCCGAGTGGTTCCCACCCGCCTATCTGGTGCCCTGGAGGAGATTACCGCGCTGATCGGCGCCAAAAACGTCGCCTTTGCGCCTGGATTCTCGCTCACCGATAACCCGGACACCGCCGCGTCGCTGGCCGAGGAGGCCGTGACCGCGGCGACCGGCGCCGAGCGGATTCTGCTGTTCCTGGGCCTGCCCGACGGCTTCGAATCCGAGGGCTTTGACCGCGATACCCTGGCGCTGCCCGCCGGACAGCTCGCGCTGCTTGAGCGCCTGACCACCCTGAACATCCCGATCGTCGTGGTGCTCTCCAACGGTGCCACGGTCGAGGTTTCGGAGTGGGCAACCTCGGTAGAGGCGATCCTGGAAACCTGGCTGCTGGGCCAGGGCGGCGGCCTGGCCACCGCCGAGGTTCTGTTTGGCCTGGCTTCCCCCGGTGGGCGCCTGACCGAGACCATCCCGCTGCGCCTCTCGGACACCCCGTCGTTCCTGCACTTCCCCGGACGCGACGGACACGTAGGGTACGGCGAGGGCGTCTATGTGGGCTACCGCCACTACAACACGCTGGATGTGCCGGTCGCCTATGAGTTCGGCTTCGGCCTGGGCTATACCCGCTTCGACTACACCGATCTCGCCGCGGTGCCGGGCACCGATCCCCACACCTGGTTGGTGTCGGCCACCGTCATCAACGTCGGCGAGCGCGCCGGATCCGAGGTGGTCCAGCTCTATGTGGGCACCACCGAGAACACTCCGACCCGACCCGCCCAGGAGCTGCGCGGATTCGCCAAGGTGCACCTGGTCCCCGGGGAAAGCGAGCGGGTAACCCTGCACCTGAACGCCCGCGACTTCGCCACCTGGGACTCGGGCCAGCACCGCTGGCGCGTGGATGCCGGGGCCTACACCGTGCAGGTCGGTTCCTCCTCTCGGCGCATCCACCTGAGCGAGACCATTGCGGTGCCCGGAGACGGCTGGGTGCCCGAGCTCAGCGAGCACTCCACCGTGGGTGAGTGGTTTGCACACCCGGTGGGTGGCCAGCTACTGCAGAGCGTCCGGGATCGGATGGAGGCGTTTGCCGCCGGCGGCGCCCCCGAGCTGCTGCGAATGGTGGAGCAGGTGCCGATCATCAAACTGGTGTCCTGGAAGATGGGCCTGACCCTGGAGCGGGTGCGCGAGATGGTGGCGTTTGTGGCCAGCCAGCGCTAGCGGCGCCCCCGCACCGTGCCCCGCCTCCGCGCCGATCATTCGGCTCGGAGGCGGGGCGTTTGGGTATCCCGGGTCCACTCGGGTCACACGGGCGAAATATTCGCTACACTGCTTCACGTCTCCTGGGATTTTCCACTACGATGTCAAGCGATTATTCGCATCACACCGACACCCTGCTGTCGACCCATGACGCTGCGAATCCACCCCGATTGGATCCTGTGAACCTCTCCCCCCTCCGCGCGGGCACCCGAACCCGCCGCGCCACCGCCACCGGCGTCGGTCTGGCTCTGGCCGTGGGCGCCCTGCTGGGTGCCGGCACCGCGCTGCCCGCCTCCGCCGATAACTCGCGTGACGTCAACGTGCAGACCTCCGCAATCGACTGGCAGACCCTGAACACCACGACGGGCATTCTCTATAACGCCCGTCCTCACCGCATCAACCCCGACATCACCGGTTGGACCGACGCCGCCTTCAACCGCTTCGGGCACCTGGCACTGACCGAGGGCGATCGCTCCTGGGAATTCTCCGCCAGCACCACCGATCTCAACCTGAACGAGGGCGGAACCTCGACCCTGACCCTGACCGGCAACACCGGCACCGAGCTGTACGGCAACTTCACCGTGAAGCTTGTCCTCACCTTCCAGGGCAACTATGGGCGCTGGTCGTACTCGATCACCGGGGGCAACACCGCCAACGTCACCTCGACCCTGTTCGCCAACCTGGGCTCGGATCAGAGCACGCACACCGAGCAGAAGGGCAACACCCTCATCGCCTGGGACGGCCCGGAGCTCTTCAGCCCGGTCCTGGGCTTCGCGGTGGACACCAACGGTAGCGCGCCGACCTTCACCCCGGATGCCGCCTTCCCCAGCAACATCAGCATCGCCACCACCGGCGCCAGCACCTTCACCACCACGGTGCTCGTGCAGGACTATGTGGCCGGATTCGAATCCTCCCAGCAGGCGGCCCTCGACTTCGTGCGCGACACCCTCCCGGCACTCAAGCGGCACTTTGGTGAGACCACGGGGGTTCAGGACTCGCTGATTCCGCTCACCGGCACCACCGTGGACGCGAACGTCGCGATTTCGCAGGACCTCGAGGCCTCCTTCGATCAGCGCCTGATCGACTTCCACTACTTCGCCCACCCCACCTATAAGCCGGTGATCCACGTGGGCACCCTGCCCGCGGGTCTGCAGCTGACGGCCACGGATAACCTCGAACCCGAGTTCCCCGCGCTGGCGGCCCGGGCCGCGGGTGACCAGCCCGTCGCCCCGATGACCTTTACCCTGTCCGGCACCGCCACCACCCCCGGTGTCTACACGGTCCCGGTGACCGTGTATCTGATCGAGCGCGACCCGCAGGCACCGATGAACCTCGACGCCCTGCGCGCGGTCCCCGCGGTCAACAACGAGGACCAGCCGGGCACCAACCCGCTCGACACCTCGGTGACGATCACCGTCAAGGCCCGGGCCGTGGATCCCACCGCAACCCCGAGCCCAACCGCTTCGGCGCCGGCTTCGAGCACCCCGACCGCCTCGGCGCCGGCCGCCCCGACCGGAACCGCCTCCCCGTCGGCACACGCCCCCGTGGTTGCGGGCGGAACCCTCGCCCACACCGGTGAAAACGCCGCCGGGTTTGCCCTGCCGATCGGCGCCCTGATCGCCCTGGGCGCGGTGCTGTTCATCGGCGGCCGTCGCCGCCGTGCGGTGAGCTAGCTTCCCGCAACCCAGTCGCGTCCGCCCGGTTCCCCAGGGAGCCGGGCGGACGCCGGGGTCGCGCGCGGGTGCGCTATCCGATGATCAGCAGCCAGCCGGCCAGGCTCGCCAGCGAGATCACCAGCACCGGCAGGGTTAGCACGATGCCGGTCTTGAAGTAGCGCCCCCAGCCGATGTGGATGCCGCGGCGATCCAGCACGTGCAGCCACAGCAGGGTGGCCAGGCTGCCGATCGGGGTGATCTTGGGGCCGAGATCCGAACCGATCACGTTGGCGTAGATCATCGCCTCATGGGTCAGCCCGGTCGCCCCGGCTGCGCCGATGGCCAGGGCCGCGATCAGCACGGTGGGCAGGTTGTTCATGATCGAGGCGAGGATCGCGACGATCACCCCGACCCCCAGGGCGGTGATCCACACGCCGTGGTTGCCCAGTTCGGCAAACACCCCGGCCAGGTGATCGGTCAGGCCCTGATTGCGCAGGCCGTACACCACCAGGTACATCCCCACCGAGAAGATCACGATCTGCCAGGGTGCCTCGCGGACGACCTTGGTGACCGAGATGCGCCGCAGCCGCACGCTCCCATCGGGGGCCGTGCCCGCCCCCTCGCCCGCTTCGAGGGACTTCGCCCGGCTAAAGAGGAACGTGGGCTGCCGGGCAGCCACCAGGATCAGCGCAAGCGCGCCCACGGCGGTCACGATCGAGAGTGGGATGTGCAGCGGATCGGCCACAAAATAGCCCACCAGCAGCACCCCGAGCACCACAAAACCGGCGGTGAAGGTCAGCGGATCGCGAATCGCCGAGCGCGGGTCGGGTGCCGAGGCCGGATCGTAGCGCCGGGGAATCGAGCGTCTGAACGCCAGGTAGAGGACGCCGAGGCTCGCCGCCACGGTCACGATCCCCACCGGAACCATGACCAGCGCATAGCGGGCAAAGTCCACCCCGAAGTAGTCGGCGCTGACGATGTTGACCAGGTTGGAGATGACCAGGGGCAGGCTGCCCGCGTCGGCAATAAATCCGCAGGCGAGCACAAACCCCAGCGAGGCGCGGGCCGAGAATTTCAGGGCCAGCAGGATCTGGATCACGATCGGGGTGAGGATCAGCGCCGCCCCGTCGTTGGCAAACAGCGCCGAGATCACCGCGCCCAGCAGGATCACCAGGACAAACAGCGCGCGTCCGTTGCCGCGTCCCCAGCGGGTCACGTGCAGGGCCGCCCATTCAAAGAGTCCGGATTCGTCCAGGATGAGCGAGATCAGCACGATTCCCACAAACGCGAAGGTCGCGTTACCCACAATGTCCCAGACGGTGGGGATGTCACTCAGGCTCACCACCGTGGTGAACAGCGCCAGCGCGGCACCGCCCAGGGCACTCCAGCCGATGCCGAGTCCTCGGGGTTGCCAGATCACCAGCACCAGGGTGATCACAAAAATGGCGATGGCAACAACGGTCACGTGGGGGCTCCTTGGCCTGCGGGGATGAATAGATTATGCGCCCTGATGGGGCCTCGAGCCCGGCGCGGCGCAATAAATTCGAGTCGGGCGGGCCGGGCCGGGTCCGATCACGAGGGGTGACGGCGAGGGCCGAGCGGCTCCTAGAGCGCCTGCACCTCGGCACCCAGCGCGGGCAGCGCCCCGGGAACCAGACCAAAGTAGGCCCAGGTTCCGCGCTGTTCGCGGGTGAAGATGCCCGCCTCCACCAGGATCTTCAGGTGGTGGGAAACGGTGCCCTGGGTGAGTCCCAGCGGCTCGGTCAGATCGCAGACGCACGCCTCGCGGTTGGCCTGGGCGGATACCAGGGAGATCAGTCGCAGGCGAGTGGGATCGGCGATCACCCGGAGTCGGGCGGCGAATTTTTCGGCCTCGGCGCGATCGAGCGTGGCCGCCGTGCCCCCGGGCTCACACGTTTCGGCGCGTCCCGAGATGTCGGTGAGCGCCAGGGTGAGGGACGGGGTGTGCGACACGAGGTCTCCATTTCATATTGATGGACATCAATGTATAGTCATCCTATACATTGATCCCCGTCAATATCCACCCGAGGAGTCTCATGTCCCCCATCGCCACCGTTCTCTTTGTCTGTGTCCACAACGCCGGCCGTTCCCAGATGGCCGCCGGCTTCCTGGAGCACCTGGCCGGGGGCCGCGTCGATGTGCGTTCGGCCGGGTCCGAACCCCGAGATGCCCTGAATCCGGTCGCGGTCGAGGCGATGGCCGAGGTGGGCATCGATATCGCCGCCTACTCCCCCAAGATCCTCACCACCGATGCCGTCCGCGAGGCCGATGTGGTGATCACGATGGGCTGCGGAGACACCTGCCCGATCTTCCCCGGCAAGCGCTATGAGGATTGGGAGCTCACCGATCCCGCCGGGCAGGGCATCGAAACCGTCCGCGGCATCCGCGACGAGATCCGCGCCCGGGTCGAGGCACTGCTCGCCGAGCTCACCGCCGGCCACTAGACTCGCGGCATGTCCCTCGCTCTGATCACCGGGGCCGCCCGCGAAAACAGCATCGCCGCTGGAATCGCCGCCGCGCTCAGCACCGCCGGCTGGACGGTTGCCACCAGCGACCTGCACGGCACCGACTATCCCACCGACCTCACCGTCCCGGGCGCACCCGAGGCCCTGATCGACGCGGTGGTGCGCGATCACGGCCCGATCGAGGCGCTGATCCTCAGCCACGCGCACGATGTGGAATCCGGGCTCTTCGATACCAGCGCGGAGAGTTTTGACCTCCACGTCGCGGTTAATGCCCGCGCCAGCTTCCTCCTCCTCACCGCCTTCGCCCGGCAGGCACCCGAAACGGGCGCGGCAATCATCGCGCTGACCAGCGATCACGTGACCGGCAACCTCCCCTATGGCGCGTCAAAGGGAATCCTGGATCGCGTGGTCATCTCGGCTGCCCGGGAACTGGGTCCGCGCGGCATCTCGGCCAACGTCCTCAACCCGGGTCCCATCGATACCGGCTGGATGGATGATGACACACGCGCCGAACTGACCCGGCTCACCCCACGCGGGCGGCTGGGAACCCCGGCCGATATTGGCGCCTTCGTGACATTCCTGGTGTCCCCGGCGGGACGCTGGATCTCGGGTCAGCTCCTCCACGCCGACGGCGGCATCTCGGCGCGCTTCTAACGCGCGACACGCACCCGGAGTCCCAGGCTCGGTGCCAGCGTCGCCACGGCGCGGTCCAGCTGGTCGAGCAGCACCTCGACGTTTTCGGCGCCGAGCGGAGCATTCAACCACGAGTGTTGGGCCGCGCGCACGGCCACCACGAACACCTCGAAGAGCAGGCGTGCACGCAGCGCCGGGGCCCCCGCGTGGGCGGCGATTGCCGCGGCTACCGCGGGGGTGAGGGCCGCGCAAAATCCGAGATTGTGCGCGACGATCGACGCATGCTCGCCCTCCAAGACCAGGGCCCGCCGCATGGTGACGATCCAGTTGGGATCTCGCTCGGCGCACACTCGCGTGGCCTCGGCAAAGGCCTCCTGAACCACCGCAAACACCGAGGCTCCGGATCTCACGCCGCGCAGACGCTCATCCAGGATCGTCCTAAACCCGTTCCACTGATCCTGCAGCGGCATCATCGCCGCGTCTTCACGCCCCGCAAAATAGCGGAAAAAGGTGCGTTTTGACACCCCTACATCGGCGCACATGCGCTCCAGGGTGGGACCGCCCGCGGCGAAGGACAGCTGGGCCGCCTCCGTGAGCGCGCGCCGAGTCTCGGCCTTCTTGCGATCGCGCAGGCCACCCTCTCGGGAACTCGAAGTCGCCGGTACCATGACCACACAGTAGCATTTTTGGCACGCGGTGGCATTTGCGTCGGCGTGCCGCTCGGCACCGCTGCAAACGAAAAACCCGGTCCCTACGAGGCGAAGTACAGCGGATAGTGCAGCGCGCACCCGGGGTTGAACGGTGCCGCACAGCGCGGGCACGCATCCGCCGCCAGGTACTCGACAACGCTGAGCTCGGATTGGCACATCCCGCACAGGACCGCGAGTCGATCCCGGGCGTCCGCGGGCCAGGGCGTGGCGGGGTGATCGGCGGTTTCCTGGTGGCACAGGTGGCAGGGATAGTAGCGATCACAGCAGATGAAACGGATCGCGATCACATCCAGCTCGGTGGCGTAGTGGATGCAGCGGGTGTGCTCATCCACGGTGGGACCGTATACGCGCACGCTCATCGAACCACCTCCACAACCGCGGCCACGCCCATGCCTCCGCCGATCGATGCGGCGGCGATCCCCAGCGTGCCGGCCGGCGCGCCCCCGCGCACCAGACGACTGAACAGGCGCACGATACTCACGGCACCGCTGGCACCCCAAGGATGCCCCAGGGCGAGCGCGCCGCCGTCGGCGCAGACCCGGGGATCGTCCTCGTCCACACCGATCCGATCCAGGACGGCGAGGGACTGGGCGGCGAACGCCTCGACGATCTCGATGCCGGCGATGCGCGCGAGCGGCACGTCGGCACGCTCCAGGGCCGCCAGGATCGCCGGGGCCGCGCCGATGCCCGGGAGGGCCGGGTCACAGCCCACCACCGCGTGCCCCCGCAAAATCAGGCCCGGCGCTCCCCCGGCCAGCGCCCGCGGCACCACCACGGTCACGGCGGCGCCGTCGCCGATGCGAGTGGAGGTGCCGGCGGTCAGGCTCCCCCCGGGAAACAGGGCGGGGAGGCGGCCCAGGATCGCCGCCGCTCCACCGATGGCGTCATCGGCCTCAAGGCCGGCCAGACTCACCAGCTCCTCTCGGAAGCGTCCCGCGTCCCGGGCGGCGAGGGCACGGGCGTGGCTCCGGGCGGCGTGGGCGTCCTGCCGTGCCCGGGAAATCCCGTCGGCGGCGGCAAGGTCTTCGGCGGCGCGGACCATATCGGGGTCGGGGAATCCCGCGGGTGCAAACGGGGCGCGGTCATAGGCGATCCCGTCCATCGAGCGCACGGGGGCGGTCGAGGCGCTCTCGACGCCCCCGGCGATGCGGGGGCGCGAATCGCCCGCCCGGATCGCGGCCACCGCGTCGAGGATTGCCGCCAGCCCACTGCCACACTGACGATCCACGGTCTCGCCGGGGGTATGAACCCCCAGTCCCGCGGCCAGGGCGGCGACGCGAGCCGGGTTGCCACCGGGACCCATACAGTTCCCGAGGATCACATCGGCGATGTTCAGCTTTTCGGGCCGCGCACGGTGCGGCGGCTCGGCCGGCCCGGCCGCCCCGCGATCGGATGCGATCCGAGTGGATACCCCATCCGCGGACAACGCGGCCGAAGGCAACTCGGCCGGGGGCGACGAGGCGACGGATAACGAGGCGGCGGACACCGCGGCGCGCGCGTCTCCGAGCGCCGCGACAATCACCGGAGCCGCCAGCTCCTCCACCCGAAGGTGAGAGAGGGCACGCCCGCGGGTGCCGATCGGGGTGCGCCGGGCGGCGATGATGACGGGTTCAGTGTGGGACACGATCCACCTCTCCGGCGAGAACTCGCCGCACAATCTCGGCGCGGGCGGGTTTTCCCGCCGCCGTTCGGGGCAGACTCCCGGCAAACCAGAGCCGCGGACGCTGGGTGGGGGCAAGTCGATCGGATGCCGCTTCGCGCAGAGCGTCGAGTGTGAGCGCCTCCCCCGGCTGCCCGGGCGCACTCTCGATCTCGACCATCGCCGCGACCAGCGACCCGATGTTTCCGGCCGGATAACCAAAGACCACCGCGTCGCGAACCCCCGGGATGCGCCGTAGTCCGGCCTCCACCTCCTCGGGGATGACCGTGGCAGAGGCCGTCTGGATGGCACCGTCCGCTCGCCCACGCAGGCGCAGCACGCCGTGCTCAAGTTCGACCAGATCTCCTACGGTGATCCAGTCCCCGTCTCGCAGCAGCGGCCCTGCCGTACCCACGTACCCCAGCGCGGTGAAGGGTGAGCGTACCCAGAGGACTCCCGCACGCACCTCCGGTTCGACGCTGGGAAAGGCCCGCAGCCCGTCGCCGCGGTCGAGCGCCACAAACGAGAGTTCGGCGGCACCGTAGTAGGTGATCACCCGAATGCCGCGCTCCTCGGCGCGGGCCCGCAGGCGCGGATCCAGGTGCGAGCCACCGACGAGCGCCGTGCGGACCGACGGGATCGCCCCCGCGTCCAGCATCAGCTGAAGCCCCTGCGGGGTTCCGTGGAAGGCCTCGGCCTCCCGGATCGACTCGGTGTCAAAAACCGGACGCGGTCCCAGTCCCGAGCGCGCATGGGCAAGCGAAAACAGGGTGAGCGAGGATACCGGTGGCGCGGGCAGCACAATCGTTGCGGCGCCCCCGAGCACCTCGGTAATCGTGGGGAAGGACGCGGCCCAGGACTCCTCCGATCGCAGCAGGATGCGCGGGGTACCGCTGGTTCCGGAAGTGGCGGCAGCCCATGCCGCGCCGACGGGCGGTGTCGCGTCCTCCGCCAGCGCGCGCACGGCGTCCCACCGGGTCGAGGACCAGCGGGAATCCCCGATCAGCGGGATGTCTCCGACCTCACGGACCTCCTCCAGGCGGCGCAGCACCGCATCCGTGTCCCCACGAAACGGGACGATTCGTGGACTCACGCGACCTCGGTCCCCTCGGGGAGCGCCGGGGCTACCGAGCGTTCACTCCACACGTGACTCACCACAACCTCCCGACCTGAACGGCGTTCTCCTGAACAATGTTCACTCTAGTCGGGGCGGCCGCCGATCCCCAAACGCGCCTGCTCTCGGCAACGAGCCTAGACCGCGGCGCGTTCCCCGCGTCCGATCAGCCCCGCCCGCACCAGCAGCAGGTAGATTTCGCAGCCGAGGCAGAACCCGATTGCCGCATTGAGGAAGGCGGCGATGAAGGCGGCGGATCCGGCGATCACCAGCGCCCAGGGCACCCCGATCAGGTGCAGCACCAGCCCGATTCCGACGACGGTGAGGCCCACGGCCTGGGCAAAGCGCGGCGGCCGGGCATCCTCCCACTCGGTGGGCGGCGCGAGGCGCGGGCGCACCAGGCGTCGGAAGATTACGGTCAGCGGCTGGCTGGCCGGCGCGATTAGCGACCAGGCAAACAGGACCGCCACCACCAACTGCACGAGGAATCCCGGGTCGGCAATCCGCTGCCCGAGCGAGAGCCCACCGAGGTTGCCCCCGGTCGAGGTCCCGATGAGGGAGAGAAACACCCCGATTAGCAGCAGCACCGAGGTGATGGCCGCCCCCACGCGCGGCGCACGCGGGTCGACGGTTCCGGGCGGAGGCCCGGGGCGAACGGGGTTTTCAGCTGCGGACATGGGATTCTCCAGGATCGGGTTCGCTGACGGGGACGGTTGATGGTTCACTCTCGATGTCGGATGGTCGCCAGGATCCGCTGAATGCGTCCAGCCGCGCCGACAACGCAGACTCACCCCCGCGCACGGTTTCCCTCCCCCACCACATCAAGCTCGGCGATCACGCTCTCCCGTGCGATCACTCCCGACAACCGGGCGGCGGTCCGTCCGGCACCATCGAGGACCAGCACGGTCGGGGTCTGCAGCAGGTTGAATCGACTGGCGAGGGCGGGATTATGGGTCACATCCACGTGCACAAAATCGACCCCCTCGCGCTCATCGGCGAGCGCGGTCAGGAGGCGTTTGGTACCCGGGCAGCGCGCGCACACCTCGGTGCTGAACTGCACGACGGTGGCCGCGGGCCCCAGGGCATCCACACCAAACAGACCCGGGTCCAGGCGATCATCCACGGCGGGATGGGTGACCCGGCCGTTCCGGGCGCGCAGCACCAGCCCGATCACCAGGGAAAGCACAACGAGGCCGGCCAGGAAGGCCAGCCCCGTCAGCGGAGACATCGTTACCGCCCGATCCGCGCCGGGGCACGACGCACGTGCGAGGCGGAGGGCGTGGGAGTAATCATGGTGCGAGCGTAGGCTCAGGATCCCGCGGGCACAACCCGTGCCCGTCACATGCGGTAACGGGTATTACACCCCGAGCTGTCCCCCGCCGCGACGCATCTGCGCGGCGGCCGGGCAGTCGAACGGGTCGCGGGCGGCGAGGCCGACCCGGTTGAGGTAGGCGATCACGATCGCGTAGGAGCGCAGCACCGAGGTTTCGGTGTAGGGAACCTCGAGGGTCTTGCAGTGTTCGCGGACGATCTTACGGGTGGCGGCCAGGTGCGGGCGCGCCATGCTCGGGAACAGGTGGTGCTCGATCTGGTAGTTCAGGCCGCCCATGAACCAGGCGACCCACGGTCCACCGTGGATGTTGCGGGAGGTGCGCACCTGCTTGGAGAAGAAGTCGAGACGGGCCGAGGGATCGATGATCGGCATGCCCTTGTGGTTGGGGGCGAAGGAGGCACCCATGTACACCCCAAACACGGCCATCATCACGCCGAAGAAGGCGAAGGCCATGCCCAGCGGCAGGAACAGGAACAGCGGGGTCAGGACCAGGGCGAAGCGGGCCGAGATCATGCCGATCTCGATCCAGCGACCGCGGACCTTACCGGGGCTGGCGAGGTGCTTGAAGCCCAGGAAGTGCAGGTTCAGGCCCTCCAGTGTAAGGAGCGGGAAGAACAGCCAGCCCTGACGCTGGGTGATGAAGCGGCGCAGTCCCGTTGCGGTGGCCGCGTCCTCCTCGATAAACGAGATGGTGTCCAGCTCGATGTCCGGGTCCTTGCCCACCTTATTGGGGTTGGCGTGGTGACGGCTGTGCTTAGAATCCCACCAGGAATAACTCATGCCCACCACCGAGGTGAGCACCCGGGCCAGGCGGTCATTCGCCGGACCGGAGGCGAGGATCTGACGGTGCGCGGCCTCATGAGCGAGGAAGGCAACCTGGGTGAACAGGATGCCAAATACCGCGGCCAGGATCAGCTGGAACCAGCTGTGCCCCAGCAGAATCGATCCGGCAATCGCCCCGGCAAACGCCACGGCGAGGCCCGCACCCACGAGCGCGTAGAACAGTGGCGCGCGCTTGAGCAGACCGGCCGCACGCACCTCGGCGGAAACCTGCTTATAGGCGTGGGCAATCGGCGGGAAGTCGCTGGTCTTCGCCTTCGTGCGGCGTACCGGACCGAGGGTGGAGGTTGCGGGTTCGGCGTACGTCGATTCCATAATCGGCACCGTTCTTCTGGCTAGCAGCGCTTCGGGGAGAGACGTGGCTGCAATGAAGCGAAGGGCGGTTGCCGATTGCTGTCCCCAGTCTAGGTGCAACGGTATACGCGACTCGGTATGCACAGGAGAGTCTCATGCTTCGGCGCACACATATCGGGTGCGCCGAAGCATGGAAGCGGCTAATCGCCCTTGACGTTGACGATCTGCCGCAGGGTGTGCAGGATCTTCACCAGGTCCTTCGAATCCTCCATCACCACGTCAATGTCCTTGTACGCGGCGGGAATCTCATCGATGAAGGCGTCGGTATCGCGGTATTCGATCCCCGCCATCGCCTCCCGCAACTGCTCCCGGGTGAACGCCTTCCGGGCGGCGCTGCGCGAGTACTCGCGCCCCGCTCCGTGCGGCGAGGACTTGAGCGCGACGGGGTTCCCGAGTCCCTCCACCACATAGGAGCGGGTACCCATCGACCCCGGCACGAGCCCCAGCACACCGGCCTCGGCGTTGATCGCGCCCTTCCGAGACACCCACACCTCCTTGCCGAAGTGCTTCTCGCGCGCGGTGTAGTTGTGGTGACAGTTGATCCGCTCGTATTCGGTGACGCCCTCCCCCGTCCACTCGGCGAACCGGGCCACCACCCGGTCCATCATCTCCTCGCGGTTGGCGAGGGCGAAGTCCTGGGCCCAGTGCAGCTCCTTGATGTAGCGCGTGAACTGCGTGGTTCCCTGGGGCAGGTAGGCGAGCGCGGGATCGGGAAGCGAAATCCACCAGAGCGTAGCCAGCTCCTGGGCGACCCGAATGTGGTGCTGCGCGATCTTGTTCCCCACCCCGCGCGAACCCGAGTGCAGGAACAGCCAGACGCGATCCTCCTCGTCCAGCGAGATTTCGATGAAGTGGTTGCCGGAACCGAGCGATCCCAGCTGCAGCCGCCAGTTCGGGGCGTATGTGGCGGGATCAAAATCGGCGCGTCTGGCCGACTCCTCCAGTGCGTCGTTACGCGCCTTCGCCGTCTCGGTTTCCTCGGTGTTGTACTGACCGGCCGACAGCGGAATCGCCGCCTCGATAGCCTCACGCAGGAGCGCCCGATCCAGGTGCGCGATGGATTCGGCGGTGTGCTGGGTGCGCACGGCGATCATGCCGCACCCGATATCCACCCCCACCGCCGCGGGAATGATCGCGTTCAGGGTGGGCAGCACGCTGCCCACGGTTGCCCCCATGCCGAGGTGAGCATCGGGCATCAACGCAATGTGTGGATAGATAAACGGCAGACGAGACGCGGTAAGCGCCTGCTCTCGTGTCTTGGGCTCCAAAATCGATGCCCAGCTCATCAGCGTCTTCGAAATCTTTTCCATGCCGTTTCTCCCTTCTAGGGTGGTCACCGATGTCGGTGATATGGCCCATCAATGCCTGATGGGCAATAGAGCAGTATATGGGTATCGCGACGCGTTTGGCGATCTCCCCGGCACGAATTAGTCGACGGCGGGCCGGCGGCGGTTCTGTTTGGTTTGGGAACGCTGGCCCTTGGCCTGCAGGCGGCGCTGCTGGGATCCGCGGGTGGGTTTGGTTGCGCGGCGGCGCGGACCGTCGGGGCGCAGGGCCGTACGGACCCGCTCACCGAGTTTGACCAGCGCTCGCTCGCGATTGCGCAGCTGGGAGCGCTGTTCGGAGGCGGTGATCTGGATGACCCCGTCCACCAGGATTCCCGGCAAATGCTCCAGCAGCCGCTCGCGCTGCTGCTCGGTGAGCACCCGTGATTCGGCCACGTTCCAGCGCAGCTGTGCCTGCGAATCCGACGTGTTCACATGCTGGCCGCCGGGGCCCGAGGAGCGCGAAAAGCTCCACTCCAGCTCGGCGGCCGGAATGGTGAGCGAACGGGAAATCTCAAGGTCCATACTCCCCTCAGCGTACAGCCGCCCGCCGCCCGTGTGCTCCTGTGGTCCGCAATCGGAGGCCCCGGAACACACGGACGGGGGCAACGAGGTTATTGCGCGCCCGCCTCCGCGGCCCGCGCGCGCTGCCAGGATCGCCGCCCACCCAGCGGCAGCACCAGCGGGGTGCCCGAGATCGGATCGGTGATCACGCTGCAGGGCAGGTCATATACGGCCTCGACCAGCTCGGCGGTGATGATCTCACGCGGATCCCCCTGCGCCACAATCGCCCCGTCGCGCATCGCCACCAGGTGGGTCGCGTAGCGTGCCGCGTGGTTGAGGTCGTGCAGCACGGCGACCAGGGTGGTCCCGCCCTGGTGGAGTTCGGCGAAGAGCTCCATCAGGTCGATCTGGTGCGCGATATCGAGGAACGTGGTGGGCTCATCCAACAGCAGGTGTCCGGTCTGCTGGGCGAGCGCCATCGCGACCCACACCCGCTGCCGCTGGCCACCGGAGAGCTCATCCACCAGGCGGCGCGAGAGCTCGGTGATGCCGGTCGCGTCCAGCGCCTCGGCCACCGCCCGCTCGTCCTCGCGGCTCCAGGTGCGCATCGCGTTTTGGTGCGGGAAGCGCCCGCGGCCCACCAGATCGGCCACGGTGATCCCATCCGGCGCGATCGAGGACTGCGGCAGCAGCCCCAACTTACGCGCCGCCTCCTTGGGTTTGAGCGAACGCAGCTCGGCACCGTCCAGCAGCACCGCCCCGGTGGTGGGCTTCAACAGCCGCGCGAACCCACGCAGCAGCGTCGACTTTCCACACGCGTTCGGACCGATGATGATCGTGAACGAGTTGTCGGGCACCTCGAGGGAGAGTCCCGAAATGATCGGGTCGCCGGTGTACCCGAGGGTGATATCCCGGGCGAGCAGGGAGGCGGTCATGGGTATTCCTTTCACGAGCGTCGTGAGTATTGCCGGGCCAGCAGCCAGGCCAGATAGAGTCCACCCACCGAGACCGTGACCACACCCACCGGAACCTCCAGCAGCTGGGCCGCGGCGTCCGAAACCACGACCAGGGCGGCACCGGTCAGCATGACCGGGATGGTCCCCATCGGGGTGTTTGAGCGGATCAGACGCTGGGCAATCTGCGGGGCCGCCAGCGCGATGAATGAGATGGGTCCGGCGGCCGCGGTGACCAGGGCCACCAGGGCGACCCCGATGATCATGGCCGAGAGCCGCGTGCGGGCGGGATTGATGCCGAGCGCGGTGGCCGCGTCGTCCCCCATTTCCAAGACCGGGAGGGTGCGGTTCAGCGGGAGCGCGATCACGGCCACCAGCACAAACACGATGGCCGCGGGCACCAGCTGATCGAAGCCGAGCGAGGCGATCGATCCGGCACCCCAGGTTGCCGCCATCATGGCCTTTTCCACGCTCACGGTGATCAGGATCCAGGAGGTCAGCGATCCCAGGCCCGCCGAAACCCCGATGCCCACGATGATGAGTCGGAACGAGGACATCGTGTTCTTATTTGCCAGCACGTAGACCAGCAGCGCGGTGAACAGACCACCGGCGAGCGCCCCCACGGCCTTGAACGCATAGGTGTTGAGGTTGAACACCAGCATCAGCAGGGTCACGCCGAACTGGGCACCGATACCAAACCCGATGATGTCCGGGGATCCCAGCGGATTGCGGGTCAGCGATTGGAAGATGCCGCCGGACATCGCCAGGGCCGCCCCACACAGCACCGCAAACAGCACCCGCGGCAGCCGCCATTCAAACACAACCTGTCGAATGTCGGGGTCGGCGGCGGGGTTAACCAGGGCGTTCATGACCTCACCGAAGGAAACCTCATAGGCGCCGATGGTCATCGAGTAGAGACCGCCAAACAGGATGACCGCCAGCAGAATCAGCGAGATGACCACCGAGCGCGCCGGGATCCGAGCGGCAATACGAGTGGTATCGATGCGGAAGTGGCGACGGCCAAAGTCCACCGGAGGAAGCTCACGCCCGGAGGCGTGGGACAGATTGTCGACGCTCACAGCGTGCTCACCCGCTTACGACGCACCAACGCGATCAGCACGGGCGCACCCAGCAGTCCGGTCACGATGCCCACCCGCAGCTCGCCATTGGGCAGCACCACGCGGCCCAGAATGTCGGCAAGAATCAGGAAGATGGGGCCCACCAGCATCGAATAGGACAGCACCCAGCGCTGATCCGGCCCGGTAAACCAGCGGACCATATGCGGGATCATGATGCCCACAAAGGCGATCGGTCCGGCGGCGGCCACGGCCGTCCCCGCCAACAGGGTCACCGCGATGATGACCAGCGCCCGGGTGGTCGCGACGCGGGCACCGAGGGACTGCGCCAGGTCGTCGCCGAGGGCCAGCGCATTGAGCGAGCGGGCGCAGATCATGCCCAGCACCAGGCCGGCGACGATCAGCGGGATCGCCCAGGTGAGCTGATCCATCGTGCGCCCACCCACCGAGCCCACGCCCCAGAACCGGGTCACATCCAGCGCGCTGCGGTTTTGCAGCACGATCGCGGTGGTGAATCCGGTGAAGGCGGCACCGAGGGCGACCCCGGCGAGGGTCAGCTTCATCGGGGTGGCCCCCGAGGATCCAAACGATCCCAGCGCATACACCATCAGGGTGAGCAGCAGCGCACCGCCCAGGGCGAACGGCACGTAGCTGCCGGGGGCGGTGAAGCCCAGCACACCCACGGCAAAGGTCACCGCAAAGGACGCCCCGGCGTTGACCCCGAGGATCCCCGGATCGGCCAGCGGGTTGCGGGTGAACGCCTGGATTAGCGCGCCACAGACGGCCAGGGCGGCCCCGATAAAGATCGCCAGGATCGTGCGCGGCAGGCGCAGCTGCTGGACCATCAGGTGCAGCGGATTGTCCTCATCGTAGGAGGTCAATGCGGACAGTACGGTCGCGGGATCGATCGCCCGGTTTCCCACCATCAGCGAGGCGATCACCGCACACACCAGGATCCCGGCGACCACAACCAGCCCGATGACTTTGAGCCCGGTCCGCCGGGGAGCGTCCGTGCCGGGCGCGCGGTCGCCCGCCCCCGGAGGTTCCGGGAGCGGGCGGGCGGTGGTTACTTCGGAGGTCACTTGCCCGTGTTGGTGGGCTTGCCCTCAAGCGCGGCGGCGAGATCGTCGACGTACTTGGGGAGGATGTACTTCAGCGAGAGCACGGTGGGCGCGCTGATCGCGGCAGCCTCGGCGTCCTCGTTGTAGATCACATAGTGCTTATTCGCGATGGGCTCCCATCGCGAAACAATCTTGTTGTCCACCGTGTAGACGCCGTCGTTGTGGCTGCTGCCCCAGGCCACGAAGAGGTCGGCGGGCACGTCGTAGAGCTTTTCCAGGCTGACGCCGGTGTACCAGTTGTCACCCTCGGCGCTCTTCAGGAACGAGTCCATGGCCGAGGTCGAGGTGAAGCCCAGCGCCTCGGTGATACGCACGCGGCCGTCGTACTTGAGGTAGACGCCGAGGTCGGTGCCGCCCTCGTTCAGGGTCAGGCCCCAGACGAAGGACTTGCCCTTGAACTCGGGGTGCTTGCCGGCCAGGGTCGAGACCTGAGTCTCGGTTTCCTTGATCAGGTCCTCGGCCTTCTGGTCCTCCCACATGGCCTTACCCACCACGCGGGTCATGCTCTCCCAGGTTCCCGGATTCCACGGGCCCTCGATATAGGGCACGGTCGGGGCGATCTCGGACAGGCGCTTGTACTCGATGTCGCTGATGCCCGAGTACAGACCCAGGATCAGATCGGGCTTGAGCGCCTTGATCGCCTCATAGTTGGGCCCCTCGTCCCCGGCGGGGATGATCTCGGGGGTTTTGCCAAATTCCTTCTTGGTGTAGTCCTCGAACCACGGGGTAAACCCGCTGTCACCGGCACCCCACACCTTTTCCACGCCCACGGGGTTGACACCGAGGGCGGCAACGATATCGGGGGTCATCCAGCTCAGGGCGACCACGCGCTTGGGCTTCTGGGGGATCTTGGTTTCGCCGTGGGCGTGCTTGATGACCACGCCGGAGGTTGCGGCGGGGGCATCGGATGCACCCGGCTTGGCATCGGCGCTGGCGCATCCGGCCAGGGCAAGGACGGCGGCCAGCGCGACGGCGGCCAGCGTGGTTACGCGGCGGGCCTTGGGGCGCGCGAGGGCGTGCGGCATGGTTCTCCTTGAGAGTGTTGGGGAAAGTGTGGCCGCGTCGACGCAGCTTGATTAGGTAACGCTAACCTAATACGTCGATGCTAGGACGGATCCCCACCACACAGTGTCGCCAAACCGACGATTTATGTCTTTATTTCGACAATTCAGGGAAAATCGAGCAACACGCCGAGGCTCCGACAGCCGGTCGGAAACCCGCGGGATTGCGCGGGCATACCCCCGAACGCTCCCTGCGCCGACGAAGGTTGCGAGAGCACAGCGGAGACCCGGCCGGCCATCACTGGGTGAGGCGCAGGCACACCGCCGTCATGACTCGTCGGCATCACCGGGAGCGACCGGTCCTAGCGCCAGTAGAGATGGTGGGCCGAATCGGCCTCCACCCGGGCGATGTGCTGACGCGGCGTCATCCCGAATCGGTCCCTAAATGCCGCCGAAAACGCGCTGGTACTCGCGTATCCGCAGCGGTGGGCGGCAACTCCGACGGGCGTACCATCCACGATTAGGCGCGCGGCCAGGGTCATCCGGACGCCGGTGCGCCACTGCCCGAAGGTCATCCCCACGTCGTGTGCGAAGACCCGGGCCACCATCCGCTCATGCAGGCCGTGAAGCGCACACAGCTGCGCGGCCGTGCGCGGATCGCCGGGATCGGACAGCACCGCCTGCGCGAGGGCCTGGACCCGCTCGTCCACCGGAAGTGGAACCTCGCCCCATCCCTCGGCGACCTCGGCGACCGGCTGCTGCACCATCTCGATCAGGACGGCCTGGATGCGGATCCGCAGGTCATCGGGCATGTCGTTGATGCCCAGATGCAGCAGCATCTCCTGAACAGCCCGCGGCACGAGCACGCGGGAGGTTTCCTCGACCGGGGCCACCAGGGCATGGTCGGGAATGTAGGTATAGCAGCCGGTCGAATCACGATCGTGACGGGAGGTGTGCGGGGTTCCCGCGGGAATCCAGACGCCCTGCCCCGGTGCTAGACGCCACATCGCATCCTGCAGGTACACCCAGACTGTCCCCCGATAGCACCAGGCGAGCATCGCATCGGGATGGGTGTGCGGCGGAGACACCGGCCGCGAATGGCCATCCTCGGGGGTGACCACCCCGGTGCCCATCAGGTAGGGCGAAACTACCGTGGAGGCGTGCTCCCGAAAGGCCTCCCACTCGTCCTGCCGATACGCGTTCATGAGGCCCCATGTTACCGGCGTCCCCGTGCACGAAAAACAATGTATATGCCATTTGAATCCCCAGTAAAAGGCCTAAACCCCTGGTAGCGTGGGCAAACATTCGCATGAGACGAGCAAGTGAGAGGGGATCAGCTAGTGTCCACAGAAGAGCAAAGTGCAGCTTTCACTGAGCCAATCGAAACGGCTTCGGCGACGGAACTCATGTCATCGCTTAGCACTGAGCCTCAACCTCAAATTGCCGCTCGGCTTCAGTCTTTGAGTCGTCGAATCACCGCAGAGCACGTTGCGCGGCAGCTGCAGGAATTAGAGGAGTCTCGCGGTCCACACGGTTCGGGCTCATAATGACGGACGCACTCCTTGACACCAACGTATTCATTACGGCGCCGTCGCGCATCCTCGGCAGAATCGACCACTATCGGGCAAGCACCATTGTGCGGTCCGAACTTGAACATGGTTATCGCCTCATGCTGCAAGACAATAGCCGCGCCGAGGAAGCATCGATCCGTCTGGCGATGCTCACGTTGCTTGATCAGATTTCACGGTTCTGGGTGAACTTTGATACGGACGCCGCGATTGAATTCGGAAAGTTTGCCGGGTTAGATACAACGCGGCTGCGCGCAAAGGATGCCCTTATCGCCGCTCATTCCCTCTCGTTATGACTACCGCTCATCACGGCCGACAAACGCTTCAGCATCTACCCACGATTGAAGGTTCTCAATCCCGCCAGTGGAGCATAATTCAGCGCCAACACTGAAACAGCTGTCCCTATCGTTACCGTTTTCGTCTCGACGGCAAATCTGGGTCTTGCCGTGCCTGCCGCGGGGGTCTAGTGTCTCCCTATGGTGACTCCTCATAAAGTGCACCCGGAGACCGGGGCGCTCCTCATTCTGTTTGAACGGCCTTTCTCAACCGAGGCTGGACGCACCCATATGTGGGTCGATGATGAGGGTCATCAGTACCCGGTGAGCGCCGCCGAACTGGCGCACCTCCAGGACGAGGAACGCGACTAGTCAGTCCATAGGTCGCTAGCATCGGGATGCGTGCACCAAATTACTGCAGAAGCGTCCAGGTACCGCAGCGCGAAGAGGTAAACCCTGCATCACTTGCAGCGATTCGCACGACAGCCTGGCCGTTGGCATTGTCGTTTGCGATGATGTCGTAGACGCTTCCGCCGAGGCCGCTCAGTCGAGCCCAATAGCAGTCGCTCGTGCCGGAATTACGATAGGTACCCGGTTGGATATCCGTACCCACGATGAAAGTTCCTGAGTCGAATGAGGTGGATTTTTTGGCCTCTTCTGCGGCTCCTACGGCTTCTTCTCGAGCGCTAATTTCTTCGCTGCGCTGAGTGAGTTCCCCGTCCTTGTTCTGCGCGAGGGTTTCACGCTCTTTCAGCGCGGCTTCGCGCTGGTCGAGCTTTTCCACCTGCTCGGCCAGCTTCAAGTTTTCAGATTTCAAACTTGAAATATCACCGGAGAGCTCGGACTGATAATCCTTGCCCTCTTGAATCCGAGTCTTAAGTACCTCTCCTGCAGTGAAATTGTGCACGGCAATACTCGTTCCCGTAATTCCACCCGCGAGCAGAACTCCAACGGCCACGCACAATCCAACCCCCGAACGTCGCGCCCATGTCGGCAGTTCCCGAAATGCGCGCTGGAAACGTCCAGGAGGTTGGTTGGAGTCAGGTGTTTCCGTCGCCGAGGAGTCATCCGCCGAATCCATTTCAGATGAGTCGGGGGCGACTTCAGAGCGGGTGGGTTCGGTCATGAGTCAGACGTTAGCAGGAGAATTCGCCGCCTCCTGGGCATGCCGACACCGACAGATTTCCCGATCTCCATTGGTAACTGAACGGCTATTGGTAATAACCTCAGATGCCGTAACAAATCCAACACCTCGATGATCACGCCGGCAATACAGCGACACCTCCCTGAACTGGGGGTAATGAATCGCACGATTTCCCCCGATCGATCGGTCACGACGGCCCAACGACCTGGCGATCACCGCAGCCACAGACCAAGGACCCTTAATGACTACACCCATCGCCCCCTCGCCCGTTCCCCAGAAAAAGCCCGTGTGGAAAAAGAAGTGGTTTTGGATCGTTGTCGGGGTGTTTCTCGTGATCGGGACCATTTCAAACCTTGTCAATGGTGGTTCGGGGAAGAACGATGCCGCGCCGGCTCCGAGCGCGCCGGTAGCCTCGATCGAGCCCACCACCACCGCTTCGGAAGCCCCGGTGCCGATACCCGAAGTCAGCAGCCCGGCCCCGGAGGTCGCGGCGGTTTCGCCCGCAACGGCCGAGGCGCGCTGGCTGGAAATGCACAATGTCAGCAGCCCGACCGACTTTCTCAGCATGCCTGGGTACGAAAACTCGCTGGCGAACCCTCTGTACGCGATCCAGCCCGGATGGGGCGGCAGCACCGACGGGTACCTCAAGATCAACGTTCAGGAGCAGCTGACAAAAGAATCGGTTAAGCGCCTCGGCATTAATGTCTTGAACTTCATCGGGCCGGAATTCCGGAAGATCACCGGCATCGTTTTCACCGATTCACAGGGGCTCGATTACAACTTCTACCGCGGAAGCGCCCCGTTGGCAGATCGGGGCTAAATTCTCGGAGCCGGCGGGTACTTGTCCAGATCTCGATTGGTCCAGTGCCCGCCGACGGGATCCCATGTTCCTCCCACATCGAAATCAGGATCGGCAAAGTCTCGCCATCGTGAATTCACCGGTCCACGTTCCATGACCGTCGAAATCTTTTCCGCCAGAACCATCACCATGGGGTAACCCAAAACCTCCAGGACTGGCTGTCCCAACGCGACCAGCCGGGGAATCCTCACCCTCTGCAGCTCCGGCCAAATCGGATCACCAAAGTTGACATCGATTCCCACAAAGAGCCGAGCTCGCCCAATCCCGGCGGTGAGCTTCACCCGAACGCCCGAATACTCATCCGAATCGCGTATTACCGAGACAACCATTGAGTCCTCTTCGAAGACCACCCCGTCATCAACCTCAATCCGAGCGATGGCTCGAATCTTCTCGGCAACCACGTCAGTTCGACTAACCAACCCCGACACCTGCACATCGATGTCCTGAGTGGGACGCCGCGCCTCAAATGCCGCCAGGAGCACTCCTCCCTTCAGAACAAATTCGTCCGCGTCGGGAGAGCGGGAAATACGCTCAAGCAGGGCTTCGAGAGCGTAGAGCGTGAGTAGCTCCTGCACATTCGCACCGGATTTTCTCGCCAGCGCCTGAATGGCAAGCGTTGCATCGCCGGCGGGCGTGCCGTGCTGAGCCCAGGGGTTCATAAGAGTATTTCCAGCGCCGTGGTGAGTGCGGGACGAGCCTTAGGGAATGCCTGCGCAATGTCGAGGAGCATCGGGATACTGCGTGTAGGAGAGCGCAGCCACTGTTTGAGGGCGCTATGGGCGATATCACTGCCCCACCGATGACGCAGACGGAAGAGATCCACGAGGGTTCGTTCCGCCGAGTACAGACCAATGGTGGCCCCGTCAATGAGGGGATATTCGGTGCGGCCAAGATCGAAGGTAATCGGATCAAATCGATGCCAGGACACGGGTTCAAACTCAACCTTGACCGGCTGCTGCCCACGCGGAATAGCAATATCCGAGTGAACGGGGATCTCGTCAGTCAGCCCGTGGATGGACAGGGCGGTCATCATGCACAGTGTCGATCGAGGTTTCTTCGCGGCAATTGCGACCCAGGCGGCGGCGGTGTCATCAATAACCCCGGGACGCATAAAGGACCCCGGTGCAACGCGCTCGTATCCGCCCTCATCGACCAATCGATCGAACCCGTGTCGGGTCAGACCCTGCGACCCCAGGTCCTGATAACGCAGGAAAACCGGGAATTTCGACATGATTTTCACTCCTCTCATCGACAGAAATTGTTACACATACCTATTGTGTGGCACGTTTTTCGTTGAATAGGCCGTGTAGTGAACGATGTCATGGTGCGGGTGATTTGTCACCACTTTGGCACCATCAGTTTCGCTACCATTGAACCCGCACCCCGGAATTCCGGCGATGCCACCGAGTTCGGCAGAAGGAGCACACCCATGGAACAGCGCAGTCTAGGAAAAACCGGACGATCCGTCTCGGTGATCGGGCTAGGAACCTGGCAGCTGGGTGCCGACTGGGGCGAGGTCAGCGAGGCCGATGCGCTGGCCGTGTTGGAGGAATCGATAGCCGCCGGCGTCACCTTCTTTGACACCGCCGATGTGTACGGCGATGGACGCAGCGAGCGCTTCATCCGCACCTTCCGCGAGCGCAATCCCGAGCAGAACGTCTTTGTGGCCACCAAGATCGGCCGCCGCCAGGAGCAGCTGCCCGAGAACTACTCGCGCGAGAACTTCATCGCCTGGGTGGACCGCTCGCGCACCAACCTCGGCGTGGACACCCTGGACCTGGTGCAGCTGCACTGCCCGCCCTCCGCCGTCTACACCGACCAGCGCGTGTTTGATGCGCTGGATGATCTGGTGGAAAAGCAGGCCATCGCCGCCTACGGGGTGAGCGTCGAGGAGAGCGCGCAGGCCCTCACCGCGATCGACCGTCCGGGGCTGTCCTCGGTGCAGATCATCCTCAACCCGTTCCGACTCAAGCCCCTGGACGAGGTTCTGCCCGCGGCTCGTGCCCACAATGTGGGGATCATCGCCCGGGTACCGCTGGCCAGCGGACTGCTCTCGGGCAAGTACACCGCGGACACGGTGTTCCCCGAGAACGACCACCGCACGTACAACCGCAACGGCGAAGCCTTCGACCGCGGCGAAACCTTTAGCGGGGTGGACTTTGCCGACGGGCTGGCCGCCGCCCAGGAGTTTGCCGCGGCCCTGCCCGACGGTGTCTCGGTTCCGCAGGCGGCGCTGCGCTGGTTGATCGATCAGCCCGGCGTGACCGCCGCCATCCCCGGAGCGCGAAATGTCCGCCAGGCCCTCGCCAACGCCGGGGCCGCCGATCTGCCCCACACCTCCCCCGAGCTGGATGCCCGCGTGCACGAGATCTACGACCGCTACTTCCGCGCCACCGTGCACCCGCAGTGGTAGTCGCCCCCGCATAAAACGGCGCCGCGTTCCCTCCCGAGGAACGCGGCGCCGTTGCTCATGGGCTAAACGTTGTCGACGCTGAGCTCCGGCGGCTGGCGACGGAAGCCGCGCGTGGTGATCCCCAGCACGATCACTCCCAGCACAAACCAGATCGCGCCCAGGGTGATCGCGTGCACGTCCAGCTGGGTCAGCAGGTAGGCGATCACGATCATGCCGATAATCGGCACCACCACGTACACCAGCGGATTGTGGGTCACGCCCTCGCGGCGCTGCTTGAACCAGTACACGATCACCGACAGGTTCACCATGATGAACGCCACAAACGCCCCGAAGTTGATAAACGAGGTCGAGGTGGACACGTCCATGAACATCGCGATCAGGCCCACGATCGCGATCACCAGGATGCTCAGCATCGGGGTCCGGAACCGCGGGCTCAACGCGCCGAAAATGCGCTTGGGCAGCACGCCGTCGCGCCCCATCGCATAGAGCAGGCGGCTCCCCGAGGCCTGGGCGGCCAGTCCCGAGGTGAACTGGGCCACCACCAGCGCGGCCAGGAACACCGCGCCGAAGAGGTTGCCGCCGATCTTGGTGGCGATCTGGAAGGCCGCGGTGTCCGAGTCGGTGAAGGTTCCGCCCGGGTGCACCAGCTGGGCCACATAGGCCACGATCACGAAGATGCCGCCGCCGATCAGCGCGACCAGCATGATCGCCTTGGGAACCGTGCGGCGCGGTTCGATGGTTTCCTCGGTCAGCGTGGTCACCGCATCGAACCCGAGGAAGGAGTAGGCCGCCACAGCCGCGCCCCCGGCGATCCCCGCGAATCCGGCGTTGATCCCGGTGAAGGGTCCGGCGCTGAACAGGCCCGAGGGCCCGTTGGTGTTCACCACCGAGGCGATCGAGAGGGCCACAAAGATCACGATGACAAGGATCTGGAAGGACATCAGGATCAGGTTGGCACGGTCGGCCACCTTGAGCCCGATCACGTTGAGGACGCTGGTGATCACGATGAATCCGAGGATCCACACCGGCATCGGCACCCCGGGGAACTGCGCCTGGAGGTAGGATCCACCGATCAGCCAGATAACCATCGGTAGGAACATGTAGTCGAGGATGACCGACCAACCCACCAGGAAGCCGATTCGACCGCCGATCGTGCGTCGCACGTAGGTGTAGGCGGATCCAGCCACCGGATACGCCTTGGCCATCCGGCCGTAGCTACTCGCGGTGAACAGCATCGCGATCAGCGCGATCAGATAGGCGCTGGCGCTGGCACCGCCGGTCTGCGAGGCGATCACACCGAAGATTCCCAGCACGATCAGCGGGGTCAGATAGGCCAGCCCAAACAGGACCAGCGAGGGCAGCTTCAGCGTGCGGGCAAGCGTGGGAGCGGGGGAAGAATTTGACACAGTGAACTCCTCGTTCGGATGGTGTGCCGCGTCGTTCAGGGGCCGTAAACGGTCTACTGGGCGCCTGCGTTGGGGGTTTGGGGGGACCAGTGCAGCGGGTCGATACGACCCCGATACATGGGAAGCTCGATGGTGGGATCGCCCTCGTGGAACTGTGCCCACATCCGGTTGCTGCCCATCGTGCCGTGCTCGCGAACCGCGGCCACCGCGGCCGGATCAAACGTGAAGGTCAGGGTCTCCTCGCCGAGACCACCCTCGGCGATCACAAATCCCTCGGGACCCACCACGATGCTGCGGCCGCGACCCACCGGTTCGGCGGCGTTCAGGCTCGCGACCACGTACTGGTTGACGATCGCATTGGCGCGGGCAAGCACAAGCTCCTGCTCGCGATCCGGCGAGGTGGTCTTGACGATATTGAGGACCAGCTCGGCCCCCAGCCAGCCCAGCTGGCGGGCGTGCTCGGGGAACCAGGCGTCGTAGCAGATCGAGAGGCCCACGGTTCCGTGCGAAGTCCCCGCATGGTTCAGCCCCTCGACGATGAACCTGTCGCCGGGACGGTGCGGCTCGAACGGACGCCAGGGGAACATCTTGCGGTAGCTGGCGCGCAGGGTGCCGCTGGGATCGAAGATCAGCTGGGTGTTGTAAAACTCGCCGTCCTCACCGATCTCGCCGATGCTGCCGGGGCAGAACCAGATGCCGTGCTCGGCGGCAATCGCTCCCAACCGGGTGACATACTCATCGTCCAACGCGACCGCGGCGGCGCGCAGGGCCGCTGGACGGGCCTCCTCGGGGAGGTGTTCGGTCCCACACAGGTGCATCTCCGGATAGACCAACAGCTCGGTACCTGGGTGGACGGCGAGCGTCTCGGCGACCTCCCGGGCAAAACCCTCCATCGATCCGTCGATGGGATACGGACGGCGCTGAGCCAGCGCGATCCTCAGTGTTTCCGCGGTCATATTGAACTCCTCACAGGGGATGCGAACCGGACCCGACGGGCACCCACGCACCCGACTTCGTTTCGCATCGTGGTTCACTGCCGATTCAATCAATCCCGGAGAAATTGATCAACGGTAAACCAAAGATTGGGCCCGCACACTCGACCCCCAAATGAGGGTAACCGGCCCGGATTACGCGAATGTTTCCGAACGCTCCCTGTCCGTTGGGAGCGCGCCCGCGGATGGGAGAGAATGACCCTATGGCTTCCCTCATGACAATCGGCGATTTCTCGCAGGCCACCCGGCTGAGCGCCAAGTCGCTGCGGTTTTATCACCGGGTGGGCATCCTGGAACCGGCCGAGATCGATCCACACAATGGATACCGGCTTTACGCCTCCGGGCAGGTGGCAGATGCCCGGGTGATCCGTGAGTTTCGCGCGCTGGATCTGCCGCTGGACAGCATCCGCGAGATTCTGGCGACCGCGGATGTGGCCGGTCGCAACGCCCTGATCACCGAGCACCTGAACCGGCTCGAGGAGCGCCTTCGGGTCACCCAGCACGCGGTGGCCTCGCTGCGTGGGCTGGTGGATCCGGGCTCAACCCCGCCCCATATCGAGCACCACAGCATTGCCGCGCTACCGGCCCTGGTGATTCGTGAGCGAATCAACCGCGACGATCTCGGAGACTGGTACACCGCCGCCCGAGACGAGCTGTTGGCGGTCGATCCGACAGACATCGCGGGGCCGCTTGGGGGCGAATGGGCCGCCGAGCTCTTCCTCGACGGACGCGGCGAGGCCGTCCTCTTCCTTCCGCTGCGCGCGGGAGTCGCCGCGCGCGAGTTTCCGGGGCGCATTCGTCTGGAGGTGCTTCCCGCGGTCGAGCTTGCCGTTGCCGTGCACCGGGGGCCCGATGAGACGATTGCCGAAACCTACGCGGCACTGGGTGTCTATGTGGCCGAGCACGAGCTGGGAGTGCCCGGGCCGCTGCGCGAACGCTATCTGCGGGCGGCCACCGACGAGTCTCCCGAGCTGGTAACCGAAATCGGCTGGCCCATTTTTCGCACCGGGCGCTAACCGAGCTTGACCTTCCCCCTAGGGGAATGCCGAGCCTGGGGATATGACAATTTCTTATCCCCCTCTGCTCTCCCTCGCCGGCCGTCACGCACTCGTAGTGGGCGGCACCAAGGGCCTCGGCGCCGCGACCGTGCAGCGCCTCGCCGATGCCGGCGCCCGCGTGACCACCGTGGGCCGATCACGTCCCGAACACACAGCGGCCGAATCGTTTCTGCAGTTCGATGTGACCGCGCCCGACTCCCCCGCTCGAATCGCCGAGGCCATCCGCGAGTCCGGGGGCCTGGACATCCTGGTGCACGTGACCGGCGGCTCCAACACCCCCGGCGGCGGCCACGCCTCGATGACCGACGCCCACTGGGACGAGGAACTGGCGCTGAACCTGCTGGCCGCAGTCCGCCTCGACCGGGCCCTGATTCCGCTGCTGCAGGAGCGTGGCTCGGGATCAATCGTGCACGTCACCTCGATCCAGGGCAAGATGCCGCTCTATGACGGGACTCTCGGATATGCGGCGGCCAAGGCGGCGCTGCGCGCCTACAGTAAGGGTCTCGCCAATGAGCTTGCGGCGCAGCACATTCGAGTGAACGCCGTCTCCCCCGGCGGAATCCAGAGCCCCGGTGCCTTCGCGCTGGCAGCCCGCCTCGCCGAGGCGCACGGCGTGGACGAGGAGGCGGGGATGAAGCTCATCCTCGACTCGCTGGGCGGCGTGCCCGATGGCCGCTTCGCCCCGCCCGAGGAGATCGCCGAGGTTATCGGGTTTGTGGTGTCGGATGCGGCGGCCTCGGTCGTGGCGCAGGAGATCACCGTTGATGGCGGCACCATCAAAACCATCTAGGACAGGGGCACACACCATGAATTCATCACCACACTCTCCCATCATCCAGCGGTTCTTTGACCTGATGGAGGGCAAGGATAAGCGGCTGGTAGCCGAGGTGTTTTCCCCGGATGCGGTGGTCACCGACGATGGCCATACCCATCGCGGTTCCGCCGAGATCCTCAGCTGGCTCGGCGGAGATGCCAGCGAATATGAGGTCACCTCGACCTGGATTTCCAGTCGCGAAACGGGCACCACCACCGCGGTGACGCAGCTCCTGGAGGGCAACTTCCCCGGCGGACGCGTCCAGCTGGTGTACACGTTTGAGGTGGATGCGGCGGGGCTCATCGAGGCGCTGAGCATCGTCGCCGAGTAGCCCCATCCGGAACATAATGGTGGCGCGGGGCGCGTTTCCCTCCGGAGGCGGTACCTGAGGAAGCAGATGGAAGTGCCTACCTTCCGGCCAGCGCTACGTTTCCCTCGGGTCCCAGCCGGGTACCCGCACAGTAGCGAAACCGGGTCGGAGTGGACCCGTCAATCTGCGTGGGGGCAGTACCCGCAGGTCCCAACCGGATCTCCTGCGGGGCTGTCCCCTGCGGCACAACACAGACCACAGAATTGGGAATCCCGGTGACAACAAAAGCGCTTCCCGAGGTCATTGTGGGGTTTTCCTCCGCGGTCAGGCGAGCAAGCGCGAGGGTGAAGGTTAACGGTCCGACCACCTGGGCGGGAACCGCGTCGATTCGCCGCGCGCTGACCGAGTGTGTGCCAACCCCCAGCCCAAGCGCCGAGAGGTCCAGGTGCCACCGCCCATCGTCACCGGCGATCGTGGTTGCGGTCGTCCCGGAGGCGCGCACCTCGATGGTTGCCCCGGGTTCGGCAACCCCCGAAGCCTCGGGGGCGAGATCTCCGCGCGGGTCCATATCGAATGCAAGGGTGAGCGGGGCCGGGGCCGAGGTTTCCCCGGGATCATCCGGTGGGGGGAACCACTCGTTGGAAGATGTCGGGGCACTCGGCGACGGGTCCACGGGGGCGCTGTCCCCCGATACGATCACCGGGTTCGCCGAGGGCTCGGGCCATGCGGTATCCGGCGGGAGTGTGGGCGCACCGAACGATGGGATGATGTCAGCGGGCCGTGCGGTGGGAGTTTCCCCGATGCCGGGAACCATTAGCGGAACCAGCAACACGGTTCCGGCGGCGACGGCCACGGCCACGGCCACGGCCACCGTGCTTACCGCGGCCGGTAGCGACAGCATCGCCATCTGGTTTCCCAGCGTGAATAGGGTTTCGGACGATCGCGCCTCGAACCGGGCGAGCAGACCGGATGGAACCGCCTGCGCGGAATCACCACGTTGCCCGGCAAACAGTGCCCCGCCACCGATCAGCGGCAGCAGCGCCAGTGCGGGCCCCAGCAGCGCACTCTCTCGTTTCAGCTCGATTTCGCGGGCACGACACGTTCCACAGTCTCCGATGTGTTCACGAAGTTCCTGTCGGCGGCGAGTGGCCCACCCACCGCGCACGTATCGCGGCATGTCACGGACAAATCCGCGATGGGTGCGCGCCACCCCGTCGGCGGTGAATCGTTCGGCTAGCCACGCTTCGCGCAGCCCCTCCTTGGCACGTCGCAGCAGCTGGGTGGTCGAGTTGGGGCTGAGGGACAGCGCCGCCGAAACCTCGGCGCGAGGCCGCTGCTCCACCTCGATCATCCACAGCACTCGCTGCCACCGCTCGGGGAGATGTTCGAATGCCAGCAGGATATCTCGGTTGGCCTCGGCATTTTCGATGATCTGCGGCCCATCGTCTACCACCCCGAGATCAAGATCTATCCCGGTGACAACTCGGCCGAGCTTTCGATGCGATTTGAACGCGATATTACGCACGGTCGCCAGCAGATACGCACGAAAATTCGTCTCCGGCCCGGCACCCTGCTGCAGCTGGGTCCAGATCGTGGTGAAGGCGTCGGACACGATGTCTTCGGCGTCGGCATGAGCAAGTGGCCGGGCGATGGCCTGTGCGAGGTCGTGATATTTTTCCCACAGCGCGGCGTACGCACGCTGCTCACCGGTACGGGAACGTGTGATCAAGTCGGCGTCACGGGTGGTTTCCGTGATCCGGGTCCCCCGGTCATCCATCAGTAGTCCTCCGCGTCCTCTGCGAATCGATAGTCCTGCCGAGCCGTTCCGTGCACCACGACGGTGTCTGATGGCACCGTGTCGCGGGAGAGAGCCGCCAGAACCGCCACCCGTTCCCTTAGAAAACCGCGAACAGGTACCGCTGCGCTCGGGTCACGACATAATCTGACGGGTCCACTGTCGCATTGGCATCGCCGCGTAGTTTGAGGTGCACGAGTCCATTCACCTGTGAGACGGTGATTACACGGTGGGTGACCATGTCTCCACGTCCGGGACGGCGAACGGTCACGATTTCTCCGGGCCGTATTTCCTGGGTCGGCACGCTCCGAGTCAGGATGAACTGGCCCGCCCTAATGTCGGGTTCCATCGATGCGCCCGTCACCGCGTATCCACGGATCCCCAGCAGGTATGCCGTGAGGATTGTTGCCGCCACGACCAGCACACCGCCAGCGGAAACCGCCCGTAGTACGCGTGATACCGGTTTTTTTGACCCGAAGTGGCCGTCGACTTTCACGCGGACATCCGGCAATTAGGGGATGACACAGGAATCACACCCCTCCAGGTCGGCGGGGTTGGTGGTGGTGATGTGGGCCACCGTATCGGAATCCGCGTTGGTGCTATCCTTCACCCGCAGGTTCGCGGAGACGTTGAGGGCGGCACCCCCGGGCACGCCCGGCTTCACCACGGCGTCCAGGGCGATCAGGACCTGGCTATTCGCCGGCACCTTCCCCGTCCACGTGACCACACCATCGGTCTGCACCCCGCGAATCGGATCGTCATCGCCCACGGTGATGCGGATGGTCTCGGGGTCCACCTCGGCGTCCGAACCCAGACCACTGAGATCAACCGAAACCGTATAGGTGGCCTCGTCGGTCAGAGGGTTTCGGGCAAGGGCACGGTACCCGATCCGCTGCCCCGACATAACCGCAGTGCCGGTGAACGGCGA
Source organism: Mycetocola sp. JXN-3 (assembly GCF_014522285.1). Taxonomy (GTDB): domain Bacteria; phylum Actinomycetota; class Actinomycetes; order Actinomycetales; family Microbacteriaceae; genus Mycetocola; species Mycetocola saprophilus. The sequence goes on from NZ_CP041635.1 coordinate 2,275,504, forward strand.
GGAGTTCAACGTGATGGTCTGATAGCGTCCGACATTCTGGATACCCGTTACCAGGGTGAGCGGCCAGACGTACAGGCCGTTGGTTCCTCCGGCCGCGGTGACCGTGGCGACGCTTCCATCGGCTGCCTTACAGTCGGCATAGGTGAATCCTCCACAGGCGGCACCGCCACCATTTTCTCCCCAGGAGAGCACGGTTCCATCGTCCAGCAGGATCGTTGCCGAGTCCTTATTTCCGCCCACCTGAACGGCCTTACGCTTTTTCGGATCGGCCCGGGGATCCCAGACCTTTCCGGTCAGGTGGTCACCGTTCGCCGGTTTCGCCTGGGTGTTATCGAGGCTGAACGCCCCACCCCAGAGCCGGTTCCCGTATGCCCATGCCTCGCCATCCTTGGTGATGTACTGGGTGGACCCAAACCGGGAGGATGAGGCCACCACATCGGCGGACTTCAGCCGCGGCAGGGTGCCGTTTGTCGCGGAGGCGGCAAGCTCGTCATTGCCCGAGTAGTTGTTTTCCTCGCTGCCCCAGGCATACAGGTTTCCCCGTTCGGTCACCATATGACCGTGGGAATATCCCCCACCCAGCTCCTTGATCCCCTCCTTCTGGGCGATTGCGGTGAGCTCGGGGATTTCCACGGGCTTACTACAGCGATAGTCACGGTAGACGGAGTTTACGGTTTGGCATCCCGCCGCGATGAGGTTCGTGTTCAGCGACCCGGCTCCGTCTCGGAAGGAGCGTCCCCAGAAATAGACGGTGTTATCGGCGGCGATCGCGTAGTAGCCCTCGTATCCCGAGGAGACCGAGACGATGTCCGGGTGGGTGCCGCCCGGCCAGTCGGTGACCTGCGTGGCGACACGCAGCGCGGCGTTACCGTTACCGGTAAAGCCCTGACCACGCTGGGCAAGCTCATTGTCTCCCACGGTCCAGACCGTGCCGTCGGATTTGGCATAGGCCGCCCCGTACTCGACCGAGGAGACACTGACCACGTCGGTGTCGATGATCGCATCGGCCCAGTTGGTGACCACGTTCTCGGGGGTGGTCCCGGGCGGGACAACCCTGCCGGTGCCGTTGAAGTTGTTGCCAAACATGTACAGGCCACCGTTGTTCTGGCCCCAGCCAAACAGGTTGCCATGCTCGTCGATCGCGTAGTTTGCATAGGCAGAGGAGGCCATGGCACGAATATTGGTGAGGGCTTTGAACTGGTTCGGTTTGTGATTGTTAAACGCCGTGCCCGTGGAGTAGTCGATGCCGTTACTTCCACCACCCTGCCCGGCGGAGGCCGTGCTGGGCCCGGAGTTTCCGTAGTACCCCCAGATCCAGAGGTTTCCGGCCACGTCCACCACCTGCATGGTGTCCAACGCATAGGACGGAACAACCGAAGCCAGTGCCGTGGTCGGGGGTACCGACACCCCCTCTGCGAGCGCGAAGGCCGAATCGGTGTAGCCCGCGGTGGTTTCCCCAATCAGCGGTACCGTGGCACCGGCGGCCAACCCGGCCACCAGCAGCGCGGCTCCCGCCATGCGCAAATGGCGGGTACGTACCGGCGCTGTCTTCGCCCGCCCCACGGTGTTATTCACTCTGGCCATTAGTAGCTCTCCCCCTCAATGCGAACACCAAAGTCGGTATCCACGCCGTTATACGCCGCCAGTTTTGTCCGGCTGGCATCCTCCCGGTCATAGTCAAAGACCGCGCGGATGGTAAACGTGGCCTCTCCCCCGCCGGCCTCAAGGATCCGGGAAATGTCGGCACGCAGCGTGCCATCGCCGTTCGGATCGTTGTTTTCATCCGCACCAAGCATCTGATTGTTAAGCACCACGGTGCCGGCGTCATCGGTGATGGTGAACCGGAGCTGGGTAAACAGATCCGGGTAGATCACATCCTTGCCCGGGGCCACCCGGTACTTCACCTTGGCGGACATCGGATCACAGACCACAAAAAACAGCTGTCCGGTGGCGGCACCCTCGTTTTTTACGGTGACCGTCCACTCCAAGCCCTCACCGATCAGATCGGAGGCGAGGCCCGGAGACGTCAACGGGAGCGGCTTCTCCCGAGTTGCATCAACAAATGCTCCGCTGCCATCGGACACCTTGATGTCGTATTTGGTGAGCGATGAGGAGACCTGGGTGGCCGCCCCTGGGCCGAAGAGTCCTCCGGCCCAGGCGGCAATCCCGCCGGCAATTAGGACCGCGGCGGCGGCCGATCCGAAGATCAGTCCGCGCCGACGGCGCGCGCCTGTCCGCCCTCGTGAACGGTTCCGGGTGAGTGGTGCCGCGGTCGGGGTGGGGTCAGCACGGTGCTCGGCCCCCGCTTCCGGAGACGGCACGGCACCGGTGGTGTCGTCTGGTGTGTCCATGGGGTTCCCACTTTCGGAATGGTTATGCAACGTCGTTCCCCTTCCGGCGTGAGCGCTGCCGAATCAGCATCGCGACGGCTCCGGCGACCAACAGGATCAGCGTGATCGGTGCCAGCTGAGCAATCAGCTCGCTTCCGGTGGTGGGGATTTTCTCCCCGGGATCGGGCGGACTCACCGGGTTTTCGGTGCCGGGTTTGTCGATCGAGTGCGGACTCACCACCACGTTTTTCAGGGTGGCCGGGGCCACCGCACTCGCCTTGACCTTGACCGCGTAACGGATTTCAACGGTTGCGCCGGCGGGGACCGTCCCCTCCCAACCGAGCGTGCCGTTGATCACGGTGACCGAGCCATCGGAAGGGCTGAGTGATCCCTCCACCAGGTTCGCGCTTTCCAGGACCCCCGAGAGGTCATCGGAGATGACGATGCCGCGGATCTCGTTCGGTGTCGGGTTCGTGACGGTGATGGTGTAGTTCACCGTCTGGCCGCGACCCACCGTTGTTCCCGAGGCCGGGTCCGAGGTCTTGGCGAGGTTCACCGTGCCCACGGGATTCATGGTTTCGGGAACCTCCGGCGACTGCGGGCTGGACACCACGTTGCGCAGCACCGCGGGCGGTACGGCATTTGCGGCGATCAACACCCGATAGGTAATCGCGATCGTCTTACCCGCGGGCACCGTACCCGTCCAGGTGAGCGAGGCACCATTGAGCTGGGTCTGGGACCCGTCGGAAACCTCGGGGGTTCCCACCAGGGACGCATGGTTCAACACGTTGGAGAGGTTGTCCTCGATGTACACACCGGGCAGATCCACGAGTCCCTCGTTGGTTGCGGTGACCGTGTAGGTCACCGTGTCCCCCGGTTTGACCGCGATACCCGAGGTGGGGTTGCTGCTCTTATTGAGCTTCACCGTCGCTACCGGGTTCACCGTTTCGGGAACGCTGGGCGAGTCCGGACTGGTGACCACGTTGCGCAGGACCGCGGGGGCCACCGCATCGTCGTTCACAAGTACCCGGTAGGTAAGGGTGATCGTGGTCTGGGCCGGGACATCCCCGCTCCAGAGCATCGTGCTACCACTCAGTTCGATGCTGCCGGTGGTGGCGGCCGGGGTACCCACAAGCGTGGCGTTGTTGAGCACGGTGGCGAGGTCATCACTCACGCTGGTCCCGAGGATCGGGGCCGTCGAGTCGTTGATGATCTGCACCGTATAGTCCACGGCGTCTCCGGGCTTGACCGCGATGCCGCTGCCTGGCACCGAGGTTTTCACCAGGCGCAGGGTCCCCACGGGGTTCACGGTTTCGGGCACATCGGTTGAGTCCGGACTGGTCACCACGTTGCGTAGGACCGCGGGGGCCTCGGCATCCGCGTTCACCGTCACCGAGTAGGTGATCGTGATGTCGGAGCCGGCGGGAACCGTTCCGTTCCAGACGATTTTTCCATCCACCACGGTCGCGGTGGTACCGTCCGAAACGCGCACGCTGCCATCCACGAGGGTCGCATCATCAAGCACATCACCGAGGTCATCGGTGACGCTGACCTCGAAGATCGGGACGGCTGTGGTGTTTCGGATCGTCACCGAATAGTCCACCGTGGAGCCGGGCTTTACGGCCGTGCCCGCGGCGGGCACGCTGTCCTTGAACAGGCTGACGGTTCCCACCGGGTTGACAGTCTCCGGTTCCTGCGGCGAGTTCGGGCTGAGCACGAGGTTTCGCAGGATCGCGGGGGCCGCAGCATCTGCGTTGACCCGCACCGTATAGGTGATGGTGAGCTCGCCTCGGGCGGGAATATCCCCGGTCCAGGTCAGTGTCGCATCCGGACCGATCACCGCGGAGGACCCATCGGATACCACGGGTTTACCCACAACGGTCGCGCTGGTCAGCACACCGCTGAGGTCATCGGTGATCCGTGCGCCGGTAATCGGCGCATCACTCTGGTTGCCGGCGGTGATCGTGTAGGTCACCAGTTCTCCCGGCGTCACGGCGGTGCCGCTGGCGGGCGAGACCGACTTTTCCAGGGCAAGCGTGCCCACCGGGTTCGTGATGCCCGGTCCCTCGGTGCCGTCCACCCAGAGCGTGTTATTCAACACGGTGGTGCCGTCGGCCCGGGGGTCGGTTTGCACGGTGTAGCGGATGGTCAGCGTGGTGCCGGCCGGCACCACCCCGGCCCACTGGATCACGTTGTTCACAAATGAGACGGCCGGAACCGGGCTGGAATCGGTCCAGGTTGCGATGGGAGGCGCGGTCAGTGTCGCGGTCCCCAGGATTCCGGCCAGGTCGTCACGCAGTGCGCGCTGCTCGGCGGAGGCGGACCCGTTGACAACCGAGAGCTCGTATGTGAGGCTCTGGCCCGGAGCAACGACGGTCCCCGAGGGGATCACCGTCCCGTTGGCGTCCAGCAGGCGCTTGGCCGTGGTCACCTCGCCCACCGGGTTCACGGTCTCCGGGGTGTCCGGGGAATCCGGGCTCGTCACGTGGTTACGCAGGATGGTTCCCTCGGGAACACCCTTGTTGACGGTGACCGCGTAGGTGAGAGTGACGCTCTGCTTGGCGGTCAGATCACCGGTCCACACAACCTGCCGGGTTGCCGGATCGTAGGTGACCGTTCCCCCGTCGGCGCGCGGTTCGGTGGTGAGGGTCGCCGCGTTCAGCACGTCGCTGAGGTCATCAACCACCCGCACACCGGAAACCGGAGCATCCACCGGGTTCGTGATGGTCACCGTATAGGTCACCTTTTTACCCGGCGCAACGGAGCTGCCGCTGGCGGGGTTCGCGGCCTTAGCCAGCGTCACGGTGCCCACCGGGTGTTCGGTTTCGGGCTTATCGGTTGAGTTGGGGCTGGTCACCAGGTTGCGCAGTGTTGCCGGGGCAACCGCGGTGTCCCTAACCCGCACCTGGTAGGTGATGGTCAGTGTGGTTTTAGCCGGCACGGTGCCGATCCAGTTCAGGATATTTCCGTCAACCGCGGCGGAGGAGCCGTCGGATACCACCGGGGTTCCCACGAGGTCGGCGGCAGTAAGAACGTCCGAGAGGTTATCGGTGACCCGCACGTTCTCCTGATCAACCTGCGCCGGATTGCTCACACTGAGTGTGTAGCCGACGGTCTGTCCCGGCTTGACGGCGGTGCCGCTGGCCGGGTCGGCGGTCTTTTTCAGTCCGACGGTGCCCACGGGGTTTTCCACACTCGGTACGTGGGTGGAGTCCCGACTGGTTACCCGGTTACGGATCGTATCGGGGGCCGCGGCATCCTTATCGACCGTCACGGAGTAGGTCACGGTGACCTCGCCGCCCGCGGGAATCGAGCCGTCCCAGCGCATCACGTTCCCGTCCAGGGCAACGGTACCCGCGGAGGCGCGCGCATCGTTGTTCCAGGTCGCGTTGTTCAGCACATCGGCGAGATCGTCGTAGGCTGAAACACCGGCAAGGTCGCCAGCGCCCGGGTTGGCGATGGTCACCGTATAGGTCACCTTTTCGCCGGGCAGCACAACGGTGCCGTCACCGCGGTCGTTGATCTTGGAGAGCAGAACCGTCCCAACCGGGTTTTGTGTTTCCGGTTTATCGGTGGAGTGCGGGCTCGTCACCACGTTGCGCAGCGTCGAGGGTGCCACGGCATCCGTGTTGACGGTCACCGTGTAGGTGATGGTGATTGCTCCCCGTGCGGGCACGGTTCCCGCCCAGATGAGCGTGGTTCCGCTGAGCGTCGCGGTGGAACCATCGGATACCTTGATGTCTTGAGGTGTCAGGGTTGCATCGTCCAGCACATCGGAGAGGTCATCGGCGATGCTCACGTTCGTGACGTCAAAGCCCGTGGTGTTGTGCGCGGTGACCGTGTAGGTCACACGCTCCCCGGGCCGAACTGCCGTTCCACTCTTGGGCACAACGGACTTGGTGAGTCCGATCGTGGCCACGGGATTCTCGGTTCCCGGTTCGCCGGGCGAATCCGGGCTGGATACGAGGTTACGCAGCACGTCCCCGCTCTCCGCGGTGTCCATCACGATCACCGAGTAGCGAATCACCGCGGACTGGGACGCGGCCAGATCGCCGGTCCAGGTCAGCGTGGCGGTTGCCTGTTCGAGGACCGCGGTTCCCCCGCCGGAGATGATCTCGGGCTCCCCCACCGGGGTCGCGGCGCCGAGCACACCGGAGAGGTCGTCGACGGCGCTCACGCCGGTCAGGTCAACCCCGGAGTAGTTGTTCACGGTCACCGTATAGGTCACGGTGTCGCCGCGCTTGACGGCGGATCCGGAAGCCGGCTGCGAGGTTTTTTCCAGGCCGACCGAACCGATGGGGTTTTCGGTTTCCGGTTTGCTGGGCGAATCCGGGCTGGTAACCACGTTGCGCAGCGTCTGCACGCCGGACACGTCATCACGTACGGCAACCGTGTAGCTCAGGGTCACGGTCGCGCCGGCTGCCACGTCACCGGTCCAGATCAGCCGGGTGTCATCGCGGGTGAGCGTTCCACCCCCGGAGACGATTGCGGGGCTACCCACAAGGTCCGCGTTGTCCAGCACGTCGGAGAGGTCGTCGACCACCTGCACCCCGGACATGTCGGCATCACTGTTATTGGTGATCGTCACCGTGTAGGTGACCTCGTCGCCAATGCGCAGGGTCGATCCGGCGGGCACGCTCGTGGACTTCGCCAGTTCGAGGGTGCCAATCGGGTTGATCGTCTCGGGGACGTCGGTTGAGTCGGGGCTGGTGACCACGTTGCGCAGGGTCGCGGGTGAGACCACGTCGGCGTTCACGGTGACCGCATAGGTGATGCGGATCTCCGCGCCCGCGGCCACGTCACCGGTCCAGTTCAGCTGGTTTCCGGTGCGCGTGACACGTCCGGCCGTTGCGGTGGGCTCGGTCGTGACCGTGCTGTGGGCGAGGACGTCGGTGAGGTCATCAACCACGGACACGTTTTTCATGGCCGCCGAACCCGAGTTTTTCACCGTAACCGTATAGGTCACCTCGCTACCGGGCTTCACGGCACCCGCGGGTGAGACACTCGAGGTTTTTGCGAGTGAAACGAGGCCGATCTCGGTGATGGTCTCGGGGGTTTCGGGCGAGACCGGGCTCGTGACGGCGTTTCGCAGCACCGCGCCCGCGGGGGCATCGTCGTTCACGGTCACCGTGTAGGTGATCACGACGGTGGCACCGTGTGCGACGTCGCCGGTCCAGGACAGCACACCGTCGGTGATGGTGGCGGCGGGGCCGCCGGTGACGTTCAGGGAGTCCGCAACGAGGGTCGCGTTATCCAACACATCACGCAGGTCATCGGAGACTGTGGCCCCCAGCACGTCAACACCGGAGGTGTTGGCAATCGTCACCGCGTAGGTGACGTCTTCTCCACGCTTGGCCGCGGTCCCCGCGGGAACGGAGACGGTTTTGGCCAGCGTTACGCTCCCGATCGGGTTTTCGGTTTCGGGCTCGGTGGGAGCATCGGGGCTCACCACAACGTTGCGCAGCGCCCCCGAGGTGACCCCGGCGTTGACCTGCACGGTGTAGGTGAAGGTCTTGGTTTCGCCGGCGGCCAGGTCGCCGTTCCAGGTGAGGGTCTGGCCGGTAATACTGGCACCACCGGTGGGGCCGTCCACGAGGGTGGCCTGATCCAGAATCTGAGCGAGGTTATCCGTGATCGAGACCCCGGTGATTGTGGTTGCGGCCGGGTTGGTCACGGTGACTGCATAGGTCACCCGATCCCCCGCCTTCACCGCGGTTCCGCTCGCGGGCGTCACCCGCTTATCCAGGGTGACCGTGCCCACGGGGTGTTCGGTTGTGGGCGGGTCGGTGGGGACATTGGTCATATCGTCGCTGGTCACCACGTTTTTCAGCACGGCCGGTGCCGTTGCGTCGGCGTTGACCGTCACCCGATACGTCAGGGTCACCGTGGTGTTGCCGGGGATGTCTCCGGTCCAGACGAGCTCGTTTCCGTTCAGCGTCATGCCCGCGGGCAGGCTTTCGGTCTCGATTCTCGCGTTACCAAGCAGCCCACTCACATCATCAACGATGCGCACATCGCGGATAATCCGCGGGGTCGCATTCGTTGCGGTGACCGAGTAGGTAACACTCTCACCCGGACGCACAATGCTGCCGCTTGTGGGAACCGAGGACTTCGCCAGGGTAATCTGCCCACGATCATTCTTGGTGGGGTGCGTCGTTTCCGGCGAGCGCGGCGAATCCGGGCTGGACACCACGTTGCGCAGGATCGCGCCCTCGGGCTCAATCACATCGTTGACGGTCACCTGATAGCTGAGGGTAATCGTGGCACCGGCGGCAATGTCGCCGGTCCAGGTGAGGGTTTTTGCGTTGGAGTCCAGGGTCAGCCCGCCGGTCAGCGGGGTCACCAGGGTGGCGTTGTTCAGCACGTCGGCCAGGTTGTCAACGATTTCCACGTTGGCAAAGTCAACGGCCGAGGGGTTGGTGGCGCTCAGCGTATAGGTGATGACGTCGCCGGACTTCACCACCTGGCCGCTCGCGGGCTCGGAGGTTTTGGTGAGCTCGATCGTGCGAACGGGATGCCGCGTGCTCGGCGGCTCATCCGGATTATTGGACATGTCATCGCTCGTCACCACGTTGCCCACCACGGCGGGCGCGGTCGCGGTGGCATCTACGGTGACCCGGTAGCTCAGCACCACCGAGTTTTGTGCGGGAACGGTCCCGGTCCAGCGGATCGTGTTGCCCTCGAGGACGGCCCCGGCGGGCAGTGAGGATTCGATCACGGTCACCGGTCCGGACACAACGTCCTCGATGACCACGTCGGTGATCGGCAGGCCCGTGTCGTTGGTTGCGGTCACCGTATAGGTGATCGTGTCACCGGGTTTCACCTGTGTTCCGGTGAAGGGCATCGAGGCCTTGGACAGCGAAACCGTGCCGCGCGGGTTGACCACCTCGTGTTCGGTGCCCGGCGGGTTTTCCCGTACCTGTGCACTCGTTACGTGGTTGCCAATCTTTTGGCCGTCGGGAGCGGAATCGCTCACCGTCACGGTGTAGGTGATCGTGACGGTCGCTCCGGCGGCCACATCACCGGTCCAGGTGAGGGTGTTGCCCTCGATCTTGGCACCGTTACTCGGGTCGCCCACGAGGCTTGTGTAGGCGAGTACCTCGGAGAGGTCATCGGTCAGGGTGACGCCGGTCTTGGCCACCGCCGCATCCTTATTGGTGAGGGTCAGGGTGTAGACAATCTGATCACCCGGGCGTACCTCGCTACCCGAAGCCGGGGCCGCGGACTTCTGCAGGATCAGTTCGTCCTCCACCGGCAGCGTGGTGGTGGGTCCCTCGGGATCCACCTTTTCCGGGGAGTCCACGCCGTTGACCAGGGCTTCTCCGCCGGTCAGCGGATAGAGTTCTCCCGCGCTCTTCATCACAACGTCGTATCCGATGGTGAGTTTCGCCCCGGCGGGGATATCCCCGGTCCAGCTCAGGATGGGGGTGTCGAAACCGGCGGCGGGTGCCGTGATTTCCTTGCCCTCGCGATCCATCAGGGTGACCACAGTGTTTTCTGGCGCGGAGGCGTAGGTCAGGACCGAGCTCAGATCGTCGGTCACGGTGGCGGCTTCCAGCGGCAGGCCGCCCACATTGGTCGCGGTGAGCGAATAGCTTACCCGCTCACCCGCGGAGGCACGGCCGTTGCCATCGGCATCGGTCACGGTCTTATTCAGCTTGAGCGCCCCATCAATCGGGGTGGTCACGGTGACACCGTCGGTCCACTTGCTGCGGTCGGGCGCGTCTTCGGCGACCCGAACGCTGGGCACGGCGGCGGGTTCCCCGGCGATGATGCGGCTGGTGCTGACGCTGTTGACGAGCGCGGCGACCGGCTCGGTGTAGTTCTGCACACCGGTGTCATCGGCGGTTACCACCGGCTCAACGGTGGCGACATAGGTAATGGTGAGGGTCTCACCCACGGCAAGGTTACCGGTCCAGGTGAGGGCATTTCCGCTCAGCGAGGCGCTGCCGATGCTCGCCCTAATCGCACTGATTTCTGCGTCATCCAACACGTTGCGGAGGTCATCCGTGACCACAAAGTCGGTGAGGTCTACGCCGGTGGTGTTGGTTACCGAGACCGTATAGGTCGCGACGTTTTTTCCCTCGTTGGCACTCGGTGAGGCATTCCCCGGCGCAAGCGAGGTGGTTTTGGTGAGGGTCACCGCGTTGAGGCTCTCAAACACGTAGACCCCACCGCTTGCGCTCACGGCGACGCGGTGGTGCTGGGCACCGTTTTTATCGCGACCGGTGCTGGCCTGCACCGAACCGCCCAGCAGACCAAAGGAACCAAACTTCGTTTCCCCGCCCTCACGGGTTTCAAGCGGCTTGGCGGGTGTGGTGGAGGCGGGATCAGTCAGGTCAAATACCTGAACATTGCCGCGGTCGGGAACGGCATCGAGGTTCAGCGACCCGATAAAGAGTTCTCGGGTTTCCTCGTTAAAATCCAGGTTCGACCCAAAGTAGTACTGCCCAGGGAGCGCCGAGAGGCTCTGTCCGGCGAGGGTGCCATTGGGCGTGAAAACGTAGACCGCTCCCTGTGTGGTGGCGGAATCGGTGGCGATATCTCCGGCTTTTTCACCGGTGTAGTGCACCTCGGAGGGCGAACCGGCGATCACCCGTCCGTCCGCGGTGATCACAATTGATCGTCCGAGGCCGGCCCAGGATCCACCCTCATCATTGGGTGGGAAATCGGTTTTTTCCTGATTAACATCGGGGGTCACGGTGAAGGTATTCGACGCATCGCTCAGGTTCCAGGCGGAAATCTGACCCACCTGATAGTCCCGACCATCGGCCGCGGTCTCGCGGTGCTGGGGTGCGGATACCACGGCGGTAGCGTCCCGTGCGGCAACGGTCTGTCCGTAGACGTCGTCGCGATTGACCCGGCCCGCGGGGAGAAGGAGGGCCTGAGCCCGGGCGTCCCCGGAGATTGCCTCGGCGATCGGGACCACAAAGGCGGAACCGGCGTTGACCTTCCCATCAACCTGGGAGTTTGGGGCACCGATCACCAGGTGCGAATCACTCAGGCTTACCGATTCCCCGAAGGAACCAACCCGGGCAATCCGCGGATTGTCGGCCGCGGTGATCGTGGTCGGGGTGGTGGACCAGGTGTCGCCGCTGCGTGTGTAAACGTAAACGGTGTTGGAGAAGCGGGCACCCACAACCACGATTCCGGCCGCGTCATCCACGTCGACCGAGAATCCGAATCCCGCTGCGGAGGCCGGAGCTGTCAGAGTGGTGGTGGAGAATTCTCCGGCCGCGGGTCCTACCCAGGTCCGAACGATCACGCTGCCGCTGCCCGGGGCGCGGTCACCACGCTTACTGGTGTACACCACGGTGTTGGCGTCGAGCTTTACATCGTAGGCGGTACGGTTGGGGTCGGTGCCGGCGATATCGCTGCCGAACTGAGCTACCTCGGTGTAGCGTTCGATGAGGGTGTCATCGAACGGCACGATGTTGTCGGTTGTGGTCGCCGCCATCGCCCCGGTTGGGAGCAGGCCCAGCCCGCTTCCCACCAGGACGATCGAGAGCATCCCGGCCAGCGATGACCTCAGTTTTCGCTTGTGCCGGCCCCAAGGCGACGCCTTACCCAGCGTGTTTGACAGTTCCACAGCTTCCCCCCGTGCATTGCCAGATCCCCCAAATGGTTCTGGCCTGAGTCTTCACGGTCCCTCCCCGCAGAAAAACTCGCTGTCATTTATTGAGTGAACAACAGACAGGTTTTTACTGGCGCGAGGTGGGCCGTCGATATGAAGTACCCGATACGGGGAAAAAGTGACGGCGGATGAGAAAAAAAGTCTAGTGCGGCTCTAGCGATGCATCTCGTGTGGCCGCGCCAATGCGTGGGAGAACCCGTCCGAGACGATGGCGTAGCGGCGCAGCTGGGTGATTACCGTTCGTGAAGAGTGAAGGCAAGCGCACTCTCGGAGTCCCAGGTGTCCAGAATCCGCAGTGCATCGTCGGAGGGTGATCCCTTCTTTGCCATGTAAATAAAGAGCTGCTGATCGGGATCCTCGGGCACCGGGAAGGTCTCATATTCGATGTCGATCGGGCCCACCAGCGGATGGGCGAGTTTCTTGGTTCCAAAGGAACACTCGTACACCATGTGCTGAGGCCACCACTGTTGGAACGCCTCACTCTTCACGGTGAGCTCGCCGATGAGCTCATTGAGCGCACGATCGTTGGGGTGCCTGCTGGAATCCCGGCGCAGAATCGCGGTCATATCGGCCGCCACCACGTCCCACTCCCGGTAGTAGGTGCGCGCTTCCGGAGCCAGGAAGGTCCAGCGCGCCAGGCTCCGAGCCAGGCCCGTTTCCGCGGTGAAGTCGGGCATCAGTTTTTTCGCCAGGTCGTTCATCGCCAGAACTTCCATGCCCACCCCCAGCACAAACGCCGCGGTATTCTCCATCTGGTCCAGCATCTGTCGCACGATCGGACGCACCTTGGTGGCGCGGACGGGCTGAGGCTGGCGTCCGGTGGCCGGGGAGAACAGCGAGAACAGGTAGGAGCGTTCGGTGGCGTTGAGCAGCAGCGCCTTACACAGCCCGTTGACGATCGCATCGGAGGCGTGCTTGATGCGCCCCTGCTCCATCCGGGTGTAGTAGTCCACGCTCATACCCGCCAGCAGCGCGACCTCATCACGGCGCAGCCCCGGCACACGGCGGGCAATGGCACCGCCGGACCCGAGGCCCACATCCTGAGGCTGCACCCGGGCACGGGCGGCCCGAAGAAACTCGGCGAGATTGGTTGAGGGTTGCATCCTTCAAGTATCAACCGAGATCTCCCGGTCTGGGTAGGACGGTTTTTCCTAGGCAGAACCCTGCCTGTTTGGACGCTCACCAAAGCCTGCGCACGGTGTTGACTCTGATTGCTGGCCGATTCGGCCAGACACACAACAGACACATTCCCACAAGGAGATCCCATGTACCACGTCGCCGTCTACTTCGATGTTCAGCCCGAGCGCCGCCAGGACTTCATCAACGCAGCCATCAAGGATGGCCGCGATTCCGGTGCCAACGAGCCTGGAACCCTGCGCTTCGAACTTATCCAGGACGAGACCAACGAAAACCGCTTCTACCTCAACGAGGGCTATGAGAGTGCCGAAGCATTCGACATTCACGCCAATGGCCAGTATTTCGCCGAGTTCTTCGCCGAGATCGGTTCCTATGTTGAGGGTCCGACCTGGCTGCTGCGCGGCAACCGCGTCGAAGCCTAACCCATTCCGCCTCGGCTCTACCCGAAGGACCCCGAATGACACAACAAGATTCATTGGTACTGGTGGCCGCGTTCCAGGCCAAGGCCGGATACGAGGATCGGCTCCGGGAGGCTCTGACCAACATGGTTGAGCCCTCCCTGGCCGAGGCCGGCTGTCTCGGATACCGGCCGCTCTCGGACCCGGCCGTTCCCGGCGCAATGATCTGCCTCGAGGAGTGGACCAACGCCGCGGCGCTGGAGTTCCACTTCCAGACCCCGCACTTCATCGAGGTTGCGAAGGTTCTCGACGAGATCCTGGCGGTTCCCTTTGCCCTGCGCCGGCTGAGTGACCTGCCCGAAGCCGCCTAAACCACCGCACACCCACGCGGTATCCCCTTCTCTTATTGAAAGGTGTCCTATGACTTCCACCCTTGCGCTGAGCGCCGCTACCCCCGGTGCGGCCTTTGAAAAGGTCACGATTCAACGACGTGATCTGCGCCCCGATGACGTCCAAATCGAGGTCAAGTATGCGGGAATCTGCCACTCCGATATCCACCAGGTAAACGAGGACTGGGGGCCCGCGATCTTCCCGATGGTTCCCGGGCATGAGATCACCGGCGTGGTCAGTGCCGTGGGATCCGAGGTGACCACCTTTGCGGTGGGTGACCGTGTGGGAGTGGGCTGCTACGTCGACTCCTGCGGCACCTGCGAGATCTGCCTCCGCGGCGACGAGCAGATGTGTCTCAACGGCCCCGTGGCCACCTACAACGGTCGCGAATACGACGGGACCCCCACCGCCGGCGGATACAGCAGGAGCATCGTGGTCAAGGACCACTTTGTGATGTCCGTCCCCGACGGCATGGACCTCGCCGCGGCTTCCCCGTTGCTGTGCGCGGGAATGACCGTCTACGCACCGCTGGTACGGTTCGGTGCCGCCGCGGGCAAAAACATCGCGATCATTGGGCTCGGAGGCCTGGGACACGTGGCCGTGAAGATCGCCCACGCGATGGGTGCCACGGTGACCCTGCTCAGCCACTCCCCGCGCAAGGAGCAGGACGCCCTGGCCTTCGGTGCCGACCACTATGTGGTCACCAGCGACCCGGAGAACCTGCGTGCGCTGAACGGCACGTTCGATTTTGTTCTCAACACCGTTTCGGCGGATATCGAACTGGACGCCTACCTGGAAACCCTCAAGATCGACGGCGCGTTCATCAACGTGGGGTTCCCCGCCAAGCCGTATCAGTTCCACGCCGGATCGATTGTGATGCATCAGCGTGCAATCGTCGGTTCCAACTTCGGCGGCCCGGCCGCGACCCAGGAGATGCTCAACTTCTGCGCCGAACACAACATTGCCGCGGAGATCGAGCTGGTGGATGCCGGGGAAATCGCCGCCGCCTATGAGCGCGTCGCTAACAGCACCGTGCGCTATCGCGCGGTGATCGACATCGCCGGCACGCTGCTGGACAACTAAATACCCCTCACACAGGAGAAAACCATGAAAAAAACCACCCTGGGAAACCTTGAGGTCAGCCGAGTAGGACTCGGTGCCATGACCATGTCGGCCTACTACACCGGTGCCGGCGAGTTCAACGATGAGGCCGAGCGCACCATCCAGCGCGCCCTGGACCTCGGTGTCGATTTCATCGACACGGCCGAAATCTACGGCCCGTACACCAACGAGGAGCTCGTGGGTCGGGCGATTCGCGGACGTCGAGACGAGGTGGTACTCGCCACGAAGTTCGGTTTTGTCTCCCACCTGGGCCCGGCCGAGCGGGGCCTGGACTCGCGTCCGGAGAACATTCGCATTGCCGTTGAGGGTTCGCTTCGTCGACTGCAGACCGACTACATCGACCTGTACTACCAGCACCGTGTCGACCCCACCACCCCGATTGAGGACGTGATGGGTGTGCTTTCCGAGCTGGTCAGCGAGGGCAAGATCCGCAACATCGGTCTGTCCGAGGCCGGCCTGGACACCATCCGCCGCGCCCACGCGATTCACCCGATTGCCGCGCTGCAGACCGAGTACTCGCTGTGGACCCGCGACGTCGAGGAGGAGGTGCTGCCGCTGATGACCGAGCTCGGCATTGGTTTTGTCGCCTATTCGCCGCTGGGCCGAGGCTTCCTGACCGGACAGTTCCGCTCGCGCGACGACTTCGCACCGGATGACTTCCGCCTCACCACCCCGCGTTTCAGCGAGGAGAACTTCGCTGCGAACCTGGCGCTGGTGACCGAGGTGGAGCGAATCGCCGCCGATGCCGATGCCACTCCCGCGCAGGTTGCCCTGGCCTGGCTGCTGACCCGGCACCCCAACCTGGCGGTCATCCCCGGTACCAAGCGTGTGTCTCGAATCGAGGAGAACGCCGGTGCCGATGCCCTGGTGCTGAGTGACACCCAGCTCACCGCGCTGAACGATCTCATTCCCGCCGCGGGAAACCGCTACGGCGAGAACGATCTGTCCGGAATCAACCAGTAGTTCATCCGTCCTGTGCCCGGACTCTCGTAGCCTGGGCACAGGGTGGTGCGGCCTGTTCGCAGGTTCACACAGTTTTACATCACAAGAAAGAGGAGTGGTTATGACATCACAACGCACGGCCATCGTTACCGGCGGCTCCCGCGGCATCGGTCGGGCGGTGGCCGAACGGCTCGCCGCCGACGGACAGTCGGTTGCAATTCTCTATGCGGGGAACTCCGCGGCCGCCACCGAAACGCTGAACGCGATCGAGGCGGCCGGAGGTACGGCCATCGGGATTCAGACCGACATCGCCGATGAAACCCAGGTTCGGGCGGCATACGACCAGGTGGAACGCGAATTTGGTGGGGTCGATGTGGTGGTCAACGCCGCGGGCATCATGATCCTGGGGCCGATTGCCGAGTTCGATCTGGACGATCTGGACCGGATGCACCGCACCAACATTCGCGGCACCTTCGTGATGGATCAGGAGGCAGCCAAGCGTGTCCGTAACGGCGGCGCGATCATCAACTTCTCCACGTCGGTGAAGAAGCTGGGTCTGCCCGGTTACGCCGCCTATGCCGCCTCCAAGGGGGCGGTGGATGCGATCAGCTCCGTCCTGGCTAAGGAGCTGCGCGGACGCGACATTACGGTCAACGCGGTCGCACCCGGCCCGACCGCCACCGCACTCTTCCTCGAGGGGAAGGATCCGGAAACCATCGAGCGGATGTCCAAAATGAACCCGCTGGAACGCCTGGGAACCCCCGAGGACATCGCCGAAATGGTTTCGCTGCTGGCGGGCCCCGGTCGATGGATCAACGGTCAGACCGTGTACGTCAACGGCGGCATGGTCTAGCTGACGGTGCGGGCCGTCTGCTCGAATGGGCAGACGGCCCCGCATTGCTTTGGGACGGCGGAGGCAACGCGGCAAGCCGGGGTTGTTCTTGACGCAGGGCGGCGGAGTTCATGTGGTCCTCGATTCGACGGGACGACCCGATTGGGCCGATAACACCCACCGTAAAACCTCAAGCGCGGTTGAGGTCAAGGGGGCTCGCACCTCATTTAAGAACGATGGGCCTTTCGGCGGACAGACGATATCCGCCCTCACCCTGGCAGAGTCCGAGGTCCCGGGCTAGGCTCGGGGCATGACGACCCCAGAAGCCGTCCCGGCACCGCTGAAAATACCCGTTCCCGTGCCCAGCGACGCCCAGCAACTGGTCCATTCGGCCACGATCATGCTCGGCGACACACACCTGCTGACCTCCTGGGGCGAGGGCCGAGAAACCACGCGGGCCGGGCTGCTGGATCTGCGCAGCGGTGAGTGGCGCATCCTCACCGGATTGCGCGCGCCGATTGCGGCGGGTTTTGCCCTCTCCCCCGAACGCGCGCTCGTGATCACCTATTTCGGCCTCTATGAAATAGACCTGCCGACTGTGAAGATCGCGCGGAAACTCACCGCGAAAATCGGCAAGTACAACTTCAGGCTCACACGCATCGATGAGAACACGGTTGCCGTGGGCAGCAAGGGCGTCATGGAAACGCTGGTGTCCCTCGATACCCTCACCGCGCTGCGGCGGCGGCGCCGCGGCACCGAACCGGCTCCAACTATCCCCGAGGCCGCCGCGCGCCGCGGGGTTCGGCGCGTGCTGCACTCCGATGCCGAACTCTTCATCGGAGCCACCGGGGAGAGCTTTCATGTGGGAGCCGAGCGGGTGGTCATCCTAGCGACCGGTGATCAGCGCGAACTGTTTTCGATGGATATTCCCTTCGGGGTGGCCTCCGCATTTCGAGCCCTGGACGGGGTGACCATCGCGCCCACCGATCTGGGCCGAGCCCACAACCTGCTGGCGATCCCGGGGCTCCCGGCGGAGTCCCCCTGGCACATCGAACCGGCCGCACCCTCCTGGGGCGAAATCCCCGTGCCGGGTGATGTCTCGACCCTCCCCTCCCCCGGCGAACTGAGTATCGCGCCCGAGCCCGGCGTCCACACCCTGACCGAACTCGCCCGGGCGGCGGAAGTCTCGGCCCGCGAATTGCTCGCCACAGCCGCCCGCAAGAATCCTCCGCGCCTGATGATCCGAGACCAACGGATCGCGGAAGGCACCGTGCTGAGCGATCTCAGCGCCTCGCACTTCACCCTCGAAAACTGCCGGAGCGACCGGAGCACCGATGCCTCCCGCCGCCCACGCCTGGTGCGGGCGACACTCGGCGACGTGGAATTGCGCAGGTCCTCGATCAACGGTGCGGTACTGGAGGACGTGGTGATCGATGGCCTGAACTGCGGGCGCGATGACGGCTTCGTGTTTGGCGTCGAGTTCACCCGGGTCACCCTGCGTGGGCGCATCCAGGGGCTCGTTCTGAATACCACAATGAGAGGGGGCGATCCGGAAATCGAAGCTGCCTACGAGGGCTTTCGGCGTGCCAGATTCGCGGATCCCGAGTGGATGCTGGACATCACCGAGGCCACCGGTAGCTTCGAACTGCGCGGATTTCCCTCCCGGTTCATCCGACGCAACCCGGCCCTGCATGCGGTCGTCAGCGCCGAGGCGACGGCGAACGGGGCCTGGGAGAGCATCGATCGAGGTGGGTCCGCGCTCTGGGTGTCCATCTCCGAGTTGGCACACTACGAGGCGGAGGATGTGGTGCTGGTCGCCGATTCCCACGGCCCCCGGGCCCGGGCCGACCTCGAGTACATCCGACGCCTGCGCGACGCCGGGATCGCGGCACCGGACTAGGACTCGGTACCCGCTCGGTCACTTATTACCGTTTTGTCATACTCTCCCCCCGGCGGGGTCGTTCGGGCTGCATTGATGTTAGGTTTGAAATATCTGATGCTTAGTTGGTCAGGTGATCAACTCGAATACCCAGGAGACTCATGCCCATCATCACCACCTCCCTCACCGCCCTCGCCATCGCGGCCTCGGCCATCATCCCGACCGGTGCCGCGCTTGACGCCCCGGCACCGGCCCCCACCAGCCAGGCGCAGGCCATCACCGCCCCCGCCGGAATCGCCTCGGTCGACTGGTTTGCCGCCCGGGATAAGGTGGTGACCGGGCACGCCACCCCGGGCACCAAGGCGGTTCGGATCACCGGCCTCGCCCTCGCTCCCGGCGCCTATAAGGAGGGAACGGTAGCGGCCGATGGCAGCTTCAGCGTCAACCTGGCCCCCTTCGCCAGCCGTGCGATTCCGCTCTCGACCCTGACCGCAACGGCCGTGGGCGCGGACGGTTCCCTGGGCGGAACCGCCAGCTTCCTGGTCAACATCGGTGCCCGTCCGGCAGCGGCGGCCGCCCTCGGCACGCCGGCCGGCGTGAAGCCGTCCACCGTTGCGTCCACCGTTGCATCCACCCGAGTGGCCGCCGCGAACCTCCGCGTCAATCCGATTCACGCCGGCGACTCCACCGTCTCGGGTCGTGTGTCCGCCGGGACAACCGAGGTCGCCGTGGACATCTTCGGATCCACCGTGTTTGGTGATGTCGAGGCCGACGGTTCCTTTTCGATCGACCTGGACGACTACGCCGCCTACACCCTGGTCGGCGTGACCTTCGAGGTGTGGGGATCGACCGCCGACGGCTCGACCCTGCCGAGCGTGTTTGTGCCCGTCACCGCGTAGGTTACCGCCCCGGCAGAGCCCGGCACGCGCCGTCCCGTGATGGCGCGCGCCGGGCTCACCAGCGCGAGCGCGGCGATCAGCATACCCACCGCGAGGAGCGCGCCGCCCAGAGCGAATCCGGTCACCAGGATCACCAGCACCGCCCCGGCCCCCAGCAGGACCGATGCCACCATGCGCAGGTTCAGCGTCCGGGTTCGATCACCGAAGACCGCCGGCCGCTTGGCCGACTCAATCCGCCCCCACCAAGCGACCACCGGCATCACCGCGAGCCCCACGGCCAGCAGCCAGAATGGTCGGGTCAACCACCAGTCCGCACTCAGCGGATCGGGCAGGGGCACCGCGACCGTCAGGTGAAGGATCAGCAGCCCGGCGGCCAGCAGGATGATGACCGGCATATGCCACAGGTAGATGGTCATGGATCGGGCTCCCACCCGATTCACCAGCGCACCGATCCGCGGGCGCTCGGCCACCGCGCGCAGCCGATTGCGCAGCAGGGTAAACAGCATCAGCTGGGCGATCCCCAGCAGGATCAGACAGATCGTGGGCGGATTGAGGTTCTCGTACATGTCCGGCGAATACGGCCCCGGCACGCTCAGCAGGAACAGGGCCACCAGCGCGAAACCGCCGATCAGCGCGCGGACCCGGGTACTCCAGGCGTCGAACCGTCCATCGGCCAGCCAGAATCCCAGCTGCTGCACCGCGAGCCACACGAACAGCAGGTTGACGAACCCGATCCCCGAGATTCCGGTGCCCGCACGCAGGAGGTCAACGCTCAGCGCGGCCACGCCGAGTACAACCAGGGTGAGGATCGGGAAGCGCTCATGCGCCCCCACGAGAAACGGGACCAGCGCCGAACACAGGACGTAGACTCCGAGGAACCAGAGCGGCTGGCTGATCCGGAATCCGGCGGTGGCGATCAGATCGGACGGGACACCCAGCAGGGTCATCAGCAGCAGCGCCGCGGCGACCGTGGCCACCACGGCGAGCGCCGGCAGGAGCAGACGATGCAGCCGGGTGATGATGTAGTCGGCGGGTGAGTGTCCGCGCCCCCGCATGCGGGTCCACTGGGTGAAGCTGGAAAAGCCACCCAGCACAAAAAACAGCGGCATGACCTGAACGATCCAGGATGCCGGCGCAAATCCGGGCTGGTGGTCCAGGGCATTCTCCAGCACGATCCCGCCCGGTCCCACTCCCACCCCGGCCATGATCGAGTGCAAACCCACCACCACGATCAGCAGAACCGCCCGCACCAGGTCGATGCTTCGATCGCGCGCGGGGAGGGCTCCCGCCGCCGGTGCGTGTGAGGTCAGAGCCTGTGATGCCGGAGCGTGTGGTGCCGGAGCCCGTGACTCCAGCGCACCCGGAGTCGGTGGCTTCGCCTCGCGGCGGAGCCCCCGGTCTCCATGCGTCCGGTGCTGTGTGGCGGTGAGCGAGCTCATCCCAATCCCTCCTCTACCCCGGTCCTTCCGGGGCACAGTGGGAGCATAAAAAGGTGGTGTTCCGAGGCACATCCCGCCGCGGAGCGATCCGGTCCTCACCCCGCGGTAGGGGGATCTGGCCCCGGCCCGGGTTAGGATACTCACACGACCCGGCGCAGTACCCGCCCGCGGGGTCGAGGCGATACCCGATCGCCCGCGTGCCATCCACCGGGGCGGTGGTCCCGCACGTTATCCCCACGCACGATCCCCCACGGTGCAGGAGACCCCATGTCACGTTCGTCCGTCGACCCCCGACGCGCGCCCAGGCTCCCCCGCCGCGGCACAGCGGCCGCCGCGACGCTGCTCTCGGCGGCGATTATCTCGCTGGCACTCGGCGGAGCGCCCCTGGCCGCGCGCGCGGTTGACCCGCTGACCACCGCACCGTCCTGCGGCTGGATGTATAACGCCGGCGACCCGATCGATCCCGCGCAGAATCCGTGGACCCGCCCACTGAATGTCGACCGCTTCGATCCCGCGCTGGGCCAGCTCACCGCGGTCACGGTCACCGGGATGTTTCGCGACGGCGGATTTGTGAGCATCGAAAACACCGGGGCCGTTCCGCTCTCCGGCGAATACGGCTACGGCTACGAGATCGAACTCACCACGACCTATGGCGAGACGCTCCCCCTCACCGGCGAGTACGACGGTGCCTACGGGAACTCGTTTGATCGCCGCAACGAAGTACAAGAGCTGGCCCCCTTTGATGGGACCGTCGACTTCGCCGGCACCAGCGGGCGGGTCCTGAGCTCATCGTTCCTCAGATTCGAGCGCACCTATACCAACACCGATGCGGCCTTCGACGGGTTTATCGGGACGAGTCCGCTCACCCTGATGACTCCGGCAACCGTCCACGATCTGGGTGGAGGCGACTATTCAAGCATCGGCTTGGACAATGTGCGCCGGGTGGGTTTTGGCCAGGAGATGATCCAGGCCAGCGTCGATCACGGGGTGGGCCCGAGCGCCTGCGTGGTCTACACGTACACCCCGACGGTCCTGCCCGATCCGGCCCTTCCCGCGGATCCCGAGCCCTCCGCCGATCCCACCGCTCCGGTGGCGTCCCAAGGCCCGAGCACCCCGGACACGCGGGTCGCACCGACACCCGGAATCGCCCCAGCGGCCTCGCCGAGACCCACGGCCTCCACGACACCCTCCCCGTCCCCCACGCCCACGGCATCCCCCACGCCCGGCGAGTTCCCGGCCCCGACCGGAGCAACCCCGCCCGCGGCCGCCGCCCTGGCCCCGGGCAGCGCACGGGCGAGCGGCACCACCGCGGTCGCCTACTCGGGCGGGACCCCGCTCCCCCTGGTCGCCGGCGGAATCGCCCTGTTTGCCCTCGGCGGCACGATGGCGGCGATCACCCTCTTCGTCCGCCGCCGACCGGCACGCCCCTAGCGCGCGGGTTCCACCAGGCCGGTGTCGTAGGCCAGAACCACGGCCTGCACCCGGTCGCGCAGGTGCAGCTTGGAGAAGATCTTGCTCACGTGGGTCTTGACCGTCTGCTCGGAGATAAACAGGGTGGCCGCAATCTCGGTATTGGACAGGCCCGTTCCCACCAGAACCAGAACCTCGCGTTCGCGATCGGTCAACCCATTCAACTCGACCGCGCGCCGGGCGGGGGCGGGACCGGGGCCAGCGGTGAACGATTCGATCAGGCGCTTCATCACCCGCGGGGCGATCAGCGCATCCCCCGAGGCGACGATGCGCACGGCCTGCACCAGGTCTTCGGGGGTCGCATCCTTGAGCAGGAATCCGCTAGCCCCGGCGCGCAGCGCATCGTGCACATACTCGTCGATATCGAAGGTGGTGAGCACCATGACCAGCGGCGTATAGGGGTCGCCGTGGGACGGGGTGGTCAGCTCTCGGGTCGCCTCGATACCGTTCAGGATGGGCATCCGGACGTCCATCAGAACCACGTCGGGGCGCAGCGCGCGACCGAGCTTCACGGCCTCGGCCCCGTCGGCGGCCTGGCCGATCACGTGCAGCCCGTCCTGAGCGTCGAGGATCGCGGCAAACCCCGCACGCACCATGGCCTGGTCGTCGGCGATAAGAATGGTGGTGTCGCTCATGCGCGCTCCGTGTTGTCGGGGATGGGAAGGTGGGCGGCGACGCGGAAGCCGCCGGAATCGGTGGGGCCGAGGGTGAGGCGTCCTCCGGCCAGCTGCACGCGCTCGCGCATGCCCACCAGGCCGTGACCACCCGTGCGGGGCGTAGCGGCGGGTGAGGCTGGATCGGTGTCCCGGGCGGCACCCGCGCCCCGGATTGCCTCGGCGGCGTGGGTGGATCCGAACGTCCGCGGTCCCTCGACCTCGCGTACGGAATCCCGCGGTGCCTCGTTTTCAATCATCAGGTCAATCGCGCCCGATGCACGGGTCACCACCACGGTTGCGGCGGCTCCGGAGGCGTGCCGAACGGCGTTGCTCAGGGCCTCCTGCACCAGGCGGTAGGCGGTCAGCGAGATCGAGGCGGGGAGGCCGTCGGAATCATCCACCGACCAGCGCAGATCCACCGCGGCGCCGGTATTTTGAATCGACTTCACCAGCTCGGGAATGTCCATCAGCCCCGGCTGAGGCCCGAGTCCCGCGGCGGAATCCTCATTGCGGAGCACCCCCAACAGCTGACGCATCTCGGCGAGCGCCCCGCGGGAGGTGGCCCCAATGCTGTCGAATTCGGCCGCCGCCTCGGGCGCGAGGTCGGGCAGCCGATACTTGGCGGAGGATGCCTGCACCTGGATCATCGAGAGTCCGTGCGCCACCACGTCGTGCAGCTCGCGGGCAATCCGGTTGCGTTCCTCCACCAGCTCGCGCCTCACCTGCTCGGACGCGGTGACCCGCCGCTGACGCTCCAGCTGCGCGCGAATGCGGGTGCGCTGGGCCAGCAGCAGGGCGATGGTGAGCAGCGCGAGGGAGATCGCGGCGAAGGGAATGGCCGAGGCCAGGGACTCGGTGAAGCGGTCGTAGCGCTGCGGGGTGGCCGCGATCAGGGCGATCACTGCGAGGACCGACACCAGCCAGGTGAGGGCGGCGGTGCGCCAGGTGGAGGCGAACGCCAGGGTGATGATGATCGTGATCTGGGCCAGAATCGACGTCACCGCGACCGGCCACGGTGCCCCCACCGAGCCGTTGCCCAGCAGGGCCAGCAGTACAAACGGGATCAGCGAGAGTGCGGCGGCAATCTTCGGGCTCCGCACCGCCAGCGGCAGCAGGCCCGACTGGATCAGCCCGAGCAGGATCGCGTCGATCACCGGAACCCCGTAGAGCACCGCGTTGACCGGGATCGAGACCGCGGCCAGAACCACGGCGATACCACCCAGGATCACCCAGATGCGGGCCGTGACGGGACGGCCGGCGAGTTCACTGGGACTGGATGCGCGCATGATCTTCTCTCATTGTGGCACGGACCCGCGTGATTGGGGAGGCTTCGGCTCGGGCTGCACCGATGCGGTCGATCACCAGTCCCACCACGATCGCAAAGACGACGGCGACGGCCACACCCAGCAGCGGGGTCTCGTGAAACCACGCCCCGGCCCACACGCCGATGCCCACCGAATACAGCGCCCAGGTGGCACCCGAGAGGATCGAGAGCGGCACAAAGCGGCGACGCGGCAGCCCGGT
Source organism: Mycetocola sp. JXN-3 (assembly GCF_014522285.1). Taxonomy (GTDB): domain Bacteria; phylum Actinomycetota; class Actinomycetes; order Actinomycetales; family Microbacteriaceae; genus Mycetocola; species Mycetocola saprophilus. Next base: position 2,300,156 of record NZ_CP041635.1, read on the forward strand.
CGCCCCGGCGGTCAGATTGACGGCGACCCGGCCCACGGGGATATAGCGTCCGGTGAAGATCAGCACCCCGGCGCGCTTTTCCAGGCCGCGGCGCGCCCAGTCGAAGGCCCTGACCGAGCGTTCGGCGCGCATCCAGCGGAACCGGGTCAGCCCGATCCGGCTTCCCATCCAGTAGGTCAGGTTATCCCCGGCGACGGCCCCGACCGCGGCCAGCGCCATGATGATCCACGGATTCGGTGCGCCGGTGGCAAACCCCAGGGCCGCGGCGGCCACCACGACGGTCTCCGAGGGAATCGGCGGGAAGAACGCATCGGCGCAGACCCCGAACAGGACGATGAGGTAGATCCAGGGCGATCCCGCCGTGGCCAGAATCGCATCGTTCAACCACTCAAACATTTCAACTCCTTGTTCCCGCCGCCGGCTCGGCACCGCTATTCGGTGCCGCGGGTCGGCACCGTCAATACGGCACCGCTGCTCGGTCGCCGCTGCTTCATCGCCGCCGATTCCTCGGCAACCCGTGAAGTATAAAAAGCCGGTGCGTGCGCAGGCATCACGCCCGGGAGGGATTGAACCCCCTACCGGGGAGTGAGGGAGGCAGGGCCCTCGCATGGGCCGGCCGAGGCGCAATTTCGAGGTTCGGAAAAAAATAACATGACAGACTTGATGTTTAAGAAACTAAAATACTAGAATGGTACACGGTTACTGATCGCCCGAAACGATCATCTGCGACACCCGGTCGCCACCGCGCCCCGGAGCATTCGATGCTCCCGGCGCTCATCCCTAGCTCAGGAGACCTCATGGTCGTAACTCATTCAGTCCCCCGTTCATCCTCACGCGCGCTGCGGCGCGGGGCGCTTGTCGCCGCCGCCCTGGTCCCCGCGACCATCCTCGGCGCACCCCTGATGGCGAGCGCCGAGGCCGCTCCCCAGAAGATCGCCACCATCACTACCTGTGGCTGGATGTACAACGCCGGCGACCCCATCGACCTGGTGCAGAACCCCTGGACCCACCCGCTGCAGGTGGAACAGTTTGATCCGAGCCTTGGTGAACTGATCTCGGTCGAGGTGGCCGGAAAGTTCACCGATGGTGGATATGTCAGCATCGAAAACACCGGAACTACCGCGCTCCAGGGGGAATTCGGCTACGGATTCAACGTGGAGCTGGAATCCGCGCTCGGCGGCACCTTTGCACTCGACGCCACCTATGACGGCATCTTCGACAAGACCTTCGACCGCAAGACCGAGGTCACCGCGCTGACACCGTTCGACGGCAGCCTCGACTACGCCGGCACCAGCGGGCGCATCCTCTCCCCCGAGATCCTGACGTTCGGGGCAACCTACGCCGCCGGCGACGCGTTTGTGGGCACCGGAACCCTCACCCTGCTGACCCCGGAGGGCGTAAAGAACCAGGGTGGAGGCACCTACTCGGGCCTCGGTCTCGACTATCAAAACCGGGTCGGTTTCGGCCAGCAGATGATGGCGGCGAGCGTGGACGGCGGCGTGGGCCCGAGCGCCTGCGTGACCTACACCTATGCGGTCGCGGATGGCGTGGACCCGGTGGACCCGGTTGACCCGGTTGACCCCGTCGATCCCACCAATCCCGTGGACCCGACCAACCCGGTAAACCCCACGGACCCCACAGACATCACCTCTCCCGTGCTGGACACCAAGCCGGCCACCTCCACGGTTGACCCGTCCACGGTCCCCGCCGCGACCGGCACCACCGCCCTGGCCGTCACCGGCGGCACCCCCACTCCCCTGATCTACGGCGCACTCGCGCTGCTGCTGATCGGCGGCACCCTCGCCGTGCTCAGGATCCGCGGACGCAGCGAGCAGGACTAACCCCATTCGATAGAGCCCCAAGCTCCTCAACTCGCCGTGGCGGCGCGCAAGATGCGCGCCGCCACGGCGGTTTTAGGATTCCCGGCGAATCGTCATTCGCCTCTCTGTCACGGAGGTTTGTAGATTCCCGACGGATCGTCATTCGCCTCTCCGACATGGGGGTCGGCGGATGCGCGCTCTTTCGGATGCCGGCGGGTCCGGACAGCCTGCCGGCTACCGCGGCACACCCAGATTGTCACCCCGGGCATCGTTCACATCGCGAATAATGGGAGTCATGATCCCCCTAAACCACCCCTCCGATGTCGCGAGCGACGAGTTTCGACACCTGCTGTGGCTGGCCGCCGAGGTGGAGAGTGCGGAGCTTGATCGAATCACACACGGTGAGCTTCCACACCTTTGGGTGCGCGGTATGTCGGATCCGGACGGCCTGGTCGCCTTCATCGCCTGCGATCTCCGCTCGAATCCCGTGGAGATCATGTACATTGCGGTGCATGAACGTGCGCGTGGCCTCGGGCTGGGTCGGCGACTCGTGCAGGGCATCAAGGACGCGGCCCCGAACAGGGGAATCCTGGCGGAAACCGACGATGATGCCGTGGATTTCTACCGTCGCCTCGGATTTACCATTGCCGCTGGGCACACGGATGCCCGCTGGCCCGATCGCCGCCGCTATGTGTGCACGCTGGCGTCGCCGAGCGGCGCGGACGCCTAGTTTCGAAATCCGCGTCAGCGCGCGGTGCGTTCCAACACCTCGCGGGTACCGAGGACGGTTGCAAACTCCCCGTGCAGATTGGTCGCGGTGATGCGGGCTAGTTCATCGGCGGTCACAACCGTTCCATCCGGTGCCGCACGATCAAACGTGTGCGTGGCATCGAGGACGAACGTGGTCTCATAGCCGAGGTTTCCGGCCAGACGCGCCGTGGTTTCGCAGCAGTGGTTGGTCGTGATTCCGCAAATCACGACTTCCGAAAGGCTATTCTCGGTGAGCCATGCGTGCAGATCGGGGGTGCCGTGGAAGCTCGAGTTCACCCTCTTGCGCACGAGCAGATCGGGCTCGCCCTCGATCAACCCAGCAAGCGCGTGCCCGGGATTGTGAGGGTGCAGTGGCGATGCCGGGTCATCCGAATCATGCTGGACAAACACGACCGGCCACTCGCGCTCACGCCATCGGGCGATGAGCGCCGCAATGTTCTTCTCGCAGTGCGGGTTGTTTCGCGGCCCCCAGAAGGCGAGATCCTCAAACCCTCGCTGAACATCGATCACGATGAGGGCGGGTCCGGCAAGGGGTGCGTGCTGCGTCATGACTCGTCAGCCTATCGGGTCCGCACGCGAATGCCCGGGACGATCGGGGGCCGTTCGCTCCGTATGCGCCAGCTCCCTAGGATGGGTGCACCGTCGGCGTTCTCAAACTACTACGATGAGGCGCATGGCACGCATTCGAGATTTTGAGCAAGTAACGTCGAAAAGCAAGATTCATCCAACCGAAGCCGACGCTGAGTGGAACATTCTCAGTTTCGGACCTGACACACTTCTCCAGGTGTCAACTTTTGGGTCGGACAGCCGAGCGTCGCACCCTAAAGTTAGTCAGACTATCCAATTCGATCTGAATGCAGCGCGCACTCTTAAAGAAGCGATCGAAACCGCGTTTCCCGAGCTCTAGGTGGTCACCGCACACATCACAGCTCCCTAGGATGGGGAGGTGAGCGCACACCTTTTTGATCTGGCCAGCATCGGCACCGGCCTGCCGGTTTCGGCCGCGCGGGATGAGCTCGCGGACGCGATTTCCACCGGCACCGCGGTGATCACGGCCCCGCCCGGCACCGGAAAAACCACGTTTGTGCCGCCGCTGGTGGCGAACCTGCTGGCGGAGCGAGGACCGGTTCCGGGCGCTTCTTCCGGACGCATCCTGCTCAGCCAGCCGCGCCGGGTCGCCGTGCGCGCGGCCGCCCGGCGACTCGCGGCCCTCGACGGCTCCGCAGTGGGCGGCCCGGTCGGCTTCACCGTCCGCGGCGAGCGCCGAGTCGGTCCCGAAACCCGGATCGAGGTGCTGACCCCGGGTGTGCTGCTGCGCCGGTTGCTGTCGGATCCCGAACTCGAGGGCGTGGACGCGGTCATACTCGACGAGGTACACGAGCGCTCCGTGGATGGTGACCTGCTGCTCGGCTTCCTCGCCGAGGTCCGCGAACTCCGCGAGGATCTCACGGTCATCGCGATGTCCGCGACCCTGGATGCCGCCGGAATCGCCGCGCTCCTGAATGCTCCGGTGGTCAACGTCCCCTCCCCGCTGCACCCGCTGGCACTCGCGCACCGCCCCGGCAGCCACCCGCGCCTGGACGAGCGCGGCGTGACCCGGGAATTCCTGCGGCACCTGGCCGCTGTTGCCGTGACCGAGCAGCGAGAAGCCGGTCACGATGCGCTGGTGTTTGTCCCCGGCGCACGCGAGGTGGACGAGGTCGTGCGCGGCATTCGCGATCTGGATCCGACCGGCATCGACGTGCTTCCCCTGCACGGTCGCCTCACCCCCGCCGAGCAGGACCTGGCGGTGTCCGGGGCGACGGCGGGCGGGGCGGCGCGGATCGTGGTGAGTACCTCGCTGGCGGAGAGCTCACTGACGGTTCCCGGCGTGCGCCTGGTGATCGACTCGGGCCTGACCCGTGAGGTTCGCCGGGACCGTGGACGCGATATGTCCGGCCTGGTGACCGTGAGCGCGTCGCGGGCGAGCGCCGAACAGCGCGCCGGTCGCGCCGCCCGTCAGGGGCCGGGACGGGCCGTGCGCGCCTATACGGAGACCGAATTTGCGCGGATGCCTCCCGCATCGGCTCCCGAGATTCAATCCGCCGATCTGCTGGATGCCGCCCTGCTGCTCGCCGCCTGGGGAACCCCGGGCGGCACCGGGTTGCGCCTGTTAACGCCTCCCCCGGCCGTCTCGATGGAGCAGGCTCAGCGCGAGCTGTTTGCGCTGGGGCTGGTGTCCGAGGAGGGCGGTCTCACCGAGCTGGGTCGCCGGGTGTCCCGACTCCCGGTGGGGGTGCGCGAGGCGCGGGCTCTGCTGTCGGGGACCGCCGAAATCGGGGATCCGAATGCCGTGGCCGAGGTTGTGGCGGCGCTGTCGGGTGACTTCCGCGATCCCGGGGCGGACCTGTCCCGCCTGCTGCGCGATCTGCGCTCGGGCCGCGCGCCCGGTGCCCAACGGTGGAAGGCGGAGGCACGGCGGCTGGCGCGGATCGCCGAGGACGGACGTTCGGATTCCGGTGCACGCACGCAACCCGCACACGTGCCGGCCAACACGGCCGCGCATCCGGCGGACGTGCCGGGCGACTTTGCCGCGCATCCCGCAAACCTGCCCGCCAACGCTGCCGCGCATCCCGCAAGCGTGCCAGCCAACGCTGCCGCGCACCCCGCCGACCTGCCCGGCATCGTCACGGCGATCGCCCGTCCCGAATGGATCGCCCGCCGCACCGGCGAACACTCCCGCAGCTACCTGCTGGCCAGCGGCACCCGGGCTGCCCTGCCCGAGGGCAGCGAGCTGGTGTCCAGCGAGTGGATCGCGGTGCGCGAGGTTCAGCGTGCCGAGGGGCGCGTGGCCGATGGGACCGGTGCGGTGATCCGGCTTGCCGCAGCCCTCGGAGAGGCCGACGCACTCCGTCTCGGCGCTCCCCTGCGTGCATCCGAGCGCGCGGCGCGGGTTGCCGACGGAAGGGTTCGGGTGGAGGAGCGGCGCACCCTCGGCGCAATTCGGTTGTCCTCCACTCCGGTCGCCCCAACCGCCGCCGACACCGCTCCCGCGTTTGCCGCGCACCTGCGCGAGACGGGACTCGACGGGCTGCGCTGGAGCGAGGGCGCGGCTACCCTGCGGGCCCGGCTGGGGCTCCTGCACCGCGAGCTCGGGGATCCCTGGCCCGCGATGGACGATGCGGCACTCCTTGCGAACATCGACGCCTGGCTCGGCCACGACCTCGAACGCCTCACCGCCCAGTCTTCCCTCCACGGCATCGACCTCACCCAGGCGCTGCGCCGTCTCCTCCCCTGGCCCGAGGCCGCACAGCTCGACACGCTTGTGCCCGAGCATCTGGACGTGCCCTCGGGCAACCGGGTGCGAATCCGCTACCCGGATGTCGAGGAGGGTGGAGCCGGGAACGCCGGTGGCGGAGCAGCTGGTGCCGGAGTCGTCGGTGTCGGAGTCGTCGGTGTCGGAGTCGGTGTCGGTGTCGGAGTCGGAGTCGGAGTCGGAGTCGAAGCTAATGCTAATGCTGACACCGGGGACACCGGTGCAGGAGCCGGGGCCGCCGGGGCAGAGGCCGGCTCCGAGCGAAGGGCCGGGGCCGCTGGTGCCAAGTCCGGGTCCGCACGAAGCACCGGCTCCGGCACGAGTGCGGGCACTGGCGCGAACACCGCCCCGCTCCCGGTAGTCGCGGTGAAGCTGCAGGAGCTCTTCGGCCTGGCCGAGACCCCTCGTCTAGTGGGTGGCCGCGTCCCGATCCTGTTCCACCTGCTCTCCCCCGCCCAGAAACCGCTGGCGATCACCGGCGATCTCGCCTCCTTCTGGAACGGCCCCTACCAGGACGTCCGCAAGGAGATGCGCGGCCGCTACCCCAAGCACCCCTGGCCCGAGGACCCGTGGACCGCGGTCGCGACGGCGCGCACCAAGCGGGCGATGGGGCGAGCATAGCCGCACCGTAACCAGGGGTCACCGCGGAGAGCTCCAAACGGGCCTGCCTCGGCTCAGGTCAGGTCGGGCGTGGAAACCACCAATAGCCGTGCCGCCACACGTTTCGTCCCGATCGTTGTCGGCTATCGATTCGTGTGCAGCTCGATTGTCCCCGAACGCAGCGAGGATCTGAGGCAGTCGACGAAACCCGCAACATCATCCGCGCCCGCACCCGCGGTGAGCCCATAGGAGATTCGTGACGCGGGCTGGTCCGCGCTCCGTATCCCCGGCTCAACCGCCGGGTCGTTTTCGAGACAGGAAGGGACCTCGTCACGGTAGACGGGGCGCACCACAACGACTGAGGTCGCCTCATCCGAGGGATTCCCGCTCACGGTGACGCCGTCCGACGCGCACCCTCCCAGCGCTCCTACTCCCAGCAGAAGTGCGAGCGCAAACCAGCGTTGGGCGGGACGTGTGCGGGGCGCATTCCGCGGCATGCGCACTCCGGCTCCGTCTTGACGCGGGTTAGGGAACAATCTTCACTCTCCATCCTGACGCTGCCAGGTAGCCATCATCGTTGAGGCGGGGGACGACCTCTCCGGCGCGAACATCGATTTCAAAGCCCTTCAGATCACACAGTTCGGAAACGCCCCTGCCCTGGACGTCCACACGGAGACGCGCGCCCGCTACCCCACGCGCCCACGCGTCATGTTCGATCACGGTGCCCGCTAGCACCGCGGTGATGCCGTCCCGTGACCTCCCCTATGGAGGTCGGCGCATCCGGAATCATCCGCCGAGGGCATGTGGCAAGGTCACGCCCACAGGCTATAGCGTGCACGGTGGCGCCGCGTATCCCCCAAACGTGTTCCGGCACATTCGTGAGTGACAGGACGGATGGGTACGCTGCGGGCCTCGCCTATGTCCGCGGGGCCAATGGCACGGTGATCGCTCCGTCGGTACCGATTGAAACGTGAGAATCAGGGAAATCACGCAGTCCCCGTTCGGTCATGAGGTGCGCGGCCCGACCGCTGGGATCCGGAGTCGGGATGCCGTCCGCCTGCTCGAAACGCACCGAGCGCACCCGTGCCCCCAGCACGGTGCCGTCGGCGTTCAGTCGTACCGAGAGATATCCGCCGAACCGGGTGGAGGGGTCGGTCCCGAACGCTCCCCCACCACCAAAATTACCCAGACTGTAGGCGATGAGCCGCCCGCGATACCACTCCATCCCGCGCAGGATGTGCGGTCCGTGTCCCAGAACCAGGTCGGCTCCGGCGTCGATTGCCGCATGGGCGAAGGCGATCGGGTCGCCGCGGTTCTCCCCAAATATCGTTTCGGTGCCGGGCGTTACCGCGTCCGCCGTCGGCCCCTCGGCCCCCATGTGGGCCTGAACGATCACGACTTCGGCCCGCTCGGCCGCTTTGCGGACAATGGCGCGCACGTGCCGGAGATCCGTCACCCGGTTGAACGTGGAGTAGGGCGCGAACCCGATCATCGCGACGATCAGTTCGCCGACCCTGGTGAAACTGATCTCGTCTCGATCCCCGACGGGGCGGATGCCCACACTCTCCAGGGCCTCGCGGGTCGCATCGTAGCCGCGCTGTCCGAAGTCGCGGCTGTGGTTGTTGGCGAGGTTGAGGTCGGTGAAACCGTGCAGGCTCGCGGCAGCTGCGGGATCGCTGCGAAAGGCGAAGCAGTCGCCCAGCCCCGCGCACTTGTTGGTGCCGTTGTCGGGGGTGAGTGCCTGTTCGAGGTTGCCGGTCACGAGGTCCTCGGTGAACCAGGGACGCACCCGGTCGAAGGTGCCGGCACCCTGATCGGCCGGGATCCCGCGCGATGCGTCATAGAGCAGGATGTCACCGACCGCACCGATGCTCACCTCGCCGGTGCGGTGTGCGGGCCGGTGCGGCATCTCGGATCGGGACGGGACGGGGATCGCCGATGCCGCAGACGCCGTGAGACCGAGTGCCACAAGCAGGAGCACGGCAACGGGCGTGCGCCAGGGCACACGGTACCGCGCCGGGGTACGGCCGCGGGCGGTGTCGGTTGTGGGCCAGGGTACGCGTCGCCGGGATGCGGCGACCCGCGAAGCGGTGATTGAGGCGTCTGGCCGAACCTCTCGGTGAGGTGCCGCGGAGGTCCGAGCAGCGAGGGGCGGGTGCTGGGACGAGCTTCGCCGAGGCGAGTCTCCGGGGAGGGCGGCGGCAGACGTTGCTCCGCGGCGGACCGGAAGATCCAGCAGCCAGGCAAGACGATCCCGGGCGATGAGTCGCGCAATTCCGAGGCTCGCCGCGATGACCGCTGCGGTGATCACCAGCGGCAGGCAGGTCGCCGCCACGAGTTGGACGCCGGTGCCCGCGTCCGAGAGCGGCCCAACAATCAGAGCATCGATGAGGGCGAGGATCGGCATGTGGATCACGTAGATCGGGAGGGTGCGTGCCCCGAGAAAGGCCAGTCCACGGCCGAGGCGAGGGAGGCGTGCGAGCAGGGGCGCGATCGCGAGACCCATCAGGACCCCGATCAGCGCGAGGCCGGGCAGGACTCCGGGAACAGATTCGACGGAGCCCATCCGCACCAGCGCAAACGCCCCCAGATATCCGAGAAGGAGTCCGGCGGCGAGGATGGGACGAGGCCGCGAGGTGAACCGGAGGACGTTTCGCGAGGCGTAGGCTCCGATCAGGAAAAAGAGCAGGTTGGCGATCAGGGATCCGCGGTTGCTGACGATGTCGATCAGCCCCGCGCCCACCGCGATCGAGAGCAGGGCGGCGACGCCGAACGGAATCCAGCGGGGCAGACGTCGCAGGCACTTGGCGATCATGAAGTACAGCGCGAGCGCATAGAGGTACCAGGCGTTGGGCGGGCTGATCGTGATCGCCTCGATAAACTCGGCAATCGAACGCGGCACCAGGGTGGGAAAGTCGGGAAACGCCCACATGGTTGCCATGTGGATCAGCGTCCAGAGCAGGTAAAGATACAGGAATCGCACCACGCGGCCGCGGAATACCGCGCCCCAGGGTCGCGCGAGCGCACTCGCCGCGAAACATCCAGAGATCAGGAAAAACAGCGGCATGCGCACCGGATAGGTAATGTCGGCCGCAATCCCCCAGGCCCCGGCAATCGGTACCGGAATCCGCCAGTCCACCTGCAGGTAGGACTTCACCACCGTGTGCCAAAACACCACCAGAATAATGAGCAGCCCCTTGGCCACATCGGGCCACAGCAGCCGCGGCGTCCCGCCTGCCGTCAAGGCTGCGGGACGGGGACTGAGATCAAGGCCAACAATTCGCATACCTGCGAGCTAAACAGCGGCACCGTTGCCCGCCCGTATGAGGTTTTGGATACAAAAACGACATGTCGTCCTCGCTGTCCGCTTTTACCGCCAAAGTGCCTAATGATTCTTTGTTGAACTCTCATACTCACCGGTGCCGATTCGGGATGTCATGAGGATTCAATGGTTTCTCCTATTGCGACTCCAGAAGTCTGGAACGCAGCTGGTGAACACCAGTATTTGCACCGCGGCTGGCCCTCCACCGGTTGCGAACCAGTATGAGATTCCTTCCCCATATAGGCCACGTCACTGCGCATGTTTCGCAATACGAGGCGGAGATGGTGATTCAACACCACGCACATTCGTGACAGCCGTGGTTCAGCCCGCTCGGGACTCGTATTGAATGGTGATGTTCCCAACCGTGCAGCCCCCGTGTATCGGACCAACCAGAAGAAAGGGAGGCGTTGCATGTTCTATCCGTTGCTCGCGGCCGCTCTCACAATCGCACTCATCGTCGTCATCTCAATCGCGGTGAAACATCGGAGGACAACACGGCGTCGGTTCTCCGAGCAGGCTGCGGCATTTGGGTACCAAATTGAACGGTTGCACAACAACGCGATCGAGGTCAGCAGCAATGTCGATTTTCGCTTTTCTCAGCTTGGGCAACAACACGTTTCCGAGCTTGAAGCTATTCGGAATTGGGCTTCGACCGGGATGCGATGGGAGACGCCATCGAGAGAATTGATCCTCCGGATCGTACAAGACGATCATCTGAACGGCTTCCTGGCGACAAACATCTGCATTCTGGCCCATGACCCGCACACGGGAAAGCCGCATATCACCCAAATTGATCATCTCCTGGTCACCAACCAAACAACGCTGATTATCGAGTCAAAGAATTGGGACGGCCTGCTCATGCCACGCCGGGACGCTGCGCGCTCATCCCGAACACTCCTGGGTGGAATTCTCCGCTGCCATCGTTGTGGTGCACGTCTCGTTGCTGGTGTCACTCGCCACGGGAAACGCATCTACACGTGCCGCACGGCGACCAAGCGATGTCCTGGTCCGAGCATCGCCGCCGACGATCTCGACGCTGAGACCGAGGCTGCTGCCCTAGACACGTTCGCCAACGCCCCACATATCTACGTGACATGCGCACAGGATCTCCTCGCGCGTCCGCACTGCCCGAATCAAGCTCGCTGCACTAGCCGCGAGCTTTGGCGCGGGAAACGTGCACCATGCAGGCTTCCTTTGCCGGCGACGCCCACTCGTGGAGGAACTGGATCGCGCCGGCCGCGATGTCGCCGCACAGACCCGAGTACGGATTCTCATACTCAGTGTTGCTGAGTTCCGCCGGCGCTAGACCCGCCTGGCGTACCGCCGCGCAGCCATCTGCGCACTCGTATCCTTCGACACACCAACAGCTTCCTCGGTCGCCCCTGGCCTACGCGACTCACGCACCCTCAAGCTCTAGACGATCGAGCACAACGAACCCGACTACCCCGTACGCGACAGGCAGCCGCCCAGGCTCTGCTCACGCAATGTCCGTGGATCGCGGGATGATTGGCCCATGACCAGTGCAACAGAACTTGAGCGACGCATCCGGTTTGGGCTGAGCACGCTCACTGAGACCAACTCACACCACGACTTCGAGACCATCAGCTTAGGACTCGCTCGAAAGCGCATCGCTACCAACCTCATGCCAGCAACCGGGCCCGTTGCGGCCGGCGGTGACCAAGGACGTGACGCGGAAAGCTACTGGACCAACCTCACCAATGAGGAGGGGCCGACGTCGCTCTTCATCGTCGGTGCCACAGACGAGAACGTCGTCCTCGCATGCACGACTCAGCAAGCTGACGTCACCACCAAGATCCGGTCCGACATACAGTCGATTTGCGGCCGCGGTGAGACCGTCAATCGCGTCGTCTACTTCACTCTGGCACCCGTCGCCGTCGGGAAGCGCCACGAACTTCAGGAGCAAGCACGCGCTGATCACGACATCGCGCTAGATATCTGGGACTCCCTCGCGATCTCTAAAGAGCTCACCGAGCACGACCTGTACCACCTCGCCGTCGATTATCTCCACCTGCCAGCGGAGCTTGCCCCGGAACGGCCAGCATCTTCTACCCCGCGACCCGAATGGTACGAGAACGACTTGACCCGGTGGCTGGCCCGGACGCTCCCCGCCTCCAGCCTCGGAGACCTCATCGATCTGCGTGGCGGACTCCGATCTGCAAGTACAGACCCGGCGCTCGTGCCTGATCTGCCCGCGTGGCTCGCTTTCGCAGAAACACTTCTTGAGCATGCGGATAGCGACGAAGTAGCTATCCGCGCGGAGTTCGAGATCGCGTGGGCAACGATGCGGGGCACCAAGACGCTACGCCCGGCAGACAGACACGTACGAGCATTCTTCTCGCTTGTCCCCGAGACACTCGATGAACCCGGGATTCTTCGCGACGCGACAATGCTGCTCGATCTCGGCTACGGAGCCATGCTCCGAGGCGTCACGGATATCTCACGCTCCGAGCTAGAGGCCTGGCACCAGGGCCTTGTCAAGAGCATCGACGATCAACTCGCCACGGATCCCTACCCGAACATGCGGGCGCTCCTACTGTCGCAGGAGGCCTACCTAGCGCTGCACCAGAAGTATCCAGCTGACCTGCGTCATGAGGATGGTGAGGTGATTCCGTTCTCCGGAACCAAGGCTGCGCTTCTTGACCGAATCCGATCGGCAGACATGTCCAGCGTCGAACTGATCGACATTGACAAAGGCATGACCGCTCTGCGCGCTCTCGTCGACATCCTCGAAGACACGCCACTGTTCCCGGTCAAAGACACCGCGGAGGTCTTCGGCCTATACACAACAAAGCTGGCGAAGCACCCCCATTACGAGCACGTACGTGACGGTCTCGACGCGGCCATAGAACGGGTAGAGGGCGAAGGAGCGCGTGGCGACCGGGCCCTTGATCGCGCCTTCCAATTCCACAGTGAAGGACAACTCCTCGACGCGCTCCACGAAATTCACGCAGCAAAGATCAACTGGTGGCACGGCGACACCATCGAGGGCGGCATCAACATGCTGCTGCTCGCGGCGAAGATCTACTACCAGCTGAACCTCCCACACGCCGCCAAGCAACACGCGCTCGCCGCCGCTGTCGCAGCCCGCGGCGCAACCGACACTTCGCTGAACCGGTACACGGCAGACGGGCTACTCATCGCGGCCACCTGCGACCACCACGCTGGCCAGTCTCTAACAGCCACACACACGTTCTATCTAGGTGTGCTCGCCCAGCACGCTTACCTCGAAGACCCAATGAGCCTCAGCAGTCATCCAGCGCTGATGAATATGCTGCAAGACCAGTGTCATATTCTCCGCGCTGCCCATACGCTTCGCCCAACCCTAGTGCCGCTACTCGAGTCAACACTCGAGCACTCCGGGCTGATGCCAGTGATCACAGGCATGCTCGACGCTGTCAGCGAACTCCCCACCTCTACGGAGAAGGAAATCGCTGACATCACCGACAGATCCGGGATGGGCCGGCTCTTCAGCGATGTTGGTCCGGTGCGCAAGTATCACTGGAGCGCGCTCGGATTGACCTGGTCGGTTCGATGCCCGAACGCTCGTGAGGCGGTCCTGGTCACTGAACGTTTCATCGCCGCAGCTCAAGTTGTCCTCGCGGACTTCGCTCGATACGATCCACACTTCTTCCGCGGGACTCTGAACATCGAAATCGACGCCGACGCGATCAACGGTCAGGGCGGTGCCGGCTCAATCGAACAAACATCAGATGCATGGAAGCTGCACCTCACCCCCGCTGCTAATTGCGACCTCGAAGCCATACACGTCGAGACCGTCGGCGCCGTCATGCACTTCCTCGTCAGCCAATCCCTGCTCTCGCAACAAGACTTCTCATCCCTCATGGAGACCGTTTTCGCTAGCGGCCTTATGCACAAGTCCGCGATCGTCCGCCCCTACGACGAACTAGCCGACTTCGTCACCGCCGAACAGATCCAAGTCATGTCCGAACGCCCCGAGCTTCCCATCGGCTGGAGCGCCCCAGTCGACCTCGTCAATCCCAGCCCCGAAACGCAATGGCCGAAGAATCTCGCTTCAACTTACGAGAAGAACTGCGAGAAGATCCTTGAGAACATCGCCTACCGCTACAAGACGCTTCCGGCGGTGATCGGGCCAACACTCGCTTCCTTGTTCGCCAACGCGGAGTTTACCCGCACCGCAAGACGCCTCCAGTCGGAAGGGTGGCTCGACTGGCACCTGCTGATCGCCATAGCAAACGTCGTCATCAACCACCGCGCGGCATCGCGAGGAATGACTCTGACTCGGCAGATGACGGACGCCCAACGAGAAGCGTTCATTGCCCTGGCATACGCACCTGCACTCGCCACGGATCCACTGTTGTCACCGGAGAACTTCGATGAAGACACACTCCGACTCCACCTCGCGTCAGCCGCCGCAGCTGGCGTGGCAACCCTTGGCCTAACTATCCATGCGGACGCAATACCGTCGGACTCACTCTTAGAGTTTCTCGGCGAGCGGTATCGCTACTGGGAGGACGACACTCCACACGATCCGCTCATCGCTCAGTCGGATTCGCTCTGCAAACTCACGTTCAATGTCGCGGATGAGAAGGTCCGGTAGGCGTAGCTCACGACTGTCGCGTTGACGACGTCAGTGGTGAACCCGCGTCGATCCTGGACGTCAATAACTTCGACGTTGCCGCCCTTGTCTGCCCACTGCTTCAGGTAGGCGCGGGAGACCATGTGCGCGCGCTTCGCCCTCATGGGGCCTCTACTGCTTCGTCTGGTTGTGGCTGCCATTTGTCATTGAGGGTCATGGTCTTGCTGTTTGGCTCGTACGGGGGCTCGAGCGCCGAGACTGAAACCACAACCGGCACTTGCGTGGAGACTCCTGAGAGTATGCAGGTGCCCGTCGGGAGGATTGGAAGGGATTCGAAGGAAATCTTGTCGAGGTACGAGACGGCCTTTTCGATCGCGTGGATGTCGAGGTTGTTTACAAGGCGGTGGAGGAAGTAGTTGTGGAGTTGCGAAACGATGGTGTCTGAGATGTCGTGAGGTCTTTGGCTCGCGATAGTGAGGAAGACGCCGAATTTTCGTCCCTCTTTGACGATCTCTTCGAAGGTTTCAAGCCGGTAGTCCTTCCAGCTTTCGCTCTCGCGTGCAGAGACTGTCGACAGGATGTTGTGCGCCTCGTCGATGATGATGTTGAGAAAAGTGCCCTTCTCGGCCTTCTTCTTGCGGTCGTAGAGTTGGCGGCACAGCAGCAACGGGATGACCTTCTTCATATCAAGGTTCACGTCCCGGAGCGAGATCACCGTCAAAGGCTGCGTCAGGAGGTCCCCTTCGGAGACCTCGAGGAGTTTCTGAATCGCGGGCATGCGTGTTTCGAGGCGTTTGATAACCGGGCCAAGGTGCTCACGGTTTGCGAAGCCCCGGAACACGTCGCTGTAGTACTGGATGATGAGTTTGAATCTGATCCGGTTCATGTGGTCTACGAGACCGAATGAAAGATCCTGGCGCTTTATCGCCTCTAGCGTCAGTTCCTTGAAGTATTGGTCATGGGCAGGCACGTTAGCGTAGACGTCACCGCGAACGTCATCCCGGTAGTAAAAGGTCTTCCCTACGTTGTGGTATCCGAGTTTGGCGTGCAACTGGTCGGTGTAATCGGCCAGTTCGTGCGGCGCGTTTGGTCCGAGTGCGAGTGCTACTTCTTTGAGGAAATGATTGATCGATGCGCGGTCTTGGGCGGAGTCACCGTTCTTCACAGCGTTGAAGACGATGTAGCCAATTTCATGTTTGAGGGCTTCATCGTCTTGGAGCTTCTCGTCCCAGTAGGTGCTCTCAAGAGTTCGTTGGATAAATGGGGCTTGTGTCTTCTCAGAGGCGTCAAGAAGAACGGTCCAAAAAACTGGATCCTCGGCAGTCTCCTTCGAGATGGGGAGTCGGTCTCCGCCCGTGCCTCCAGTTGAGAGTACGTAATCGCGCTTTAGTACGTTGCCAGTGATGACGGAAGTTGAGCGATGGTCTTCAGTATCTTCCGAGGTGTTGACGTACTCCCCGTTGAAATCGATAAGCACAAATTTCGCATTCTTTTTGAACTGCTCGGAGTACTTGTACTGTTCGAAAAGTTGGTGGTAGACAGATGCGAGTGTATAGGACTTGCCGCTTCCCGTGTTGCCAAAGATTCCGATGTGGCTTGCAAAGACGGCGTCGACGCCGATGTTAACCTGCTGTCCTTTCTCCATCGCGAGGCTCCCGATCGTGAGTGCGACGTCATCGGGGCCGACAAAGCTGTGGATCTCATCGAACTCAGCTTGCGTGAGGAGGAAGCAATCGTTGTTGATCAGAGGGAGTTCTTTGACTCCTCGGCGGAACTTACCCTCTCTGTCGAAGTATCCCAGCAGGCTGACAGTCAGGGTTCGGTCGATGTGTGAACGCTTGCTGCTGTAGAGGGACCGGGGGTCATTGTCCTCGGCAACAGCCTCGCCGTCGACCTTAGCGATGATGTCGTAGAAACCCTTAGCGATCTTTATGTAGCCGCCCACGGACACGTTCCGCAGCGTCTTACCTTGATAGAGAAGGTGGGATCCGTTCTTAGACTTGTCAACACGGATTCGTACAGTTCGACCACTGATCTCAATGACGCTACCGATCCTGAAAACCGAGAGTTCTTGGAGCTCGGCCTCAGTGCTGATCATCATCGAGCTCCAGTGGTTCCGTGAGCTTGAGTCGAACGTCAACGACACTGTCGGGCTTGCGCGGGGCCTTTGGCAATAGCGGTTCGAAGAACGTCTTCGTGATGCTGCTTAGAGTGTAGGTCTCTTGATCTGCCTTCTTAGCTTTCTTGGGCGTGCTGAGCACGAGGATGTTGCCGTTGGCCGCGAGGTCCGCGTTGAGGCGATCTTTGAGGGCTTGTACTTCGTCAGGATGGTAGGCGAAGACGATAATCTGGAGTGTCGGGTTGGTCCGTGCTGCGCGGATGATGAGTTCGCGAATGTGCTCGTCCCGACAGGAGAACCCAATGACGAACAGGACGCTGTTTTCCTTCTCGAGGGTGTTCGAGAAAATGCGGAGCAGATCGTAGTAGTTCTGGTTCAGGACCGTCAGGCCGAATTTGTCCTTGGTGGGGTTCACGATTGCGAGCCGCTCGTACTCCGCCATGAACGCACCCAACACGGCCTCTTCCGACGGTGTCGGCTCGTCCGCGTCCCGTGTTAGCTTGTCGATCTTGGTTTTTTTGTCGACCTCGTAGAGCGCGTCCTTAGCCGTCTGGAGGGTTCCTCGAATAGCGTCGAAGACCTCCGTACTCGGGTTGAAGGTGATGACTTCCTTGGTCTCTTCTCCGAGGTCGATCTTGCGTGCGGCCCAGCTGGTGGATCCGTGCAGCTTAAAGAGGTTGAATGTCGGTACTTCCGCAAGGTTGTCGTACTGGAGACTGCGTCGGGACTTCACAGTTCCGAAATTGCTAGCGCTAAAAATTGGCAGGTAGCGCCCTGAGAAGCCGTCGTTCAGTTCGAGCTGAAGTTCCTCGGCAGCAACCTCGGTCGCGAGGTCAACGTTGGTGGTGAAGATGTTGACCTGTTTATCGAGAATTGAGCTTCGTCGCCGGACGAGAAGCGTGTTTAGGGTGCGGAGGAACCCGCGGTAGGTTTCGAGGATCGGGTCAGCCACGACTGTTTCATTGATCACGCTCGTGTTGGGATCGATGACGCCTTCAAAGAAATAGGCATACACAGAGGCCCGTACTCGATTCAGCGTTGTGGCGGGGATGTCGCCGATCTGCGTGAGATATGTGAGCCAGTCCTCGACAGCACCGAGAGGGGCGAACAGGTCTGCTGATGCGCCAGCGCCGAGAAGGAAGTTGAGGTGCGCATCTTGGACGATGTCCCGCAACTCCTCGACGCTGAGGTGGTTGGTCTGATTCACTTATTTAGTTCCCGTTCTACGCCGTCGTATACCAGCGCGAGGTCGTGGTGCGTGATTCACGATCCGAACTGGGCTAATTCTCATCCAAAGACAAAGGCTAGCTGGTTGATCCGTTTACGTATCTTAGGGTACCGGGAGCCAACAGAAGCGCCATCATTCGAGTGTCGACAAGTTGGCATGAGGGCCAGCTGTCCGGTTGCTGATGCCAAACGTCGAAGTAAAGCACTGTTGCCAAGCCACGGGTGCTGCGATACCCGTGGAAGGTGAAGCAGGGGACACCACTCCGTCGGCGCAAACTTGCGTCCCTCGCTCACTCACGAACCAGCAGTCCGAAGCTCCGCGAGCCGACGAGCAATAATTTCAGCGCATTCCAGAGCGTGAGGAACACCACGAGGCAAATCTCTGTGTTTCAGCCGCGGTCGACCAGCGCGATGAGGCTAACTGCTACCGGTAGGCAGACGCGGCCAGGGAGCATCGCGAAGACACCCCATTTGAGGCCGCATTGGGTGTGTGGTTTGCAGATGAGTGCGTTCGTCAGCATCCATCTACTGAGAAACATGCGAATGTAGATGCTGGCGTTCCAGAGCCTACTTAGGGGAATCTACTGATTCTCAGTTTCCCACGCGGAATTATCGTGGTGTGGCTGGTTCAGATTGTTGTGTGCCCGAAATACCTCCCGAACGGTCTGCCACACTCCAGCTTGTGGGGATCCGCGTGTATTTGGTCCTGGCATCACCAAGATACGGCGAACCTCGGAAAGTGGACGAGTCTCAAGAGAATGAACGCCTATGTCGATAGTGTCCGTCGGCTCCCTCTAGATAGCAGTCATCTCACTGAGGCTGCAGCAGGTGCCAACGCGTTTTTCGACGAACACGAAAACCCCTGTCACGAGAGCCCGTTACCTTCCAGCCAAAAGACGACGGCACCACGACGGCGATGAGGGTGCCAGATCGTGTCCTAAGCAGACTTCTTCTCTCCACCGGGTCCCGGCACGTCGCAACAGCCGCAATTGAAGCAACTCGGATAGCAGAGTACCCGCGGTAAAATGCTTCCATATACCTCTGCTCAGGGGACGACGGAAACGACGAAACCCAGGCGAGAAATCTTCTCACCTGGGTTTCTTTGGTCGGGCTGACAGGATTTGAACCTGCGACCCCTTGACCCCCAGTCAAGTGCGCTACCAAGCTGCGCCACAGCCCGTTGTCGTTTCCGGCAACTCATTTATAGTAGCGCGAAACGGGGGTGAAAGAGAAAACGGGTGGCGGGGTGCGCGTGTCGCCGGGGCGGAGCGGCGTGAGGGGAGCCGTTTAGTCCTGCACCGGCGTGACGATCAGGTCCGCGTTGACCGCGGAGGCCTCGATCAGGCGGGCGTTGGCTTCGTCGCTGCGGAAGACCCATTCGCGGGCGTGCTCGGGGGATTTGCCGTGGGCCTCGTGGCGGGCGACCAGGCGTTCGGTGCGCAGGCCGGTGGGGATTTCCACGTACCACGCGGCGTCGAGGAACTCTCGGGCCGGTGCCCACTCGGGATCATCCAGCAGCAGATAGTTGCCCTCCACGATCAGCAGGGGCGTGACCGGAGACACGGCGAGCGCCGCCGCCACCGGCTCGTGCAGGTCGCGGTCGTAGCTTGGAACGTACACCGTCTCCCGCGCCTCCTGCAGGCGGCCCAGCAGCGCGACGAAACCCGCGGCATCAAACGTGTCCGGGGCACCCTTGCGGTCGGTGCGGCCGAGGTCGGCGAGTACGGCACGCGAGAGGTGATAGCCGTCCATCGGGACCAGCGTCGCCTCCTCCCCCAGCTCGGCGACGATGCGTGCGGCCAGGGTCGACTTTCCGGCCCCCGGCGCACCCGCCATTCCCAGCAGTCGGCGCTCCCCCGGGACGATCAGCGCACGGGCGCGCTCGACCAGCTCATCCAGGCCCGCCTCGATCCGCTCGGGATCACGACCAGGACCGGAGAGGGCTATATCCGCACTCTGCTCCGCGCCCTCCGGCTCCACAACCCGCTCCACGCTCTCTGCACCCACCGGTTACTCCCCGTCGCCGTCACAACCCGGCCGGCCACGCGCGGGCCGGCGGCATCCGCAATGCAGGCGGTACCGTTGCCCCATGCTAGTCCGATCGGGGAGGCCGCGGATCGGCGTGGGCGCGGATTGCAAAAGTGTGCGGCCGGGCCCACTGGACCCGGCCGCACACTGCGTTTATAAACGGCACCGCGGCGAATACGTCGCGAGCAGAAGCGCGCTCACCTCAACCACCGGTAGCCCGGCAACCGAGTTCGCGCGCCGGCAGATCACCAAACGGCTACTCCGCCGCGAACACCTCATCCAGGAAGCCGATTGCCGCACGCGAGGTCAGCGTCTGGCCGCCCTCATGCGAGTTGAACTCCCACTCGATGATCCGCTTCCGGCCCGCATAGCGGTTGTAGGCCGCATAGACGGTTGAGGGCAGGCAGATCGGGTCCATCAGCGAAACCGTCACCAGCGCCGGGGCGCTTGCGCGGCCCACCAGGTTCGAGACGTCAAAGTAGGACAGCACCCCGAACACCTCGGCCGCGTCGCCGCGGTGGATGGCCAGGTACTCGCCAATCTCCCGATACGGCTTCTGCGTGGCCGCGCGCACCGAGCGCGGGAAGTCGGACAGGAACGGCTCCTGGGCGATCACCGCCGCCACATCCGACCGCAGCCCCGACACCGCGAGGGCGAGTCCGCCACCCTGGCTGTGACCCTGCACCGCGATCCGCGAGGAGTCGATCGCCGCCACGCCCAGCGCCACATCGACCGCGCGCACCGCGTCGGTGATCAGGCGGCGATAGTAGTAGTTTTCCGGGTCATCGATGCCGCGGGTCATGTGTCCCGGGACGGTCGGACCCTGGGTCGCGATATCGCCGGTGTCGCCGCGACTCCACGCCGAACCCTGTCCGCGGGTATCCATGTGCAGGTGGGCGAAGCCCGAGCTGGCCCAGAGCAGGTCGTCCTCGGGCTCGCCGCGACCGCCGCCGTACCCGACATAGGTCACCACGGCCGCCAGGTCTCCGGCAGCATCCAGGTCGGTTCCCGCGGGAACGCGCAGCCAGGCCCGCACCTCCTGTCCGTCAAAACCGGCGAAGGTCACGTCATAGACGTCGACCAGGCGTAGCCGCTCGGCCACGCGGACAAACCGGGCGTTCAGCGGATGCGCCGCCGCCTGATCAAGCGTCCGGGTCCAGAAGGACTCCAGATCCTCGGGCGCGGTGGCAACCCCCTGGTACCCGCGTACCCACTCGATATCCGGTTCAACCAGCATTCGTTCCTCTTTTCATCGGGGATTCCTCGCCGATCGTACCGGGGAGAGTCGATCGGCTGCCATGTCCCGCGTCACAGTGCGAGACATGGAAAACTACGACGCCTGGACGATGGGGTCCGGGATGATCACCGGGGCCAGCGTCGCAAACTTGGGTGGACGCCCATCCCCCGAGCTGCGTCCGGTGAGTCGGCGTCCGACCCACGGCAGTACGTGCTCGCGGTAGTAGGCCCGGTCGCGCCCCCGCGCGCCCGAATCCGGCATCGCCGCGGTCTCGGACACGGCCCACTCGACCGGCACCGGGACGCCCAGCGTGGTCAGCACGTTGGCGGCCACGCGGATGTGACCGATCGTGTTCAGGTGCAGGTTATCCGCCGACCAGAATCGGCCCTGGGCGAGCACCGCATCCGACCAGTTATCCACGTAGGTCATGCCCGCGGGCAGCCGGTGCAGCACCGCGGCGGCCAGCTCGTCTCCGCGGCCCGATACCAGTCGGCCCATCGGAATATGTCCGCTGGGGTTTCCCCCGCTCACCACGATGACCCGGGCACCGCCGGAGCCCAGGCGTTCGGCGGCCTCAACCAGGCGGGCGGCCACCGCGTCGATCGAGACGCGCGGACGCATGATGTCGTTACCCGCGCCGTTGAAGGTCACCAGCTCGGCCCCCAGCGCGAGCGCCGGTTCCACCTGCTCGGCGATGATCGGTTCCAACTTCTTGCCGCGGATCGCCAGGTTCGCGTAGCGGATGGGAGAACCGGCGTTTCGGCCCAGCGCCAGGGCGACCAGGTCGGTCCAGCCGCGCACGCTGCCGTCGGGCAGCGGATCGCCCAGGCCCTCGCTGAAGCTATCGCCCACCGCGACATAGCTGGAATACATCAACGCTCCTCCGCGACGCCCTCCGGGACGTCTCAAAAATCCTCTCACAGCCGCCCGCAGAACGCCGCACCATCGGGGAAACTCCTACCGGTGGTCACCCGCACCGCACCGCCCCGCACCCATTTGGCCTCACCGGAAAAGGCAGGGCAGGGCGGGGCGGGGCACGGCACGGCTCGGCACGACAGGCCAGGACAGATAACAACAAGCTACGCGGCGCAGCACCGCGCGGCTCTACACCGCCCGGCCCAGCCACGAACCTACGACAGTGCCAGCCGCGTGGGCCGCTCGGGCCCGGGAATCTGCACCGTCTCCAGCAGCGGCAGCTTGGCGCTCTTGCCGTCCCCGGCGCTCCGCCCGGTCACCCGGCGCACCACCCAGGGCAGCACGTGCTCCAGATAGTAGGCACGGTCGCGCCTGCGCGCACCCCGGTCGGGCCAGCGAGCCACCTCATCCACCGCCCACTCCACCGGGACCGGGACGTTCAGCGCCGAAAGTACCGTGGCCGCGACCCGGGTGTGCCCCAGGGTATTGAGGTGCAGGTTATCGTCGGCCCAGTAGCGTCCCTCACTGAGGGCCGGATCGGACCAGTTATCGATCAGGGTCACGCCCTCGGGCACCCGCGAGCGAATCTCCGCCGCCACCGCATGACCCCGCGACGAGAGCAGCGCCCCCAGCGGCAGATGCTGGCCGGGGTTCGGCTGACACACCAGCAGCACGTGAGATCCGGCATCCCGCAGGCGTTCGGCCGCGTCGATCATCAGCTTCGCGGTGCGCGCGATCGACACCCGCACCCGCATGATGTCGTTGCCGCCACCGTTCAGGCTCACCAGCTCGGGACGCATCCGCACGGTGGGCTCGACCTGTTCGGTGAGGATGCCGCCCACCTTCTTGCCACGGATCGCCAGGTTCGCATAGCGAATCGGAGCCCCCGCGGCCTGTCCGAGACCCAGGGCAACCAGATCGGCCCAGCCTCGAATCAGCCCACCCGGCAGCTCATCCCCCATGCCCTCGGTAAAGGAATCGCCCAGCGCGACATAGCTACCAAACATGCGAGATTATCCTTTCCCCGGGGTCGAGACACTTCGCGATGATCCTCTCACGGACCGGCGGAAAAAGCCCCGAACCTAGTCCGAGAGCGCGTCGATTCGATCCCAGAGCCAGCGGGATCCGAGGATCCGAGATCCCTTGGCCTCGACCCGCTCCCGCAGGCCGCGATCGCTGGTGATCGTCCACACCGTATGCGGCGGGGTGCGCTGGGCCAGTTCGCGCACCACGTGCACAATCGTCTCGTCGCCCTCGCCCGGAGCCCGCACGACGGTGAGTTCGGGAACCTGAGCGTCGCGGATCTCGGCACCCCGGGCCGCGCCCTCCAGGACAACGCGGAAACGCGGCCACCAGTGCGAGTGCCCGAGGCCCAGCGCGTCGGCAGGGATCCCCTCCTCGGCCAGGCGTTCCAGCGCCAGCAGCAGCCGGTCGGCAGCCCCGGCGCGATCGTTCCACCAGCCATCCGGGCGCGCACCGATCACATTGGCGGCGTCCACCACGATCGTCTCCGAACGCTCCAGCTCCGCCCGCAGCGCCGGCCAGGACTGCTCGAATCCGGGGTGCAGCGGCAGGGTGTCGACCTCGTCCAGCGGAACCCAGCGCAGCTCGAGGCTCTCGGGATCGGTAATCTCCGGCTCGAAGGGGATGGTCACGTCCCCCACCACGGTGGTATACGACCAGAAGCCCAGATCCAGGACCGCACTGAAGCGCGGGCGGACGGCGCCATCGGGCACCCCGGCCTCCTCGGCCGCCTCGCGGAACGCCCCATCCACGGCGCTCTCCCCGCGATGACGCGCACCCCCGGGCAGCGCCCAGGTGCCACCGAAGTGGCTCCACTCGACCCGGTGCTGCAGGAGGACCCCGCGGACGCGGTCGAAGGCCAGCAGGCCCGAGGCACCGTAGGTTCCCCAGAATTGACGGCCATCGGGCGCGTAGACCCAGGCGTCGCCGCTGTCGGAGGGATCGGGATGAGAGTTCACAGGACCGGACACCCCTCCAGCTTGTCACGTTGACGGATGGTATGCACCCCCGATTTCCCCACATGACGATGGTTATTTGCGCGCCGTGATCCGCCCTTTTGTGGGCGGCCCGCCGAAGAACAGCCGGTGAATTCCTGAAAAACACCCGCGAATTCTTGAGGAGTCCCGCGAAAACACGCCATCCACCGTAAATATCAGCCTCTGAGACGATTCCCCCTCCCCCGCTGGGACCTAAAATCAAGGCTGACGTATACACAGCACTTTGCCGGTTGTCGCCGGCAGCGGCGGTTCCGTTCCCCGGAACGAGATCGCGCACCTGGAGGCCACAATGAATCCCGACAAACCCATCGACATCCCCCCGTCGCTCGAGAACGGTGCCGCCGGCACCGACCTGCTCGCCACCTACTGGCCGAGCATCATC
Source organism: Mycetocola sp. JXN-3 (assembly GCF_014522285.1). GTDB lineage: Bacteria > Actinomycetota > Actinomycetes > Actinomycetales > Microbacteriaceae > Mycetocola > Mycetocola saprophilus. The sequence continues at coordinate 2,324,472 of NZ_CP041635.1, forward strand.
GGGCTGGCGATCGCGGTTGTCCTGATCGGTCTGTGGATTTGGCGCGCCCGCCGTGACCCCAAGCGTCGTACCCGCCGTGTGCGTCGTGGATTCCTCTGGTGGACCCCGATCACCATCGTGCTGATCGGCTCCCTGGCACTGGGGGTCAACGCCTGGGTCGGCTATCTGCCCTCGGTGTCCTCGGTGCAGCGCTGGCTGAGCGATACCCCACAGAAACCCCACGTCGTCTCCAATAAGAAGCCCGTGCAGGGATCCGGCACCACCACGCTGCCCACCTCCGAGCGTCGGGTCACCACCTCCACCACCGGATACTCTTTCCTGGCCACCATCCCCTCCACCGCCAAGGACGTCCCGAGCTCCGGTGCCTGGGTGTACCTCCCGCCGGACTATGACAAGCCTGGCAACGACCGCCGCTACCCGGTGATCTACGCGATGCACGGCTCTCCCGGCAGCGCCGCCGACTGGTTTGCCGGCGGCCGGATCGATGTGACCCTGGAAGAGCTGATGAAGTCCGGGCAGTTCCCGCACGCCATCGTGGTTGCCCCCGACCTCAATGCCGGGCCCGAACGCCGCACCACCGAACCGCTCAACTTCCCCGGCGGCCCGCAGATCGAGGACTACATGGTCAAGGACGTGGTGGGCTGGGCCGATAAGACCCTGCGCACCGAGCCCGAGGCCAAAAAGCGCATCATTGCCGGGATGTCCTCCGGCGGGTTCACCTCGTTGGTGTTTGCGCTGCGCTACCCCGAGGAATTTGGGTCAGCCATCTCGCTACTTCCCTACGCCAAGCCGTATTCCAAGGGCATCGTGGGTAACCCCGAGGCCATGCGGATCAACACCCCCACGCACCTCCTGCGTGAGTTGCCACGCGGAACCGGCCAAACATTCTTCATCGGTCAGGATGATGGGGAGTCGCTGCGCGCGGCCGAGATCATCAACCGCGACCTGCGCGAGCACGGCCTCACCACCACGCTGCGCACCTACCCGGGTCTCGAACACAACTGGACCGCGGCCCGCACCATGATGCCCTACGGCCTGGTGTGGACCGCCCAGCAGCTCGGCTGGGACAAGCCCAACAGCTAGCGCCGGCACACAAAACGCCCGTTGCCTCCTCGCGGAGACAACGGGCGTTTTGCTTTGCGTAGGCTAGTCGCGGATTGCCGCGCCGAAGCGCTCGCCCGCGAGGGCGGCACCGGCCAGCTTGGCCTCGGAGGCCTCGGCAGCGGTGAGCGTGCGATCGGCGGCGCGGAAGCGCAGCGCGAAGCTCAGCGACTTGTGCCCCTCGGCCAGGCCCTGGCCGCGGTAGTCATCAACGAGGCGGATGTGCTCCAGGAGCTCCCCCGCGCCCTCGAGAACCGCCGCCTGTACCTCGGCTGCCGGAACCTCGACCGGAACGGTCAGCGAGAGATCCTGGGTGGCGGCCATGAAGGTATAGATCGACTGGGCCTCGACGATGTCAGTACCTCCGGCAAGGACGGCGTCGAGGTTGATCTCGGCGACGGCCACGGTGCGCGGCAGGTCCGACTCGGCGGCGAAGCTCGGCAGGAGCTCACCCGCGTAACCCACCGGGGTCTCCCCCACGTACAGCGCGGCGGTGCGTCCCGGGTGCAGGATCTGGTGCGATCCCTGCTCGATCCGGATCTCCACGCCGGCGGCCAGCGCCACCTGACGCACCGCATCCAGGGCATCGGTCAGGCCGCTGGGCACGGCATCCAGCCCCGGCTGCTTGGGGGTCACATTACCCACAATGAGCACACCCACGTGGTGCGGCTGCGGCGGGATACCGGCCTTGAGCGCGGCCAGCTCGGCTTCGCTCGGACGCACGGTCCCGTTCGGCAGCTCACCCGCGTAGCCCAGCGCGACGCCGGCCTCGGGGCGGAACACCAGACCGGTCTCATAGATCGAGAGGTCCACGAGGCCACGCGCCAGGTTGCGCTTGGCCACACCGATCAGGCCCGGCAGCACCGAGGTGCGCAGGAACGGCTCGCGTGCGTCCAGGGCGTTGGCCAGCTTGATTGCCGGAACCTCGGCCGGGGTCGCCGACCCAAACAGGTTGTTGGTCTCGGCGGACACGAACGGGTAGGACTGAACCTCGGTCGATCCGGCCGCGGCCAGGGTCTGGGCCACGCGGCGACGCGCACGCTGGGTGCGGGTCAGGCCGCGTCCGGGCGGGGCGACGGGCAGGCGCGAGGGGATGCGGTCATAGCCGATGATCCGCGCGATTTCCTCGGCGAGGTCGCAGGGGTCGGTGATGTCCGAACGCCAGGTGGGACGCACCACGCTCAGGCCACCCTCCACGGCGGTCACCTCGGCACCGATCTCTTCCAGGGCCGAAGTTTCCTCGGCCACGGTGTACTCGGTGCCGATCAGGCCGCTCACGTAGCCCGCGGGCAGCAAGATCGCCTCGGGTGCCTCGTCGGCGACGATGGTCTGACCGAGCGAGTCGATCGTTCCACCGGCCAGCTCGACCAACAGCTCGGCCACGCGCGCGGCGGCGGCACGGCCCAGGCGCGGGTCGACCCCGCGCTCGAAGCGCTTGGACGCCTCGGAGGGCAGCTTGTGACGACGAGCGGTACGCGCGATCGACACCGGCGAGAAGTGCGCGGCCTCGATCAGCACATCGGTGGTGGTGTCGCTAATCTCGGTGGTTGCGCCACCCATGACACCGGCCAGGCCGATCGCCCCGGAGTCATCGGCGATCACCAGGTCTTCGGGGTGCAGCTTGCGCTCGGTCCCGTCGAGGGTGACCAGGGTCTCCCCCTTCTCGGCGCGACGCACCACCAGTCCGCCGGCAACCTTGTCGAGGTCGTATCCGTGGATCGGCTGACCCAGCTCGAACATCACATAGTTGGTGATATCCACCAGCAGCGAGATCGAGCGCACTCCCGCGAGGGAGAGGCGCGCGACCAGCCACGGCGGAGTCGGACGGGTGGCGTCCACGCCGCGCACCACACGGGTCGTGAAGGCGTCGGCCCCCACCACGCCGCGAATGGGGGCATCATCCTTGATCTCGACCGAGAAGCCGGTGGCCTCCAGCGCGGCGGGCGCAAGGGCCGGGTCGCGGAAGGCCGCACCGGTGGCGTGCGAGTACTCGCGGGCCACACCGCGCACCGAGAACGCGTAGCCGCGGTCCGGGGTCACGTTGATCTCCACCGCGGAGTCATCCAGGCCCAGCAGCGGCAGGGCCGGGGTGCCCACGGGGGCGTCGATGCCGTAGGTCGAGAGCACGATGATGCCATCGTGCTCGTCGCCCAGGCCCAGCTCGCGGGCCGAGGCCATCATGCCCTCGGAGACGTGACCGTAGGTCTTGCGCGGTGCGATGACGAAGTTTCCGGGCAGCACGGCACCGGGCAGGGTGACAACTACCTTGTCACCCACGCGGAAGTTGTGCGCACCACAGACGATGCCGTGAATCGCGTCGCCACCATCGGCGGCGGATTCGCCGTCCGCGGCCACGCGCACGCGGCACCAGTTGATGGTTTTACCGTTGGACTGCTCCTCGGGGGTGAACTCCAGCACCTCGCCGACCACGATCGGTCCGGTGAGGTCGAACGTGTGCACGTCCTCCTCTTCCAGACCCACCTTGACCAGGGCCTCCTGGACCGACTCGGGGGTCGCTCCGGGCTCGAGATCTACGTATTCAGCCAGCCAGTTCAGGGGAACCCGCACGACTACACCACCATTCCGAATTGCTGGGAGAAGCGCACGTCGCCCTCCACCATTTCACGCATGTCCTGTACACCGTCGCGCAGCATCAGCCCGCGCTCCACACCCATACCGAAGGCGAAACCGGAGTAGATTTCCGGGTCGATTCCGGCCGCACGCAGCACGTTGGGGTGGATCATGCCGCAGCCGCCCCACTCGATCCAGCGCGCGCCGCCCTTGAAGGTGGGGTGCCAGAAGTCGAGCTCGGCGCTGGGCTCGGTGAACGGGAAGAAGCTCGGACGCAGACGGATCTTCGCCTCGTCGCCGAAGACCGACTTCACGAAGTGGTCCAGGGTTCCACGCAGGTCGGCCATGGTCAGACCCTTGTCCACGGCAAGGCCTTCGAACTGGGTGAACACGGGGGTGTGGGTGGCATCCAGCTCATCGGTGCGGTACACGCGGCCCGGGGCCAGCACGTAGATCGGCACCTCACGGTCGAGCATCGTGCGCACCTGCACCGGAGAGGTGTGGGTACGCATGACCAGGTGAGCCTCGGGAGGCTCCACAAAGAAGGTGTCCTGCATCGCGCGGGCGGGGTGATCGGCGTCGAAGTTCAGCGCGTCAAAGTTGAACCACTCGCTCTCGACCTCGGGCCCCTCGGCGATCTCCCACCCCATACCGGTGAAGATGTCCTCCACGCGCTCGCGCAGCAGCTCCAGCGGGTGACGGGCACCGGCACGGTAGCGGCTGGGCAGCGCGGTGACATCCACGGTCTCCGCGGCCAGGCGGGCGGCGTCCTCGGCGGCGACAATGCGCTCCTCGGCGGCGGCATAGGCACCGTTCACACGCCCGCGGGCCTGGCCCACGAGCTTGCCAAAGGCGGCCTTCTGGTCGTTGGGCACAGAGCGCAGGGCGGCGTTGAGGTTCGCCAGCGGCGAGCCCTCGGCCATGTGGGCCGAACGCGCCTGCTTGAGTGCGGTGGAGTCGGCGGCGGCGGCAATGGCGGCGAGCGCCGCATCGACCGCGGCGGCGACGCTATCTTCGGTAATCAGTTGAGGGTCAGACACAAAAACACATTCTACCCGGGTTCTCCCGCCCGCCGGGGGCCAGAACGACCGATCGCCCCGCGCGGATGTTCATCATCCACACGGGGCGATCCGATTGTTGCCCACCCTATCCCCGGGTGGTTCCTGCCTGTACGGCGGCCGCGGGACCGGGCTCCGCGCCCGGGGCGTCTCCGCCACCGGGCTTTTCGGGTTCGGCACCGCCGCGCTGCGCACGGTCCGAGCGCCGGGCCAGCCAGCGTGCAAAGGCCGAGAGCAGCAGGTTCATTACCAAGTAGATGACCAGGGTGATGATGAACAGCGTGAACAGGTACTTATTACCCAGGGCGCTTCCGAGGTTGTTCATCGTGGTACGGATCAGCTCCGGGTAACCAACGATGAATCCCAGCGAGGTGTCCTTGAGCAGCACCACCAGTTGGGCCACGACGATCGGGAGCATCTGCCTAAATGCCTGCGGAAACTCGATTCGCATGCGGGTAGCAAAGGGCGTCAGCCCGATGCTCAGCCCGGCCTCTCGCTGTCCCTTGGGCAGCGAGGCGATGCCGGCGCGCAGCGCCTCCCCGATTATCGCGCCGTTATAGAGACCCAGGCCGAGAACCACCGCGAGGTATGCACCGCTGGAGAAAGCCAGCAGAATAAACAGCATCATCAGCAGCACGGGCATGCCCCGCAGGAATTCAAGGATGACCGTTGCGGGTATCCGCACCCAGCGGCTTCGGGCCGTGCGCAGCAGCGCAAACACCACACCGAGAATAAGCGCGAGAACCGCGGCGACAAGAGCAGCCTTCAGGGTGTTGAGCACGCCCTCACCGATCTGCGACCACAGCACCGGGTTTGACACCACGTCCCAGCGGGAAGCATCCCACATGCCAGGCAGGATGATCCCGCCCGAGGCCTGCCGTGGCTGACCCAGGATAAAGGCCGCACCGCCAAACCCGCCGAGCACCACCAGAGTCACGATGACCGAGATGATTCGTGAGCGACGCCGAGCCTTGGGACCGGGCGCATCAAACAGAACAGAGGATCCACTCATCGCGACACCGCCCACTTCTTTTCCAGATATCCGGCCAGGATGCCCAGCGGAATCGTAATCAACAGATAGAACGTGGCCACGCCCAGCAGAACCGGGATCACCGCGTTCCCGTTGGCGTTGGCCAGTTCCTTACCGATGGTGACCAGCTCGGCCACAAAGAATCCACCGGCCACCGAGGTGTTCTTGACCAGCGCGATCATCACGTTGATCAGTGGCGGAATGGTCATCCGCACCGCTTGGGGCAAAACAACTCGGGTAACTGTTTGCCCAAAGCCGAGCCCGATACTCCGAGCGGCCTCGGCCTGCCCAATCGGGACTCCGTTGACTCCCGAGCGCAGCGCCTCGGCCACAAACGGGGATGTGTAGAGGCTCAGACCGATCATGGCCAGGATCTTGTACTCGAATCCGAGCCCCAGCTGTGGGGCCACAAAGGCGAAGAAAAACAGGATCAGCGTCAGCGGGGTATTACGCACCAGCTCGGTATAGACAGTAGCGAAAGCCCGCAGTGCTCCGACGGGGGAAATTCGCATAATCGCGATGATCGTGCCGATGATCAGCGCGGCGATTCCCGCCACCACGAACAACTGCAGGGTGAGCAGAAAACCCGAGAAATAGCGATCGAGGTTGTCAATAATAACGTTCATTCACCGCCTCCTTTCGAGGGGGAAACACGTGTCCTGCGGGGTGTTGGCCCCGCAGGACACGCGCCGGGGCTATTCGGCGATCTTGGGTCCCTCAACAAACGGCAGAATCTTTCCCGCGGTCGATTCCCAGGCCTTCTTATAGGCGCCGTCCTTATACGACTCCTCCAGGGACTTGTTGATGAAGTCCTTGAAGGCGGTGTCGCCCTTCTTCAGGCCGATGCCGTAGGGCTCCTTGGTGAAGAGATCACCAGCGAGCTTGAACTCGCCCTCGTTCTTGGCCGCGAGACCGGCAAGAATCACGTTATCGGTGGAGACCGCAACCACCTTGCCGGAGCGCAGCGGTTCCAAACAGTTGCTGTAGGTATCAGTGAGGACCGGGTCGGCCCCCAGCTTTGCAAGGTTTTCAGCGGGGGTCGAGCCGGTGACCGAACACACGGGCTTGCCCACGATGTCCTTCTCGGACTTGATGTCGTTGTTGTCGGCCTTGACCAGCAACGACTGTCCGGCGATGTAGTAAGGTCCCGCAAAGTCGATGACTTCCTTGCGCTTATCGTTGATCGTGTAAGTGGCGACAACCATGTCGACCTCCCCGTTTTCGATGAAGGGCTCGCGGTTTGCCGAAACCGCTTCCTTCCATTCGATCTTGTCGGCGGGAATACCTAGCTGGCCGGCGATGATTTTAGCGATTTCAACATCGAAACCCTCGGCCCCGTTGAGGCCCTTCTCACCGAACAGCGGCTGATCAAACTTCACCCCAACGGTGATCTTGCCGGCCTTGGCCAGCTTTTCCATCGTGGTTCCCGCCTCGAAGGTGGGGTTCTCCACCACGGTAGGGTTATCGCCGGATCCTCCCCCGCTGCCGCCGGCGTTGCCGCCGTCGGAGGTGGAACAGGCCGTGAAGAGGAGGGCCGAGGCCGCGGCGAGGGCTACAAGTGATACTTTCGAACGCTTCATGAGTGGCTCCTTTGCTGTGGTGTTACCGGTCGAGAATCTTGGCGAGGAAGTCGCGCGCACGCTCGGATGAGGGGTTGGTGAAGAACGTTTCCGGGGTTTCGTCCTCGACGATCTCCCCGTCCGCCATGAACAGCACGCGGTCGGCAGCCTTGCGGGCAAAGCCCATCTCGTGGGTCACCACGATCATCGTCATGCCCTCCTTGGCGAGCTCCACCATGACGTCGAGGACCTCGTTGATCATTTCCGGGTCGAGCGCCGAGGTGGGCTCGTCCATCAGGATCAGCTTCGGGCTCATCGCCAACGATCGGGCGATCGCGACGCGCTGCTGCTGACCACCGGAGAGTTGGGCGGGCAGCTTATTGGCCTGGTTGGCCACACCCACGCGTTCCAGCAGCGTCATTGCCCGCTCGTTCGCCTGTTTGGTCGACATCTTTTTCACCCGGATGGGGCCCAGGGTCACGTTTTCCAGCACGGTTTTATGGGCGAAGAGATTGAAGGACTGGAACACCATGCCCACATCGGCACGGAGCTTGGCGAGTCCCGCCCCCTCCTCGGGCAACTGCTTGCCGTCGATCGTGATCGTGCCGCTGTCGATGGTTTCCAGACGGTTGATTGCCCGGCAGAACGTGGACTTCCCGGAGCCCGAGGGCCCGATCACGACCACGACCTCACCGCGTGCAACCGACGTGGAGATGTTTTTCAGTACGTGCAGATCGCCGTAATGCTTGTTGACCTCGGAGAGCACCACGAGGGGTTCTCCGCGACCGACGATCGGAACGCTGGTGGTTTGAGGTATCAACGTTGGTTCCATGCCCTCACGCTAGTCAGTGCCCGATCGGGAACGACACGATTTCGCACGCTTGTTACCTAGTTGTAATTCGCTACAGAATGTGCCGATCAGAAGTCTATTTTGTTCGGAGTCCGCTCAAATATGGGATGAAATCCGATATATATTCCCAGTCACGCATGTTTCGGTCCGGAAAAAACTACATCGACAGCGTGCAGAAAGTTCCCGGGAATTCGCGGGCATCTGCCAACTGCGTTACACCCCCGAGTCGGCAAGACCGGCCACAATTTCTCGCGCCGAGGCCGACACCGGATGGAGGAAAAAGTCGTCCGCTGCTTGATCTTCGACAACCAGTCCTCCACACAGCACCACGATCCGCGTGGCGGTGGCACGCACAAAACGCAGGTCCTCGGTCGCGATCAGGAGTGCGATCCCCTCGGTTCGAGCCCCGTCGACCAGATCGATCACGTCTCGACACGTGTGTGCATCCAGCCCCCGAGTGACATCGTCTAGTAGCAGGAGGCGCGGTTCGAGGGCCAGGGCGCGGGCAAGCTGCACCCGGCGACGCCCCGATACCGACAGTTCGGCGATATCCTCCCGGTCATGGCCCGAGACACCCGCCCGAGCCAGGAGTGCCCGCGCCCGTTCGAAGGCACGGATCGGTGAGATACCCCGAGTCCGAATCTGACCGCGGGTAACACTCTCGATCACACTCATCCGGGCATTCGGGCCGTCTCGGGGAGAAATAAGACCCAGGTCTGCGCGCAGCAACTCGCGTTCATACCGCCCACCGGGTAGCGGCCGGCCGTTGACCAGAATCTGCCCGGAATCATGGCGTTCGCTGCCGTTGACGATCCGGCACAGCTGCGATCCACCGGCCGCATCAAGACCCAACACCGCAACGGCTTCGCCACGCGAGACGGTCAGATTGACGCCATTAAGCACACGACGTTCGGCGGTGTGCGTGGTGACCGCGGAGAGCGCTAGCAGCGGCGCCTCACGCCCACTGCGTGAGACACGGGTGAACCTCGGTATCGACATCGACTCCATACGCTCACGTTACGTCGGAGTACGGGCGGCACCCGAGCCTGTCACCCCTGGGAATAGAGCGTGACGCATACCATGCGTCCGTGTTTCAGCGGATCTATAAACGCCGCGAGCCACCCCGCAGAACTGCGGGGTGGCTCGCGAGGGTGCGGATGCCTAGGAGCGCTGCGCGAAGGCACTCTCGTAGAGGCAGACGGAGGCCGCGGTGGCCAGGTTCATCGACTCGGCGGCGCCAAAGATCGGCACACTCACCGCGCGCTCGGCGCGGGCAAGGTTTTCATCGGTGAGACCGCGTGCCTCGTTGCCAAACAGCCAGGCGGTGGGCTCGGCGAGGACACCGCTGTTGCGGACCTCGAGGAGCGAGTCGCCCTTGATGTCCGCGGCAATCACGGACACGCCGGCCTCGCGGGCCAGCAGCAGGACGTCGGGGAGTTCTAGTCCCACGGCCACGGGCAGGTGGAAGAGCGATCCGGTGGTGGAGCGCACCACCTTGGGGTTGTAGAGGTCGACGCTGCGTCCGGTGAGGATCACGCCGTCGGCTCCGGCGGCGTCGGCGGCACGGATGATGGTACCGAGGTTGCCCGGGTCGCGGACCTCCTCGAGAATTGCAATGAGCTTGGGCTCGTCGCGGAAGATGTCCTTGGCGGAGGTCGGGAACTGGCGGGCGACCGCGATGACCCCCTGCGGGGTCACGGTGTCGGCCATCGCGTTGATGACCTCTTCGCTCACAAACTCGACGTCCATCCCGGCGGCAACCGCGGCCTCACCGAGATCGGTGTAGCGCTCCAGCGCGGTGGGGGTCACGTAGAGTTCCAGCATGACCTCGGGGCGGTAGGTCAGCGCTTCGACAACCGCCTGCGGGCCCTCGAGCAGGAAGAGGCCGGTCTCTTCACGCACGGCACGACGGCCAAGCCTTGCGACGGCACGGATACGGGGGGCACGGGGATTATCTAGCACCCGGCCATTCTACCCGCGTGGGCAGCGCAGCGGAAAACCCACCCCGACCTCTGGATAACAGGCCCGAAAACAACAAACGACCCCACCGCCGAAGCGATGGGGCCGAATGTAAGTGAAACTAGACGCTTACGCAGCCTTGGGAGCCGAGGTGTCGGCCGGGAGGGCCTTCTTGGCCGACTCAACCAGAGCGGCGAAGGTTGCCGGCTCGTTGACTGCCAGCTCGGCGAGGATACGACGGTCAACCTCGATACCGGCCAGACCCAGACCCTGGATCAGACGGTTGTAGGTGAGGCCGTTTGCACGGGATGCGGCGTTGATACGCTGGATCCACAGGCGACGGAAGTCGTTCTTACGCTTCTTACGGTCGTTGTAGTTGTAAACGAAGGAGTGGGTAACCTGCTCCTTGGCCTTACGGTACAGACGCGAACGCTGTCCGCGGTAACCCGAGGCACGCTCGAGGATTACGCGACGCTTCTTGTGGGCGTTGACGGCCCGCTTTACTCTTGCCATTTCTCTACTTCTATCTCTCTATGTCCGTCGAGCTTACTTACCGAGAAGCTTCTTGATGTTCTTGGTGTCGGCCTTGGACACGAGCTGGTCCTGGTTCAGACGACGCTTGCGGTGGCTGGACTTCACCTCAAGGTTGTGTCGCATACCCGACTGCTGCTTCTTGATCTTGCCGGAGCCCGTGAGCTTGAAGCGCTTCTTAGCGCCCGAGTGGGTCTTCTGCTTAGGCATTACTTTCCTCCTGCTTTGCCGCTCTCTTATTGGCGGCCCGATTTGCATTGGCCTCGGCTTTCGCCTCGGACTTATTCTTGAGAGGCCCAATCACCATGACCATGTTGCGGCCATCGATGGTGGGGTTGGACTCGATCACGCCGAACTCGGCGACATCTTCTGCAAAACGATGCAGCAGACGCACACCCTGGTCGGGACGAGACTGCTCGCGGCCGCGGAAAAGGATCATTGCCTTCACCTTGTCCCCGGACTTCAGGAAGCCCTCGGCGCGCTTACGCTTGGTCTCGTAGTCGTGGTCATCAATCTTCAGACGGAAGCGCACCTCTTTGAGGACGGTGTTCGCCTGGTTACGGCGTGCTTCCTTCGCCTTCTGCGCAGCCTCGTACTTGAACTTGCCGTAGTCCATGATCTTCGCAACCGGCGGCTTCGAATTGGGGGCAACCTCGACCAGGTCAAGATCTGCCTCCTGCGCCAGGCGCAGCGCTACCTCAATTTTGACAACACCAACCTGCTCGCCTGCGGGGCCAACAAGGCGAACTTCAGGGACCCGGATTCGGTCATTGGTACGGGGATCGCTAATGCGTAACTCCTCTGATTGATACTCGAGGCCACTCAGTCCGAAATGATTCATACCGAGGCGAGAGAGAAATTACACACCGGATACGTGTGACCAAAGGTCACTACCCGGCCAACACCCTGACTACCAGACCCTCCGAGGAGGGTCTTGGCGGAGTGTAACTACCCGGTAACCTAGTACTACGGTCAAACGCGGGTGGGAGAATATCCTCTTTCGTAACGGAACAGATGTTCCGTAGCCGCGTATCAGTCTAGCAGAGGAACACAGTGACGGAAAACCAGTCCCCCAGCCCGGAAGAAAACGAAGCGGTTGCCGAGGCCACGCGGGATATTGCGGAGGTTCCCGCGGTCGAGGTAATCACGACCGCGTGCGTACACCTGCTCAGCGCGGCGGCGGTCAAGGCGGGCCTTGCCGACGACCCGGAAACCCAGACCGACCTGGATGAGGCACGCAAGCTGATCAACGCCCTGGCCGGCCTGATCACCGCCGCCGCCCCGGATGTGAGCGACATGCACGCCCGCAGCCTGCGCGACGGTCTGCGTTCGCTCCAGCTCGCATTCCGCGAGGCCTCGGCCATCGAGGACCCGATTGGTAAGGGGCCGGGCGAGAAGTTCACCGGTCCAGTGAACTAACACCCCACCCCTTAACGGCACCGGCACTCCTCGGAGTGTCGGTGCCTTTTTTGCGCGCAATTATGGCCTAGCCGCGCGATGCGTGCACCTACTGTTTCGCCACGTGACACTGGGTTACCCCGTGTCCCCGTGACCGTTGGTCCTCCCCCGGGCACATTGCTAGTTTTCTCGAACCATCAGCCGCGTTTTTGATTCGAGGGATTCGCCGTGACCATCGCCGCCAGCCGCACCGAGACCGCCGCCGTCGCGCCCACCGACACCGTGCCCACCGCCACCGTGCGCGGGGCTTCGGCATCCGGCACGACCACGCCCTCCACCGCAGAGACCCTGCTGGCCGGACATCGGGTGCCCCGGGTGGGCCTCGGGGCCGCGCGGCTGACCGCGGGTGATGGGTGGGGAATCCCCGCCGATCCCGAGGTTCCGCGGGCGCTGCTGCGTGCGGCCCTGGATGCGGGGATCCGCTACGTGGACACCGCGGATGCACTCGGGCCCGGTGTGAGCGAGGTCATCATCGGCGACGTGATCGGCAACCGGGACGACATCCTGGTCTCCACCAAGGTGGGGATGCTGCGTCCGGCGCAGGATCGCTGGGGTATTCTCGGGCGGCCCGACTATCTGCGTCACGCCGTCCACGCCTCGCTGCACCGACTCAGGCGCGAGCGCATCGACCTGCTCTTTCTGCACCGGATCGACCCGGACGTCCCGCTCGCCGATCAGCTGGGTGCACTGGCCGAGCTGCGCGATCAGGGCAAGATCGCCCACATCGGGCTGAGCGAGCCCACGCGGGAGCAGCTGGATGCCGCGCTCGCAATTGAGCCCATCGCCGCCGTGCAGAGCCTCTATAACGTGGCGGCGCGGGAGAACACCCCGGTGATCGAGCGCCTGGCCGAACGGAACATCCCGTTTATCGCCTACTGGCCGCTGATCGGCCGCGGACTGCCCGCCGACACCCACGACCGGGTATTCGCGGCGCTCCAACCCGCCGCCCGCGCGCATCAGACCAGCGTGCAGTCCATCGCCCTCGCCTGGATCTTCCACACCGTACCCGACGGCCTCGCCGTGGTGGGCAGCCGCAACCCCGCACACCTCCGCGACAACCTGGCGGCCACCGAAATCACGCTGAGTGCCGAGGAGATTGGGGCGATCTCCGCCGCGGTCACCGAGGCCCTGGACGGCTTTGTGTTCAATCCCCGGTACAGCCCGCACTCCGCCTAGCGGCCGGGGCCCGAGCCTCGACCGGCTCCCGGGACCCACCGCTTCATCCCCATCCCACCCGCTCCGTCTCCGTCCGAGTTCCGCACCCCTCCGACCCGCCGCAGGGCGCGCACTCGGGCACCCTCGCAAAGGACCCCACTCATGACCACCGATCCGCTCGACACCTACCTCGCCTACGGCCAGCGCTCGCTCACCCCCGCCCCGATTGGGGAGGCAGAGTCCGCCTTCGCCGGAGCCCCCGCTGATATTCACGCCCGGATCGCCGCGCGAATCGAGGGCCTGCGCCCGCGGCTGCACGCGTTTGCCGTGGACCTCTACCACCACCCCGAGCTGGGGTTTGAGGAGCACCGCAGCGTGCAGAAGATCGCCGAGCTACTGGCCGAGGAGGGCGTGGACACCGAGGTGGGCGTGTTCGGATTACCCACCGCGTTTGTGGCGCACGCGGGTTCCGAGGTGGGCGACGGACCGCACTTCGCGGTCATCGCCGAATACGACGCGCTGCCCGGTGTGGGCCACGCCTGCGGGCACAACGTGATCGCCGGCGTCGCGATCGGAGCGTTCCTGGCGCTGCGCGACGTGGTGGCCGAAACCGGCGGCCGCGTCTCGCTGATCGGCACCCCGGCAGAGGAGGGTGGCGGCGGCAAGGAGCTCATCATCCGCGCCGGCGGCTTTGACGAGGTGGATGCCGCGGGCATGGTCCACCCGAGCGTCGGCCACGAGGTCTCCCCCATCTATGGTTCGGGGACCACCGGGGTGCGCCGGATTCGGGTCGCCTATCACGGCCGCGCCGCGCACGCCGCCGGCACCCCCTACCTCGGGCTCAACGCGCTCGATGCGGTGGTGACCGCCTACCAGGGCATCGCCCAGCTGCGTCAGCACATCCTGCCGATCGATCGCATTCACGGCGTGATCACCAACGGCGGGAGTGCGGCCAACGTGGTGCCCGAGCTGACCGAGGCGCACATTCTGGTGCGTTCGAGCGAGATCGACACACTGAAGATCCTCACCCAGCGCGTGGTGGACATCCTCGAGGCTGCGGCCCTGGCCACGGGAACCCGGGCCGAGATCGACCTCGATGCCGAACCCGCCTACCTGCCGCTGGCCAACAACATCGCGCTGACCAAGCACTGGGCGCGCCACCTCACCGACCGGGGGCGTACCGTGCCGCTCAAGCCGAAGGTTGTGCGCCAGGGTGGACCCTCCACCGATATGGGCAACGTGAGCCAGTACATTCCGGCGATCCACCCGGCCCTGGGCCTCGGCGGGGACGGCACCATCGTGCCGCACAACGCCGGATTTGCCGACATTTCGATCCTGCCCGATGCGCTCAACGCGCTCGTGGACGCCGCCACCGCGCTGGGCTCGGCCGCCGCCGACTACCTGGTGGATGCCGACCTGCGCCAGGCCGTGGCCGACGAGTTTGTGGCGCGCGGCGGACGCGTGCGCTGGGAGGACTAGCGTGAGCACGCTCGATCAGACGGTGCCGCCCGCGGACGCGGTTGGCCCAGTGGAGGCGGTCGGCGCGGTGACGGCTCCGGCTGTCTCTGCTTCCGTCTCATCATCCGGGCGCGTTGCCGAGGCGTCCGCTCCCGAGGCGTCATCCGGGCGCGTTGCCGAGGCGTCCGAGCCTGGTGCGGAACGCCGCGAGGATGCCGTGCCCACGGTCGCCTCGCTGCTCGCCGAAGCATCGGAAGCCGAGGAGATCGGCCGTCTGGGCCGCATTCGCGGAATCGCCTCCTATGTGGGTCACCGCATCCTCGACATCGTCCTGGTGCTCTGGGCCGCGGCCACCCTCTCGTTTGTGGCGCTCCAGCTGATCCCCGGAAACCCGCTGGACAAGATGCTCTCGGGCATGCAGGAGGCCACCCCCGAAATCCGGGCGCAGATCGCCGCACACTACGGGCTCGATCAGCCGGTTATTGTGCAGTACTTCACCTATCTGGCCGGGGTGCTGCGCGGGGACTTCGGGATCAGCTATCAGCGCGCCTCCCCGGTCACCGAGGTCATCCTCAGCGAGATCGGGCCCACCGCCGAGCTCACCGGTTGGGCCATCCTGGTGGCGATTATCGTGTCCGTGCTGCTTGCGCTGGCCACCTCGGGCCGCCGCCGCGGGGCTCGCGCATTTGCCCAGGGGTTTGAACTGGTTGCCGTCTCGGTGCCCTCGTTCTGGCTCGGGATCATCCTGATGACCGTCTTTTCCTTCTCGCTGCAGTGGGTCCCGGCGTTCGGGACCGACGGACCCGGTTCGCTGGTCCTTCCGGTCATCACCCTCGCCCTGCCGTTGATCGGCGTGATCACCCAGGTGCTGCGCGAGCGCATGGAACACGTGCTGCACGAGCCGTTTGTCACCACGATCCGCGCCCGCGGACTCGGCGAAAACAGGCTGCGCTCGCGCCACGTGCTGCGTCACGCGAGCCTGCCCGCGCTGACCCTCACCAGCGTGATCTTCGGATCGCTGCTGAGCGGCACCGCGATCATCGAGACGCTGTTTGCCCGCCCCGGACTCGGCCGGGTCGCCGTGGTCGCGATCCAGGACCGGGACTATCCGGTGGTGCTCGGCTTCGTGGTGTTCGCCGCGCTGATCTTCATTCTAATCAACACCATCGTGGACCTGCTGTATCCACTCCTGGACCCGCGCCTGCGAGGAGGTCACGCATGAGCGAGCCTCTCGACCCCCGAAACCCTCACCGATCCGACCGATTCCGCGCCCCCGCGCCGAACCCCCACCCGAGAGGAGGCCACGCATGAGCCTGTTGCGTGCCCGCCCCGACCGACCCCCGCGGCTTCCCCGCTCCGAACGGGTGCGCTCGGCCCACGCGCTGCATCCGGGCGTCGCCCTCTCGGCCCTCGTGGTGCTACTCCTGGTGGTGGCCGCCATCTGGCCGGGCATCTTCACCGGTCAGGATCCGATCGAGGGCAACCCCGCCGACGCATTTGCCGGATCGAGTGCCGCCCACATCCTGGGCACCGATCAGCTCGGCCGCGACCTGTTCTCCCGCATCATCCACGGCACCATCTACTCGCTCTCGCTGGGGGTAGGAGCCTCACTGATCGGCCTGATCGGCGGCATCATCCTCGGTGTGCTGGCCGGCTACTCCCGCGGCATCTGGGATCGGGTCATCACCCGCGCCCTCGATGTCCTCCTGGCGTTCCCCGAGGTACTGGTGGCGCTGCTGACCATCACGATTCTCGGCCCCGGACAGTGGAGCCTACTCTGGGCCGTGGGCCTCGGCCGGATCCCCGGTGCCGCCCGGCTCGTGCGCACCCAGGTGTTGCAGATCCGCGGGTCGGGATTCATCCGCTCGGGCATCGCGCTGGGGCTCTCCCCCGCCCGCCTGGTGCTGCGCCACGTGGTGCCCAACAGCCTAGGCCCGGTGCTTGTGCACGCGGTCATCGGCGTGGGTGTCTGCATCATCTTTGGTGCGGCGCTCAGCTTCCTCGGTCTCGGCGCCGTGCCGCCCACCCCCGAGTGGGGCCTCATGCTCTCCGAGGCCAGGCAGTACCTGAGCATCGCCCCGTGGATCGCGATCTGGCCGGGGGTCTTCATCACCCTGACCGTGATCAGCGTGACCGTAACCGGCCGCTGGCTGCAGCAGCGTTTCATCAGCAAGAGGAGCTCCCTGTGACCGTCGAGAATCCCGAGGCCCTGGTCTCGGTCCGTGATCTGACCATAAATTTTGGCCCGCACACCGCGGTGACCGGGTTGTCCTTTGACCTGACCCCCGGACGCTGCGTCGCCCTGGTGGGCGAATCCGGATCCGGCAAGAGCGTGTCCGCACGGGCGCTGCTCGGGCTGGTGGGTCCGGGATCCCGGGTCGAGGCCTCCGAGCTGCGCCTGGGCACCCACGACCTGCGCACGCTCACCCCCGCCCAGTGGCGCGGGGTGCGCGGACGCGAGGTGGGCCTGGTGTTGCAGGATGCGCTGGTGTCTTTGGATCCGCTCAACACCATCGGATCAGAGGTGGCCGAATCGCTGCGGCTGCACACCGGGTTGGCCAAAAAGCCCGCCGCCGAGATCGTGCACGCCCTGCTGCGCCGCGTCGGCATCCGCGATCCCGAGGAGCGCGCGGCGCAGTATCCGCATCAGCTCTCCGGTGGACTGCGCCAGCGGGCGCTGATCGCCAGCGCCGTGGCCGCCGGGCCGCGGGTGCTGATCGCCGATGAGCCCACTACCGCCCTGGATGTCACCGTCCAGGCGCAGGTGCTGGAACTCCTCGCCGAGCTCAAGCGCGAGGGCACCGCGCTGCTGCTGGTCAGCCACGACCTGGCCGTGGTGTCCGAGTTGGCCGATGAGATCATCGTGCTGCGCGCCGGGGCGGTGATCGAACGCGGCACCCCCGCGCAGATCCTGCACAATCCGCGGGCCGACTACACCCGGCAGCTGCTGGATGCGGTGCCCTCGGCCCACACCCGCGGCGAGCGCCTCTCCCCGCTGCCGCCAGCGGTGTTCACCCGGCCTCGGGCCACGGAAAAGAACGAGACAAGACGGGTAGGCGAGACCCGGCCCGGCCCAGGGTCCGCCACGTCGGAGCTGGCCGATTCCGGGACTTCCCTGTCCGGGTTGACCGTGGCCCCCACCGCCCCGATCCTCGAGGCGCGCAACCTGGTGAAGAGCTATCCGGCCTCGCGCGGACGCCGCACCACCGTGCTGCACGATGTGTCCTTCACCCTCGAACGCGGCAAGACCCTGGGCATCGTGGGCGAATCCGGGTCGGGCAAGTCCACCGCGGCGGCGATCGCGCTGGGGCTGACCCCCGCCGACTCCGGCGAGGTGCTGCTGGATGGCGAGGCGTGGTCGAGCCTCCGAGAGAGGGAGCGTCGCGCGCGGCGTCACCGTATCCAGACCATCTCCCAGGATCCGCTGGGCTCCTTCGACCCGCGCTCCAACGTGCGCACCCTACTCGGCGAGGCCCTGTCCACCGTGGGGGTTTCCCGCGGCGCGCGCGACGACGCCGCGACCGCGCTGCTGGAACAGGTGGGACTCTCGGCGATCCACCTGGGCCGGCATCCGCTGGAGCTCTCCGGCGGGCAGCGCCAGCGCATCGCGATCGCCCAGGCCCTCGCGACCAACCCCGAGATCATTGTGTGTGACGAACCCGTCTCCGCCCTCGACGTCTCGATCCAGGCCCAGGTGCTCGACTTGCTGCGCGACCTTCAGGATCAGCTGCACGTCTCGCTCCTCTTTATCTCCCACGATCTGGGGGTGGTCCGCCACGTCGCTCACGATGTGGCGGTCATGCAGCACGGCAGGATCGTCGAATTCGGCGAGACCGGCGAGGTGTTCGATCATCCGCGGCATCCCTATACCCGCGATCTGATCGCCGCTATCCCAACCATTAGTGCCCCATTGCCCGCGATCTGATCGCCAACCCCTCCATGGCCCAACCATCGGCACCCCCACACGCGCGATCTGATCGCCAACCCCTCCACTACCCCGTTCCCCGCAATCACCCCCGAAAGGCACCATCCATGCGAAATCGCACCCGCAACGCGGCCCTGCTCGGCGCCACCGCCCTGCTCACCGCCCTCGCCCTGACCGCCTGCTCGGCGTCCGCCTCCCCGGGATCCGGGTCATCCGGAAATGCCGGTGCCTCGGCCAGCCCGGTCAGTGGCGGCACCCTGCGCTACCTGGCCAATACCGAACCACCCACCTGGGATGGGCAGCGCGTCCCGAGCCTCAACCTCAACTCGATCAACTCCTCGATCTTCGACACGGTCACCGTGCAGGCCGAAGACGGCACCTATAAGCCGGGCCTGGCCACCAAGTGGGAGGTCAGCGAGGACGGCCTGACCTACACCTTCACCCTGCGCACCGACGTGAAGTTCCAGGATGGCAGCCCGTTCAACGCCGGGGTTCTCAAGCAGAACTTCGACCGGCCTCTCAACGAGACCGGCCTGGCCACCGTGTCCAGCGGCATCGTGTCCAACGAGGTGCTGGATGACAGCACCCTGAAGGTCACCCTCTCCCGCCCCAACGCCTCCTTCATCCACGCGCTCTCGACCCCGCACTGGCCGATCTACTCGGGCAAGGTCCTCACCGAGCACACCCCCGCCGAGCTGTCGGCGAATCCCAAGCTGTCGGTGGGATCGGGACCGTTCAAGGTCAAGGACTACGTCAAGGGCTCCAAGATCGTGCTGGAAAAGAACCCCGACTATGCCTGGGCACCCAGCACCTGGGGACACACCGGACCCGCCTACCTCGATGAGGTCACCATCCAGTTTGTGCCCGAACCCCAGGCGCGCATCGGCGCGCTCGGCTCCAAGCAGGCCGATGCCATCGATCAGGTTCCGCCGCTGAACATTCCCGAGGTCAAGGCCGCCGGTGCCCAGATCCTGGAAAAGGACAACACCGGAACCCCCTACTACCTGGCGCTGAACCCCAACATCGCGCCGTTCGACGATAAGAACGTGCGTCTCGCCTTCCGGGACGCGATCGACGTGGACGGCCTCCTCAAGAGCGTCTACGCCGGCGAGTATAAGAAGGCCTGGACCACCACGCTGCCCGACACCCCGCCGCTGGGCTCCTACGATAAGTCGCTCGAGAAGAGCTGGAGCTTCGATCCCAAGGCCTCGGCCAAGCTGCTCGATCAGGCGGGCTACACCGAAACCGATAAGGACGGCTACCGCACCAAGGACGGCAAGCGCCTCACCATCAACTGGGCCGTCGACTCGCTCTACGTGCAGACCGACCAGCGCCAGCAGCTCGGAGAGGCCATCGCCTCCTCGCTGAAGAAGGCGGGCTTCGAGGTCATCCGCACCCCGTATGACACCGCCGCGTTCTCCGCCCAGCTGGCCAAAAACGAACACAACCTCGCCGACTCCTCGCGCGGCTACGCGGATGTGGGCACCACGATCCAGCCCTTCCAGACCAACGCCATTCCGAAGGAGGGCGGCGGCTCGGGCATCAACTACGGGCTGGTCTCCGACCCGCAGATCGACGAGGCGGGCAAGATCATCAGCGCCAACTCCGATCCCAAGGTGCGCATCGCCGAGGCCCAGAAGGTTCAGGCGCGCATCCTCGATGAGGGTTTCGCGATTCCGCTGTACGTGCCGAAGAAGATCGTCGGTACCACCGCCAAGGTGCACGGCTGGAAGTTTGACGCGGTGGGTTACACCGACGCGTTCTACGACGTCTGGCTCGCCAAGTAACCCATCCCCTTCCGGTGGGCATTCGCCGCGCGGATGCCCACCGGCCGAAAGGACTCAATCATGCCCCGCATCGACCTCTTCTACTACGGTGACGTCACCAACGGCCAAAACCCCGCCGCCCTCTATCGCGATATCGAGGAGCAGGTCGTCCTCGGCGACAAGCTCGGCTACAACGGCGTCTGGGTCACCGAACACCACCAGAACGCCCGCGGCGAGGTTCCCGACCCGCTGCTGTTCCTCGCCCGACTGAGCGCCAAAACCACCAACATCCGGCTGGGTACCTCGGTGGTGTGCGCGCCGTTCTATCACCCGATCAGGCTCGCCGAATCCGCCCTGCTGCTGGACGCCCTCTCCGGTGGCCGCCTCGATCTTGGTGTCGGCAGCGGTGCCGGCACCGACCACCTACTGGACGTGTACGGCCTGATTCCCGGCGAGGGATCGGCCCGCTCGCGCGAGGTGCACGAGATCTTGCGCCAGGCCATCGATCACGGTCGCGTCGACTTCCACGGGGATTTCTACAGCTTTGACGACGTGGAAATCTCCCCGCCCGCCGGACGCCCCGCCCGCGACGTGATCTGGACCGCCGCCGGACGCAACGCGATCGAGCTGGCCTCCGCCCACGGCTACCGGCTGATGATCCCGCGCCCGATGCCGCTCGAGGCACGCCTGGCCCTCAACGCCGAGTATCGCGAGAAGGTGCCCGGCGGCGAGGTCATCCACCTGCGCTCGGGCCTGGTGGCGCCCACCCGGGAGCTCGCCCGCGAGCGCGCCGTCGAGTTCCTGCGCGAGTACGCGGCGATCTATCTGAAGGTTGACTGGCGCGGCGGCCCTGACAGCGCCGACTTCGACGATATCGCCGAGAAGCTCTCCTTCGCGGTGGGCACGGCCGAGGAGGTGGCCGACTCGATCTGGCGCTGGACCGACCAGTTCGACGGCACCGAGCAGACCGCGATCCAGTTCCAGGGACCTCACGTCAAGCCCGCACACATCCTCGAATCCATCGAACTGTTTGCGACCCAGCTGCCGGGGCTGCGCGGATCCACCCCGACCACCGCGGTCCCCTACGTCGAACGGTCCATCCCGTTCCGCCCCAGCGGCGAGAACCTGGCGCCGTATCAGAGCGCCGTGGAGGTCGGGGTATGAGCGCCGAGTCCGTCCAGGCCCGCCGTGGAGGCCGGAGCATAAGCGCCGAGTCCGCCCGCACATCCCAACACCCCGTGGAGGTAACCGCATGAGCACCGCAGATTTCCCCGTCAGCCGCCGTCCCGAACCCAATGAGATTGCGGGGTTCGGGACCACCGCGCCGCTGGGATCCACGGTGATCGGCGAGCGCCTGCGGGTGGGATTCATCACCCACCTGGATCAGAACACCGATACCGCGACCATCTATCGCGAGAACATCCTGCTGTTCCAGGAGCTGGAAAAACTGGGCTACGACAGCGCGTGGATCGCGACCCGGCACTTCCACTCGGGCTGGGCGGCGCTGCCGAGCCCGTATGCGTTCCTGGGTGCCGCGGCGGTGGCAACCTCGAAGATTGGGCTGGGCACCGCGGTACTACCGATCGTGCTGGACGACCCGATCCGGGTCGCCGAGGACGTGGCGGTCATCGACCACCTCTCCGGCGGTCGCCTGATCCTCGGCGTGGGCAAGGGGGTCCCCTCGGACTCCTTCCACGTGTTCAACGCCTGGGAGAAGGATCGCGACGCCAACTTCGAGCACAAGATCGACTCGCTGCACTGGGCACTTGAGGGTTCCCAGGTGCCCGAGGGCAGCGCCCACATCTGGCCGGCCAACGCCGGACTGACCGGACGCGTGGTCCACGGCAGCTCCAATATCAACACGATCCGGGCCGCGGCGGTGCGCGGGGACGGCTTCATCCTCGAACGATTCGGCAACGGCGGCGAGCGCACCGCCGAGGCTCGCGCCGGATTCCAGCAGCGTCAGGCGTACTCGGTGCGCGAGTACCGCCGGGTATTCCACGAAACCTGGGGCGACACCCGCACCCCGTACGTGGTGACCTCGCGGACCGCCTACCCGGGCGCCACCAACGCCGCGGCACTCGCCGAGGCAGGCGAGCGCGCGGGGCGCTGGAACGAGTTCGCCGCGAAGATCGGCCGGGTGGATCTCACCGCGTCGATCCCCGACCAGCTGCTCTCCGACAACTTCATCTGGGGCACCCCCGAGGAACTCGCCGCCGACCTGCTGGCCGACCCCACCATCGCGCTGACCGACGAGCTGATTCTCGGCATCCATCCGGCCCTGCACACGCTCGAGGAAACGGTGGAGAAGGCGCGGATCCTGCTCGAGGAGGCCTACCCGCTGATCCAGGCGGGCTGGGCGGCGCAGCGCGAGGCGGCGCTGGCCGAGGCGATCCGTCCGTTCACCCCCGAGCAGATTCGCGCCGAACAGGAGCGCTTCGCCCACGAGCGTTCGGGCACGGTGCTTGCGGGTACCACGGATGCCACTGCCGCGGCACCCTCGACGGACGCGGTCACCCCCGCGTATCCGGCGGTCTCCGCCCCGGATGCCGCCGATTCCGCACTCCCCACCACACAGGAAAGGATCTCCACCCATGTCTGAGACCAGCACCACCCCCGCCGACTCCGCGACCGATCCCGCCGACTTTGCCGCCGACTGGGCGGCCTGGCATGAGGCACGCCTCGACGCCACCCTCTCGCCGTACGGCATCGCCTCGCTGGTGGGCACCCACTGGCTCACCGAGCAGGCCCAGGAGGTACCCGGCCTTCCGGGAACCTGGCAGCGTGAGGGCGAGGCGATCGTGGGGCTACTCCCCACCAACATCGAGGTCCCGGCCACCACCCTGCGGGTCGAGCCCGGCGCCGACGTCGAGTACGGCGACATCCTCCTGCGAGCATTTGGCCGCGGCGAGGATCTGGCGCTGCGGGTCCTCACCCCGCGCAGCGAAACCCGCCGGGCGATCACCGAGATTGCCGCATTCACCCCCGATCCCGCCTGGGTATTCCCGGCCCGATTCGAGGCCGCGGCAGACGAGACCCTGGCGATCGAACTGGTGGACGGCTTTGTGCAGGACAAGCCGCTCTCGGGCCGCCTGCACGTGAACATCAACGGGCACTGGGCCGCGCTGGTGGCCACCGCCGCGGGGAACGCCTACTCGGTGGTGTTTGCCGATCAGACCGGGAACGACCACGATGCCGAGGACGAAACCTACCGGTTCCGCTTCCTCACGGTCCCCGCCGCCGATGCCGAGGGCAACACGGTGATCGACTTCAACCGTGCGTTTGTCCCGCCCTGCGGTTTCAGCGACCACTACGTGTGCCCGCTACCCGCGCCCGATAACCGCCTGCCGCTGCGGGTACTCGCGGGCGAGCGCCTCCCGGTGGATGCCGATGGCGCACCCTACCGCCACCACTAGGACCGTCCAACAGAACACCCCGCCGTGCTCGTGCACGGCGGGGTGTTCTGTTTTGGCACGTTACTCGGAGGAGCGGAGACGGACGGTCAGGGAGTCGGCCCGCGTAGCGATCACGTCGTCCTGCGCCCAGCGCTGAGCGAGCCGCTGCAGCACGGCGTCAAGCATCTCCCGATCAAGACCCTGCACCAGGGTCAGGGTCACCACGAGCTCGGGGCCGTGCAGGCGCGAGAGCGGGTCGGCGGTGGACAGTGCCACATCCAGCACCGAGAGTTCGGTCCCGATCGAGGACACAAATGCCGCGAACACCTCGGGATCCTGGAAGCTGGGAATCCAGGATTCTTCGCGGGCCACGGCCCAGAGCGCCGGACGACGGATCACAAATTCCAGCGGGGTGGTGGCGTCCAGCACCACCAGGTCGGTGTTTTCCTCGGCCGCGGCCAGGGCTACCCGGATGCCATCGGCGGGCACTGGCCGGGCCTTGGGGTTCCATGCCCGCATCGCATCCACCGAGGAGAACACCGGCAAGACGTTGCGTCCGTCGGGTCCGGCGACGGTGATGATCGAGAGCTCCTGGGTCTTGTCGACCTCCTGGCCGTGGGCGTTGAGTCCCACGTCTCCGGCGTGGGCGACCAGCGGGATCAGCAGGCGTGCGGTGCGGAACGCATCCACGACGGCCTCGGCGCTGCCCTCCCCCGCGGTGAACCGGCGCTGGGCTTCGGCGAGCTCGGCGGGCGCGCTGCCATCATCCTCGGCGTAGGTGTTGTCGTGGGCCTGGAAGGTGCGTCCCTCCCAGGACTGGTCCGCGCTGTCGGCGGTGTTGCCGGCGAGGGCGGCGATGCGGGCACGAATCCCGGTGGGATCATCGGGGGTGCCGTGATCGCAGCCGGCACCGTGTGCGTGTGGGTCGGCCGGGGTGTGCTCGGTCATGCTGTCTCCTCGCGGGAACGAAACCATCGGATGGACGGTGCGGTGCGGCCGGATCAGCCGCCGGATGGGTGGTGCTCAGCGGCGGGGACGAGCCGCCGGGGTGGGCGGGCCACATCGCGAACGGGTGGTCGCGCAATTGGCCACATCCAGCCTATCGGGCCTTCCGATTCGGTGCGCACATGCCACGGGCCCGGCACCCCTCTGCGAGGTACCGGGCCCGGGCGGATGAACTAGTTGGAGGCCACGTCCAGGGCCTCGGGCAGGGTGAAGTTGCCGTTGTACAGTGCCTTGCCGACGATCGCGCCCTCCAGGCCCAGCGGCACCAGCTCGCGCAGGGCGGCGATGTCGTCGAGGCTGGAAATGCCACCGGAGGCGACCACCGGACGGTTGGTGCGCTCCATGACGTCCTTGAGCAGCTGGATGTTCGGGCCCTGCAGGGTGCCGTCCTTGGTCACATCGGTCAGCACGTAGCGGGTGCAACCGGCCTCTTCCAGACGCTCCAGCACGGTCCACAGGTCGCCACCATCGCGGGTCCAGCCGCGGGCGGCGAGGGTCGTGCCGCGCACGTCGAGGCCCACGGCGATCGCGTCGCCGTAGCGGCCGATGACGTTGGCGGCCCACTCGGGGTTTTCCAGGGCGGCGGTGCCCAGGTTGATCCGGGTGACGCCGCTTTCCAGGGCTGCTTCCAGGCTCTCGTCATCGCGGATACCACCGGAGAGTTCGATCTTGACGCCGTGCACGGCCTTGATCACCCGACGGATGACGGCCTGGTTGTTGCCGCGACCAAAGGCCGCATCCAGGTCGACCAGGTGGATCCACTCGGCACCCTGCTTGGCCCAGTCCAGGGCCGCGTCGACGGGGTCGCCGTAGTTGGTTTCGGATCCGGCTTCGCCCTGGGTCAGGCGAACGGCCTTACCGTCGGCCACGTCCACGGCCGGCAGCAGTTCGAGTGCCGGGGTGTTGTTGAACTCGCTCATGTTGTCCTTGTGTCCTAGGGGCGAATCCGCGTCGGGATCGACGGGATTCGCTGGGTGGTGGGTGAACGATGCCGGTGTCGGCGGTGTTCGGCCCGCGAGGGTGCGAGATGAACACGTTCGGTGTCGGTCGTGTTCGGCCCGCGAGGGTGGAGGTGGTTGGTGCGCCGGGTGGATGTCCACTCGGCGACCGCGCGCCGGGGTGCGGCTACTCCGGGAGGGGCAGGGTGTCCAGCCAGTTCCGCAGCAGGGTAATCCCCGCCTCCCCCGACTTTTCGGGGTGGAACTGGGTGGCCGTGAGCGGTCCGTTTTCGATCGCGGCCAGGAAGGGAACACCGTGGTCGGCCCAGGTGAGGGCCGGTTCCGTGAAGGGAGGAATCACATCCAGCAGCCATTCCTGCGCCGCATAGGAGTGAACAAAATAGAAGCGCTCGTCCTCGAGACCGCGGAACAGGCGGGAGTTCTCGGGAACCCGAACCGTGTTCCAGCCCATGTGCGGCACAACCTCGGCGGGCAGCTCGGTAATCGACCCCGGCCACTGACCCAGACCCTCGGTTTCCACGCCGCGCTCGGTCCCCCGGTCAAACATGACCTGCAGTCCCACGCACACGCCGAGCACCGGCTTGCCACCGGTGATGCGCTTGTCGATGATGCGGGCACCGCCGGAGGATTCCAGAGCGGCCATGACCGCGTCAAACGCACCCACACCGGGGACAAACAGCCCGTCGGCGGCCATCGCCTCGGTGAAGTCTCCGCTCAGGGTGACGTCGGCACCGGCCTTTTCCAGGGCCTTGACCGCCGAGTGAACGTTGCCCGATCCGTAGTCAAAGACCACCACGCGGGGGCGGCGTGCGGCCGGGGTGGTGCCACTTGTCGGGTTGGTATCGCTCACAGCTTGCCCTTCGTGGACGGGATGCCCTCAACCAGCGGGTCGAAGGCCTTGGCCTGGCGGAACGCGCGGGCGAACGCCTTGAACTCGGCCTCGGCGATGTGATGCGGATCGCGACCCGAACGCACGTCGATGTGGACGGTGAGTCCGGCGTTGAAGGTGATGGCCTCGAAGACGTGACGGATCATCGATCCGGTGAAGTGTCCACCGATGAGGTGGAACTCAAACCCGGCCGGCTCACCGGTGTGCACCAGGAACGGACGGCCGGAGATGTCGACCACGGCCTGAGCCAGGGCCTCGTCCAGCGGGCACAGTGCATCGCCGTAGCGGGCGATCCCGGCCTTGTCGCCGAGGGCTTCGCGAATCGCCAGGCCCAGGGCAATGCCGATGTCCTCCACCGTGTGGTGAACGTCGATGTGGGTGTCGCCGGTGGCCTTGACCCGCAGATCGGTCAGCGAGTGCTTGGCGAATGCGGTGAGCATGTGGTCGTAGAAGGGCACGGAGGTTTCAATCTCGCTGCGGCCGGTGCCGTCGAGGTTGATTTCGAGCTCGATCGAGGATTCACTGGTTGCCCGCGTAATCTTCGCGGTCCGAGGTGCGCTGGTCATGCCTTTGAGCTTAGCGCGCTCAGGGCCTCGAGGAAGGCGGTGGTTTCGGACTCGGTTCCGGCGCTCACGCGCAGGTGTCCGGGGATGCCGACGTCGCGAATCAGGATGCCGCGCTCCAGCAGCGCGGTAAACAGTGCCTGGGGATCCTCGACGCCACCAAACAATACAAAGTTGGAGTGGGTGCGGTGCGGGGTGTAGCCGAGTTCGGTGAGGCGGGCCACGATGCGGTCCCGCTGGCCGCGGATATCATCTACCATCGCCAGCATTTCCGCCGTGTGATCGAGGGCCGCCTCGGCGGCCGCCTGGGTGAGTGCCGAGAGGTGGTACGGCAGACGCACCAGACGCAGGGCATCGATGGCCGCGGGATCGGCGGCCAGGTATCCCACCCGGGCACCGGCGAAGGCGAAGGCCTTACTCATGGTGCGCGAGATCAGCAGCCGCGGGCGTCCGGGCAGCAGGCTCAGCGCGCTCTCGGTGCCGTCGGGGGCAAATTCGGCATAGGCCTCATCCACGACAACCACACCATCGGTGGCATCGTAGATCGCCGCGATGGTTTCCAGATCGATCGGGGTACCGGTGGGGTTGTTCGGAGAGCACAGGAACACGACGTTGGGCTGGTGCTCACGCACCTGGGCCACGGCGGTCTCGGCGGAGAGCTCGTACTCGTCATCCCGCACACCGGGAATCCAGGTGGTGTCGCCGCCGGCGGCAAGGAGGGAGTACATCGAGTAGGTGGGGGCAAACCCGAGTAGGGTGCGTCCGGGTCCGGCGAAGGCCGAGAGGACGTGCTGCAGCACCTCGTTGGAGCCGTTGGCCGCCCAGATGTTCTCGGCGGTCAGTCCGTGGCCGAGGTAACGGGCCAGGCGTTCGCGCAGACCGGTGAACTCGCGATCCGGATACCGGTTGAGCCCGATCACGGTCTCGGCGATACGGGCGACGATATCGTGGGCCACCGCCTCGGGGATGCGATGGGTGTTCTCGTTGACGTTGAGCGCAACGGGCACGTTCAACTGAGGCGCACCGTAGGGGGTTTGGCCGCGCAGATTATCGCGGAGGGGCAGATCGTCAAGAGTGGTCACGGGAAAAGTTTACCCAGTCACTCCGGGCAACAGGGCGCACATTTACCCAGTCTGCACGGGTGTGCGAACCTAGCGCGTGGGAGCGTCGAAGCGCAGCGGAATCGCCAGGCGCTGACCGGCTTCCAGGCCCGATCCCTGCAGCTGGTTGAGGTCTCGGATCTCGGCGATGACATCCCGCGGGTCGGCCGAGGGGTCGAGCGACACGGCGAGCTGCCACAGGGTATCGCCGCTTTCCACCGTGACGTAGTGGAAGGAAGCGTCGCTCGGGGTTGAGGAGGCAACCGCTCCCCCGGCGCTCAAACCCACCACCAGGAGCGCGATCACCAGGGGCAGCGCCACCAGCGTCGTGATGACGATGCGGCCGCGCCGGGTCAGACGCAGCTTGCCCGAGGGGCGAGCCTCGGCACCAGAGGCGGCAACACCGGCGGGTGCTGCCAGAGCAGAGGGCTCGAATCCGAAGGAGGGACGAGCGGTAGCAGGACGGCGGGGATTCAGGATTGCGGTACTCATAATGGGCCTCTCTGTACCGGTGGGTGGCGATCAACCGGGTATGCCCGGCTTTCGGTGCCCGTGCGGCGCACCATCCTGCGAAGCAGAGTCCGAGGAGTGGAAGCCGTGGCCGGTGTAAATGAAAGCGTGCTGAAGACAAAGCGTGCTGAAGAAGGGAAATCCAACACCGAGGTTTGCTGTACCGAGTCGGTGTTTTCGAAGGGCGTTAGAACATCTGTTTCGAATATAACTTCGAATAATCGAATTTACAAGCCGGTATTCGAATCTTTTTGAGATTTTTTCCCGACACACTCGAAGAAATGTTTGTTTTCCCAGCCCGTGCTGGATACAGTTTCGAGTGTTGGGATTACTCAACCAATAACCACCGACACTGGCTCAAAAGGGCCGTCAGGACGGGAAACCATGGTCACCAAGAAGCCGAACGTAGACGCCACCGACGCGCCCAAAACCGGCACTCGGCGACGCAAGAGCCTGAGCGAGAAGCAGCGTTCGATTCTCGAATACATCTCCCGATCGGTGGCCGACCGCGGATACCCGCCGAGCATGCGCGAGATCGGCGACGCCGTGGGCCTCGCCTCGCTGTCCAGCGTGACCCACCAGCTTAATCAGCTGGAACTCAGCGGATACCTGCGCCGCGACCCCAATCGTCCCCGCGCCCTGGAGATCCTGATCGATCTGCCCGGCACCACCGTGTCCTCGGCCAGTTTCGAATCGGTCACTCCGCCGGTGGGCGACGCCGCCATGGTACCGCTGGTGGGTCGGATCGCCGCGGGCTCCCCGATCACCGCCGAGCAGCAGGTGGAAGAGGTCTTCCCGCTGCCGCGCCAGCTCGTGGGCAAGGGCGATCTGTTTATGCTCAAGGTGTCCGGCGACTCGATGATCGACGCGGCCATCTGCGACGGGGACTGGGTTGTGGTGCGTCAGCAGCACGACGCGGAAAATGGGGACATCGTGGCCGCAATGCTGGACAATGAGGCCACCGTGAAGGTGTTCCGTCAGCGCGACGGCCACACCTGGCTACTCCCCCGCAACTCGAACTTCGAGCCGATCCTGGGTGATCACGCCGAGGTGCTCGGCAAGATCGTCGCGGTCCTGCGCGCGGTCTAGTTCCCCGCCGCGGGCTCGATCGATTCGATTTCCCGGGCCCCGTTCCGACATCCCGAGTCGAGCAGCCCGCATCCCGGATCTCGCAGCCCGAAACGAGGTACAGCATGCACACCACCGAGGATTCGAACGCATCCCGCCTGATTCACGCGGTCATTCCCTCACCGGTGGATGAGCTGACCCTGGTCGCTCGCGGCGAGACGCTGATCGCCGTGTACTTCGCCCAGCACGCTCGCCGTCCCTCCGATGACGCTCTGGGCGACCGTGTGGACATCGCGGACAGTGCGGTGCTCGCGCGCACCCGCGATCAACTGGCGGAGTACTTTGCCGGTGATCGCGAAACCTTCGATCTCCCCCTCGCCCCCGAGGGTGAGGATTTTGCCCAGCGCGTCTGGGCCGAGATTCGGCGGATTCCGCGTGGACAAACCATCCGCTACGGCGATATCGCCGCCGAGCTCGGCCAGCCCGGCGGCGCGCAGGCCGTGGGCGGAGCGGTGGGCCGCAATCCGCTGAGCATCATCGTGCCGTGTCATCGCGTGGTCGGGGCTGACGGATCACTGACCGGTTACGCGGGCGGCACCGCCCGCAAGGCCTTCCTCCTGGAACTCGAGGAGGACGAGGCGGCCAGCGCGGCCCGGCTGTTCTAGCCGACAACACCGAGGGTATGTCGTTCAGCAACGCCGAAGGGGCGAGTCCATCTGGGCTCGCCCCTTCGGCGTTGGCTCGTAGCGGGTACTACTCGCGTGGCGGTCGGCGCGAGCCACGGGTCACCAGATACGGGTCACCAGGTCCCTGTCACCAACTACCAGCCGCCAAACCCTCACTGATCGGCACTACCGCGCGAACTCGTCGAGTCCCGCAGCCACCTCGGGTGAGGCAAACGCGTGGACGCGAGTGCCCTCCTCCTCATAGTCGAGGGTCACCACGCGGCCACGACGGTGCAGCAGCGAGATCACGTCGCCGCGGTCGTAGGGCACCAGGAGGTTCAGCTCAACCGACGGGCTGGGCAGCAGCTCGGCGATCTTCGCCAGGATTTCCTCGATACCCTCACCGGTGCGCGCCGAAGCGAAGATCGCGTGCGGTTCGAGTCCCAGCAGGACCAGGCGGTCCTCCTCGGACACCAGGTCAGACTTATTGAACACCACGATTTCCGGGATGTCCCGGGCACCGACATCGGTGATCACGTCGCGCACGGTCTTGAGCTGGGCCGAGGGATCGGGGTGCGATCCGTCCACCACGTGCACGATCACATCGGAGTCGCCCACCTCCTCCAGGGTCGAGCGGAATGCCTCGACCAGCTGGTGTGGAAGGTTACGGACAAAACCGACGGTATCGGTGAGGGTGTAGACCCGACCATCCTCGGTCTTGCTCTTGCGCACCGTCGCGTCCAGGGTCGCAAACAGCGCGTTCTCGACCAGCACGCCGGCCCGGGTGATCCGGTTCAGCAGACTGGACTTGCCGGCGTTGGTGTACCCGGCAATCGCGACCGAGGGTACCTCGAAGCGCTGACGGTTGGCGCGCTTGGCCTCTCGGGCGGGCAGGAAGCCCTTGATCTGACGGCGCAGCTTCGACATCCGAATGTGGATGTGTCGGCGGTCCAGTTCGAGCTTGGTCTCACCGGGACCACGCGAACCCATTCCGGCTCCACCCACCTGACCACCGGCCTGGCGGGACATCGAGTCACCCCACCCACGCAGACGGGGCAGCAGGTATTCGAGCTGGGCCAGCTCCACCTGGGCCTTACCCTCGCGGCTCTTGGCGTGCTGGCTGAAGATGTCGAGGATCACGGCCGTGCGGTCGATCACCTTAACCTTCACCACGTCTTCGAGCGCGCGGCGCTGGCTGGGCGAGAGTTCGGTGTCGGCGATGACCGTGTCGGCACCGAGTGCCTTGACGATCCCCGCAAGCTCGGCGGCCTTTCCGCTCCCGAGATAGGTGCTGGCGTCGGGATTGGCGCGGCGCTGCAGCAGACCGTCGAGAACCGCGGCACCCGCGGTTTCGGCGAGCGCGGCCAGCTCCCGCAGCGAGTTTTCGGCGTCGTCCTGCTTGCCCTGCGGATACACGCCGATCAGGACGACGTTTTCCAGGCGAAGCTGGCGATACTCAACCTCGGTGACGTCCTCAAGCTCGGTGGAGAGCCCGGCGACGCGGCGCAGGGCCGCGCGGTCGGCACGGTCGGCCTGATCGCCATCGCCCGCCGATCCCTCGGTGTCGTGGTCCTGCAGGGCGGCGGCACGGCCGGTGGCAAACACGTTGACCGCGCCGGCACGGGAGGCGGCACCACGCAGGACACGCTCGACGGCGTCCTCGGAGTCCGCACCGTGATCGTCAGCACTGTGATGGTCAGCACCGGTGGAATCGGCAGAGGAAGTGCCCGTGGAAGAGGCACCGGTGGAATGGGATGCGTCGTACCCGGACGCGG
Organism: Mycetocola sp. JXN-3; assembly: GCF_014522285.1. Classification (GTDB taxonomy): domain Bacteria; phylum Actinomycetota; class Actinomycetes; order Actinomycetales; family Microbacteriaceae; genus Mycetocola; species Mycetocola saprophilus. The sequence continues at coordinate 2,356,822 of NZ_CP041635.1, forward strand.
CGGGGGAATGGGTGGCGGAATCGCCGGTCTGTGTCGAATTGTGGGTACCCCGCTCGGCGGCCTGGGCGGTGCCCGTGGCGCTCTGCACCGCGGCATCGCGGTCGTCTGCGGGGGTGATGGTGTTCGGGGTGTCTTTTGTCATCGAGTTAACCCTAGTTCGTATCCATCCGATACGGTCTAAATATGTCGAGTGAACACTATTTTGATGCAACACCCGCGGGTGATGCGGTCTATCGAACCATCACCGCGCGCATTGCCGGCGTCGAGCGCACGCTGACCACCGCGAATAAGGTCTTCTCCCCCGCCCACCTCGACGAGGGCACCCGCATTCTGCTGGAGGAGGTACCCGAGCCGCCGACCCACGGCAACCTGCTCGACCTCGGCGCCGGCTGGGGCCCGATCTCCCTCGAGCTCGCGCTGCTGAGCCCCGAGGCCACCGTCTGGGCCGTGGACGTGAACGATCGTGCACTCGACCTGGTACGCAAGAACGCCGCCGACCTGGGCATCACCAACATTCGCGCCGTGCACCCCGACGAGGTCCCCGCGGACATCCGGTTCGAGGCCATCTGGTCCAACCCGCCGATCCGCGTGGGCAAGGACGTCCTGCATGGCATGCTGGAGCACTGGCTGCCCCGCCTGGTCGAGCAGGGCGAGGCCTGGCTCGTGGTGCAGAAGAACCTCGGTGGCGACTCGCTGCAGCGCTGGATCGCCGAGACCCTGGGCAGTGAGTTCACCGTGAGCCGTCACACCACGGCCAAGGGTTTCCGGGTGATCCTGGTGGATCACTCCGCCCCCGATGATGAGGATCTGCCCGACTTCGTATAGCGATCACACACGAGAAAGGCCCCGGTGGATGTCAATTCCACCGGGGCCTTTTGAGTATGGTGCCTAGACCCGGTGCAGCGCGTCCAGGTCCACGGTGCCGGTGTAGACCAGTTCCGCGGGACCCGAGAGGGACACGTGCTCGCCGTCCTCGGTGGGGAACATGCGCACGGCGCACACGCCGCCGGGCACGGTAACTCGCCACTGGTTGGGGGCGGTGGGGCCAGCCCAGAAGCGGGTGGCCAGGGCGGCGGCGGCGATCCCGGTGCCGCAGGAGAGCGTCTCTCCCGAGCCGCGCTCGTGCACACGCATGCGGATCTGGCCCACGCCGTCACGCACCAGCTGGGCGGCGGGGACCACGAGTTCCACATTGGCACCGGCCTCGGGGGCCGGGTCCAGGGTCGGGGCGACGGTGAGGTCGGCCTGGTCGAGCTCGGAGTCATCGGCGAGCGCAACCACCACGTGTGGGTTCCCCACGTTGATGCCCACACCCGGCCGGGCGACCTCGACCCCGCGGGTGTGCACCAGCGGACCGTCCTCCTCCAGGCGCCAGCGTCCCAGGTCCACGGCGAATCCGCCGGCGGTCACCTGGACGTCGCGGACACCCGCGCGGGTCCCGATCGCGATGGTTTCGCCGCGCTCAAGGGTGATCAGGCCGGTGTCGATCAGGTAGCGCACAAACACGCGGATTCCGTTGCCACACATTTCGGCCACAGAACCATCGGCGTTGTAATAGTCCATGAACCACTCGGCGCCGGAGTCCTCGGCCAGGCTCTCGGCCCCGTATTCGAGCGAGGCGGAGCGGGCGGCGCGGATCAGGCCGTCGGCACCGATCCCGAAGCGACGATCACACAGCGCGGCGATGGTGGCCGGGGTCAGCTCGTGCCGGGCATCGGGATCGGTGATCAGGACAAAGTCGTTGCCGGTGCCGTGGCCCTTGTGGAAATCGAGTGTGTTCGCCATTGCCCCAGTTTAGGCGTCGCGGCCCGCATCGGAAAACCCGCTCAGCGGCGGCGATAGAGGATCTCCGGGCGTCCACGCTGGCCGTAGCGGTGCTCGCTGCGCAGCACCCCCGTGCGCACCAGGTGGTCGAGATAGCGCCGGGCGGTAATCCGGGAGAGTCCGCAGGCGGCGGCAACCTCGATCGCCGAGGAGGCGTGCTCGGGGGACACGGCGTTTTCCACCAGCTGCGCGGTGGATTCCGAGAGACCCTTGGGTAGACGGCGATCGCCACCCCGGCCGGCCTCGATCAGCGCGTTCACGTCCTCCTGTCCGAGCGGTGCCGGGTCGACCCGCGGACGGGTCGCCGCGCGCCCGTCGCGATACGCGCCAAGCTTCTGCTCAAACAGGGCGCGGGAGAAGGGCTTAACCAGGTAGTCGGCGATCCGAGCCGAGGCCGCCTGAGACACCGTGATGCCGTCGTTGGCCGAGCTCACCACGATCACGTCCACCGCGTCATCGCTGAGCCGACGCAGGCGGTGCAACACCTCGACCCCGCTGAAATCGGGCAGGTGGATATCCAGCAGCACCAGATCGATATCGCCATCCAGAAGCCGGTCCAGCGCGGCGGCCCCGGTGGCCGCGGTGTCGGCGACCACAAAGCCCGGAAGACGCTCCAGCGCGCGGATGTGCATGCGGCAGACGGCCGGGTCATCGTCCACGATCAGGGTGCGGATCATCGCGCGGTCTCCTCTGGATCGGGGTGGACGGGTGTGGGCGGGTGCTGCGCACTGACGGCGCCGTCGCCGGGACGCAGCGGCGGCACGAGGGCGTCCATCCGGGTACCCGCCGATCCGTCAGTGGGGGTTCCCACGGTGATCCGGCCGGCGCGGGTCTCGATGATGCGGGCCACCAGCGCGAGACCGAAGCCGCGGGGCAGGTCGCCTTCCCCAGGCGATTTGGTGCTAAAGCCGCGCTCGAAGATGCGCTCGTGGTCGGCGCGGGCAATCCCGCTCCCGCTGTCGCACACCCGGATGGACAGGCCCGCGGGACCCCGGGTCAGGCGAAGATCGACCCGGCCACCCGGTCCGGCGGCATCCACCGCATTCGAGAGTAGGTTGGCGATCACCTCAAACTCCTCGGTGTCCAGGCCGCCCGGCTCGGGATCCTCGAATTCGAGGTGTCCGCCCTGGGCTACCAGGATCGCCCGCTGCCGCTCGATCAGGGTGCGCAGGCCGCTGCGGGACACCGGGGTGGGAGTGGTGCGCGGTGCGGCGGATGCCGCCTCGCCTCCCCCCACCGAATCCGCGCCTGAAACCACCTCGGCGTCGACGGGAACCAGGGTACGAATATAGTCGAGCGCCTCGTCGTTTTCCCGATCCTCGAGCAGACCATAGAGCACGTGCAGGCGGTTGGTGAACTCATGGGACTGCTCCCCCAGGGCCGCGCCCACCCGGCGCTGAACCACCAGGTCGCGGGCGTCGCGGGCGAGCCGGTCCAGGCGCCGTCCCAGCAGCATCGTGACCAGGGCGGCCGCCCCGATCCCCACTGCGAGGGATCCCAGCGCCCAGGGCAGCAGGCCGGCGACCCCGTCACGCATATCCTCGGCGATTGCGCTCTCCAGGATGCCCACCGAGGCGGTGCCGATCACCGTCCCCGAGGTGTCGTAGACCGGCATCTTGGCGCGCAGGGTGGGTCCCAGGGTGCCCGCCTCGACCCCGACAAAGTGTTCCCCGGCCAGGACGCGACGGTGATCGGTGGAGACCCGCTCCCCCACCAGGGCGGCGTTGGGATGGGTGAGCCGGATGCCCGCGGTGTCCGTGATCACCACGTAGTCCATCCCCGCGGCCTCGGCCACTAGATCGGAGACGGGCTGAAGCTCCCCGGTGGGCCAGGGGGCCAGGATTCCCGCGCGCACGGCGGGCAGGCTGGATAGGGACTCGGCGACCTGGATCACCCGCTCCTCGGTGGCCGCGCGAATCTGACGCTCCTGCACCATCAGCGCCACGATCACCGTGATTCCCAGGCACACAAATACGATCCCCACCTGAACCAACAGCAGCGTGAGGCGGCGCGGCGCACTCGGGGAGCGCTCGGCGCGCCCATCCGTCCTGTGCCCAGACACCATCGTCCTCCCTCACGGCCCGTGGGCCACCGCCAGGCTACCAGCGCGCGGGCATCCGCTCCGGCACCCGGCGCGGTCATTTAAGACCACAAAACACACAAATAGACCGGGCCCTCCCGGGTGCCTAGCGTGGGAACACCAAACTTGCGTCACAGCGTTGTGGCGGAAGCGGAAGGAACAATCATGAAGAAAACGATTCTTTCGGTCGTGGTGGGAGTCCTCACGATCGGTGTGTTCACGGCGGCGGCGATGGATGCCAGCGCCTCGGGGTCCACCGCCTCGGCACGCAGCAAACTCACCATTATGGCCCCAGCCTCCCCCGGCGGAGGGTGGGACGGTTTCGGCCGCGAGGGCCAGCAGGGCCTGCGCATGGCCGGCATCGTCAACAACGCCCAGGTCATCAACGTGCCCGGGGCGGGCGGGACGATCGGGCTGAGCAAGCTGGTCCAGATGGACGGACGCGACGACATCCTGATGGTCACCGGAGCGGTGATGATCGGGGCCAGCGCGCTCTCCAAGACCCCCGAATCGCTGGCCGACACCACCCCGATCGCGCGCCTCGCCGACGACTACAGCGTGCTCGTGGTCCCCGCGGCCTCCCCGTACACCACGATGGAGGAGTTCGCCGAGGCCTGGAAGCAGGCTCCCGGCGCGCACTCGATCGCCGGGGGTTCGCTCGGCAGCATCGATCACCTGCTGAGCGGCCTGCTCGGGCGTACCGTGGGCATCAACCCGGGGGACATCAACTACGTGGCCTACTCGGGCGGCGGCGAGGTACTCGCCTCGATGCTCTCCAACACCGCGGCGGCGGGGATCTCCGGCTATAACGAGTTCCGCGACCAGATCGAGGCCGGCACCCTGCGTGCCCTGGCCATCTCCTCCCCCGAGCGTCTGGACGGGGTGCCCGTTCCGACGTTCATCGAATCCGGGATCGACGTGGAAATGTCCAACTGGCGCGGCTACGTGGCCCCGCCGGGCATCTCCGATGAAGCCCGGGACGAGATGGTCGCGATCATCACCGAACTACACGCCACCGACGAGTGGCAGGACACCCTGCGCCGCAACAACTGGACCGATTCCTTCCAGGTGGGAGCCGAGTTTGACGCCTTCCTGGAGGAGGAAACCGTTCGGGTGTCCGATCTGATTAGGGAGCTGGGACTATGACCGCCACATCCGTCACCCCGACCCGTCCGGCCGATGCCTCCTGGTGGCACGGGCGCGGCGAACTCGTGGTCGCCGCCCTGGTGCTGGGCCTCGGGGTATTCCTCGGCATCGGCACCGCAACCATGGAGGTTCCACCGGGATCCGGCGTGCCGGGCCCACAGTTCTTCCCCACCATCGTGAGCGCCGGACTGGGCATCCTCGGGGTGCTGCTGGCCATCCAGGTCATTCGCAATCCCGAGGCCGAGGTGGGTGCCGGGGGAAGCGATGATCTGGGCATGGACCCGGACCTGCTGGGCGAGCTCGGTGACATCGACACCACCTCGGAAATCCGGGTGGTCGCCTCGGCCACCGGGGACGATGTTCCGCGCACCGGAACCGACTGGAAAACCTTCGGATTTGTGCTGGCCGGTCTGGTCGGGTTTGTGCTGCTGCTGGTTCCGCTGGGGTGGATTCTCGCCGGGGCCGTGCTGTTCTGGGTCATCGCCCGGGCCCTGGGCAGCAAGCGACCGGTGTTTGATATCGCGATCGCGATCCTGATGTCCTCGGCCATTCAACTCGCGTTCTCCGCGGGCCTGGGCCTCACCCTGCCCTCGGGCATCCTCTCGGGGGTGTTCTCATGGCTCGGCTAGGCACCCTTTCCCCGCTTGTTGACGCGATGTATTTGGAGGTCCGGACATGGATCAGCTAACCCACCTGCTTGAGGGATTCAGCGTCGCTCTGACCCCGATCAACCTGCTCTGGCTGCTGATCGGTGCGGTTCTCGGTACCGCCGTGGGTGTGCTCCCGGGCCTCGGCTCGGCAATGGCGGTGGCCCTGCTGCTCCCGGTGACCTTCAGCCTGGATCCCACCGGCGCCTTCATCATGTTTGCCAGCATCTACTTTGGTGGACTGTTTGGGGACTCCACCGCCGGCATCCTGCTCAACACCCCCGGCAACTCCTCGGCCATCGCCACCACGTTTGAGGGGCACCGGATGGCCAAGGACGGCCGCGCCGCCAAGGCCCTGGGAACCTCGGCAATGGGTGCGTTCCTGGGCGGGATGATCGCGACCACGCTGGTGGTATTCTTCGCGCCCTACCTGGTGAAGCTGGCGACCCTGTTTGGCCCGGCCGAATACTTCGCGCTCGCCGCCTTCGCCTTCGTGGCGATCTCCTCGGTTGTGGCCGAATCGGTGCTGCGCGGACTGCTCGCCCTCGCAATCGGTTTGGCTCTGGCCATGGTCGGAATCGACGGTCCCAGTGGCGCTGCCCGATTCACCCTGGGACTCCCGCAGCTCTTTGACGGCATCTCGATCATCGTGATCACCGTGGGCCTACTGGCACTCGGCGAGGTGCTGCATGTGGCGTCTCGGATTCACCGCGACGGCGCGGTCACCCGGGTTTCGGCCGGCGGATCGCCGTTTCTGAACTGGGCGGAGTTCCGCAAGGCGTTCCCCGCGTTCCTGCGTGGTACCAGCTTTGGTGTGCCGTTCGGTGTGATCCCGGTGGGCGGCTCGGAGGTCCCGACCTTCCTCGCCTACGGTACCGAGAAGAAGCTCGCTCAGCGCCGCAAGGATCCCGACTTTGGTGGGCGCGGCGCGATTCAGGGTGTGGCGGCGCCCGAGGCCGCGGGCAACGCGACCGCCGGAACCGCAATGGGGGCGCTGCTCGCGCTGGGACTGCCCACCTCGGCCACCGCGGCGATGATGATCGCGGCCTTCCAGCAGTACGGCATGCAGCCCGGGCCGCTGCTGTTTGAGCGCAGCGCCGATCTGGTGTGGCCCCTGCTAGCGAGTCTGTTTGTGGGGCTGATCATCCTGCTGATCATCAACCTGCCCTTCGCCGCCGTCTGGGCCAAGCTGCTGCTGGTGCCCAAGCACTACCTCTATGCGGGGATCACCCTGTTTGCGATGCTCGGTGTGTATGCGATCGCCTCGGCCGAGATGGACCTGTGGCTGGTGTTGGGCATCGGACTGCTCGGTTTCCTGATGCGCCGCTTCTCGATCCCGCTGGCCCCGGTGCTGATCGCCGCGATCCTCGGTCCGCTGGCCGAGACCGAGCTGCGGCGCTCGCTCGCGGTCTCCGAGGGCGACCTGGGCATCCTGGTGGGTTCCCCGATAACGATTACCCTGTACTCGCTGATGGCCATCGCGATCGGCTTCACCCTGTTCCAGGCGCTGCGTCGTCGCGGGGCGAAGAAGCGCGAGGCGGTGGGCGCGACCCGCTCGTAGTCGCCGTCGATAACGGCACACGCCGCAGCGGGAAACCGGTGCGGCGTGTACCGTTTCCGCGCGGACCGGCGCGACCTTAGGTCAGCTGCGCCAGGGGCAGAGGCGAGGCGTGAGGGCTCGAAGCCAGGCGTCAGAGTTCGAAGCCAGGCGTCAGAGTTCGAGGTGGGGCGTCAGAGCTCGGCGGAGGGCAGGATGTGTTCGGCGATCTCGGGCAGCGTCTCGGCGACCGTGTCAAACACGTGGGCACCCCGATAGCGCTTGAACCAGCTCACCTGACGACGCGCATAGCGGCGGGTGAGCCGGCGCGTGTCCTCAATCGCCTCGGTCTCGGTCATCTCCCCGCGGATCTGCGCGGCGGCCTGGCCGTACCCGATCGCCCGTCTCGCGGTTACCCCGGCATCGATGCCCGCCTCAAGCAGACCGGCGGCCTCGGCAATCAGCCCGGCCTCCCACATCCGGGTCACCCGCGCATCCAGGCGGGCGACGAGGTCCTCACGCGGCGCGGTGAGCGAAATGAGCAGGGTGGGGGTCCACCACACGGGCTCGTCCGGCAGGGTTCCGGCGATGGGTTCCCCGGTGATTTCGGCCACCTCGAGTGCTCGCACGATGCGGCGTCCGTTGTGCGGACCGATCCTCTCGGCCGCCTCGGGGCTGAGACCCCGCAGCCGGCGAAACAGCATGCCGGGCCCCTGGGCGCTCAGCTCGGCCTCTAATCGGGCGCGAATCTCTGGGTCCTGGCCGGGGAATTCAAAGTCGAACAGCACGCTGGACACGTACAGGCCGGATCCGCCCACCAGGATCGGCCAGGCACCCCGGTCGAGGACATCACGAATGATGCCGCGGGCCTCGGGCTGATAGTGGGCGACGGCCGCGTCCTCATGCGGATCCAGAATGTCAAACAGGTGGTGCGGAAACTCCGAGCGCTCGGCGACACTGAGCTTGGCCGTACCGATATCCATGCCGCGATAGAACTGCATCGCATCCACGTTGATAATCTCGGCCCGCTGCCCGTAGCCGGCAAGCCTCCGCGCCAGCTCGAGAGACAGGTCACTCTTCCCGGTGCCGGTGGCCCCGACCACGGCTATCAGTCGCGGATTCCCGAGGTCCTGGAGCAGCGGTCCGGACGAGGTCTGCCCCGGCTCCCGCTCGCTCGCGCTGGTATTCGTAACCTCGCTCAGGTCCGAAGCCGGATTCGTGCTCGGGCTCGCCTCCGATTCCGGGGCCGACTGATTCCGTGAATATTCCGAGATACTCACGCCTATCGCAGGTCGTCGTTGGTGTTGTAGATCGGCACGGTGCTGCTGGTCGAGGCCGCGACCGGCGGCCCCACACGCAGACTCGGGAACCCGAGGTTTACCGGCCCGCCGGCGGGCGAGGAGGACCCGGCCCCGGGATCGCTGGGAACCCCGCAAGACTCGGCCTGATCGCGATCCCACGCATCACCCGCGCGGGTGCGACGAATGTTCAGCAGGGTGCCCTCGGGGGCGTCGGCGATCAGGTGGAATGGCGCAGCCTCGGAGACCACCGCGGTCACCACATCACCCGGGCGGGGAATCTCCGAGCCTTCGGGCACCGAGAAGTGCACCAGGCGCGAGTCTTCGGCGCGGCCGGACATCCGTCGGGTTGCGGCATCCTTCTTGCCCTCACCGGTCGCGACCAGGATACGCACCTCGCGGCCCACCACAGCCTGGTTTTCCTCGAGCGAGATCCGGTCCTGAAGCGCGGCCAGACGCTCGTAGCGGTCCTGCACGATGGCCTTGGGGATCTGGTTCTCCATTTCCCCGGCGGGGGTGCCCGGACGCACCGAGTACTGGAAGGTGAACGCGGTGGCAAAGCGGGAGGCTTCCACCACACGCAGGGTCTCCTGGAAGTCCTCCTCGGTCTCGCCGGGGAATCCCACGATGATGTCGGTGGAGATGGCCGCGTGCGGAATCTTCTCGCGCACCTGGTCGAGGATCCCCAGGAACTTCTTGCTGCGGTAGGACCGACGCATGGCCTTGAGGACGGTGTCCGAGCCGGACTGCAACGGCATGTGCAGCTGCGGCATCACGCTGGGAGTTTCGGCCATCGCATCGATCACGTCCTGGGTGAAGGCTGCCGGGTGCGGGCTGGTGAAGCGAATGCGCTCAAGCCCCTCGATCTGGCCCGCCGCGCGCAGCAGTTTGCTGAAGGCGAAGCGGTCACCAAACTCAACGCCGTAGCTGTTGACGTTCTGCCCCAGCAGGGTGACCTCGATGGCCCCATCGTCAACCAGCGCCTGGATTTCGGCAAGAATTTCGCCCGGGCGACGATCCTTCTCCTTGCCACGCAGCGCGGGCACGATGCAGAACGTGCAGGTGTTGTTGCATCCCACCGAGATCGAGACCCAGCCGCTATAGCTGGAGTCACGCTTGGTGGGCAGCGTGGAGGGGAAGGTTTCCAGCGATTCGAGGATTTCCAGCTGCGCCTCGTCGTTGTGACGCGCACGCTCCAACAGGTTCGGCAGCGCCCCCATGTTGTGGGTTCCGAACACCACGTCTACCCACGGAGCCTTTTCCAGGATGACGTTTTTGTCCTTCTGCGCGAGGCAACCTCCCACGGCAATCTGCATGCCCTCGTGACGCTTCTTGACCGACGCCAGGTGACCCAGGTTGCCGTAGAGCTTATTGTCGGCATTTTCCCGAACCGCGCAGGTGTTGATGACCACCACATCGGGTTCCTCGCCGGCGGCGAGAACGTAGCCGGCGGCCTCCAGCGACCCACTCAGGCGCTCGGAATCGTGCACGTTCATCTGGCATCCGTAGGTACGCACCTCATAGGTACGCCGACGACCACCGGTACCAACCGCCGCCTCGGAGGGCGTGATGATGGTGGGGGTGCTGACGGGCGAGGAACTCACGGAAGTGCTCATGTGTCCATTCTACGAAACCCGGGCCGCCCGTGTGGTCGCACGACCCACCCGGTGGACAACTCTGGCCTGTGGAGGAAGGCTGGTCAACGCCCAACCTTCCCCGAAAGCCTCCCTACCGGAAGGTCACGCGTCCGCGGGACCCACGGGTTGCCAGTGCCGCCCGCACGGCTTCGCGCACGATTGATCCGGGGTATCCCCGACGGGCGAGGAAGCCGGTGAGGCGACGTTCGGCGGCGGCATCATCGATCGAGCTCATCTGCCCGACCCGCTTCTTGGCCAGCGCGGTGGCGGCGGAAAGCTCGTCGTCATCGGCAACCTCGGCCAGGGCGTCCTGAATGACCTCGTTTGGGATCTTCCGCTGCGCCATTTCCCGGGCCACCACCTGGCGGGACTTACCCTTTCGATCGTAGAGGGAGTGCTTGAGCTGTTCGGCCAGCACCGCATCATCCAGATAGCCAAGTTCGTCCAGACGTTCGGCCACGGCTTCGGCACCGTCGTTTTCCAAGCCCAGCCGCTCGACCTCGGAAATCACCTCGGCCCGGCTCAGCGCCGAGCGGGCAAGCCGACGCACAAGAAGTTCCACGGCCTCCTCGAAGGTGGGCGGAACAAACTCCTCCTCCACTTCCTCGGACTCGCCGTCATCCTCGAAGTCTTCCTCGTCCGTGTTGTCGTCCAGACCGAAACGGGTGGAGAAGCTGGGAATCTCGCTGTCGGGATACTCCTCGAAGGCCGCCGTATGCGCGGGCACGACGGCCGATGCGGCCGGATCTGCCGAATCGGCGGCGATGGTCTTGCGCGCCCGGGTCGCGAGATCGGAGACGATTGCGCGTACCGCAGGTTTCCCGGTCTCATCCGTGTCCGCCGCTACCGATGCCGCGATGACAGACGAAGAGGTCGCGTTTTCGGCCGCGGCCGAATCCGCTTCGCGAGCACCCGAGCGTATCGGTGCCGACCGCCGCCTCCCCAGTGAAATCACCGGGGCCAGCGGCTCCTCGGTCTCCGCCTCGCTAGTCTCGGCCTCGCCAGTCTCCGCCTCGCCAATCACTGCCTCGTCAGTCACCGCCGCTTCAGGCAATGGGGTGACGCGGTTCGGTGCACCCCAGGCCGGGGCGAAGGTCGGGTGAGCCGAGGCTGATGCCGCGGGCTCAGCAGACGTCGAATCCGAAGGTGCCGAGTGCAAAGGCACCGAATGCGAGGGCGCCAAGTCCGACGGCACCGATTTTGAGGACACCAAATCCGAAGGTTCCGAATCCGAAGGTTCCGAATCCGAATGTTCCGAATCCGAATGTTCCGCGGGCACCGAGGAGCCCGGAGACTCTCGCGAATCCGACGCCGCCGCGAAACCCTGGGTCGACTCTGGGGGTGTTGGTGTCACGCCCCAGGCGGGCGCGAAGGTGGGGGCAAACGCCGACGGGGCCGCGGCGTCCCGCTCCTCGGCCGAGGCCTCCCCGCGCGAACGCGAGGAGGGCCAAGACCCGAGGGAGGATACGCCGGCGGCCCCGCCGAAACGTGAGGGCCCACCGTTCTCGGTTTCGGAGCCTTCCGAGGAAGGCCCCTCATCGATGAAGCGGACCATGGGACTAGGCGCCGCGCTTGAGCGCTACCGCCGGTGCCTCGCTCGCCGGGGCGGCGGGCGCGTTCTTGGCGGCGGTGGCCTTGGCTTCGGCCGCGGCCTCGGCGGCGGCAGCATCGGCCTTGGCCTGAGCACCGGCCGCGCCGATGCCGAGCTTTGCCAGCAGCTTGTTCTCGATGTCGGCGGCGATATCGGGGTTGTTGATCAGGAAGTTACGGGCGTTTTCCTTACCCTGGCCCAGCTGGTCTCCGTCGTAGGTGTACCAGGAACCGGACTTCTTGACCAGACCGTGCTCGACACCGAAGTCGATCAGGCTGCCCTCGCGGGAAATACCCACACCGTAGAGGATGTCGAACTCGGCCTGCTTGAAGGGCGGAGCCATCTTGTTCTTGACCACCTTGACGCGGGTACGGTTACCCACGGCGTCCGAACCGTCCTTGAGGGTCTCGATGCGACGGATGTCGAGGCGAACCGAGGCGTAGAACTTCAGCGCCTTACCACCGGAGGTGGTCTCCGGGCTACCGAAGAACACACCGATCTTCTCACGCAGCTGGTTGATGAAAATCGCGGTGGTCTTGGTCTGGTTGAGGCCACCGGTGATCTTGCGCAGCGCCTGCGACATCAGTCGGGCCTGCAGACCCACGTGCGAGTCTCCCATCTCACCCTCGATCTCGGCGCGAGGCACCAGGGCGGCCACGGAGTCGATGACTACCAGGTCGATCGAGCCCGAGCGGATCAGCATGTCGGCGATTTCCAGCGCCTGCTCACCGGTGTCGGGCTGAGAAACCAGCAGCGCGTCGATGTCGACACCCAGCTTCTTGGCGTACTCGGGGTCGAGGGCGTGCTCGGCATCGATGAAGGCGGCGATGCCGCCCTGGCGCTGGGCGTTGGCGATGGCGTGCAGGGTCAGCGTTGTCTTACCCGAGGATTCCGGGCCGTAGATCTCGATGATGCGGCCGCGGGGCAGACCTCCCACGCCGAGCGCAACGTCCAGGGCGATCGAGCCGGTGGGGATGATTTCTACGGGGGCGCGCTCATCGCTGCCGAGGCGCATAACCGAGCCCTTACCGAACTGGCGGTCAATCTGGGCAAGGGCGGTTTCGAGTGCTTTTTCGCGATCCGTGGGTGAAGCCATGGCCGTCTCTCTTTCGTCTCGGTAGCGGCTGCGCGCTACGTTCGTGGGTGATGCGCCTACATACTGTCCCGAGGCGACATCTGGATGCCGTGTGCCCGCGTGGTGCTGACTTCAGCACCACCGGCACGCCCTCGGTGAACAAGGCTGGAGCGATCTGCTCCGGTTGCTTCGACTCTAGGATCACCCTCCGACACCGGGTCGAGCTGCGGTCCTATTGTGGATAACAATCCGAAGATTTCGTCCTGTGTAGGAGCATACGCCGATCCGAACGAATGTTCGAGATATTGCCCGCGGCGTGTCGAATGAGTTTTCGGATCGTTTACCTAGTCCCGCGGAGCGGGCAGGCGCACGCCGTCCCAGCGCTCGCGCGGCACCTCGTTCTCTCGGCACAGCGCCAGCCACACATCGCGTGCGGGAACCCCGGCCGACAGTGCCGCGTCTCCGGTACGGCCATCGAGGTCTCGCAGCGCCAGGTCGCGCATCAGCACGCCGCCGTATCCGGCACCAAACTCGGCGGCAATCGCATGGCGCAGTTCGCTATTTTTCACCCGTTTAGCCTACCCAACTCCCCCGACCCTGCCCCCACACGCCTCGGCACTCATTCAGCACACCCTCGGCCCACACCGAGGAGACGATGCCCGTCAACGCAAACACCCCGCACGAATTCGTGCGGGGTGTTGTGCCGGCGGGACTAGCGAATCGCGAGTTCGGCTTCGATGTCGGCCGTGAAGCTCTCCGGAATGGTGTCCGGGATCGGCGCGAGGCCCTCGATGATCGCCAGGCGATCACCAACCTCGCGCATGATGACTGAGATGGGGGTGTCGAGCGCGTCGGCTACCGAGGCGAGAATCTCGCTGGAAGCCTCCTTCTGACCACGTTCAACCTCGCTGAGGTAGCCGAGAGCCACGCTGGCCTTGCCCGCAACCTGACGCAGAGTGCGTCCCTTCTGCAGGCGGAAGTCACGAAGAACGTCGCCGATTTCCTGACGTACGAGTACCATTGGGGCCTCCCTTTCTGCCGTGCGACCCCGGATCGATTAACCCGAGGGATGATTTAGATTACTACACCGTTCCCTGGGAAACCCCGGAATCGGTGAGATCTTGCCGCACATTTGTTGACACCGAATATAACCCAGCCCCCCGGGGGTCTATTCCAGGTTATCGGCGAATCTTCAGGAATGGGCGTGTTCCCCGAGAATCCGGGCTTCTTCAAGCACCGCGCGGATCGCCTCCCGCACGCTCCACTCGCGAATCTGCGCGCGATCACCGCGGGCGTGCACCGCGATCGAGCGATCACCACGGACGCTACTGATCCCGATAAAGACGGTTCCCACCGGGGTACCGGTCTGCGGATCCGGAGTGGGTCCGGCGACCCCCGTGGTCGAAACACCGATCTGCGCCTCGCCCGCCGCGGTGGTTCCGATTCGCCGAGCCCCGCGGGCCATCTGCTCGGCCACCCGGGGATCCACCGGCCCGAATTCGGCCAGCAGCACCGCGTCCACCCCGAGCACGCGGTGCTTGAGCTCGGTGTCATAGGCGACCACTCCCCCGCGCAATACCGCCGAGGCTCCGGGAACCGAGACGATCGAGGCGAGTACCAGCCCGCCGGTCAGCGACTCGGCCACGGCGATGCTGTAGCCGCAGGCCACGACGTCGGCTAGCTCGGCTTCCCGAGACCGAGCGTCTCCAGACTCCGCCGCCCGGGCATCGGTCGGCTCCGCCGGAGACGCGGGGTGCCCGGTCATCGGCGGGCGCGTCCGCGAATCTCGGTGATGACGTAGTCGATGCCGCTGGCGATGGTGAGTAGCACGGCAATGGTCATCGTGATGATGTTTACCACGTTGACCCAGTCGCCCAGCAGCATCGGGAAGGGCAGCAGGGCCAGCGAGATTGCGACCGCCTGGGCCACGGTCTTGAGCTTGCCCATCCAGGCGGCGGCAACCACGTGGTCGCTGACCACGATCATCCGGTGCACGGTGATCCCGATCTCGCGCACCAGCACGATCACGGTCACCCACACCGGCAGCTCACCGATGATCGAAAGGGCTACCAGTGCGCCACCGGTGAGGACCTTATCGGCGATCGGATCCAGGAGCTTGCCCAGATCGGTCACCTGACCGGTGCGACGGGCGATGGCCCCGTCGATGCCGTCGGTGGCGATGGCAAAGATAAACAGTCCCGCGGCCCACCAGCGCAGCGGTCCATCGGCACCGTCATCCGCCAGCACCCACCAGATAAAGAGGGGGGCCAGCAGGATCCGGAACACGGTGATCGCGTTGGGTACGTTCCAGTTGGAGGGCACGGTGGCCGGTGTGGGTGTGGTCATGTCAGTCTCGTCCCGTCAGTCCCCAGGCGTCTTCGCCGTCTTCGTCATCGGCGTTGACCACCGGATACCCCTCGAACTGCTTCTCGACCGGGTCATCCGCGTAGCGGTCATCCACGGCGGGTGCCGCGGCGGTGTGGCTGGGGGCATCGTCATCCACCGGGCCCGGCAGCGGCAGGCCGGCCGGGGCCGCGCTGGCCGGAGCAGACGGCGCGGCGGGAGCCGCCGGCGCAGCAGTGGCGGCGGGCGGCGGAGTCTCCCCGCGCAGCAGCGCCAGGGTCCCGGGCAGCTGCTCGGCGGTCACCAGGACATCGCGGGCCTTGGATCCCTCGGAGGGTCCCACGATGTCGCGGGACTCCATCAGGTCCATCAGACGCCCGGCCTTGGCGAAGCCCACGCGGAGCTTGCGCTGCAGCATCGAGGTCGAGCCGAACTGGGTGCCGACCACGAGGGTGACGGCCTCGCACAGCAGCTCGAGGTCATCGCCGATATCCGCGTCGACCTCCTTCTTCTCGATCACGGCCTCGACGTCCTTGCGGTAGTCGGGACGCGCCTGGGCGGTGACGTGGTGCACAACCTTTTCGATCTCGTCCTCGTTGACCCAGGCACCCTGGACGCGCAGCGCCTTGGAGGCACCCATCGGCATGAACAGGGCGTCACCCTGGCCGATGAGCTTATCGGCACCGGGCTGGTCGAGGATCACGCGGGAGTCGGTCACCGAGGTTACGGCGAACGCGAGGCGCGAGGGAACGTTGGCCTTGATCAGACCGGTGACCACGTCCACCGAGGGACGCTGGGTGGCCAGCACCAGGTGGATACCCGAAGCACGTGCCAGCTGGGTGATTCGCACGATCGAGTCCTCCACGTCGCGCGGGGCCACCATCATCAGGTCGGCGAGCTCGTCCACCACGACCAGAAGATACGGGTAGGGCTTGAGCACACGCTCGGAACCGGCGGGCAGCACGATCTCGCCGCCCAGGACCGCACGGTTGAAGTCGTCGATGTGGCGGAAGCCGAAGCTTGCCAGATCGTCGTAGCGCATGTCCATTTCCTTGACGACCCACTGCAGCGCCTCGGCGGCCTTCTTGGCGTTGGTGATGATCGGGGTGATCAGGTGCGGGATGCCCGCATAGGGCGCAAGCTCCACGCGCTTGGGGTCGATCAGGACCATCCGGACCTCCTGCGGCGTCGCGCGCATCAGGAGGCTGGTGATCATCGAGTTCACAAACGAGGACTTACCCGAACCGGTGGATCCGGCCACCAGCAGGTGGGGCATCTTGGCGAGGTTTGCCACCACAAACCCACCGCCGACGTCCTTACCCACGCCGATGGTCATCGGGTGGGTGGCCTTGACGTTCACCGGGGAGCGCAGCACGTCGCCGAGGGAGACGATCTCGCGGTCGGTGTTGGGGATCTCCACACCGATCGCCGACTTACCGGGAATCGGGGCGAGGATGCGGACCTCGTTGGAGGCCACCGCATAGGCGATGTTGTTCTGCAGCGCGGTGATCCGCTCAACCTTGACGCCGGGACCCACCTCGATTTCGTACTGGGTCACCGTCGGGCCACGGCTAAAGCCGGTGACCTTGGCATCCACCTTGAACTGGGCGAACACCTCGGTGATCGCGGCGACGATCGCGTCGTTGGCGGCCGAGCGCGCCTTGGGCGGGGTGCCCGCCGAGAGGGACTGTGCCGAGGGCAGCTGATAGGGACCGCTCTGGACATCGGGGATGCCGCCGCGGGCGAGTTCCCCGGTGTCCGAACCGTCGCGCAGCGCCACCGAGGTGAGGTCCGGCAGGATTTCGGTCTGGTCGGTCGCGTCGTCCTCCCGCAGCCCGCTCGAGGCACCGGCGGCGGCGTAGCCGTCCAGGGCGGCCTCGGCGGCGGCGAGGTGGGCGATAGCTTCGGTCTGGCCGGCGGTGTTGTCGGGGACCGGAGCCACAACCTCGGGCTCCAGCGCGCTGTCAAAGCCACCGCGGGTGGTGCCACCCAGCAGCTCGGTGAGCGCATCGGAATCGGACGGGGCCGTGGTCTCGGGTGCCTCCTCACGCTTGGAGGAGTTGCGACGCCACCAGGGCAGCATGTTGGGATCGGCGATCGGATCGTCCTCGATGTCCGAGTCGCCGGCGGCTGCGGCCGAAGCCGTCGAGGCGTCGGCCTTCGCGCGCGGCTCGGTGTGCACATCGGCACCAAACAGCCAGCCGTAGAGTTCCTTGAGACGCGCACCGATGCGGTTCGGCGGGGTCTTGGTGATGATCAGCAGGCTGAGCGCCAGGACCAGCGAAAGCACGATGCCCGAGCCGATCGGGGTGAGGAGGAAGGTCAGCGGACCGCCGATCATCCAGCCGATCAGGCCACCGGCCGCCGCCAGGGCGGGCAGGCCCTGGCTGGGATCGGGCAGCGAGGAGAAGGTGTGGCAGAGCCCGGTCACCGAGATCAGCGCGATGGACAGACCGATGCCGATGCGCCCGTTATCGTGCACCGAGCTGGGATTGCGGAACAGCCACAGCGCCAGCAGGATCAGGATCACCGGCATCGCGAAGGCCACCTGGCCCACCAGTCCGCCAAAGCTCCACGCGTTGAGGTTCTGGGCCACCGGGTTGTTCACGCCGAACCAGACCACCGCGGCACCGATCACCGCGAGCAGGAAAAACAAGAACGGCACGCCGTCGCGGCGCTCCTCGGGCTCCAGTTTTTCGCTGCCGAAGGCGCGGAAGGCACCGCCGACCACGTGGGCGAGCGCCATCCAGGCCACCGCAATCGGGTTGCGTGAGGACTCGGTGGGGAATGCCACGGTCGGGGTTTGCGCGGTCTTGGACGCGCGCGAGGACGCGACCTTGGTGGTCGCGGTCGCGGGTTTTGCCGCGGCACCCTTGCCAGATTTGGCCGAGGCGCCGGCGGTGGTGCGCGCACTACCGCTCCGCGCGGTGGCCGACGTGGTGGTCGACTTCTTGCGCGGTCCGGTGGGTGTGGAACGGGTAGCCATGTTCTCTACGGTACTGCTCCCCACCGATTTTTTCCGGGATTGACGCGGAAATCCGCGGAATCACGCGGCGTTTCCTGCCTGGTGATCCCGCGGATTTCTGCGATCGCGATGCTCGGTACGAACGCTAGTACCGCAGGGCGTCGATGACCTTGACCCGGGTCGCGATGATCGCCGGGATGAGGCCGGCCAGCGCCCCCACGATTGTCGCCGCGACCATGCCGGTCACCGCGGCCCCCACCGGGAAGGCCGGGGCACCGGTACCCACCGCTCCGCCGGTGAATATCCCGTAAACGGCGGGGATGCGCATGATCAGGATCGCGATCATCACCCCGACAAATCCGGCAACCACCGTGGCGACCACACTCTCCATCATGACCGAGAAGAACACCCGGCCGGTGCTCGCCCCGAAGGAACGGCGCACGCCGATCTCGCGCACCCGCTGGCGCACCGAGACGATCGCGATGTTGACCAGGCCCAGGGCACCCAGGGTGAGAATGATCGCGCCGATCCCGAGCGAGAGCAGGCGGAAGATGACCGTGGGATCCTGGCTGGGATCCATCCCACCCTGGTTGTTGTTATAGACCTCGACGAGGAACCCGTCCCCCAGCGCTCCGGCGATGGACTGTTTGATGCGCTTGCCCAGTTCGTCCCCGATGTCCTGCGGAACCCACATCTGGTAGCGGGTGCCGCTGGCCGCCGTCAGCACGTCCTTCTCGGGTGCCACCTGACGGAATGAGGCCGTGAGGATTTTCGCTTCGGGCGGCATCCCCTCATAGATCGGCCCGTCATAGACGCCGATGATCACCAGGCGCGCGTTGCCGAGGCCGGGGCTGACGATCGTGGGGTGGGTGCGCAGGTCTGGGGACCCCAGCATCTCGTACATATTGCGGCTCACCACCAGGGCCGGTGCCAATCGCTCGCTGTCTCCGGGGGCGAACCAGGTCCCCTCCAGCATGCGCAGGTGGCGCATCACCGCGTACGACTGGTCCACAAGCTGAAGCTGCACATCCTGGGCGCCATCGCTGAATCGCATCCGCGCCGAGGCGTTGCTATCACGGGTGGCGTGGGTGATGTCCGATCGCTTCATCACGTCAAACCAGGCGCTCTCCAACCGCTCGACCTGGTCGATACGGGGCTCGTCCGTGGGCGATGCGGTGAGATCCAGGGTGGTGGGGCGTCCGGTATAGGTTTCCATCTGCTCGACCACCGTGCGCTCGGCGATGTCGGCAAACGCCATCGATACCGTGAGCGCGGTGACCGCCGCGGCCACCCCGACGAGGGAGAGCAGCACGCGCCCACGATGGACCCGCACCTCCTGGGCGGCATCGGAAAAGGCGCCGACGATGCCGGCGAAGAAGCCGTTCATGCGGTGGCCTCCGGCGTCGTGGGGTTCAGCGGGGCCGCGGTGCTCGCCGGAGCCGCGGGCAGTACCGATGCGGCCGCGACGGGAACCAGGGTCTCGGAGGTCAGGACCCCATGGTCCAGCCGGAAATGGCGGTCACTTCGGGCGGCGATCGCCGAGTCATGGGTGATCGTGACCAGCGCGGCACCGTCCTCGTGCACGATCTCATCCATCAGCGCCATCACACTGTTCCCGGTTTCCAGGTCCAGGGCGCCGGTGGGCTCATCGGCGAGGATCAGTCGCGGACGGCGAACCAGGGCGCGGGCGATCGCCACGCGCTGCTGCTCACCACCGGACAGGCTACCGGGCAGGGAGGCGAGGCGGTGCCCCAGCCCCACCCGCTCGAGCATCTCGGTGGCGATGCGGGTGCGACGCCAAAACTCACGCCCGTGCGAGTACATCAGCGGCATCAGCACGTTTTCCAGGGCCGTTCGTCCCTCCAGCAGATTGAACTGCTGAAACACGAAGCCCACGTTGTCGCCCCGCAGCCGGTCGCGGCGGCGCTGAGAGAGGCGGGATACGTCCTGCCCGTCAAAGTGCAGGGTACCGGTGGTGGGGTTGTCTAACAGGCCCAGGATGTTGAGCAGGGTGGACTTGCCCGATCCCGAACGCCCCACGATTGATACCCGCTCCCCCGAGCTCACGCTCAGGCTCACGTCGTGCAGGATGGGCAGGATGGTGTCATCGGGCAGGCGCACCGCTCGGGTGACCCGCTCCAGGTGCAGGAGGCTCACTATCCCTCCTGGGAGGTCGAGCAGGCGATGCTGCCGTCGGGCTGCTCAAAGCAGTCCTCGCCGGCGCCGCCGCCGGGGTTGGTGGGATCCTCCACCGGGATGAACTCCAGCACGCTGTCGCCCTCGGCGAGGCCCTCGGTGATCTGCACCTGTCGGCCGTCGTTGAGGCCCAGCTTGACCTCGCGCTTTTCCTGGGTTCCGTCGGCGGTTACCACCCAGACGGTGCCGCCCTGAGAGCTGCCCTTGACCGCGGTAACCGGCAGCAGCAGGGCGTTCTCGGCCGACCCACCGGGCAGCATCAGCTTGCCGCCCAGGCCCGCGAACACGCGCACGTCTCCGGGGACCGCGCAGCGCACGGTCGGGCCGCTGGGGGCCGCGCCGGAACCCGGGTTCTCGGGGGTGCTGGACTGACCCTCCAGCGGGGTGATGATGCGCAGAGCGGTGCAGGTGAACTCATCGGGACCACCGGTCACCGAGACCCGGGCCTCGGTGGGCTCCTCGGTCAGCCGGAATCGCTGTGCGGGATCGATGGTCGCGGTCACCGAGAAGGAGTCGGGTGCCACCTGGGCGACCGGGTCGCCGATGGCCACTGACTGACCCACCACCATCGGCAGCGAGCTCACGATACCGGCGGCCGGTGCGGTGACCTGGGCGGTGCGGTACTTGGGCGCGGGCGTCGTGGTGGTGGTGTTACCCTCGGCGTCGGTGCGGACGATCGGCTCCTGCTCGATCTCCTTTCGCACCGTGGCGATCACCGCCCCCGCGGCCACCTTGGCCCCCTCCTTGACGTGCAGCTCGGAGATCTCTCCGGCCAGGGTTCCGCGGGCGGGAACCGCTGGATCGGCCACGACGGTGGCCGACAGCTCGATCTGGTTGGCGATATTGCCCGTGCTCACACTGACAACCTGGTCATCAATGTTGCCGGTCGGAGCGATCGCCTCACGCCCGGTATCTTGATCGGGGAAAAATGCGATCTTCACCAGGGCGATAGCAATCGCCGCAAACACAACAATTCTTAGGCTCGGAAAAATCCAACGACGCCAGACCCCCACGGGTACTCCTCAAAAAATAGGCCCCGGATGTGAGCGGGGCGATGGCCAGGCGCATATGACGCTGCCGGATTTCCCCCTGGCATACCTGGTGTTTCCTCTTGAAACTAGCAGTGTGCGGCATGAGGTGCCCTGCGCCGCGCGGAGGATCACGACCCCCCAAATCACGTCACGGGCGGGTGCTCTCCGTGAAGAACACCCGCCCGTGACGAGATAACTATTGCGATGTTGCCTAGCCGGCGTCTACCACCAGCGGCACAATCATCGGCCGGCGACGCAGCGAGGTGGCGACCCAGCGCCCGGTCGTGCGGCGCACGATCTGGCTCAGGGCGTGCGTGTCGCGGGTGCCGTTGGAGAGGGCGTCGTTGAGGGCCTGAACCAGCTTGGGACGCACCTTGTCGAAGACGCGGGGGTCCTCGGCGAATCCGCGAGCGGAGATCTGCGGTCCGGAAAGAATCTTTCCGTTCTTCAGATCCACGGCCACCACGATGGAGATGAAGCCCTCCTCGCCGAGTACACGGCGGTCGTGCAGGTCGTCCTCGGTGATCTCGCCGACGGTCTTGCCGTCTACGTAGACAAACTTGAGGTCGAGCTGGCCGACCACCCGGGCGACGCCGTCGCGCAGGTCCACAACCGTGCCATCCTCACCGAGGATGGTGTTCTTCTCGGGCACACCGGTCTGGTTGGCCAGCTTGCCGTTGGCAAACAGGTGACGGTGCTCACCGTGAACGGGCAGCACGTTCTTGGGCTTCAGGATGTTGTAGCAGTACAGCAGCTCACCGGCCGAGGCGTGGCCCGAGACGTGCACGCGAGCGTTGCCCTTGTGGACGACGTTGGCACCGAGCTTGGTCAGCCCATCGATGATGCGGTAGACGGCGTTCTCGTTACCCGGGATCAGGCTCGAGGCCAGGATCACGGTGTCGCCCTCGCGCGGCTCGACCTGGTGGTCGCGGTTGACCATGCGGCTGAGCACGGCCATCGGCTCGCCCTGCGAACCGGTGGACATGAAGACGATCTTGTTGTCCGGCACGCCGGCGGTCTTCTTGAAGTCGATCAGCACACCGTCCGGCACCTTGAGGTACCCGAGCTCGGCGGCGATGGTCATGTTGCGCACCATCGAGCGACCCAGCAGCGCGACGCGACGGCCGTTCTGGTGGGCGGCATCCAGGACCTGCTGCACGCGGTGCACGTGGCTCGAGAACGATGCCACCACCACCTTGCCGGGGGTCTTGGCCATGACCGAGGCGAGGACCGGGCCGATCTCGCGCTCGGGCGAGGTGAAGCCGGGAACCTCGGCGTTGGTGGAGTCGGGCAGGAACAGGTCCACACCCTCCTCGCCCAGACGCGCGAAGGCACGCAGGTCGGTGATCCGGCCATCCAGCGGCAGCTGGTCCATCTTGAAGTCACCGGTCACCAGGACGTTACCGGCCACGGTGCGGATGAACACCGCGAGGGCGTCGGGGATCGAGTGGTTCACCGCGACGAATTCCAGGCCGAACGGACCCAGCTTCTCGGTCTCGCCCTCCTTGACGGTCAGGGTGTAGGGCTTGATCCGGTGTTCCTTGAGCTTCGCCTCAACGAGGGCGAGGGTCAGGCCGGAGCCGATCAGCGGGATGTCCTGACGCAGACGCAGCAGGTAGGGGACGGCACCGATGTGGTCCTCGTGGCCGTGGGTGAGCACAACGCCCACCACGTCCTGAAGACGGTCCTTGATCGGGCCAAAATCGGGCAGGATGACGTCGACGCCGGGCTGGTGCTCCTCGGGGAAGAGCACGCCACAGTCGACGATCAGCAGCTTGCCATCGATTTCGAAGGTGGTCATGTTGCGACCGACCTCACCGAGTCCGCCGATGGGGGTGACCCGCAGGGTCCCCTTCTTGAGCTTCGGCGGGGTGTAGGCGGTTACGGGCATACGCCCTCCTTATCGGGCAGCGGTGTTATTCCGCGGCCATGTTGTGTATTGCGATGCAGTGCAGCTTGGCGAACTAGCGCGTCGTGCCGTGCACCTTCGGGAGTGCGCCACCGGCCGCAGCATTACGGTCGGGGCGGAAGTTGCTCAGGTCGACACCGGGAATGGTGCCCACCAGAGCGAGGTCGTCTTCAATCTTGGCTGCCTCGAAGTCTTCGGGGCCCACCAGGGGCAGGCGGACGCGGGCGCTGTCGATGCGTCCGAGTCCCTGCAGGATGTACTTGGCCGCAACGGTGCCGGGCACGTGGGTCATCACGGCGCGCACGAGCGGTTCGAGGCTCTTGTGTGCGGCGGTTGCGGTGGCCAGGTCGCCGGCGTTGACGGCATCGACGATCTGACGGTAGGGGGTGGCGGCGATGTTGGCGGTCACGCCGATCAGGCCCGAGGCGCCGATCGAGAGGTGCGGGAGCGCGTTGGCGTCGTCGCCGGAGAAGTAGAGCAGGTCGGTCTGGTTGAGCACACGGCTGACCTCGGAGAAGTCTCCCTTGGCATCCTTGACGGCGAGGATGTTGGGGTGCTTGGCCGCCCGCAGAATGGTGTCGTACGTGATCTGGATGCCGGTACGGCCGGGAATGTCGTACAGGATGACCGGGAGGTCGGTGGCGTCGGCGATCATCCGGAAGTGGGTGAGCACACCGGCCTGGGTGGGCTTGTTGTAGTACGGGGTCACGATCATGACACCGTCGGCGCCGGCCTTCTCGCTGGCCTTGTACAGCTCGATCGCGTGGGCGGTCTCGTTGGAGCCACCACCGGTGATGATCTTCGCGCGGCCGTTCGACACCGAACGTGCCACCTCAACCAGGCGCAGCTTCTCGGCGTCGGTCAGCGTGGAGGTCTCCCCCGTGGTGCCGGTCACAACGATGCCGTCGGCACCCGCGGTGATCACATCGTCGATGTGCTTTTCGACACCGGGCCAGTCCACCTCACCGTCTGCGGTGAACGGAGTGACGAGCGCGACGAGGACCTGACCGAAGGGGTTTTCAACGTTAGACACCCCTCCAGAGTACCGGCAACTGGGCGCCGTGCGCACCATTGGCGACACACGTCCGCACGAATTACTCAGCTATCGGGTGGACACGCAGATGCTGGTCATCCCCAGAACCACGTGGTCGGCGAGGCGCTGGGCGCTGAGGCTCTGGCCGATTCCCACGCTCGAGCGCACCGCGTCGAGGTGGTCCACCTCAAACGCGTGCAGGTTGTGACCGGCGGCGTTCCACACCTGGCCCACCTTGACCAGGGCCAGCGCGTTTGCCCGCGGATTATCCGCGCCGGCGCTCAGGGTGTCGGAGTTCCAGACGTAGCTGACGCCCTTGCCGTCGGCGCAGGATACGGTGTCGATGTCGGGTTTGGGATCCGCGGTGGGATCCACGGCCCGGGCGCTGGACTGCACCAGATCGGCAAACCGGGTCTGCAGATCCTCGGGATCGATTCCGGCGATCACCGTGCCGTCGGGCACCTGTGCCTCCTCATAGTGCCGTTCGGTCCCGGGCTTGGACTGCGCCTCGGTGAGCACGCTGGAGCGCGAACCCGTGATGTTTTTGGGTTCCACCGTCGGGGCCGGCGTGGCCTGGTCGTCGTAGACCCCCGGCACGCTCCCGGTTGTGAACATTGCCGGCGCGCTCTGCCGAGCCGAGGGTTCCTCGGTGTGGAAGCTGAGCGGCACGATGATCAGCGCCAGTAGGGCCGAGACCACCAGGAAGGCCGCGGTCCCGGCCGTCCGTCGGGCCAGCAACGCCAGCAGGGCGGCCACCAGAACGATCAGCGCCAGCATGCGCACCGGGCTCAGATCCATGTGCGGCACCGTGGCGGGGGTGGTATCGATCAGGTCCAGGCCCACCAGCTCACGCGTCGCGACTCGTTGGAACCCGACCCAGGCGGCCGCCCCGCACACCAGAGCCAGCAGGATCAGCGTGCCCGATGCCAGGGTCCGCATCGCCAGGCCGGGAACCGCGCCGCGACGATCACGCCCGGCGAGGATGCCCGCCCAGGCGAAGAGTCCCACAAACAGGAACGGCGCAATCGCGTAACCGGGGGTCAGCAGCAGGAACGCGAAAAACGACATCGGGGCGCCCAGCGTGGTACACAGCAGAATCGCCACCAGCAGCGCGACCAGCACCAGGATCGTGCGCCCGGCGATGCGCCGAGTCGGCGTATCGGGGAGCCGGGTGGCGCGGCGATAGGCCAGGCCCACGAGCAGCCAGACCACCACGGCCATCCCCAGCGAGAAGATCGCCCGACGGCTGGGTTGTCCCGCGCTCACCGTGGATATCACCGGAAGGATCAGGTACGGGGTGGATACGGCCAGGCCCAGGGCCAGGGTGGTCAGCGGCACCAGCGGGGTAAACCCGCCGCGGCGGCGCTCCACGCTGCGCGCGCCCCACACGCTGATGATCGCCCCCAGCACGGTGGCGGGGATCAGGACGATGGTGTTTTGGGCATCGTCCGGGAACGGGGCAGTGGGTTCGGCCAGGAAGAGGTCAAGGCCGATCATCGCCCCAGCCAGCACCACGGCGGCGAGCGCGGCGATGGCGGCCGCGCGCAGGGCAACTTCACGGTCGAATCGGGCTAGTTGGCGCGGATCCGGGAGGAGATCGAGGGGGCCCGATCCGGTGTCCCCGGGGGTCGCGCGAGAGGCGAAACCGGGGGCGGAGATCTCGGGCATGAACACTAGGGTAACCCCGGCGCCTGGATGCTAGCCGGGACAATCCCGAACGTTCGATTGGGGGTCGAGATCGTCCGCGTCGAACCGGGATCACCGTCGCGTGGCGACGTTCTCGCCGCGACTCCATCCCGAACCTGTTCCCCCGGTTAGGCGGAGGTGGGGGTGCCCTCACCGGTGGCCCAGGTGAACAGCAGGCCGTCGCCGTTCAGCAGGTCATCACCCAGGGCGCGGGCTTGATAGATCACCGGGTTATGGGAGGAGAGCACGCGGGCGTTGCGCCAGTGCCGGTCGAGGTTGCGCTCGCGTGCGGTGGCCGAGGCTCCGCCCACCTCAAACAGCGCGGTGGTCGCCCGCAGCACCAGGTCGGGAACCTGGAGCTGGGCGCGGATCGCCGCGGTCTCGGCGGCACGGATTGCCCGGGTGGACTCCGCGGGCAGCTCCCGCGCCGAATCCGCGGCGCTCGCCGCCTCGAACAGGGCCAGGTCCGAGGCCTCCCCCACCTCGGCCGCGGCGGCAAGCACCGCAGACTCGGCGGCGAACACCAGCCCGGAAATCTGCCCGATCACCTGCTGCACCAGCGGATCCTCGCGGGCACTGGTCCCCACCCCCTGGCTGTAAACGCGGGTACGGGAGGCGACAAAGTCCCGCGCATCGCGCAGGGCGGCCCGCCCGATACCGGCGATGCTCGCCAGCAGCACAAGCTCCAGGAACCCGGTGATGTGGCTGGGCGTGGATGCGTGGGCCACATCGATGTGCTCGGGATCGATGGTCACGTTTGTGAACACCGTGGTCCCGCTCCCGGTGAGGCGCTGCCCGAACCCGTCCCAGTCGTCGCGGCGATCCACACCCGCGGCGTCGGCGGCCACCGTGACCGATACCTGTTCGCCGGTTTGGGCATCGGTCGCGGTTACCAGGATCCAGTCGGCATAGATCGACCCGGTGCTGTAGTGCTTGGTGCCGTCCAGCCGTGCCCGGCCGTTCTCGCGGCTCAGGGTGGTCTGATAGGTGCCCACCGCGGCGGCGGAACGTTCATGGGTCGCGTTACCAAACACCGCGCCGCCGGCGATCTGCCGCAACCAGAACGCGCGGCGCTCGCCGGGTTCGCGCACGAGCCAGGACTCCACCGTGGTGAAGTGAGCACGCAGGAGCTGGGGCAGGTTGGAATCGGCCTCGGCGAGCAACACCAACAGCTCGAAGAACTCCACGGTGGAGGCCCCCAGCCCGCCAAACTCGACCGGGACCTGCACCGCCAGGAACCCCGCATCCCGCAGCCACTCAACCTGATCGAAGGGCAGGGTGCGCTCGGCTTCCCGGGTCGCCGACTCGGCGGCGATCCGGGCGAATACCGGCGCGAAACGCGCGTGCAGATCGCGCCGGTGCGCGGCGGCGGCCAGGCGCGCGGATGCCCCGGCCAAGGCGGTGTCGGTCTCGCGGGCGGCGTGGGACGAGGTGGGCGTGCTCATGGGAATCTCCGAGGGATTGAGGGAAGTGGAACCGCGGTGACGACTACTTATCCCCGAAGGCACCGCGATAGGCGGCCGCGGGGTGGGTGTCCGGCAGCTGGCTGCCCTGACCCGGGAACAGTCGCTCGCGCAGGGTGTGCTCGGTGTACTCGGTGCGGTAACGGCCGCGCTTTTGCAGCTCGGGCACCAGCAGCTCAACCACGTCGGTGAAGGTTCCCGGGGAGAGGTACTGCACCAGGTTAAATCCGTCGACGCCGGTGACCTCGGCGATCTCCTCGATCCGGTCGGCCACCTGCTCCACGGTGCCCGAGACGAAGAACTCGTCGCCGCGGGGGTCGTTGAGCTTGTCGATGATCGAGGTGGCACCGTTGGCCTTCGCGTCGCGGGTGTGCTCGGCCTCGGCGGATTCGATGTGTCCGCGTCCCTTATATTCGAGCTTTTCGTTGTTGGCCACGGCCGAGAAGTCGATCCCGGTGCCGCCACCCAGGTGCACCAGGTATCCGTGCACGTCGCGCAGGGCCAGCACCTCCTCGGTTTTGCGCTTGGCCTCGGCCTCGGTCTCGCCCAGCACGATGTTGATCGAGGCGAGCGCCTTGATCGCGTCGCGTCCGCGGCCCACCTGCTCGGTCAGCTCGCGCAGGTCGGCCACGTTCTTGGCCACCTCGGCGAGCGTGCGTGAGGACACAAACACGCCCTCGGCGTTATTGGCGGCAAACAGCTTGCCGGCGCCGGAGGATCCGGCCTGGTAGATCACCGGGGTGCCCTGCGGGCTCGGCTCGGACAGGTGCGGACCGTCCACGGTGAAGTACTTGCCCACGTGGCCGATCTCGTGCACCCCGCGCGGGTTGGTGTAGATCGCCCGCTCGCGGTCGCGGATCACCGCATCCCGGTCCCAGGAACCCTCCCACAGCTTGTAGGACACATCGAGGAATTCCTCGGCCACCTCGTAGCGCACGTCGTGGGTGACCTGCTCGCTGAGCCCAAAGTTCTTGGCCGCATCGGGCAGATAGCCGGTCACCACGTTCCAGGCCAGGCGGCCCTTGGTCAGGTGGTCGAGGGTCGAGAGGCGGCGGGCGTTGGCGAAGGGCGACTCATAGGTGGTGGCAAAGGTCACCGCGAAGCCCAGATCCCTGGTGGCCGCAGCCATGGCCGGGACGATCAGGTAGGGATCGTTATTGGGGATCTGGATGCCGCGCTCAACCGCCGCATCCCGGCTTCCGCGATACACGTTATAGGTGCCCACCACGTCGGCGATGAACATCGCATCAAACAGGCCGCGCTCGAGCAGCTGGGCGGTCTCAACCCAGTACTCGATGTCGGTGTACTCGTGACGGCGGTTGTCGGGGTGCACCCAGAGACCGTGATTGATGTGGCTCACGGTGTTCATTTCGAAGGCGTTGAAGTGCAGCTGCTTGGACATAGAAAAGCTTCCTTGCGGGGATCGGGGATCTAGCGGGTGTGCGGGGGCAGGCTCGGGACGGAGGCGAGCAGGGTCTGCGTGTAGGTCTGCCGGGGGTTGGTGAAGACCTCGTGGGCGCTGCCGGTTTCGACCACTTCGCCGTCACTCAGAACCAGAACCCGATCACTCACGTGGTGGATCACACCCAGATCGTGACTGATGAACAGGTAGCTCAGCCCGAAGGCCGTCTGTAGATCGGCGAGCAGGTCGAGGACCTGCGCCTGGATCGAGACGTCGAGCGCCGAGACCGGCTCATCGAGCACCAGGATACGCGGTTCCAGGGCAAGCGCGCGAGCAATCGCGACGCGCTGACGCTGCCCGCCGGAGAGCGTAAGCGGATGCCGGTCGAGCACGGCCGCGGCCAGGCCCACCTGTTCGGCCAGCTCGGCGATGCGCGCCGGATGACCGGCCCGGTCGGTTCCGGCGGCCCGCAACGCATCGCGCAGGATCTTCTGCACGGTGAAGCGCGGGTCAAAGGAGCTCAGCGGATCCTGATGCACCACCTGGATCTCGCGGCGGAACGGTGCCCGTTCGCGCTCGCTCAGACCGGTCCAGGCATGGCCGCCGATGGAGACGGTCCCGGCCGTGGGTTCGGTCAGGCCCAGCGCGATCCGCGCGGTGGTGGACTTGCCCGATCCCGACTCCCCGACGATGCCCAGCGTGGTGCCGGTTTCCAGGGTGAAGGAGACGTTGTTCACCACGGTGCGGGTGATCCCGTCGGGCCCGGTGTAGTCCTTGCGCAGGCCCACGGCCTCGATGGCCGGGGCACTCGGGTCGAGTTTCGCGGCCCGTTCGGTCCGCGCGATCGCGGTCACCGGGGCGGCGGCGGAGAGCCGGGTGCCCTTGGCATGGGCGCGCGGGACCGCGGCAAGCAGCGCCTTGGTGTACGCGTGCTGCGGATCGCCGAACACCTGCTCCACGGGTCCGGATTCGACGATCCGGCCCTCCTTCATGACCGCCACCTCATCGGCCACGGCCGAGACCACGGCGAGATCGTGGGAGATCAGCAGGACCCCGGCACCGTCGGCCTTGAGCGAGGCGAGCAGGTCCAGGATCTGTGACTGCACGGTCGCATCCAGCGCGGTGGTGGGTTCGTCGGCGATGATCAGCTCGGGATTCAGCGCGGTGGCCTGGGCGATCAGCGCGCGCTGGCGCAGGCCGCCGGAGAGCTCCCCCGAACGCTGCCGGGCGCGCAGCTCGGGCTCGGGAACCCCGGCGCGGGTCAGCGCCTCGATCACCCGGGCGTGCCGCTCGGCCTTATCGCCGAAACGGTGCAGCTTCAGGAGCTCCTCGATTTCGGCCCCGACCGTGCGGAGCGGATCGAGGGACACCAGCGCATCCTGCAGCACAAAGCCCACGTGCTTGCCGCGGATTCCGCGCCACTGCTTATCATTCAGCTTGCGCACGTCGCGGCCGAGGATCTCGCGTCGGTCGGCGAGCACCCGGGCACCGTCGCCGCTGAGGCCCAGCAGGCTGCGTGCGGTCACGGTTTTGCCCGAGCCGGATTCGCCCACCAGTGCGAGGCTGCGTCCGCGGTCGAGGCTCAGCGAAACATCGTGGACCACGTCCACGCGGCCGCGGCCCACCGCGAAGGAGATGTTGAGGTTCTCGACCCGCAGTAAGGGGGAAGCCGCGGGGGTCTCGGCCGGAGTGTCGGTCGGGGTCAGGATCTGGGTCATCGGGTTACTCCGTCGGTCCGGCGCTGAATGTAGCGTCCCAGTACGGTGGTGACCAGGGCGGTCACGGTGATGGCGAGGCCCGGGAACACGGCGATCCACCAGGCCAGCTGAATGAAGTTGCGACCGTCGGCCAGCATGGTGCCCCACTCGGCGGCGGGCGGCGCGGCCCCCAAGCCGAGGAAGCTCAGGGCCGAGGCCCAGACGATCGCCTGGCCCACGCCGAGGGTCGCGAGAATCAGCAGCGGGCGCACCACGTTGGGCACAATCGTGTGCCACAGCCGGTGCCGGGGTCCCCAGCCGAGCGCCAGGGCGGCCTCCAGATAACCGGATCCGGCCACCTTGACCGTCTGGACCCGCAGGATCCGCGCGTAGCCCGGGGCGGTCCCGATCCCCACCGCAAACACCAGGGTGGTCACCCCGGTCCCGGCAATCGCGATAAACAGCAGCGCGAGCAGCAGGCTCGGGAAGGCGTAGAGAACCTCGATGATCCGGCTGATCACCGCGTCGATGCGCGGACCGGACAGGGCCGCGGTGATGCCCAGCAGTCCGCCGATGATCAGGCCCACCAGGGTCGCGCCCACCCCCACCACGAGCGACTGGCGGGTGCCCTCGATGATGCGGGAGAAGATGTCGCGGCCGGACTGGTCGGTCCCAAACAGGTGCTGCGGGCTCGGCGGCAGCAGGTTGGCCTGCGGATCCACGCCGAAGGGATCGTGGCTCTGCAACAGGCTCGGCCAGATCGCCGCGAGCAGGATGACCGCCAGGATCACCGCCGCGATGATCACGGTGATCGGGGTGCGGGCCAGCTCGGCGAGGAATCGGTTCCGCGAACGTGCGGTCACCGGGGCACTCAGGACACTCATGCTGCGGCTCGCTTTCGAATCAGGCGCGGATCCACCACGCGCACCAGGAGTTCCACCAGGATGTTGACCACCACGTAGACCAGCGCGATGAACACCACCACGGCCAGGACCACCGGGGTATCGCGGGCGACGATCGCATCCACCAGGGCCCGGCCGAGGCCCTGCCGGGAGAAGATGACCTCGGCCACAACCGCACCGCTGATCAGCGACCCGACGGCCCAGCCCGAGAGTTCCAGGCCCGGCAGCAGGGCGTGGCGCAGCGCGTGCCGGATCCGCACCCCGGTGGTGCTGGCTCCGCGGGCGCGGGCCGAGAGCACGAAGGGCTGATCCAGCGCCTCGGCAAACGAGGACCGGGTGACCTGGGCGAGGAACCCGGCGAGTGGAATCGCCAGGGCGAGGGCCGGGAGCACCAGCGCCCGCAGGTCGGCGTTTCCGGCGACCGGGAACCAGCCCAGCGTGAAGGAGAAGACCACCAGCAGGATGATGCCGATCCAGAACGGTGGGATCGCCGCAAACAGCACCTCGACCGCGTTGCCGATCGCGTCGGCCACGCGCCCGCGGCGCACCGTGAGCAGGGTCAGCGCGAGCGAAATTAGCCAGGCCAGCGCCACCGAGGCGAGGGTCAGCTGGAGGGTGGGCCAGATCTGCGGGCCCAGGTACTCAAGCACCGGGCGCTTGAAGATATAGGAGGTTCCCAGATCCCCGCGGAACACGCCCGCCAGGTAGTTGAAGTACTGCTGATACACCGGCAGATCCAGGCCGTACTGGGCGCGCACCGCGGCGACGGTGGCGTCGCTCGGGGCAGCCCCTCCCCCGCCGAGGATCGCCAGCACCGGGTCACCCGGCACCAGCTTCAGCGCGAAGTAGGTGAGGGTGACCACGGCGAACAGGACCGCGAGGGCCCCGAGGAGGCGGGCACCGATTCGCCAGGCCAGGTTCGGACGCGAACCGCGGCCCGCGGCGGGCGCGGATAACCCGGCGGCCGAAGCGGCGGCCGAAACCCGCACCGACTGGGCGTCCACGCCGGGATCGGCGATCTCCGGGACCGGGCCCGAGCCCGGCGAAACGGTGCCGGACACTACTTCGCCACCGCCTGAGCGTCGTAGAGATAGGGCAGCTTGAGCGAGGGCTCCACCACCACGTTGGTCACCTTATCCTTGCGGCTGGCCAGCTGGGTGCTCTGGTTGTAGAGCGAGAGGCTGATCGCCGCATCGTCGATGATCTTCTGCGCCTTGTTGTACAGCTCGCCGCGGGTGGTGTCATCCGAGGTGGCCAGGGCCTGATCGAGGATGCTGTCCAGATCCGGGTTGGCATAGCCGGCCCCGTTGGGCACAAATCCGGCGGATTCGCGGGCGGCGCTGGAGAAAACGATCCGCAGCACGTCGGCGGTGTTGGTGTTCCAGTAGCCCACCCGCAGGTCGTAGTCGAAGGTGTTGCCCCGCTTATTGGCGGTCGCGTCATCCACGTTTTCGATCTTGACCTCGATGCCCGCCTTCTTTTCATTGGCCTGGATCTGGGTCAGCAGCTCGACCGTGGCGGCGGGCCAGCTGGTGGGGGTCAGCGGGAGCACGGCGGTCAGGCGGGTGCCGTTCTTGGTGCGGTACCCGGCCGAGTCGCGCTCGGTCCAGCCCGCCTGATCCAGCGCATCATTGGCCTTCTTCAGGTCAAACGCGTAGGTCTTTTCATAGTCCTTGTCATAGAACCGGGTGACCGAGCTCAGCGGACCTCCGGCATAGGATGCAGTGCCCAGGAATGCGCTCTTCACGCTGGCCTCGGTGTTCGAGGCGGTGAGGAAGGCGCGGCGTACGGCCTCGTCGTTGAACGGTGCCCGGGTGGTGTTGAGCTGGAGCGCGGTCGGGTTACCGGGACGGTCGGTTAGGCTCAGCGCGATCGTGCTGTCGGCCTTAGCCTCGGCGAAGTTCTCCGGCGGTAGGAAGTCGATGATGTCGGCTTCCCCGGTGCGCAGCGCGCCGTAGCGGGTGGCGTTTTCGGGAATGATCTTCCAGGTGATGTTCGCGATCTTTGCCGGGCCCTTGTTCTTGGCAAACGGCGGCGGGCTGTTGTACCCGTCGTTGCGCACCAGCTTGACCTCCTGCTGCGGGGTGTAGCCCACGATCTTGAAGGGTCCGGATCCCACCGGCGAGGCGCAGTTTTCGGCCTGCGGTCGGGCCAGGGCGGTGGGCGACTCGATGCCGAGGAAGGGCTGGGCGAGCACCTCGAGGAACGCCTGGTACGGCTTGTTCAGGGTCACCACGGCGGTGGTCGGGTTTTCCACGTCGGTCTTCACGTACTGACGCAGGTAGCCCCCGGCGGTGCCGGACTGGGTGGCCGGGTTGACCATGTGGTCGAGGTTGGCCTTGACCGCCGCCGCGTCAAACGGGGTGCCGTCGGTGAACTTCACGTCGTCGCGCAGGTGGAAGGTCCAGGTGAGACCGTCGGCGCTGGTCTCCCAGCTTTTGGCGAGCCACGGGTGG
This sequence comes from Mycetocola sp. JXN-3, assembly GCF_014522285.1. Lineage (GTDB taxonomy): Bacteria > Actinomycetota > Actinomycetes > Actinomycetales > Microbacteriaceae > Mycetocola > Mycetocola saprophilus. Next base: position 2,390,740 of record NZ_CP041635.1, read on the forward strand.
ATCGCGCCCTTATCGTCCTGAGCCACCAGGGAGTCGAGGTACTGGGCGGCGATCGTGGCCTGCGGCATGTCGCCTCCCACGTGCGGGTCAAGGCAGGTGATGTCCTTACCGGTGGCGTAGGTGATCGAGCCGCCATCAACCGGGGCGGCATCGCTCGGGGCCGAGCAGCCGGTCAGGGCCAGCGCCGACACCGCGATCAGCGCGGGGAGGGCAAGGAGGGTGGTACGTCGAGACATCGGGATACTTTCTGGGGAGGGGTGGAGTCCAGGGCGTCGCGAAGGGGGCGCGGCAGGGTGCACCAATGAGCACGTTCGCGGTGTGGTCACGCGAGTGAGCGAGGATGATGCAGCGCAGGGTGCCCGAAGCGGGCGATGCTGCGACGGCGGCCGAAACCGCAGAGACGGTCTGCCGGGCGGGGACGGCGCGGCGAGGGAGCGGGGCGATCCCGCTACGGCATGAGTGCCAGACAACAGAGACGCGAAAGCGCTCGTGCTGGCATCATGTTCTGCGGGGTCATAGCGCCACGGTACCAGCCCCTCGGGCGGGGGTCATTTTGGCGTGACGGAGTATGACGTCCCGTTGCAATAGATGACGTTATCTACCCCGGAGGGCGTGGAGATTTCTTGGCTAAACGCCGAAAACACGCGGATTTTCGCGATTTTGTTCGGGTTCCGTGATTATTACGCGGCGGTCGCGTGCCCGACTCCGTGCGGGCTCGGACACGTCCCGGCAGACCCTCGATCATGCACCGACTGCCCGGGGCCGCACCCCAAAATACAGAACGACCCCCGGACGATGTCCGGGGGTCGTTTGGATCCGCGTGTCCCTACGGGGCGACGCGGCCATTCTTGTTGAACGCCTCATAGGTGAGCGGCATGAGCTCGGCGAAGAAGTTCTCCATCTGCTCGGCACACATCTCGATCTCGCGCTGCGGGAACGAGGGGAAGTGGGTGCCCTCACGCTTGGTGCGCAAGCTGAGGAAGTTCATCAGCGAGCGTGCGTTCACGGTCACATACATCGAGGAGTACAGGTTCAGCGGCAGCACGATGCGGGCAACCTCGCGAGCCACGCCGGCCTCCAGCATGCGCTGGTAGGACTCGTAGGCGGCGATCGACTGGGCCTCGGCCTCGGCCTGCACCAGCGCGGTCTGCTCGGGGGTACCGGGCAGGAAGTTGTAGGCGCCGGGCTTACCCTCCTGGACCAGGTCGCGCTGCTCGTTGGGCACGTAGAAGGTGGGGTTCAGCTGACGGTAGCGGCCCGACTCTTCGTTATAGGAGGCCATGCGGTGACGCATGAACTCGCGGAACACGAAGATCGGTGCCTGCACGTAGAAGGTCATCGAGTTGTGCTCAAACGGGGAACCGTGACGGTCTCGCATGAGGTAGTTGATGAGACCGCGGTCGCGGCTCGTGGCCTCGTCACCGCTCTGGGCGGATTCGAGGGTCTGCTCACCCTGGGTGGACACCCGGGCTGCAAACAGGACATCGGCGTCACTGGCGTTTGAACGAACCAGTTCCACCGTCATTTCGCTGCGGAATTCGATCTCTGACACGGCTCCAGCCTATCGCGTGCGATGCGCTTTGGGATCGAAGCGGGCGGGACTTCACCCTCGAATTGTCCCCTCCTTCGGGAAGTTTGACCGGCATCCACCCGGCCCCCAGATTTTTTGTCTCGGGCGCGGCGTGCGGGGGCGCGACCGGTTGCCCACAGCGGTCCCTGAAAAACGCCAGAAAGGAAGGTGCGTGCCCGCCGTGAACGCGTTAGGCTCGGCATACACGAGGCCTGTCGGGCATTCGGCTCGACGGCCACCATCAGCTACCTGTGGAGGACACCATGGCAATTACCAGCGAAGCAACCACCGTCTGGACCGGGTCCCTGTTTGAGGGTTCGGGCACCGTGAACCTGGATTCGTCCTCCGCGGCGAACCTTCCGGTGAACTGGAAGGCCCGATCCGAGGGTTCGGATAAGGTCACCACCCCCGAGGAACTCATCGGCGCGGCCCACTCGGCCTGCTACTCGATGGCCTTCTCGAACATGCTCACCGAGGCCGGTTTCGCCCCCGAGCGCCTGCACGTGACCGCCGCCGTCACCTTCGTTCCGGGCACCGGCATCACCGGCAGCCACCTGCTAGTCAACGCGACCGTGCCGGGCATCTCGGCCGAGGACTTCGACCGCATCGCCGCCGAGGCCAAGGCCGGCTGCCCGGTATCGGCCGCCCTGGCCGGCATCGAGATCACCCTCGAAGCAAGCCTGGCCTAGCCAGAAAGCGGGGTGTGAACATGAACATTCTGTTGGCCGGTGCCTCCGGTCTGATCGGTTCCGCCCTGCAGGCAAGGCTGCGCGCCGCCGGGCACTCCCTCCGGGTGCTCGTGCGGCGCGAGCCCGCCGCCGAAAACGAGGTGCGCTGGGATCCCGACGCGCACTTCCTTCCAGCCGACGCCCTGGACGGCATCGAGGCCGTGATCAACCTCGGTGGGGCCAGCATCGGCAAGCTGCCCTGGACCCCGAGCTATAAGCGCACCCTGCTCTCCTCCCGACTCAACGGGACCCAGACCATCGTGCGCGCCATTCGCACCGCCGCCACTCCCCCGCGGATCCTGATCAACGCATCAGCCTCGGGCTTCTACGGATCCCGTCCCGGCATCGACCTGGACGAGTCGAGCACCGGCGGCACCGGGTTCCTCGCCGAGCTGACCCAGCGCTGGGAGGCCGCCGCCCTGGAAGCCTCGGATCGCTGCACCGTGGTGCTTGCCCGCACCGGAATCGTGCTGGATCCGGCCGGCGCCATCGGCCCCATGCTGACTCTCGCCAAGCTGGGCCTCGGCGGCCCGCTCGGCTCGGGCAAAAACGTCTGGCCCTGGGTGTCCCTGGAGGACGAGGTGCGCGCGCTGGAGTTCCTGCTCACCTCAACCCTGTCCGGCCCGGTCAACATCACCGGCCCGGTGGCGGCCACCTCGGGCGAGATTGGACGGGCGCTCGCCGAAAACCTGGGGCGTCCCTACTGGCTGCCCGCCCCCGCGTTTGCGCTGCGCCTGCTGTTGCAGAATGCGGCCGAGGACCTGCTGCTGGTAGACCAGCACATTCGCCCGGCCGTGCTGCAGGGTGAGGGCTTCGAGTTCAGCCATTCCGATGCCGCCTCGGCGCTGAAGGTGGCGCTCGCCGCCGACTAGGGTGCCGGCTTCCACGCCCGCGCGTACACTCGGCGCGCGCGGGCGGCCCGGGCGCGTGGGCCCGGGCGGCTAGCTGCCCTCGGTGAGCGCCAGGCCCAGCGTCTCCAGGGAGGCCGCATCGGCGGGGAAGGTGCCGTCGCCGAGGTCGCGGTTGGGAATCGAGGAGCGCGGATCCACCAGGTACACCGCGTGCCCCTCGAGGATCAGGCGGCGCAGACCCTCCATCAGCATTCGCCGGCTCACATCATCCACCGAGGAGACGCGGGCCAGATCCAGCGCGATGGCCTGGCGGTCGTTGGGGATCTGCTCCAGCTCGCGCATCACCCGTTCGGCACTGGAGAAGCGCAGCGGACCCTGCAACTCGATCACGTGAAATTCGCCGTGGCCGGACACCCGCAGATTGGCGTGCCGGATCACGTCCCGGGAGAGCGGCGGGGACTTCAGCAGGTGCATGCCCATGTCGCCGGAGAAGCGTTCGAATGCCTGCACCCCGCGTACCGAGTTGCCCACCGGGTCCAGCCGCGGGGAGAACACCGCCGCCCCCACCTGCCCGGGCAGTGCCCCGATGATGCCGCCGGCCACCCCGGATTTGGCGGGGATGCCCACCTGGGTCATCCAGTCCCCGGCGGCGTCGTACATGCCGCAGGTGGTCATCACCGAGAGGACCTGCTGAGCCACATGCTCGTCCACCACCCGTTCCTGGGTGATCGGGTTAATCCCCGCATTGGCCAGGGTCATGGCCATGACCGCCAGGTCCCGCACATCCACCAGGATCGAACACTGACGGGTGTACCCCTCGACGATATCCGCGGGGTCCTGGGTGAATCCATCGACAGAACGCACCAGATAGGCGAGGGACATGTTGCGAAACGCGGTGCCCATCTCCGAGGCGTAGACCGCCTCGTCCACGTCGAGCTCGCGGCCGGCAAACGCCGAAAGACCGGCGCGGACGGCCTCGAACCGCTCGTCCCGGCTTGCCTCGGGTCGCACCAGCGCGTGGGTCGCGATCGCGCCGATGTTAACCATCGGGTTCTCGGGACGCTGGGTGCGGGGATCCAGGGAGGCGGAGTTGAAACTCTCGCCGCTGGGCTCGACTCCGATCCTGTCCAGCACCGTCTCAAACCCGCGCTCCTGAAGGGCGAGGGCGTAGACAAACGGCTTGGAGATCGACTGGATGGTGAAGCGCTCGTGGATGTCTCCGGCCGCATAGATCTTGCCGTCGGACATACACAGCGCACTGGCCAGCAGATCGGGATTCGCCCGCGCGAGCTCGGGGATATAGGCCGCAACCTCCCCGTCGTCCCGCGTGTTCTCGAGTACTTCGTGCAGATAGTCCGGGATAGGCGTGTGCATGATTCCAATATAGGAAAACATCCGTGCAAATCCCGGAGACTATCCCCAAACGCACAGAATCGGCGGGTGATTCGCGCTTTCCACGCGGCCCATTCAGGGCCGTTCTGCGAGAAGCCTGATCGCCGAAAAATGTGAAACGTAAAACGACCAGATCTCCCGGTTGACCATGTGAATCATCTCCTGTAGCGTCTACCTCAACACCCCGGAGCCGTCCCTGTAGTTCTTCGTCCCGAAGAGCCGATCACACGACCGGGGTTTTGCTTTGTCTCGGCAGCATAGGCAGCGAGACTGGCAGCCGGCAGAACGCCCGGAGCGCTAGTCGCGGAGGAGGCCGAGTTCCAGGGCCAGGGTCACCGCGCGGGTGCGATCGCCCACGCCGAGCTTGTCGAAGATGCGCACCAGGTGGGTTTTGACCGTGGCCTCGGAAACGTGCAGCCCCAGCGCGATCTGCCCGTTGGTGCGCCCCTGGGCGACGAGAGCCAGCACCTCCCGCTCGCGCGGGGTGAGGGTGGGGCCGGTGGGCGGGGCGGGCTGACGCATCCGCGATACCAGGGCCGCGGCAATCTCCGGAGCCAGCACCGTTTTGCCCGCGGCGACCGCGAGCACGCCGGCGATGATCTCCTCCTCGGGCGCGGCCTTGAGCAGGTAGCCGGCGGCCCCCGCCTCGATCGCGTCGAGGATCGCGTCATCACTCTCATACGTGGTGAGGATCAGCACGCGGGTGTCCGGGCAGTGGGCGAGGATCTGCGCGGTTGCCGCGACCCCGTCCCCGCCGGGCATGCGCAGGTCCATCAGCACCACATCGGTGGGGATCGCGCGCACCCGCGCGACCGCCTCGGGTCCGCTTGAGGCGGTGCCCACCACGGTGATGCCCGCGGCGTCCTCCAGGGTGGCCGAGATTCCGGCGCGCACGATCGGGTGATCGTCCACCACAAAAACCCGTAGCTCGGCGGTCATGATTGCTCCTCGGTGCTCGGAACGGCGCTCGGACGAAAATTTGGACGGATGCTCGGATCAGGGTGGGGTCCGGTACTCAAATGAGTGCTGGGATCGAGGCTCGGGCTGGTACTCGGATCGGCACTCAGCGGAAGCTCGACGCTCAGCAGAGCCCCGCCCTCGGCCCCTGCGGTGAGCGCAACCGTGCCGCCCACCCCGCCCAGGCGTTCGGCCAGACCGGCGAGCCCAAACTGCCCACCGGTCGGCTGAGCGGTGGCGGCCTCCTCCCCCGGTGCGTGTGGCTCGGGGGCCGCGGTGATCGGGCCGCGACCGTTATCCGCGATCCCGAGTCGCACGCTCGCTTGGCCCGAGGCCACGCGCACCCACGCGGCATTGGCACCCGAGTGCTTGCGCACGTTGGCCAGGCCCTCCTGAACGCAGCGCAACAGGATGACCTCCTCGGCGCGGGACAGTACAGCCCCAGGATCCAGCGAGAATTCCAGGTCCACGGCGATCCCGGTTTCCCGGGCAAACCGGGTGCAGAAGCGCTCCAGGGTTTCGGCGAAGGTCGATTCCTCGAGCGAGGAGGCGGTCGCGACCATCGCCCGGGTTTCGGCGAGCGCCTCGGCGGCGCTGGACTCGATCAGCCGCACGGTGTCCACAAGCTTGGGTGAACCGGCCTCGGCCTGACGCAGTGCGCTGCGCGAGAGCATGACCACGCCGGTCAGGGTCTGGGCGACGGTATCGTGCAGGTCTCGGGAGAGACGCCCCCGCTCGTGCATGGCCCCGGCGTCGCGGTTGAGCGCGGCGATCTCCTCCTGCCGCAGGCGCAGCTGGTCGTAGAGGCGCGCGTTCTCGGCGCTCACCCGGGAGATGCCCGAGATCCACAGTCCCATCGCCAGGTTGAACGCATAGGACACGGCACCGATGACCAGGGCATTCCCCGGCCAGTCCGGTCCCTCGGTGCCGAGGATCGAGGTCGCGGTCATCGCGATGGCGGCGATCCCCGAGAGAATCAGCGGCCGGCGCGGCCGGGCATTGCCCTCCCAGATCATCGGGTACAGGATTACCTGGGCGGTGAACATCGAGGGGCTGGCGAAGGTGAGTAGCGCACCAATCGGGATCACCCAGGCGGCACCCCATCCCACCGCGTTGGACTCGTTGCGGGGGCGCGCCCACAGCAGATAGTAGGCGGCCAGGGCCCCCAGGCCCACGGCGATCAGAACCGCGCGGGTTCCCACATCCAGCCGCGAGGCACCCTCGTGGGTGACCGAGACGAAGGCCAGCAGGATCAGCAGCACCATGCAGGCGGAAACCGCAAGGTCCCACCCCCGTCTGAGTTTCATGTCCCTCATTCTGACACAGCGGCTCATACGGTGCGCAGGCGCCGCCCGAACCGGCCGATGGCCAGCAGCAGGAAGAGGATTCCGAGCCCGGCGAGGATCGCGATCAGCACCGGCACCCCCAGCTCGGTATCCCCCACCATCGCGTGCACGCCGAAGTAGGTGGCCAGGCTCTCGCCGGCACCCGGCTGAGCGGAATCCAGCGCATCCAGCGGACCCGCGGTGAGGGGTCCGCGCACCAGGCTCGCGGCCTGGGCGAAGGGCAGCAGGGTGAGGACCTTGGCGACGCCCGCGGGCAGGGTACCCAGCGGCACATAGGCCCCGGCGAGGAACCCGACCCCGGTTCCCACGATGGTCGACAGCGCCGCAAACGCCCCGGTCGAGGCGATAAACGAGGCGGCCAGGGCCGACAGCGCCGCAAACACCAGGCAGCACAGCAGGGTGATGCCCGCGGCCGTGGCGAGTTCGCCCAGGGTCATCCCGCCGCCGGAGATCGCCAGCGTGATCTGCGCGGCGGCCAGTAGCAGCAGCGAGATCACCGCGGCCACCAGGAAGGCCGCCAACAGGTAGCCGAGGGTCAGGTGTCCGCGCCGGGGCGGGGCCACCAGGAAGTCGTCGAAGCGGTGAGCCACCCGATCATCCACAAAGACGGCCATCGCGCCCAGGCTCGCGGTCAGCGAGGTGATCATGATGACCCCGGCAAACACCCAGGCCCGAATGAAGCGGTCCACGTCCTCCGCGGGGGCTCCGGGAAGCTGGGCGGTGACCGAGGAGGTGATCTGATTGCCCAGGAAGAACACGTAGAGGGCAACCAGGATCAGCGCCGACAGCAGCGAGAAAAACACCCGCATGCGGTCGCGGAAAAACAGGCGGAGGTTACGCAGGGTCAGGGTCCAGATGGTGGTCATGCGGGGTCCTTGGGGGTATCGCCGGTCACGCTGAGGAACACGTCGTCCATCGTGCCGTGCCGAAATTCGAAGTCGAGGATGTCGGTGTGGTGGGCGGCCAGCAGGTCCAGGGCCACGGCGCTTCCGGGCAGGCGCAGCTCGAAGCGGTCGCCCTCGCGGGTGCCGGGCAGCGCCGCGCAGGCGGCGATCAGCGCGGCGGCGTCGGGGCGCGGCGTGATGCTCAACCGGCTGGCTCCGAGCCGGGCTCGCAGCTCAGCGGCGGATCCGCGCTCGACCAGGGCGCCCCCGGCGATGATGATCACGTCGTCGGCGAGCTCGGTTTCGGCCAGGTAATGGGTGGTCAGCAGCACGGTCATGCCGGTGGCCCGGCGCAGGGTGTGGATCGCGTCCCAGATGCGTTCCCGGCTGGCGGGGTCGAGGCCCGCCGTGGGCTCGTCGAGGATCAGGATGTCGGGCGAGTGGATCAGCGCCCGGGCGATATCCGCGCGCCGCTTCTGCCCACCGGAGAGGGTGCCGTAGCGGCGATCCAGAAACCCGGTGAGGTCGGTCATCTCGGCCAGCTCGTTGATGCGGGCGTCGGTGCTCGCCGCGTCGAGCCGGTAGAGCCGGGCGCGCACGGTGAGGTTTTCGCGCACACTGAGCAGCGGATCCAGCACCGAGGTTTGAAACACCACCCCGATTCGGCCGCGGATGCGCGCGGTGGCCGCGGGTCCCGAACCCACCCGGTCGCCCAGGACGTCGATCACCCCGGCGTCAAAACCCAGCAGGGTCGAGATGCAGGCGATCGTGGTGGACTTCCCGGCCCCGTTGGCACCGAGCAGCGCGCAGAGGCTTCCGGCCTCCACGTCAAAGCTCAGGCCGGCTACCGCGGTGGTTCCGGAATACTGTTTCCGGAGGTCGTGAATATGGAGTGCAACCGTCATACCTCCATGCTGGCGGCCGCGTGCATCCGCGGGGAGGCACGATCGAGGGACCCCGGGGTCAACCGATCGGTTGACGGCGGGGAGAACACTCCCCGCGGCTAGCGGGCAGCGCGCTCCAGCCTGATCGCCTCGCGGATCGCCTGACGCGCGCGGATGCGATCCCCGGCCCCGTCATAGACGATGCCCAGCCGGAACCAGGCGGTCCAGCTCTCGGGTTCGGCCTCGACGGCCGCGCGATAGGCGGGGAAGAGCTCGTCCACGGCGGCGCGTTCTGGGCGTCCGCTGGGGCGCACCGGGACCTCGTCCTCGGGCACCAGGCCACGCTCCTCCAGCAGGCGGCCCAGGCGGCTGGATGCCGACCCGAACCGCAGCTCCCGCCACAGGGCCCAGACCCCGGCGAGCAGCAGCACCACCAGGGCAATGCCGATCACGATCGCGATGGGCTCCCCTGTGCCGATCGCAACCAGCGCCTTCTGACCCACCAGGATCAGGCAGATCACCAGGAAGGCCGAGACCAGGATGGCGGGCAGTCGGGCGCGCACTAGCGTGCCCCCGCTTCGTCGGTGCGGGCGCGCATCAGGCCTGGCCGCCCAAGCCCAGGTCGATCACGTTTTCCAGCCCCACCACGAGGCCACTCACGTGCTGCGCCCGGGCGAGGGCCAGCGTGATGCCGTGCTCATAGGCGCTCTGGTCGATGGTGTCGTGGGCGATGGTCAGGGTCTCCCCCGGCCCACCCAGGATCACCCGCTGCTGGGCGACGATCCCGCGCTGGCGCAGGCTGTGCACCGGAATCCCGGCGATCAGTTCGCCGCGGGCGCGCTGGTCCACGTGCGGAGCCTCCACCGGGCCGAGATCGGCGCGGGCACGGTCGATCAGCTCGGCCGTGCGCACGGCGGTGCCGCTCGGGGAATCGATCTTGGTGGAGGCGTGGGACTCGATGATCTCGATCGACTCATAGAATCGCGAGGCGAGGATCGACAGCGCGGTGCCCAGCGCCGATCCCACCGAGAAGTTGGGGATGATCAGCACGCCGCGGCCGGTCGGGATAGTGCGCTCCAGCGCGTCCAGCTTCTCCCGGGACCACCCCGAGGTTCCCACCAGCACGTTGGCACCCGCGGCCAGCGCATGGGCGACCACCTCGGGGCTGATCGCCGGGGTGCTCACGTCGACCACCAGGTCGGCGCCGTCCATCTCGGACAGGTCGCTGCGTGAGGTCAGGGCCGCGTGCACCTCATAGTCGGGGCTGGCCTCCAGCAGTCGGCTAAACAGTCGTCCCATTTTTCCGCTGGCACCAACGATCGCAACCCGTGTAGTCATACCCCTAATCTAGCAACTCCGGGGTCCGGAGTGACGACACACCCCACCCCACCGAACGCGAGCCCGGTGGGGTGGGGTGAGGCGACGGCTAGCGCCGCGAGTGTGCGTTTGCCACACGTCGACGCGGACGGAGGGCCAGACCCAGGGCCAGCAGGATCAGCGCACCACCCAGGAAGGCGATCGGCGCGGTCCCGGTGGGGGCCAGGGCCGTCGAGTCAGTGCCCGCTCCGCCGCCGGGGAGCGCGGCCAGATCCGTGCTCGGGTCCGTGCTCGGATCCGTGCTCGGATCCGTGCTTGCGGTCGCCTCGGGCGAGGGATCGGCACTGGGCTCGACACTCGGGGTCGGCGTACCGCTCGGCGTGATGCTCGGGTTCGGAGTCGGCCCGGTACTCGGCTCGGGCGTGGGATCCACACTCGGGTCCGGGCTCGGGCCCGGACTCGGGTCGATACTCGGCTCGGGCGTGGGATCCACGCTGGGTTCCGGACTCGGATCGATACTCGGCTCCGGCGTGGGCTCCGGTGCCGGCTTTCCGGCGCGAATCGCGTAGTACGGATCCGAATCGGTCACCTCCAGGCCGGCGTGCACGAGGTTTCCATCGAGATCGGTCATCGGGTCACCGGTCACCCGGTAGTTCTGATCCACATCGGGCAGAATCACCGAGGCACGAACGACGGCCTCGCTGGCATGGGTCTGCGGCGACTCGCCCCCGACGCCATCGGTCTGGGCCGGCAGGGTCAGCTCGCCCGTGCATTCAAAGCTGGTGCTCGGCGCCCACGGGCCCGGCCAGGTCATCCCCGCGCTGCCGTCGGGGAACTCACACCGCGCGTTGGCCAGCGGAGATCCCTCCATGGTCTGCTCGGACAGGACGATATCCGCCAGCGTGCTGCCTCCGATGTTGCTGACGGTCCAGCGCACGGGCTCAACAATATCGGCACCGTTCGCATAGGGATATTCGATCGCGGTTTCGGCGGTATTCGCATCGCGATAGTAGTCGGCATCGCCAAAGCCGAGCGGCTTGGTCACGATGCCCGCGGTCAGCGGGGCGCTGAAGTTGTCGCGGGCGTCGTAGCGCACCACGCGGACCCCACCGGTCACCGCGTTGTAGCGCGCGGTGTTGGTGAGCACGGCGTTGCGGACCGGATCGGTGGCCACGATGCGTGCCTCATCGGTGTGGGCACCGCCCACGCCGTACAGGCCCAGCCACCCGGTGCACTGAAACATGCCCGCGTCACCGGGGGCCCAGGTGGCACCGCCGGAAACGGAAGCCTCCCAGGTGATGTTCCAGGTGCCGTCCGGTGCCTGCACTCCCACGGTTTGCCTGGCATCGCCCGGGAAGGCGCACATCACGTTTTCCAGGGCTTCGGACCCGTTGATCAGGCGGTCGGAGACGGTCACGTTGGTCAGCGGAGTGCCGCCACGGTTTACCATTTCGATGACCACTTCCCGGCCCTTTTCGAGGTCGTAGATCCGGGCATCCGCCATCGTGGGCGCGGTGTCCGCGACCCGTCCGGGGATCGCACCAATCTCGCCCTTGACGATCCCCAGGCCGCTCGCGGATCCGCCACCGCTGACGCCGTTATTGATGGTGGTCCAGAGGATCGATTCGGCGGCCCGACCATTGATTCGGGTGATCGCGGTGTTCAAATACTGGGGCAGCGTGGCATCGGTGATTTCCACGTCATAGCGCAGCATCAGATAGCCGAACCGGGGACCGGTCGTGTCCAGATGCGCGGTGAAGCCACCCTCCGACTGTTCCACGACCGAGAATCCGAGGTCCACGGCCCGGGTCGCGGGCTTGAAGGCGGTACCCCAGCGCGGCCATCCATTGGCGTTCACGTCGGTGGCCTCGGAGGCCAGCAGCACATAGGAGTCGGGGACGATGCGCTGACCGGGACTGTTCAGGCGATCCTCGATGGTCACATCGGTCCACGGAATCGGCTCGCCGGCGGCGGTGAGCTGGGTCCGAGGCAGCCAGATATCGCAGTAGAGCGAGGTGCCTCCCTCGCGCCAGTAGCAGTATTTATGCGTCACCTCGGGGTCGGGGGCGGGGATGGCCGGGTTGGAAATGATGATCGACACCGTGGTGGTGCCGGTATCGGTCACAAACTCCAGCGGTACCGGATCCTCCCCGGGTATCACGGTCGAGCTAATCGTGCTGAGCACGCGCACAGTGCCGGAGGCGAGCTGGTTGTCCCCCACAAACTTGGAGAACACCAGCTTCACTGTGGCCGGTGTGCCCGCCTTCTGCGGGCTGAGCGTCATGGTTCCCAGCAGGTTGCCGGCTTCGTCAAACATGTTGCTGGTCACCGCGGCACCGGAGATCTGCAGTTCGGCGGGGAAGGTGATCGTGGCGGTGTCGCCCTCGTTGATCACGCAGTCGGCCGTTTTGCTCCAGTTGAACCCGATCATCAGCCGCGAATAGCGACTGACGGTGGTGCCCTCCACGCTCTGGCCGGCCTCGTTGGAGACGGTCACGGCATCAATCACGCAGCCGCGTTCCACACCCTCGGGGGCCGCCTGCGCGGCGGCGGGTGCCAAGACCAGGGCGGATGCGGTGAGCAGGGCCGAAAGCAGCAGCGCGGCCAGGCCGCGTCGTGGGCGAGTGCGCGCACTATTCGGTGGGGCGCCCCACCTCAATTCAGTATTTTTAAACATATCGAGCTTACGATATGTAATATTTGAGACCCGATTTGCCTCGCGGTTCAGAATGTCGGAAAGTGAACGCGACCCTGTCTCGATCACACTCGTGATTAAAGTGCGCCACCGCGGCGTAGCATTATTGCATGCTCACCTTTCACCGCCTCGGCACCGATACTCCCGATTCGCACACGCTCCTGATGGAGTACTTTGGCGAACGCGCGGTCGGGTTTGAAGACGGAGACTACGTGGTCACCCTGCCCGACCCGGCACGCTTCATTCCCCCGGCCGGCTCGTTCATCGTGCTCTCCGAGGATGACACCCTGCTCGGATGCGGCGGCGTACGCGCGCTCTCCCCCACCCGGTTCGAGATCAAGCATGTCTACCTGCGCCCGGCCACGCGTGGACGCGGCCTGGGCCGCACCCTGCTGAACCACCTCGAGGAGGAGGCTCGCGCGCTCGGAGCGACCGAGCTGGTCCTGGATACCAACGCGACCCTGGCCGCCGCCGGCGGACTGTACCGCAGCTCGGGCTATGTGGAAATCGAGCCCTATAACTCAAACCCCAACGCCAACCACTGGTACGGCAAGACCCTCACCGACTAGTCGGCGAAACCAGAAAGTCACCCCGCGCGTGCGGGGTGACTTTTTGTATGGGGGCCACCGGTGGTGACACCAACGACGGCCGCCCAGCAGAGCCCAGCCCAGTGGCGGGCACCTCAGCGGCGGCCAGCTCGGCGGCCGTTAGACCGGCAGCGGATCCGGCAGTCCGGTCCGCAGTTCCATCGGCAGGTGGGCCAGATCGTTGTGGGTGAGCAGGGTCCAGGGCCGACCGGGCTTGCGGTGGATCACCGTGAGCCCACAGTTGGCCTGGTCCAGGGTCATCCAGCGCCAGTCGGGCGCCCCGAGCACCTCGCGAACAAACCAGGCGATCACGAAGTTGTGGCTGATGATCAGGTCGTGTCGCTCACCGCTCTTGGGCGCCAGGAACTCGGCCACCGCATCGTTCATCTGCGCCGTGCCGGCCTCGGTTTCGGCGTCGGTGATGCCGCCGAAGAACGAGTCAAACGCGCTCGGGGTATCCGGGGTCTTGCCGGTCGGCACGCAGTCAAACAGCAGGGCCGAGGATTCCAGCGAGATCGAGGGCAGACGCTCGGCGATGAGCTCGGCCGTCTCGGCCGCCCGCTGCAGCGGGGAGTGGTAGGCGGCGGTGAGCGGAAGCCCGCTCAGGCGTTCGGCGATCAGCCGGGCTTGGCGACGACCACGCGGGGAGAGGGGTCCGTCGGGCATTCCGTGTTCGGCGTCCTGCTGTTCGCCATGACGCACGAGGTACAGATACTGGCTCATGATCGTTTCCCTTCTAAGGACTCACCGAAGCCGTCAAATACACTCTCGTCGATTGCCCCCACCGCGGCAACCGTAAACTGCCGATCCGCGAGTTCGCGAGCGAGTGCTCGCACGTCCTCGGCGGTGACGGCGGCAAGCATCTCCAGGATGGTGTCTAATTCCTGGAACTCGCCGAGAATCAGGTCGGCGCGGCCCAGGCGGGACATCCGCGAGTCGGAGTCCTCGAGGGCGAGCGCCGAGGCACCGGAGAGCTGCCCGAGGGCGCGCGCCATCTCCTCCTCGGTGACACCGTCCGTGGCCATCGTGATCAGTTCCGCATACATCAGGTCGGCAACCTCGCGGGCGCGGGCCGGGGTACACGCGGCACCCAGCCCAAACACTCCGGTATCGGAGAACGCGCTGGAGAACGAGTACACCGAGTAGGCGAGCCCCCGCTTCTCGCGGATCTCCTGGAACAGGCGTGAGGACATGCCACCGCCGAGGATCGAGTTGAGGATGCTCATGACCGGCCAGCGCTCGTCCCGCATTGCGATGCCGGTGCAGCCCAGGAGCAGATGCACCTGCTCGATCGGGCGATGCTCCACCACGAGCGAGCGGGCGGGCCGGGTGTTCACCGGCACCAGCGGACGTCGCGGCACCGGATCGGCCTGGATGGTCGGATCCCAGCCGGCCTCGGTCAAGGCGGACACCACATCGGCGACCAGCTCATCATGACGCACGGCCCCGGCCACCGAGATCACCACGTCGGCGGCGCGGTAGTTGCGGGCATAGTGCTCCAGCACGGCCTCGCGGGTGCACGCCTCGATGGTCTCGGGGGTACCGCCGATCGGGCGGGCCAGTGGGTGCTCGCCGAGCACGGCCTCAAACAGGAGTTCCCAGACCGCGGTCCCGGGATCGTCCTCCCGCATCGCCAGTTCCTCGATGATGACCTGACGCTCGCGCTCAAACTCCTCGGGGTCGATCAGCGAGGAGGCGATCATATCGGCGAGGACCGAGGTGGCCATGCCGAGGTCTTGGTCGCGAACCTTGGCGTAGTAGCAGGTGTATTCCTTGGCGGTCAGCGCGTTGTGTTCGCCGCCGACGGCGTCAAAGGCGATCGCGATATCCAGCGCGCTGCGGGTCGGGGTGCCCTTGAACAGCAGGTGCTCGAGGAAGTGGGTGGAACCAAACCCCGAGGCACCCACGGCAGACTCGGTGGCCAGCTCATCGCGGGAACCAACTCCCACCCAGAAGCCGATCGTGGCGCTCTGGGCGGCGGGCATCTCCTCGCTGAGAATCCGCAGCCCGGTGGGCAAAACGGTGCGCCGAATCCGCGAGCCGGCCGCGGTTTCAAAGTCGATACTGGGCTCGGTGAGGGGGAACGCTCTCGGGGGAATCATCGGCTCCACCCTAAGCCAGGACGCTCACATTCCGATGGGTTTGTCCGGCGCGGGGCCAAATTAGCACCCCGACGCAGCGGACCATCGCGACTAGGAGTGCCACACTTTTTCCAGTTCGGCGCTCTGCGCACGGGTCAGCGAAATGGCCGGTGCGGCCATCAGCGCGTCCACCTGCTCGGGGTCATTCGCGCTCACCACCGGGGCGGTGATGCCGGGACGCGAGAGCACCCAGGCCAGCGCGATCGTGGTGGGGGTGACCCCCTGCTCCTCGGCCACCCGGTCCAGCACCTGCAGCGCGCGCAGACCCTGGCGGTTGACCAGGCTGCTCACCCGGGTTCCGCGTGCGGTGGTGTCCAGCTGCGCCCGCGAACGGTACTTGCCGCTGAGGAAGCCGTTTTCCAGGGTCAGGTAGGGAACCACCGCAAGGTTTTGGCCCCGCGACACCAGTTCCAGGGTCCCCTCGTAGCTGCTGCGATGCAGCAGCGAATAGTGCGTGCCCACCGCGGCGATCCGCGGGTAGCCCGAGGCAGCCAGGATGCGTGCCTGAACCAGGCGTTCGGGACGGTAGGCGGACACCGCGAGGTGACGCACCTTGCCGCTCTCGATCAGCCATTCGACGGTCCCGAGGGCGTCCTCGAGTGGAACGGTGGGGTCATCATCGTGGAAGTAGAGGACGTCGATATAGTCGGTCTGCAGGCGCTCCAGGCTCGCCTCGACCGCGCGCACAATGCTGACCGATCCCAGGCCCGGGTTGTCCGGGTGGCGGCCGATCTTGGTCGCGATGACACTCTGATCGCGGACCCCTCGGCGCGACATCCAGGAGCCGATGATGTGCTCGCTGCGACCGGCCGAGTAGCTGTCCGCGGTGTCCAGGAAGTTTCCGCCGAGCTCGGCGTAGCGATCCAGGATGAGTTCGCAGTCGGCCGTCTGGGCGGTCCACCCAAACACCGAGGTACCCAGCGCAATCGGGTGCACCCGCAGGCCGGTCTGGGCCAGGTCACGTCGCTCGGCGGTGCTGGAGTTTTCCGGGGTACCCACGGGGACGAGTCCGGGCAGGGTGAGCGGGATCGACTCCGATCCAACCGTCATCTGCTTCAGCACCGGCACTCCCCTCGTCATCCGACGCGATGGCGAATTTTGCCGACTTTTCGCCACCTGAGACGTAGTCTATGTCGGGTTTCACCCTCCACCTCACCCCGACGCGAACGTTTTTCGACGAACCGATAACAATTTGGATACGACATGTGATGCGATATCCGTGGGATCCGCTATGACGGGGCCGCGCCCACCTCCGAAAATCCCGCGGCCCGGCACCGAATCTCTCAGGTTTTCAGGGGCTAGCAGCTGCGGGGGCACTCGGCGGGGTCGCCTAGCTCGGGCAGCAGCGCGGCGAGGACCGGGGCCAGCGCGGCATTGAGCGCGGCAACCTGATCGGAGTCGAGATGGTCAAACAGCACCTCGCGCACCCGCTCGACGTGTCCGGGGGCGGCGTCCACGATCTTCGCAAAGCCCGCCTCGGTGAGGGTGGCGATCATTGCCCGGCGGTCGGTGGGGACCCGCTCACGCACAATCCACCCCTCCTGTTCGAGCCGCCGGGCCGCGTGTGACAGCCGCGAGAGCGACCCATTGGTCACCAGCGCCAGGGTGCTCATCGGGAGCCTGCGCTCGGGTGCCTCGGAGAGCATGGCGAGGACGTAGTACTCGTAGCGGGTGAGTTCCACATCCGCGCGCAGCTGGGCATCCACGGTGGCCGGGAGGATCTCGCTGATCGCCTGGAGTCGCTTCCATAGGGCGATTTCTTCGTCATTGAGCCAGCGCGGGGTATCCATGAGTCCACCCTATCGAAATTCCGTGAAGCTTCAATACTTGCGAGTTCAACTAATTATCGCTACGGTGAGGTTCTGCCCGTTTTCAGGGCCCCACTTCCCCAAGGAGACCCCCGTGTTTATTGCCCTGATCATCCTCAACGCCCTGCTGGCCCTGGTCTTCATCGGTTCCGGTGGCATGAAGGCGGTGTCCCCGATCCCGCGGCTGAGCGAGCGCGGCATGACCTTCGTGGACCGCTACCCCACCGCCTTCACCCGCTTCATCGGCATCGTCGAGGTGCTCGGTGGCATCGGCCTGATCCTGCCGGTGGTGACCGGGGTTGCCCCGATCCTCACCCCGATCGCCGCCGTGGGTCTGGCCATCATCATGATCGGAGCGATCGTGATTCAGGTGCGCCACTCGGAGCCGGTCATTCCCGTGGTGGTCCTGACCCTGCTGAGCCTGGCCAGCGCGGTGCTGGGCTTTGTCTACGTCGCGGCCTAGCCTCTCCCCCACACGCCCGTCGATGCCACCTTGCACCGGCGGGCGTTGTGTGTGCCGGGGCGTCCGACAGTGGATGTTCTAAAATCCGCAGCGGCCGCCGCACAGGCGGCGAGCAGGTGAGAGCCTAACCAGTGGCACGGGCCCGTGCCACGCCCGCTCCCGTCTGGACCCACGCATGCTCTCAGCATCTTCCCGCTCCGCCGTTCTCGCCAGTCTTCCGCTGGTCCGTGCCAAGATCGAGCAGATTACGCCGATCTTCTATGAGCGCATGTTCGCCGCGCACCCCGAGTTTCTGGATGGTCTCTTCAACGAGGCCAACCACAAGAACGGCATCCAGCATTCGGCGTTCGCGCTGGGATTTATTTCGCTGGCAGCCCGCATGGCGGAGGAGGAGAATGATGCGGTGGATGCGATGCTCACCCGGATCGCCCACCGCCACACGGCCCTCGGCGTGAGCGCAAGCCAGTACGACATCGTGCACGACCACCTGTTTGAGGCGATGGAGGTGGTGCTGGCCGACGCCTTCACCCCCGAGCTTCGCCGCGCCTGGAACGACGTGTACTGGCTGCTGAGCAACGTCCTGCTTCGCGTCGAGTGTGACCTCTATGATGCCCAGGCGAGCTTTGCACGCTGGACCTTCTGGTGGGTCACCGCCCGCGAGGAGCACGGCGATACGGTGTTTTTGACCTTCGAACCGGTGACCGATACGCCGGTGTCTCCGGCGGTTCCCGGCCAGTATGTGAGTGCGCGGGTCACGACCCCGTCGGGACGCAAGCAGGCTCGACAGTACACGCTGATTAGCGGCGGCGGTGCCGCCCGACAGATCGCCGTCCGGCGCAGCGAGGGAGGCATGGTGTCTCCGGTCCTCAACGATTCGCTGGCCGTGGGCGACATGCTGGAACTCTCCAATCCCTACGGCAACGTGGTGCTCACCCCGAGCGAGGCCCCGCTAGTCCTGATCACCGCCGGCATCGGGGCAACCCCGGCGGCGGGGATGCTGCGGGCGCTGGTCGAGGCTGGCAGCGACCGTCGCGTTCAGGTGTTCCACGCCGACCGCTCCCCCGCCCACTGGGCGCTACGCGAGCGGATTATCGCCGACGTGCGGACGCTCCCGGGCGCGACCCTGGAAACCTGGTATCAGGAGGGCGGCGACGCCGCGACTTTTAGCGGCGACATGGACCTCACCCTGATGGCGATTCCCGAAGACGCCGACGTGGTGCTCTGCGGCCCGCTCCCCTTCATGCGGTCTACCCGCGGCCAGCTCATCGACAAGGGCGTCCCCGCCCGCCACATCCACTACGAGATGTTCGGCCCCGACCTCTGGTATCCCGAGCGGCGTTAACGCACGCATCGCCCGTCGAATAAGACGGGCGATGCGTGTTTGGGACCTACCGGTTCAGCGAGGACATGTCCGGGTAGCGCTCGCCCACCGGGGCGGCGACCGCGTCCAGGGCTTCGAGCTGCGCGGCGCTCAGCACCAGTGCGTCGGCGGCCACGTTCTGTTCGAGGTTGGCGATCTTGCGGGTGCCGGGGATCGGGGCGATGTGCTCACCCTGAGCCAGCAGCCACGCGAGCGCAACCTGGCCGGGAGTCGCGTCCAGTTCCCGGGCGACCGCATCCACCTGCTCGACGATGCGAATATTCGCCTCCAGGCTATCCCCGACAAAGCGCGGGTTGAAGCGGCGGAAGTCATTCTCGTCCAGTCCATCCAGGCTGCGGATGGTTCCGGTCAAAAAGCCTCGACCCAGCGGCGAATACGGCACGAACCCGATACCAAGTTCACGCACAACAGGCAGAATCTCGGCTTCGGGATCGCGGGTCCAGAGCGAGTATTCGGTCTGAACCGCGGTGATCGGATGCACGGCGTGCGCTCGACGAATGGTGTCCGCCGCGGCCTCGGAGAGACCGATGTGCCGGATCTTGCCCGCCGCCACCAGCTCCGCCAGCGCGCCCACGGTGTCCTCGATGGCCACGTTGGGGTCGACACGGTGCAGATAGTAGAGGTCAACGTAGTCCGTACCGAGGCGCTGCAGGGATCCGTCGATCGAACGGTGCACATTTTCGGGGCTGCCATCGAATCGGCGCTCGCCCTCACCGGTGGGCACAATCCCGAACTTGGTGGCGAGGGTGACCTCTTCGCGGCGACCCGCGAGGGCCTTGCCCACCAGCACCTCGTTGGTGTGCGGACCGTAGATTTCGGCGGTGTCAATGAGGGTGACACCCAGATCCAGCGCGCGGTGAATCGTGCAGATCGAGGCGGCATCATCGAGGCCCGCGCCCGAGTAGAACGCGGACATCCCCATGCAGCCCAGCCCCAGTCTTCCGACGCTCAGCGCGCCGCCGGGGGTGATCTCGCTGCCCAGTGTGGTGGTTTTCATAGGTCGGCTACCTTTCGTTGATATTCGGCGATCTTGTAGGAGATCGCGTCGAGGCTCGCCTGAGTCTCCCTGAGCTTTTCCACCACGTGTTCCCGATGGGCCTCCAGCAGCGCAAGTCGGGCGGAGTTTGTACTCTCCCCGAGGCGCGCCAGCCGGGTGTACTCGGCGATGGTGGTGATCCCCATCCCGGTGGCACGCAGCCGGGTCACAAACTGGACCCAGATCACGTCGCGCTCCCCGTAGCGTCGCCGGCCGGCTTCGTCCCGGCGCACCGGGCGCACAAACAGGTCGGCGCGCTCGTAGTAGCGCAGCGTATCAATCGTGACCCCGGAGAGTTCCGCCAGGGCGGAGATCGAGAGGCCGGTGGTAGTGGTGCTCATATCCGTCACGATAGACCCTGGAGTGCACTCCAGGTCAAGCTCGAACCGGACTCGTATCCACAAAACACCGCCGCCCGCCCCGAGAACGGGACGGGCGGCGGTGTGGTGTGAAACCGGAGGATTAGTCCTCGGCCGGAGCCTCGGCGGCAGCCTCATCGGCGACCACCGGCGACAGCGACAGCTTGCCGCGGTCGTCGATCTTGGTGATCTCCACTAGGATCTTCTGGCCCACGCCGAGCACGTCTTCGACGTTCTCCACGCGCTTGCCACCGGCAAGCTTGCGCACCTCGGAGATGTGCAGCAGGCCGTCCTTACCGGGCAGCAGCGACACAAACGCACCGAAGGCGGCCAGCTTCACGACGGTTCCGAGGAACTGCTCGCCGATCTCCGGGTTGGTCGGGTTCGCGATGGCGTTGACCTGCGCACGCGCGGCCTCGGCCGACGGACCGTCCACGGCGCCGATGTACACGGTGCCGTCCTCTTCGATCGAGATGTCCGCGCCGGTCTCGTCCTGGATCGCGTTGATCGTCTTGCCCTTGGGGCCGATCAGCTCACCGATCTTGTCCACCGGGATGTTGACGCTGATCACGCGGGGCGCGGTCGGAGCCATTTCGTCGGGGGTATCGATCGCGGCGTTGATCACGTCGAGGATCTTGGTGCGGGCATCCTTGGCCTGGGCCAGGGCTGCGGTCAGCACCGATGCGGGCAGACCGTCCAGCTTGGTGTCCAGCTGGATGGCGGTGATGAACTCGGAGGTACCGGCGACCTTGAAGTCCATGTCGCCCAGTGCGTCCTCGGCACCCAGGATGTCGGTCAGTGCGGCGTAACGGGTCTGGCCGTCCACCTCATCCGACACGAGGCCCATTGCGATACCGGCGACGGGTGCGCGCAGCGGCACACCGGCGTTCAGCAGCGACAGGGTCGAGGCACAGACCGAACCCATCGAGGTCGAACCATTGGAGCCCAGCGCCTCGGATACCTGACGGATCGCGTAGGGGAACTCCTCGCGGCTCGGCAGCACCGGCACAAGGGCGCGCTCGGCCAGGAAGCCGTGCCCGATCTCGCGACGCTTCGGGCTACCCACGCGACCGGTCTCACCGGTGGAGTAGGGCGGGAAGTTGTAGTGGTGCAGGTAACGCTTGCTCTTGTTCGGGCTCAGCGAGTCGATCTGCTGCTCCATCTTGAGCATGTTCAGCGTGGTGACACCCAGGATCTGGGTCTCGCCGCGCTGGAAGATGGCCGAACCGTGCACGCGCGGGATGACCTGAACCTCGGCGTCGAGCGCGCGGATGTCCGCTGCGCCACGGCCGTCGATACGGACACCGTCACGCAGGATGCGACCGCGGACAACGTCCTTGGTCACGGCCTTGTAGGCGGCGGAGAACTGGTCCAGAACGATCTGCTCGACCTCTTCGGCCTCAACCTTGGCGGCCACGGCTGCCTTGGTGCGGTCCTTGAGCTCGTCGTCGGCGTTCTGACGCTCGGTCTTGTCGGCGATCTGGTAGACCGAGGTCAGCTCCTCGAGAGCCAGCTCGGAAACCAGGGCCTTGCCGGCCTCGGTGTAGGGCAGGAAGACTGGGTAGTCGGCGATTTCCTTGGCAGCCTGGGCGGCCAGCGAAGCCTGAGCCTCAACGAGCTGCTTGATGAACGGCTTGGAAGCCTCAAGACCGGCGGCCACGACGGCCTCGTTCGGCTTGGTAGCACCACCCTTGATCAGGTTCCAGCTGTTCTCGGTAGCCTCGGCCTCCACCATCATGATGGCGACGTCCTGCTTGCCGTTGGCGTCGGTCACAACGCGACCGGCAACGGTCAGGTCGAAGACGGCGTCTTCCACCTGGGCTGCGGTCGGGAAGACGATCCACTGGTCATCCGCGCTGTTGGCACCCGGGATCAGGGCCAGGCGCACACCGGCGATCGGACCCGAGAAGGGCAGACCCGAGATCTGGGTCGAGGCCGAAGCGGCGTTGATGGCCAGGGCGTCGTAAAACTCACCCGGTGCGATCGACAGCACGGTGATCACGATCTGAACCTCGTTGCGCAGACCGGTCACAAACGACGGGCGCAGCGGACGGTCGATCAGACGGCAGACCAGGATGGCCTCGGTCGAGGGGCGACCCTCGCGGCGGAAGAACGAGCCGGGGATCTTGCCGGCTGCATAGCTGCGCTCTTCAACGTCAACGGTCAGCGGGAAGAAGTCGAAGTTATCCTTCGGGTGCTTGCTGGCGCTGGTAGCCGACAGCAGCATGGTTTCCTCGTCGAGGTAGGCGGCAACGGCACCCTGTGCCTGCTGTGCCAGACGTCCGGTTTCGAACCGGACGGTGCGCTTACCGAACTTACCGTTGTCGAGAACGGCCTCGGCAAACTTGATTTCGGGACCCTCCATAGGTCACATCTCCATTCGCGTCTGAGCGCGCGCCGGGCGCGCGCTCGTTGGCCCGCGAAGGTTGGGGCGACGGTACTTGCTCAGACCACGACCTGGGTCTGGCTGATCTCCAGTAGAAAGTCACCCTGCGAACCGAATTATTCGAGAGGAACCTACCACCGAGGACCAGCTTCCTGCCGGCCTATCCCACGCGGAGTTAGTGGCTTCCCGAAGCGGGAGGCCACCTCAACACTACCAGAGGGGGTCGCACAGAGGGAGGGTGTGGCGTGATCGAATCGACCACACGCGGGGGTGGGCTAGGCGCGGTGTGCGGCGCAGTCCAGGGCCGCATCCATGCTGCGTACCCGCTCGATCAGCGCGGGATCCTCGGCCTCGGCGGCCAGCGCGGCGGCGGTATCGATCGCGTGGCGCACCCCGCGACCGGCCGAACGGGCCTCGCAGGCGCAGGCGATATCGATCAGTGCCTCGACCATGGCCGGGGTGTTGGCTTCGGCTTCCGCACGCTCATACGCGGCGGTGAGCTCCTCCATGCTGCTGGAACGTTCACGACGCTTCCACAGACCCATCCAGGTTCCCTTTCCGGCGAAAATAACAACGGTACACACTAACCCATTTCGCTGGAATCACCCATCCTGGCGTGGCGACGGGGTTCGCGCTAGGCCGGCTCGACCGGAGCCTCTGACGAACGGCGGCGAGGGCGGGGCACGGTCACCAGCAGCACGCCGGCAGCGATGATCGCCCCGATCACCGTGTCCAGCACCCGCTCGAAGGCCACGGCTTCGGCGTTGACGTGCGAGTTTCCGGCGATCAGCAGCGCGAGCGGGGTGATCAGGGTCAGGGCGAGCCCGTAGTGGCGCGAGATGACCAGCTGGGTGACGCCCTGGAAGATCCCCAGGATGATCGCCAGCACAAACCCGTGCGGCTGCATCAGTGCGAGCAGCAGGAAAACCCCGGCGCCCAGCAGGGTTCCCAGGACCCGGTGGGTTCCCCGTTCCAGGGTCAGCCGTCGGCTGTGGCCCACGCTGAGGATCGCCATGGCCGTGCACACGATCCAGTAGCCCCGGTGGCCGTCGATTCCGATCCCCACCAGGGTTCCCAGCACCACCGCCACCACCATACGCACGGTGGCCAGGTAGCTGTTGTCATCAAATCCGAAGCGGCCAAAGATTCCCGCGACCGGGGTACGCACGGGCTGGGCGCGCCGAATCCTCGGCACAATCAGCGGGGCGATCACCACCAGGTAGGCCAGGATCGCCCCGGCGGCAACCAGCGCAATGACCTCCCATCCGGGCAGGCCCGCACCCCCGCTCGTGCGCGGGGCGGCCAGCTGCACGCCGATTCCGGTCACCAGGGTGAACATGAACGCCCCGGGGGCACCGACGTTATATCCCGCGGAGAGAATGGAGGAGAGGATTCCCGAAATCAACACCACGATCAGTGCGGTTGTGTGCGACCCAGAGCCGAGGACCCCGAGGCCCGCCGAAAGGATCAGTGCGATCACCACAAAGGGCAGCGCCCGCACCCGGTCCAGGCGCGAGATTCCGCCCCCGTACATCGCCGCGAATGCGCCGGTTCCGGCGAGCAGTCCCAGCTGGGGTGCGCCGAGGGCGGTGCCGATGGTGATCGGGAGGAACATCGCAATGCCCGCCTGGACGGCGGCCGGCCAGCGGGGGCCGCCCGGGGCAAATCGCACCAGACTGGAGGCGATTCCGCGCTCGGCCATGCATTCTCTCCCCGTTATATGGTGCGGGTGACATACCCGTAGTACTCTCCAGAGTACAGCGCGACCATTCGCCCCGCGGTACGCGCGGGCGGGAAACGCGCGCGCCGACTCTCCGAGACGCGCGGTGGCGAGGGCTAGGCGAGCTCGGCCGGGAGGACCGAGAGATCCAGGTCGATGGTGAGGTTGTGGCCCAGGGTGCTCTTGAGGATCTGGGCGGGCACGCTGACATACTCGCCGCGCGCGGCGAGGGGTTCGAGGCGCTCCAGCAGGTCACGGTCCTGCTCGGGGGCGATGAATCCCACCAGATAGACCTTGCCGCCGCCCTCCATCTGCACACCCACGCGCAGGTTGCGGGAGACGCCGCTGGTGATGCCGGGCACCAGGATCGCGGCCGGGAAATCCCCGCGCCACGCCTGCACGGTGGTCAGGGGGCTGCGGAAGAAACGGCTCTCGGGCACCGGGATGCGCGAGGCGAGGGTGGTGATCTCACCCACGGTATCCGCATCGCGACCCAGGGCGCGCAGGCTCACGTCCCGCAGCGAGGTGAGCGGCTTGCGGGCGGCCTTGGGACCACTCCCCCAGCGCCAGAGCCACACCAGCAGGTAGAGCCCGATCGCGACCAGGACCGCCACGGCGACGATATGCGCGACGCCGTCGACCAGCGGCAGCAGCACCGATCCGGCCACAAAGTACACAAGCAGAACCAGCACCGGATATCCGACCCACTGGGTCAGGGCGCGGCGCGGACGGGGCGTGGTCGGGGTGGTCATACCGGGATCATCCTCTAAATTCTGCGGGGAAAAGACGAGGGGCCGCCGATCATTCCCAGAGGAAGATCGACGGCCCGACGAGAGCGTTGAAAACGCGAAGAACTGTGTCGCGAACTAGCGGCGCAGGCCGAGGCGCTCGATGAGCGAACGGTAGCGGTTGATGTCCACATCCTGCAGGTAACCCAGCAGACGACGACGCTTACCCACCATGAGCAGCAGGCCACGACGCGAGTGGTGGTCGTGCTTGTGCTCCTTGAGGTGCTCGGTCAGATCCTTGATCCGGGCGCTCAGCAGAGCAACCTGGACCTCAGGGGATCCGGTGTCACCGGGCTGAGTCGCGTATTCTTCGATGATCGCCTTCTTGACTTCGTCAGTAATAGCCATAGTGGTGATCCCCTTTCTGTTCGCTGCGCGGTGCCGCACACGGGATGCGTGGGCTCTCTTAATCCGCGGCCGATCTAACGGCAACCTCTCAACTATAACAGCTTCGCGCGTCACCTCCGAACCAGGCGTGGCGAACCCTCCGGCTGCGATACTGGGGGCATGACTACGCCCACATCCGGTGCCCTGACCCTCGAGCGCGGGCTGGGCCTGCTGCGCCTGGTCGCGCACGGCACGGTTCGCCTGGATGAGCTGGCCACCGCGAGCGGCCTGAGCCGATCGGCCGCGCACCGCATGCTGACCTCGCTGGTGAACACCCGTTTTCTCACCCTGAGTTCGGATGGGCGCTACCGCCTGGGCGTGGCGCTCCTGGAGCTCGGCAGCCTGGCCGAACGCGAGATGGATCTCCCCAGCCGCGTCCAGCAGCTCCTGGCCGGAATCGCCGCCGAACTGGGCGATGCGACCCACCTGGGCATCCTGGACGGGACCGACATCCTCTACCTGGCCAAGGCCCGCGGACGCCGCGGCATCGACATGGCCTCGCGTCCAGGCGCCCGCTTTCGCGCCCAACACACGGCGATGGGAAAGGCCCTGCTCGCCCACGCCGATCCCGCGGTGGCCGCGACCTACTTCGATCCGGCCGAGCGCCGCACCGAGCGCTCCCTCGCCGATGTCGGCGCGTTTAGTGCGGCACTCGGCGCGGTTGCCACCCGCGGTTTTGCCCTGGATGATCAGGAGAACGAGCTGGGCATCACGTGTGTCGCGGTGGCCGTCGCGGATGTGACCGGGGAGTATCGCGCGGCGGTGTCGGTGTCGGCACCGAGCGTGTTTATGACCCCCGAGCGGATCGCCGAGGTGGCCGCGGTCCTGAGCGCCGCCGCCCCGGAGATCGGCGCGCACCTCACCCCGGACTTCGCCGAGCACTGGGTCTAGCCCCGGTTCCCACTCGAAACCGGGCACGGGTCGCGCACACCTACCTCGCCGATCGTCACCCGAGTCTTCACGGTTGGAGCCCCGACCGGCGTCGGGCTAGCGCTGGACCGGATCGGTGGAATCGAGCAGGGAGAGCTCGCGACGGGTCGGCATGCCCTCCCAATCCCCCGCGACCAGGCAGGCGAACGCGCCGGTGCGCACGGCCGTGTGTAGGCGGCGGGCGGGCGACTCACCGGCCAGATACTCGGCCAGGTATCCGGCCACAAACGCATCCCCGGCACCCACGGTGTCGACCGGGCGGATGGGCACGGCCTCCACATCGAGGACCTCGCCCTCGATCAGCGCATGGGCACCCTTGTCTCCGCGCTTGATGACGACCTGAGCGGGACCCAGGGCGGCGAGTCCGCGCGCCAGATCGGCGCACTCGCCGGTGCCCACAACCAGCGCGGCCTCATCATCCCCGGCAAACACGATGTCCGCCCGGGTGACCAGCTCGCGCAGAACCTCCCCGGCTTCGGTCGCCGACCACAGCGCCGCACGATAGTTGAGATCCAGGGCCACCGTCACGCCGCGCTCGCGGGCGATATCCACGGCGGCAAACACCGTCTCGCGGGCGCTCGCCGAGAGCGCGGGGGTGATGCCGGTGACGTGGAGCAGTCGGGCGGCGGCGATCCGCTCGGCAGGCACGTCCTCGGGTGTGAGCCGGGAGGCCGCGCTGCCCGCACGGTAGTAGGTGACCCGGGTGTGGTCGCCGGTGCGACGCTCCTTGATCATCAGCCCGGTGGGGGCGTGCGGATCGAGGATCGGCACCACCCGCACCCCCTCGGCGGCGACCTCGCGCAGCACCTTTTCGCCGAGACCGTCGTCGCCCACCCGGCCGATCCAGGTCACGTCGGTCCCGAGCCGGCGCAGCGCGATGGCCACGTTGGTTTCGGCCCCACCGATGCCCAGGGCGAGCTGATGGGCGGTGGCCAGCGGACCCGGCGAATCGGTGCGCATCAGCGCCATCGTCTCGCCGAAGGTCAGCACCTCGGTTGCGCTCACACCCAGATCGTTGCGGGTCATCGAGCGACCTCGACACTCGACGGGTTTTCCGCCACCCGCGCGGCGGCAGGCTCGGCAGTCGAGACGTTTTCGGATGCATGCTCCGCGCCAGCGGAAACGGCGGGGCGGGCTTCCCCGCGGGCGTCGGCCACGTTGTCGACCAGGCGGCGGGCGCGATCGGTCAGCGCGGCCAGGTCGCCGCCGGCGAAGGCATCCCCGAGCAGCGGGCCTCCGAGGCTCACGGCCGAGGCACCGGCACGGATCCAGGCGGCCGCGTCATCCACGCCGATTCCCCCCGAGGGGACCACCCGAATGCCCGGGAACGGCCCGCGCAACTGAGCGATATAGCCGGGTCCGACCGTGCTCGCGGGGAACAGCTTGACCGCGGTGGCTCCGGCATCCCAGGCCGAGAACAGCTCGGTGGGGGTGAGCCCGCCGGGGAACACGGGCACGCGGCGCGCGGTGGCGGCGGCGATGATGTTGAGGTCGGTGATCGGGGTGACCAGATACGCGGCACCGCCATCCAGGGCACGCTTGGCCTGATCACGGGAGGTGATGGTGCCCACCCCGATCTCGGCGCGCTCGCCGAAGTTCTTGATCAGCTCGGGCAGGTGCTCAAACACACCGTCGGTGCTGAGGGTCAGCTCAATCGAGCGCACCCCACCGGCCACCAGGGCCTCGATCACCGGCGCGTATTCGCGCGCGTGACGGGCACGCAGCACGGCCACAATCGGGGTCTCCGTGAGGATCGGAGACAGCGGGGTGCGAGCGGGGGAAACGGTCATTGCGGGGCCCTTTCGGCGACGGTACCGATAATCGGGACGGCATCCCGACTGTGTGGGAAGACCCTAGCAGGCCCGCGCGGATACGCACAACGCCGGGGTATCCGAAGGGGATACCCCGGCGCGGGGTGTGAGATGGGGAGAAATCTAGCGCGGCAGCAGGTCCCCCATCGGGACGAAGCCCCCGTCGAAGGCGCGCGAGGCCGCGCCACCCAGCGGGGCGGTGGGTCGCGTGGCGGAGGAGGAACCGTCGGCACGAGCGGCAGCGGAACCGGGCGCTTCTGATCCGGGCACAGCAGCGCCATCCGCAACGATCTCTCCCGTGACGGGCTCCGCGGCAGCCGGCAAGTCCCGGGACGAACGCGGCGCGGTACCGGCGAGCTTGCCCGCCAGCTCACGCGCGGCGCGAGCGATGCGGCCCGGCAGACCCTCGGCATCGGCCCCCTGCCCACCCCAGTCGGCGGTTGCCGCGAAGACCCCGGTGGGGACCACATCGGCGTGCAGGTAGGCGAAGATCGGACGGATCGCATAGTCGATCGCCAGCGAGTGCCGGGGCGTACCGGCGG
Source organism: Mycetocola sp. JXN-3 (assembly GCF_014522285.1). Lineage (GTDB taxonomy): Bacteria > Actinomycetota > Actinomycetes > Actinomycetales > Microbacteriaceae > Mycetocola > Mycetocola saprophilus. Next base: position 2,419,703 of record NZ_CP041635.1, read on the forward strand.
TGGCACCGAGGATCACCGGCGTGCCGGTCAGCGCGTCGCGGTCGATCAGGTCCACAAACATCTTGAACAGGCCCGAGTAGCTGGTGCTGAAAATCGGCGTGACCGCGATCACCGCGTCGGCCTCCTCGACCACGCGCAGGGCGTTCGCGAGGGGCGCGGCATGGGTTCCGGTGAGCAGACCGTTCAGCACGTCGGGGGCGATGTGGCGCAGCTCGATGACCTCGATCTCGGCCGCCTCTCCCCCGCGCTCCAGCTCGATTGCGCTCGCGCGGGCGAGGGCATCGGCCAGCTGACGGGTCGAGGAGGGCTCGCTGAGCCCGGCACTAATGACGGCAATGCGACGCGTGGTCATGATCAAACCTCCCGTTCTCGGGGTGCGACGGGTGCGGCGGGCGCGATGAGCGTGCTCAACGGCCCGACTCGGCATCCAGCGAGGCCAGGGTCGCGGCACCCGGTGCGATACCGGTCACCCCGAAACCGGTGTCATAGGTCGGGTCGTTCTGCGGCGCGATCGCCTGGGAGACGGTACCGCTGGCTGCGAGCAGGCTCGCGTGGGTCGGCGCATCGGGAACACCCGGCGCACGCTTGGCGGCGAACTCGCGGCGCAGCACCGGCACAACCTCCTCGCCCAGCAGGTCGAGCTGCTCGAGCACGGTCTTCAGCGGCAGGCCCGCGTGGTCCATCAGGAACAGCTGGCGCTGGTAGTCGCCGTAGAGCTCCTGCTGGGCGGCATAGCGGTCGATGACCTCCTGCGGGGATCCCACGGTCAGCGGGGTCTGCTCGGTGAACTCCTCCATCGAGGGGCCGTGACCGTAGACCGGGGCGTTGTTGAAGTAGGGACGGAACTCGTCCTTGGCCGCCTGCGAGTTCTTGCGCATGAACACCTGACCGCCCACACCCACGATCGCGTGGGCCGCGGGCCCGTGACCGTAGTGCTCATAGCGCTCGCGGTACAGGTTGATCATCTGAGCCGTGTGCTGCTGCGGCCAGAAGATGTTGTTGTGGAAGAATCCGTCGCCGTAGTAGGCGGCCTGCTCGGCGATCTGGGGGCTGCGGATCGAACCGTGCCAGACGAAGGGCGCGATCCCATCCAGCGGACGCGGGGTCGACTGGAAGCCCTGCAGCGGGGTGCGGAACTTTCCCTCCCAGTCCACGAAGTCCTCACGCCACAGGCGGTGCAGCAGCGCGTAGTTCTCGATGGCCAGGGAGATGCCGTCGCGGATGTCCTTGCCAAACCAGGGGTAGACCGGGCCGGTGTTGCCCCGGCCCATCATCAGGTCCACCCGGCCGCCGCTGATGTGCTGGAGCATCGCAAAGTCCTCGGCGATCTTCACCGGGTCGTTGGTGGTGATCAGCGTGGTCGAGGTGCTCAGCAGGATGCGGTTGGTCTGCGCGGCCAGGAACCCGAGCATCGTGGTGGGGCTTGAGGGCACAAACGGCGGGTTGTGGTGCTCACCGGTCGCGAAGACGTCCAGGCCCACCTCCTCGGCCTTGCGGGCGATGGCAAGGATCGCCTGGATCCGCTCATGCTCGGTGGGGGTCTTGCCGGTCGTGGGGTCGGTGGTCACGTCACCGACACTGAAGATTCCAAACTGCATGGTGTGTCCCTCTGCTCTCAATCACCCTAAGTATATCCATTTGAATAGATATATGGGTCAACTGCACCCCTCCCGAGTTTATTCCCCGATCCTTTCGCGGCGGGGTTCCCGGGCTCGCGCGTAGTCCCAGAGTGCGTCCGCGGCGAATCCCGAGGCGGCCAGGCACTCCAGCACCCAGGCGTCTCCGGTGTCCTGTCGCCGCAGCACGGTCTCATTCGAGACCAGCGCGAGGTAGCGCGGCTGGTTGCGCATCAGGTGGGCCGCGGCCACCAGTCCACGCGCCTCCACCGGCAGCTGGGAGAACTCGTCCCGGTCCGATCGAAACACCGCACGCAGATCCGCAGCCCGGCTGCGTGCCCACCCATCGGCGAGCTCGCGATGCAACACCTCCAGGAGGATCGGCTCGGGCTCACGCAGGCTCTCGGGATCCACGGCATCCGGGTCTTCGCGCGGGGCAAGCTCCCACCCTTCGGGCACCAGGGCGAGGGTCAGTCCGGTCCCGGCCAGGGCGCGGTCCACCTCGATTCCGCGCGGTTCAAGATCAAAAAGGTCCTCGGCGCCGAGCGGTCCCGCACCATCCAGCCGTCCGGGAAGCAGCGTGCGGGTCACGGCGAGCGCCATGTCCCGGTGCCGGATCACGAGTGGGAGGAGCACCGGAAGCCGCGGGATGCGTGAGGAGTCCAGGAGCTCATCGGATTTCACCCAGGCCTCCCCGGTCGCCTGTGTCTGCGCCACGGGCATCTTGTAATAGTCGCCGAGGTACACCAGCTCGTTGGCCACGATTCCCTGGGTGGAGACGCGCGCGGCCGGATTTTCATAGCGGTATGGCAGGAGCACCGCGGGGTTCTCCACCGGGGTGAGACCCGAGGGAAGCGGAAGATCTGCCGGGAGCACACGCAGCCCACGCCGCTGCGCGGTGCCGGATTCGGGGACCGCCACGATCGGGTCTACCAGGTGTGCCCCGAGACGCCAGCGCAGCTCATCGAGGGCCGCCTGCGCCTCGCGCACGGGAACAAAACCTCCCTCACCGCCGACCGGGCTGGTGCGTCCCTCCAGGGCGAGCACAAGCATCGGACGGGTGTAGCCCGGTGAATTGGCAAGCCACACGTCACTCTTTTCGATCCCGACGCCGCGAATGCGTGATCGGCGCACAATCCGCGGACCCCAGAGGTTCATGATGACCACGTGTGTCCGGGTCACCCACACGCCCCGCAGGAGCAGGATCAGCGCGACCACTACCGCGACAATGCTCCACCAGCCGGGCACACCGTCGGAGTTCTGAATGCCAATCGCCACGGATATGGGAATCGCGATCACGAGGGGCCGGAAAAAGGATCCCGAGCGGCGAATGCGCACGATCCGCTGCTCAAAGGTGGGCCCACGGTGCGTGCCGGTTGTGCCCTCACTCATACTCGGTCCTTTCGGGTGGAATCGGTGGCCAGCAGGCCCAGGGCCCGACTAATCTCAGTGCGGATGCGCCGGGTATCGCCGCTAAAGCTCGTGAGCATCCACATCCGGATCGGGCCGGTGCGGGTGGTGATTCGGATCGAATCGCCCCAGGGCAGCATGCTGCCCACCCGGTCCACCCGGGTGGCCTCACCGTGGTTGATGATCGTGGGGAAACCAAAGCGCAGCAGTAGCACGGTGCCCCCGCGCACAAAGATCCCGCTGCCCAGGACGGAGAGGGCACAGGCGACCATGCAGAACAGGAAGAAAATACCCAGGGGGTACGAGATAAGAACGTCGCCATCATCATCAAGCACGTTGGGATCCCCCACGATCGCGCTCCAAGCCAGGACGCCCGCCAGCGCGGACAGCGGCAGGGCGAAGAACAGTGACATGAGCCCGGTCCCGCTCACCCGCCGCCAGTGTGAGCCCACCGGCGGCGGGCTCATCAGGTGGGTGGCCGGTGCGGTGTCGACGGCGTGAGTGGCTTCTCGTACGTCCGTGCCGATAACCAGATCATCGAGGGCTCCGGGAAACTCCATCACCCGGGAGGGCAGCCCCAGCGCCGCGGCGAGCGCGCTCAGCGCGGTGTGGGCGCGTCCTCGCCGCACTGCCGCCGTGGGAAAGATCAGCCGCGCATTCGAGACGCCCAGCCCCAGGTTGAGCGAGCGCACCCGATCCCGCGGGGAGCCCCAGGCCAGCACCCGCCAGGCCGAGTGCGCCGTGGTCGAGACACGGACGATATCCGCCTTGGCGAACCGCTGGGTGGAGAACCATGAGCGCACCAGGATCAGGTCGCCGGCATCCCACACCCCGACAAACGGGGCGCGCAGGATGAGCGGCGCAAACACCGGGACGAGCGCGAACAGCCCACCCTGAACCGTGTCAAGAATCGTCTCGGGATCCTCATAGTCAATGGCCATCAGGCAGAAAATTCCCACAAAAAACAGATACGTCACCAGCAGACCCAGCCGCGCCGGCGCACCGGTCCCCGGGATTCGACGCCCCAGCCAGGCGACCCCGCGCGGCGTGCGCGCGATGCTCGGCGGTGCGGACAGATTGTCAACCACGTGTTCTAGTCCTCCTGATGTTCCACGACCGTGCGCGGGATGGGTGAAAGATGGGGGCGGGACATCGCCACAGGCACGGCCTCGGCACCGAGTGTGGCCACATAGTCCCAGAGGGTGGGGGCCGCATAGCCGTCGTCGATCAGGGTGTTGAGCATCCAGTCCTCATCACGCTCCCGTTCGATGATCGCGGTATCGGCATCAACGATCGCCAGGCGAAAGCGGTCCAGGTCGTCACGCTCGGCCAGCAGGAACGTGGCGGCAATCAGGCCCTGTTCGGCCTGCGGGATCGGGCGCAGCAATGCGCTGGTTGCCTCGATCGCCTTCGCCTCGACCTCATCCCAGATCGGGCTGAGCCCGTCGATCCGAGACAGCCGCTCCGCGTGCAGCTCGGCGATCAGCGTCTCCGGCGACGGGGAGGTCGGAATCCGCACGGACCCCTGGGTGTCCGCCGGGCACAGCACCCAGCCCGAGGGAACAACCCTCAGGCCGAGACCGCGGCTGGCCAGTGCCCGCTCCACCACGGTCAGGCTGGGCTCGTATTCGAGAATCTCCGTGGCGCTCGCCACACCGACCGCATCAAAATACCCGGGCAGCAGCGTTCGGACCACGGCGAGCGCGAGGTCTCGGTGCTGGATGATGAGCGGACGCACCCGCGGAAGGTGGGCAATCCGCTGCGTCTGAACCCCCGCTTGCGGATCCGTCCAGGCGGATGAAGACAACTCGACGTGCAGTGGGATAAGCGCGCGGGCGGTGTCGACATCCACGGGCAGCACCGGGGGATCCTGTTCTCGCCCGTCCTGGGCGGGCGGTTCCGAGAGCGAGGCGGGGCTCAGGAGTACCGGTTTTCCGGCACCATCGCGTCCAAATACCGGGTCGCCCAGGTTGTCGGTCAGTCGCCAGACCAGCTCCTGAAAGGCGTCGAGCACCGAGTCTTCCTCCACGAAGGCCGCTTCGACCCGCACCGGTCGCCGGCGTCCCACGATCTCAAAGCCGAGGAAGGTCCGCTCCTGGGCGAATCGAGACACCCAGATCACCCGCGTATCCACGTACACCCGGCGAATGTGCGAACGCCTAAACACCAAGACGCCCCAGATGTTCACCAGCACCACGTGAGAGCGGGTGATCCAGACCCCGCGAGCGAGCACCCACACTCCCGCGAGCACGCAGAGAATGGCCGCCCAGTCGGGCAGGAACCAGGTTCCCCGCGGGACAACCACGAAGCTGATGATCAGCCCAAGCAGGGCCAGGGTGAGGAGAATTCGATAGAGGGCACCGGTGCCCTGGATGCGCACAACATGGGGAACGTAGCCGGGACCGCGCGGCGGCGCTGCGACGGGGCTCATGCGGATACTCCATCCGGGTGAGTGCCGGGAGATGCGTGGGTGCCCGGAGCCACGTTGGGGCCGGAAGGCTGTTCGGTGCCGAGAGACCGTTCGGTACCGGAAGACGGTTCGGTGACGGGAGTCGCGGTGAAGTCGGCCCGGGTGCCCGCGCCTGGGTCGGTGCTGAGTGGGAGGCCAAGCGCCGCGCTCACCTCGTCCCGAATCCGCGCCGAGTGCGCGGGAAAGTGCGCGTGCCGCAGCAGGGTGATCGTGCGACCCGACCGGGTGATGGACAGGGTCTGTCCCCAGGGCAAATCAGAAGGTGCGATATCCACCCGGGTCGCCTCGCCAAAGCGAATGAGCGTGGGGAACCCCAGCCGGATCATCAGCACGGTGTCACTGCGGACGAAGAGCCCGGTGGTGAAAAAGCGCACCACCAGGAAGATCGCGGGGGCAAACCACAACCAGGCAACGAAGAGTGTGGCACCGGCCGATCCCTCCCTCGTTCCGATATCGGAAAGCGTCCCCCAGCCCAGCAGAAACAGAAGTCCGGCCAGCGGCAGGGTTTGCAGCCCCGAGAGCGTGCCGGTTCCGCGCACCCGATGCCAGCGCGCGGGACCTGCCGGACGGGGACGAACGAGCCTGCTCTCCTCGGCCCGAGGCCCATCCAGAACTCCGCGCACGTTTTGTGCCACCGCACGCTCGCGCACCGGATCGGGAAAACTGGCGATCAGCGGCGGCAGATCACACGCTTCGGCAAGGAAGAGGAGTGCCTCGGGGATGCGACCACCGAACAGGACGGTCCCCGCCATCGGCCGCGTGTTCTGCGCCGTCCCCAACCCAAATTCCAGCGCGGCCAGCCGCACGGAGGGCCCGCCGATCACCGACACCCGGGTGATATCGATCCGGGCGAAGCGTCGGGTAAGCCACCAGGAGCGCACCAGGACCGCGTCGTCACGAACCCAGACACCGCCGATCAGCGCGCGCAGCACAAGGAGCAGCATCGCCACCCACACGACACCGATCCCGTGGGTGCCGAGGAAGGCCGCCGGATTTCCGGCATCCTCGGAGAAGAACCAGAGCAGCGCGCTCGCCCCGGTCAACAGGACACACAGACAGGCAAGAAACAGTCGGGCGGGATTTCCGGTTCCGGGAACGCGAACGCCGAGCCCCAGAGGACCGTGCGGATACTCCATCGTGGGTCGCCGATTCGAGGCTGCCTGCTGCTGCATGCTCCGGTCCCCCACGATTCAGTCCACCATTTCCATCCACGCCCGTGCGCGGGATAGCTGAATTTTGGCGGGAAGTGCGCCACGTCCGCAACCGAAACGCCCGGGTTTTTATGACGTTCGATATGTGGGCGTGTAAGGATGACGGTATGAGCGGCACACCCGAGGAGCAGAAGCGGCTGCGCGACATCGTCACGATGCGTCGGGTGCGCGACCGGATCGACCGCGAGCACGCCCAACCACTCAACGTCGAGGAGCTTGCCCGCGGCGAGCACATGTCCGCCGGACACCTCAGCCGGGAGTTTCGCCGGGTGTACGGGGAATCGCCGTATTCGTACCTGATGACCCGGCGGATCGAGCGGGCGATGACCCTGCTGCGCCGCGGAGACCAAAGCGTCACCGAGGTGTGTTTTGCCGTGGGATTTACGTCGCTCGGGACCTTCAGCACCCGCTTCACCGAGCTGGTCGGAGTGGCTCCCAGCGTGTATCGCCGCGACCAGTCGCAGGCGGCCGCGGGCATCCCCCACTGCCTGGCCAAGCAGATCACCAGACCGGTCAGGAATCAAGAAGCGCGTGACGACAACGCCTAACTAGCATGGCGTTATGACCCTCACCATTCAGAACGCATTCCTGCCCCACACCGACGGCGAAGCCGCCCTCGGCTTCTACCGCGACCTCCTCGGTTTCGAGGTGCGTCAGGACGTCGGCTACAACGATCTGCGCTGGATCACCGTCGGACCGGTAGACCAGCCCGGCACCTCGATCGTGCTGCACCCGCCCGTGGCCGACCCCGGCGTCACCGAGGAGGAACGCCGCGTAGTGCTCGAACTCATCGCCAAGGGTGTGTATACCGCGATCACCCTGTCCAGCGATGATCTCGACGCCCTGTTCGAGCGCCTGGCCGCCGCCGGGGCCGACGTCATTCAGGAGCCCACTGATCAGCCCTACGGGGTGCGGGATGCGGCGTTCCGTGACCCCGCCGGCAACCTCATCCGCATCAACCAGGCCTAACCGCGCGACCCGGCACAGCGCCCACCCGGGCAGACCCGGCCCGTTATCTCATCCGCATCAACCAGGCCTAGCCCCACCCATAAAAGCAGCCCGTTCCGAGGAATCGGAACGGGCTGCTGTGCTGTGACGACGCCCCGCGCTAGGCGGCGGATGCGGGAACCTTCGTGGGCTCCTCGGTGAAGTCATCGATCGACTGGCCGCGACGATCATGTAGCTGGAAGGCCGCGATGGCCGCGATCACAAACGCGGTGGCCAGCACGATAAACACCGTGGGCAGACCCGCGGTCTTGGCGAGGGTCGGGACGATCAGCGGGGCGATGATCGAGGCGATCCGTCCGAAGCCCGCGGCCCAGCCCGCCCCGGTTCCGCGCAGCTTGGTCGGGTACAGCTCCGGGGTGATCGCATACAGCGCGCCCCAGGCACCGAGGTTGAAGAAGGACAGCAGCATCCCGGCGGCGATGATCTGCCATTCGACCGTGGCCAGCCCGAACAGGGTGGCCGCCACGGCGGACCCGATCAGGAAGATCGCCAGCGTGCGGTTGCGACCCCACTTCTCCACCAGATAGGCCGAGACGGCGTAGCCGGGCAGCTGGGCGAGGGTGATGATCAGCGTGTAAGTGAAGGACTGAATCAGCGAGAAGCCGGAGTTCACCAGCAGCGTGGGGATCCAGACGAAGGCTCCATAGTAGGAGAAGTTCACGCAGAACCAGACGGTCCAGAGGGCGATGGTCTGCCCACGGCGAACCGGGGCAAACAGCGCGGCAAGGCGTTCCCGGGCGGGGACGGGAGGCTCCACGGTCGCGGTTTCGGCCGCGGCATCGGTATCGGATACGGCCGGCAGCGTGCTCAGGTGCGGGGCATCGATCCCCGCCGAGCGCTCGAACCGGCGCACGGTGTTCTCGGCCTGCAGGTTCCTGCCGCGTGACTGCAGGAAGCGCACCGATTCGGGCATTCCGAAGCGGATCACGGCCGCATAGATTGCCGGAACGGCGCCGATGAGCAGCGCCCAGCGCCAGCCGTCATCCCCGGCCTTGACCACGAAGTAGCCGATCACCGCGGCGGCGATCCATCCCACCGCCCAGAAGGCCTCCAACAGCACGATGATGCGGCCGCGAATGCGCGGCGGCGCAAACTCACTCACCAGGGTCGAGGCCACCGGCAGCTCGGCGCCGAGGCCGAGACCCACCAGGAAGCGCAGCGCGATCAGCGCGCCCACCGACCACACCAGTGCCGAGGCACCGGTAGCCAGGCCGAAAATCAGCAGGGTGATCGCGAAGACCTGGCGTCGACCGAACCGGTCGGCCAGCAACCCACCCACGCTAGCCCCGATCGCCATGCCCAGGAAGCCCACCGAGGCGATGATCCCCTGCTCACCGGATTCCAGCTTCCACTGCTGGGTGAGCGCGACGATCACAAACGAGAACAGTCCCACATCCATCGCGTCCAGAGCCCAGCCCACTCCCGATCCATACAGGAGCTTGCGGTGTTCACGGGTAAAGGGGAGCGCGTCGAGGCGGTCTAATCGAGTCATGGAGGCCATTTTGCTCGCATTTGACCCCGTGATTTCGCGGTTTTTGCCCGCAAAAACGGCCCCGTACCGAGTTAGTGTCACTCGGACCACAACGGGGCCGTTCCTTACATATCCCGCGAATTGCGGGCGATCACGCCGGGCGGGTGGGGACTTAGTGTCACCCCCAACCCAGTTAAAGTCATCTCAACAATAACTCGCGCCCATGCTCGCCTCGGCGTGTCGCGCGGGGTGTGCGCTAGCGATCCAGCAGACGATCCGCCAGCAGTTCGAGCGTGCGGATCCGCGCGGGGGCGCTCTCGAGGTCGGTGGCCGAGTCCTCGGCGGTGGCCGGGGCGATCATGACCTCGTCCACGCCGAAGCGGTCGGCGAGGGCCTGGATGCGGGACGCCACGGTGTCGGCGTCGCCGATGATCCAGTTCTGACGCATGCCCTCGACCACGCTCTGCTCGATCGGGTCGAGCTCCACGGCGATGGCTTCGTCACGGGTGAGTCCCTTGGTCATGGGCTTATTGGTGCGCATGCGCGCCATCATGATCATCTGCGACAGCGCACGCTCCTCCGCCTCCTGGGCGGTATCGGCGGCCACTGCGGTCACGGTCATGAAGGTGCGCGGTGCCTCCTCGGCACCGGGACGGAACTCGCTGCGGTACACCTGCATCGCCTGGTCCGGGACGGTTCCCCCGAAGTGGTTGGCAAATACGTAGGGCAGGCCCTGGGCGGCGGCGAGGCGCGCGGAGTAGTCGGAGGATCCGAGCAGCCACAGGTCCGGGCTGCTGGCGGCATCCGGGGTCGAGCGCAGACCGTACTCGCGGCCGCTGGAGAGGGATACCTCGATACCGTCGCGCTCGAGCAGGCCCTGGATCTCCTGGATCGAACGCGGGAACGTGTTCACATCGCTGGTTGCACCCGAGCGGTTGAGCACGGCGGTGACCACCGGGTCGCTGCCCGGGGCTCGGCCGATGCCCAGGTCGATCCGGTTCGGATAGGCGGCCTCCAGCAGCGCAAACTGCTCGGCCACCACGAGCGGTGCATGGTTGGGCAGCATTACGCCGCCCGAGCCGACTCGGATGCGCTCGGTCTGCGCGGCGATCAGGCCGATCAGCACCGGCGGGTTGGTGGATGCCACCGAGGGCATGTTGTGGTGTTCGGCCAGCCAGTAGCGGGTAAAGCCCGCGGCGTCGGCCCAGCGGGCTACCGATCCCGCGGCTCGAAGCGCCTGAGAGGTGGTCTGTCCCGTGCGTACCGCCACCAGATCCAGAATTGAAAGTTTCACTGCCGTCCCTTCGTATGTGCGCGACCCTCGCGAACCACACCCTCGGTATAAGCCACATCGATCGCACGGAATTCCCCGCCGCCGAAAGTGGTCGTGATATCCACCGTGACACGCCACCGCGGTGTGTCCGGGCCGCGGACTAGGCTTACCCCATGCCCGCGGATCCACAGACCTCTCCCATCCCCCTGCCCACCGAGACCGGTCAGGATCCGCTGCCGCACACCCCCGGCTCGCCCAACGACCCCCACGAGGATGCCCCACATAAGCACCGCGGCATCTTCCTGGACCTGGAACCGCTGCGCTTCAGCCCGGCATTCGCCCGACTCTGGGCGGGCTCGGCGATCACCGCCATCGGCGGCCAACTGACCATCGTCGCCGTGGGCCTGCACATCTTCGACCTGACCCACGACACCTTCGCCGTCGCCCTGGTGGGTGTGGTTGCGCTGGTTCCGATGATCATCTTTGGGCTCTACGGCGGGATGCTCGCCGACGCGGTGGACCGTCGTAAACTCGCGCTGGCCGCCGCCTCGGTGACCTGGGTGTCCACGGCAATCATCGCGATTCTCGCCTGGACCGGCTCGACCACCGTATGGCCGCTGTACGTCCTGACCACCCTCAACGCGGTCTCCTCGACCGTGGTGGGCACCTCGCGGGCGGCGATCCTCCCCCGCATCCTGCCCGCGCGACTACTGCCCGCGGCCTCCGCGCTCGGCGGCATCTCGATGGGGGCCGCGGTGACCGTGGGCCCGATGCTCGCCGGTGTGCTGGTCGCGACCGTCGGCGTTCCGTGGACCTACACGCTGGACCTGGTGCTGTTCCTCGCCGCGTTCTGGGGCATCGCCTCGCTTCCGGCGATCGTGCCCGATGGGGCCTCGCGCCGGCTGCCGGGGCTGTCGAGCCTGGTGGACGGATGGAACTTCCTGCGTACGGCCCCCAACGTGCGCGCCTCGTTTGTGATCGACATCATCGCGATGACCTTCGGCCAGCCGCGCGTGATCTTCCCCGCGGTGGGCGCGTTCCTGCTGGGTGGCGGACCGATCACCGTGGGTGTGCTGACCGCGGCGTCCGCGGTGGGGACGCTGATCAGCAGCGTGTTCTCGGGACCGCTGGGACGCGTTCGCTATCAGGGGCGCGCGATCGCCTGGGCCGTGGCCGCCTACGGTGCCTGCATCGGCCTGTTTGGGCTGGTGCTCGGTGTGGTGACCTGGACCGGCAACGCGCGCGTGGGCGACCTGTTCGCGGACGCCTACATCCCGGGGCTGGTGCTGGCCGCGCTGGCGCTGGCCGGATCCGGTGCCGCCGACAACGTCTCGGCGATCTTCCGCAGCACCCTGCTCCAGTCGGCGGTGCCCGACGGGGTCCGGGGACGACTCCAGGGCCTGTTCACCGTGGTGGTGACCGGCGGTCCGCGCCTCGGCGACCTCTACATGGGCATCATGGCCTCGCTCCTGCTGGCCTGGGCCCCGCCACTGGTGGGCGGCGTGGTCATCATCGCGCTGGTCTACGTGCTGGTGGCCACCCAGCGGAGCTTCCGTCACTACGACGCGCTTCACCCCGTCCCCTAGCGTCTTTTATATAACGGGTGAAAGAATTGGGACATGACTACGGAAAGCATGCTCCCGTTGAACCAGCGGATCACCGCACCCACCCAGCTCTCGCTGCCCACCGGCTTCGAGGGCGTCACCTGGCGTCCGGCCACCAGTGCCGACCTGCCCGCGATTCTGGAACTCGATCGCGCCGTGGAGGCCGTGGACGATCCGCGCCACGTCACCACGCTGGAAGCCCTCACCGTGGACTTTGCCGCGTCGGGTTTTGATCCCGAACACGATTCCCTACTCGCCGAAACCGCCGACGGCACCGTGATCGCCTACGGTACCTCCCACGCCGAACCCGAGGCCAGCAGCGTAGTCAAGGCGCATATCCCGGGATCCGTGCATCCCGAACACCGCGGCCGCGGGCTCGGTACCGCGCTGCTCGACTGGCAGGAGGCTCGCGCCGCTCAGCACCTGGCGGCCTCCGAGCTGAGCGTGCCCGGATGGTTCTCCACCGGGGCGTCCGAACACGCGACGAGCCCGCGCGGTTTCCTCACCTCTCGCGGGTACGGGGAACGGCGCTGGTGGATGGAGCTCACCCGGGATCTGAGCGCGCCTATCCCCGAGCTTCCGCTGCACGCGGATGTTCGGCTGGAACCGCTGACCGAGGAGCTGTCCGAAGCCACCCGACAGGCCTTCAACGATTCGTTCCGCGACCACTGGGGATCCCAGCCGACCAACCGGGAAGATTGGGAGAAGTACGGCGCGGTCTCGACCCTGCGCGGGGACCTGTCGGCTCTCGCGGTCACCCCCGAGAACGAGGTGGCCGCGCTGGTCATCGTCTCGGTGGATCCCGCCCAGTGGGAGGCCGCCGGGTACACCTACGGCTACATCGACCTGGTGGCGACCCGACGCGACTGGCGAGGCAAGGGCCTGGCCAGGTCGCTGCTGGCTCAGGTGCTGCGCAACCTGAAGGCCGAGGGCCTCGAACGAGCCGCCCTGGATGTGGATTCGGAGAGCCCCACCGGCGCCCTGCGCCTCTACCAGTCGGTCGGATTCGCCCCCGAGGCAAAATCGGTTTCGCTGGTGCGCGAGTTCTAGATCGAATCAGAAGGCGGCCCGGGTTCACTAAGAACCCGGGCCGCCGTGCTCTCCCCTCCCCATCGAGCACCACACACAAAACGAGCCCCGCCCGAAGGCGAGGCTCGTTTTGAAGGTGAAAACCCTATTCGCTCATGATCGCGTGCAGCGGGTAACCCGCCAGACGCTCCCGACCGGTCATATCGGCCAGTTCCAGCACCAGACCAAACCCGGCAACCACGTAGCCGGCGCGCTCAATCAGGCGGCCGGACGCGTGGCAGGAGCCACCGGTTGCGAGCACATCATCGAGGATGAGTACCCGGCTGCCCTCGGGCAGCTGCCCGGGGCGCAGTTCAAGCGACGCGGTGCCGTACTCCAGCTGGTAATCCTCACGGATCACCTCACCGGGCAGCTTGCCGGCCTTACGCACCGCGATTAGCGGGGTGTTGGTGGCGTAGGCAAGCGCCGAGGACAGCAGGAATCCGCGGGCTTCCACACCGGCTACCGCATCGAACTGGCCGGCAAAGTGCTCGGCAAACTCGTCGATGACCGCGCGGAACGCGTCCGCGTGGCTGAAGACCGGGGTGAGGTCACGAAACAGGATACCCGGCTTGGGAAAGTCGGGAATGGTGACGCTGTGGGCGAGCACCAGATCGGCGGCGGTCAAGGTGCTTACTTCACACCCAGCAGGTCGATCACGAAGATCAGGGTCTGGCCCGAGAGCTGGTGACCCGAACCGGCGGGGCCGTAGGCCAGGTGCGGCGGCACGGTCAGCTGGCGGCGTCCGCCAACCTTCATGCCGGGGATACCTTCCTGCCAACCCGCGATGAGGTTACGCAGGGGGAAGTTGATGGACTGTCCACGGTTCCAGGAGGAGTCGAACTCCTCGCCGGAGTCGAACGAGACGCCGAGGTAGTGAACGTCAACGGTCGAGGAGGCCTGAGCCTCATCGCCGGTGCCGACCTCGAGGTCAACGATCTGCAGTTCGGTGGGCGCGGGACCGACGGGAGCGTCGATTTCAGGCTTGGTGTTGTTGGTCATGGGTTAATCAAACCGCGTCCGGCCCGGATTTCAAAACCCGAACCGGACGCGGCACATGAACTTAAGCGGTCGGCGAAATGATCGGGATCGCGCTGGTGATCGCCTCCATACCCGACAGACGCGCCGGAGCGATCTGCTTGGTGACCTCTTCGCGAGTCATCAGGCCCGCCTCAACCACCAGGTCGGCGACGTTGCGACCGGTCAGCAGCGCGGTCTTGGCCAGCGCCGCGGCGGCGGCATAACCGATGAACGGGGTCAGTGCGGTGACCACACCCACCGAGGTTCCCACCATGGTTTCCAGGCGCTCCTCGTTGGCGGTGATGCCGTCGATGCAGTTGATCCGCAGGGTGTTGCAGGCCTGCGCCATCCAGGTGATCGACTGCAGCAGCGAGTGCGCGATGACCGGCTCAAACGCGTTGAGCTGCAGCTGGCCGCCCTCCACCGCCATGGTGACGGTCATATCCGCGCCGACCACCGAGAACGCGACCTGGTTGACCACCTCGGGGATGACGGGGTTGACCTTGCCCGGCATGATCGAGGAGCCCGCCTGCCGCGCGGGCAGGTTGATCTCCCCGAGACCCGCCTGCGGACCCGAGGAGAGCAGACGCAGGTCGTTGCAGATCTTGGAGAGCTTCACGGCCGAACGCTTGAGCGTGCCCGAGAAGGACATGAATCCGCCCACATCCGAGGTGGACTCGACCAGGTCCGGGGCGGTGGAGAGCCCCAGGTCGGTAATCTCGTTGAGGTGACGCACCACCACGCCGGCATAGCGCGGATCCGCGGTGATGCCGGTGCCGATCGCGGTGGCCCCGAGGTTGATCTCGGCCAGCAGCGGCAGGGTTTCGCGCAGGCGGTCGTAGTCCTCGCCGAGGGTCGTGGCGAACCCATGGAATTCCTGGCCCAGGGTCATCGGCACGGCGTCCTGCAGCTGGGTACGTCCCACCTTGAGCACGTGGTTGAACTCGCTCCCCTTGGCGGTGAAGGATGCACGCAGCGCCTTGAGCTCGGTCAGCAGGGTCTGCAGCGAGAAGGCCAGCGCGATCTTGATCGAGGTCGGGTAGACGTCGTTGGTGGACTGGCTGCGGTTGGTGTGGTCGATCGGCGAGAGGTAGGCGTAGTCGCCCTTCTCCCGGCCGGCCAGTTCGAGCGCGATGTTGGTGATGACCTCGTTCGCGTTCATGTTGGTGGAGGTGCCGGCACCGCCCTGGATCACGCCCACGCAGAACTGGTCGTGGTACTCGCCATCGAGCACCTTCTGGCACGCACGTACGATCAGGTCACCCTTCTCGGCCGAGAGCGTGCCCAGCTCCACGTTGGCCCGGGCCGCCGCCTGCTTAACCGCCGCGAGACCGTTGACCAGGTCCGGATACACCGAGATGGGTCGCTTGGTGATCGCGAAGTTTTCCAGGGCCCGCGCGGTGTGAACGCCCCAGTAGGCGTCGACCGGGATCTCGACCGAACCGAGGGAATCGGTTTCGGTGCGGGTGGCGTTGGTGGTGGTCATGTTATTCCTTGCTCCATATCTGCGGGATACCGCGCGATAGTCACTGTGGCGTCGTTGCCCTCCGGTGTGGGAGAGGGTGATGGCTCAAGCCTAGCCCGCGAAAACACCGGCTCGCCCGACCCGACGCGGAAAGCTCCTGAACCCCCAGACAATATTCCGTTAAACACACACGGCGAGGAAACAAAGGTGTCCTCGCCGTGTGTGTTGTTCGGATTTAGCCGATCAGAGCCTCGATCGGTCCGCGGGCGAAGAACACCACAAAGCCGGCCGCGACGATCCACAGCAGCGGGCTGATGGTGCGGATCTTGCCGGCCAGGGCGTGCAGCACAACCCAGGAGACAAAGCCCACGCCGATACCGTTGGCGATCGAGTAGGTCATCGGCATCACGGTGATGGTCAGGAAGACCGGCAGCGCGACCGTGTACTCGGTCCAGTCGATCTCCTTAATCTGGCTGATCATCATGGCGCCCACGATCACCAGCATGGCCGAGGCCACCTCGGAGGGAACCAGCTGGGTCAGCGGGGTGAAGAACACGGCCAGTAGGAAGAGCAGACCGGTGACCACGTTGGCCAGACCCGTGCGCGCACCCTCACCGATTCCGGCGCCGGACTCAACAAACACGGTGTTGGAGGAACCCGAGGTCACACCACCGGCGATCGCTCCGACGCCCTCGACCACCAGGGCCGACTTCAGACGCGGGAAGTTACCCTTCTCATCGGCCAGTCCGGCCTCCTTGGACAGACCGGTCATGGTGCCCATCGCGTCGAAGAAGTTGGAGAAGACCAGGGTGAAGACCACCATGATGCCGGCCAGGATGCCCAGGCGCTCGAAGCCGCCGAAGCTGAATGCGCCGATCAGGCTAAAGTCGGGCAGCGAGACCAGGCTGCCGGTGAACTCGGGCACGGTGAGGCCCCAGCCGCCGGGGTTCGGCTTGCCGTCCACGAAGGCCGGGCCGAGCTTGAAGATGGCCTCGGCGATGATCGCCAGCACGGTGCTGACAACTAGGCCGATCAGCAGCGCGCCGCGCACCTTGCGGGCGACCAGGATTCCGGTCAGCAGCAGGGCGATGACAAACATGATGGTCGGAACGGTCGTGATCGAGCCGTCCTTGCCCAGGCCCACCGGGGGCGAACCCAGGCCGGTCGAGGTCACAAAGCCCGCGTTCACAAAACCGATGAACGCGATAAAGAGGCCGATACCCACCGAGATGGCCACCTTGAGCTGCACCGGAACGGCATCGAAGATCATCCGGCGCAGGCCGGTCACGGCCAGCAGCACGATGATCACACCGTTGATGACCACGAGACCCATGGCCTCGGACCAGGTGACCTGGCCCACGACGCTCACGGCCAGGAACGAGTTGATCCCGAGGCCCGCGGCGAAGCCGAAGGGCAGGCGGGCCACCACACCAAAGAGGATGGTCATCACACCGGCGGTCAGGGCGGTGACCGCGCTGACCTGGGCGAAGTCCAGGGCCTTACCGGCGATATCGGGGTGACCGGAGAGAATAATCGGGTTCAGAACCACGATGTAGGCCATGGTGACAAAGGTCACCAGACCGCCGCGGATTTCCGCGCCGAAGGAGGAACCTCGCTTGGTTACCTCAAAAAACCTGTCGATCTTGCTCTTGACGCTGGATGCGTTCTCTGAGGCCACTGGCGGGCGCTCCTCTCAAAAAGTTTGTCTGTGAAATAGCATAGAGTGTTGCCAGGTCTGTTGACGACACGCGATACCCTACCCTCCCTGAAAGTGAATACATGGCCCTCCCTTGGACCCTGCATGGCGACGGAAAAACCGTTCAGCCCCGCGAAATTGTTGCCCCCGGCGAACGCCTGAGCTGGCCCCGCACCATCGGAATCGGTGCCCAGCACGTTATTGCAATGTTTGGTGCGACGTTCCTCGTCCCCGTGTTGACCGGGTTCCCGCCGAGCACCACCATCCTCTTCTCGGGTATCGGAACGATCCTGTTCCTGCTCATCACCAAGAACAAGCTGCCCAGCTACCTCGGCTCCTCGTTTGCGTTTATCGCCCCGGTTCAGGCGGCGGTGGCCAGCCACGGCCAGGAGAGCGCACTGTTTGGCATCGTGGTGGTGGGTCTGACCCTGGCGCTGATCGGTCTGCTGGTCAACTGGACCGGTGTGGGCTGGATCAATAAGCTCATGCCCCCGGTGGTTGCCGGAACCATCGTCGCGCTGATCGGCTTTGCCCTCGGTCCGGCGGCCTGGATGAACGCCGAAAAGGCCCCGATCACCGCGCTGGTCACCCTGTTCGCGGTGGTCCTCTCGACCGTGCTGTTCAAGGGCATCCTCGGTCGCCTCTCGATCTTCATCGGCGTGATCGTCGGCTACGTTTTCGCCGTGATCCGTGGCGAGGTCGACTTCAAGGCCGTGGGCGAGGCCGCCTGGATCGGCCTGCCCGACCTGCACCTGCCCGGCAACCCGTTCCTGGACTCCGGTCTGTGGACCGTCCTGCCCGCCTTCATCCCCGTGGTGCTTGTGCTGATCGCCGAGAACGTGGGCCACATCCGCGGCGTCGCCGAGATGGTGGACCAGCCCAAGCTCAACAAGCTCACCGGCCGCGCCCTCTTCGCCGACGGCCTGGCCACCATCGTTGCCGGTTCCGGCGGCGGTTCGGCCACCACCACCTACGGTGAGAACATCGGTGTGATGGCCGCAACCCGGATCTACTCGACCGCTGCCTACTGGGTGGCCGGTATCGTGGCGATCCTGCTGAGCCTCTCCCCCAAGATCGGCGCGATCATCACCACGATCCCCGCCGGTGTGCTCGGTGGCGTGACCACCGCGCTGTACGGTCTGATCGGTATCGTCGGTGTGAAGATCTGGCTGGACAATAAGGTCGACTTCTCGCTGCCCAAGAACCAGTTCACCGCGGCTACCGCGCTGATCGTGGCCGTGGGACAGTTTGTCTTCACCTTCGACGACATCTCGTTCAACTCGATCGCCCTGGGTGCGATCGCCGCCATCGTGATCTACCACGTGATGAACGTGCTGGGTCGCTGGCGCGGCACCGACGGTGAGGACGCCTCGCCGCTGATCGGTGGCACCGAGGCCCCGGCCGCCTCGGCCACCACCTCGGGCAAGGACGCGGGCACAGCCGCGTAGCACCACCCCGCCACACACAGGAACCCCCGCCGAGCTACTCGGCGGGGGTTCCCGTTTTCAGCGGCGAACCGGATCGTGCTACTGGCGCACGTCCAGGCGTTCGAGCCCGGCAATCGCGCCGCCATCGGCACGCTGCACGCTCACCGCGTTGGCCCCGACGCCGAGCGGCAGGTACACGGTCTGCGTGCCCACGTGCCCGGCCCCACCGGTCGCGGGCAGGGTGATCGGCACCACGGTCCCGTTCACCACCACCTTGGCCGAGATCGCGGAGGCCGCCGAGTAGCGGATCTGCGCGGTTGTGGATCCGGCGTTGAGCGCATTCACACTCGCGCTACCCGAGGACAGCGCGTAACCGGACACCACGGTCACCCGATCGAAGTCCGGCGCATAGCCACCGACAGCCCCGATCACCACGGTGTTGTTGCCCGCGTTCAGCTGAACCGGCACATCGACCGTGCGGACGATCTCCCATCCGGTCGGCTTGCCGTCGTTGCCCTTCCCTGAGCGCGGCGGTGAGACCGTCTGCGCCGAGCCTCCGTTAACCTTCACGGTGAAGGAGCGCGGATCCTCGGAGAGATAGCCCACCCGCAGCGTGTAGGTTCCGGCCGTGGCGACCTGGAGGTTCGGGAAGCTCAGCGTCGCCGATCCCCCCATGCTGCCCACCTTGTTGCCACCCGAGCAGCCCGGGCAGGCGGCGATCTGGGCGCCGCCCGCACGCACAGCGGCGGATCCCTCGGCCTCGATCACGCGGTCGGCGGTCCCGAGCATCGCCAGCGGGGTCTTGGACACGTGCACCGAGACGCCGCCGTGCAGGCGCAGCGGAATACTCAGCGTGGTGCCCGCGGTCACCGTCTGGGTGCTCAGCGCGATGCTGCGATCATCCGCGCCGTCGGCGAAGATGGTCGCGGTGTAGGATCCCGAACCCAGGAAGCTCAGCGGGATCGTGGCGGTGCGAGCCTTATCGGTGACCGATCCGATGAACCAGTCGTCCCCGCTGCGGCGAGCCAGGGTCGCGTAGTCGCCGGGGAAGCCCTCGATCAGCTTGGTCTGATCCCACACGCTGGGGATCGCGCGCAGCAGGTGACGGCCAACCCAGGTTTCATACGCGGCGTTTGAGTCCGCATAGTGTGCCATCGCCGAGGCTGTCACCACGCCGAGTGCCAGCTGGTGCGCGTGGGTCGTGAGCAGGGATCCGATCGAGAAGGTGATCGGGGTCATGTCCATGCCGCCGATCACATTGCGGGTGAACGGGTAGGTGGCCGAGTCCTTGGCCGTAGGCGGGCGGCCATACTTGTACTGCTCGTTACCGAGCACGGCCTCGCTGGTGATGATCTGCGGATAGGTGCGGTTCTCCCCCGCCGGCTTGGTGGAGCCGTGGAAGTTCACCAGCACGTGGGCGGTCCCGGCGGCCTTCGAAATGCGATCGTAGAGCGCGATGGTTTCGGCTCGATCCGACTGCATGAAGTCGATCTTGACCCCGGAAACCCCGCGGTTCTTCACGTTCTGCATGACCTGGTTGACCTGGGCCTGGGTGAAGTAGCTACCGTCGGCGTTGGTGAAGTCGCCCTTGTGCATCCAGATGAAGATGCCCACGCCGCGCTCCTTGCCGTAGGCGGCCAGGTATTCCACGTCGCCGTTGGTGTTGTTGTAGCAGCAGTCCACGGTCACGTAGCGCACCCCGAGCTCCTCGGCGGAGTCGATATAGGACTGCTGGGACAGGCGCATGTTGTCGCCCTCGCCCGCCTTTTCCTCATTCGACCACCAGGACCAGAGTGCGGCCCCCGGTTCAACCCAGGAGCTGTCGGTCCCGGCCGCCGGATCGGGGTTGAGGTCGGTGACCATCGAGCTCACGGTGACCTTTTCCAGCTGCGAGCTGGCAATCACCACGCGCCACGGGGTCTGCACCGCACCGTTCACCGGCACCGCCACGGCCGAGGCCGCGGTGCTAAACACGTTGTTGTCGGGTCCGGGCAGCTGGGCGTTCAGGGTGCGGTTGTTGTTGCCGTTCGCATCGAGTCGGATCGCCGGATAGAAGTCGTTGTTGTAGACGGCGGCCTCGGTGATCAGCGCCCAGGATGCGTTATCGCGCAGGCTCGCCAGCACCGGCATCGAGAACTTCTTGGTGCCCATCTGGGTGGACGAGACATACGGGTAGCTGTCCTCGTAGTCCTTGGCCTCGCGGTAGGGGCTGGCCCAGAGTCCGGTCCCCGTGGGGAGCGCAAACTTGGTGGCCTCGCGGGTCAGCGTGGTCTGGCCCACCCCGGCGACCTTATAGCGGAAGGCCACCCCGTCGTTCTGGGCGCGGGCGGTGATTTCCAGGGTGGCCGCGCCCTTGCGATAGGTCAGGGTCATCTCGTTGGCATCCGAGGTGATCGGCCCATTTGTTCGGGCTACCAGCGAGTACTCCTGGTGCACGGCGCGGGTGGTGACCGAGTCAAAATTCAGCCCGGTGCTGAGGTCCGCAGCCGCGGTCACCAGTCCCAGGGCCGAGGAATCGATCACGCTCTGACCGTTCTGGGCGACGCTGTAGTTCAGCGCGCCGCCGGTGGCCTCGGTCACCACGAGCGAGGTGTTGCCGTCCGGGGAGGTGACCGTATAGGCCCCTCCGACGGCGGCTGCGGGAAGCGATCCGAGCGGGATCGCGGCCCCCGCAAGCAGCAGTGCGCCGCTCGCGAGGGCAACAAGACGATGTTGTTTCATGCTTCCTCCTGTCGGTCGACGCGCCATCGCGTCGACACTCAGGAGTAAACCGAATTTAATTCACATCGTCAAGTAACAGTTTGATCTCGGTTAGGCGCGAACCAGGTCAAACAGCAGCGCATTTCCCGGGTTGAGCAGGGGCAACGGAACCCCCGTCACACCCAGCACAAACCCCGAGAGGATCGGTGCCGACTCCCCCGTGGGCAACCACTCGGGATCCGCCACCTGATGCGGCTGCGCGGGTCCCACCTCGCGCCGAATCGCCACCCGATAGCGCGCCTCGGGATCCAGGCCCGGGAAGCGAACACGCGGGGTGTGGGCCACCGCGCTGGTCGCAAAACGCTCCCATGCATAGATCGCCCGCGACCCATCCGATGCGACAACCCCGTGCAGCGCGGCCCCCGCATCCAGCCCGTCGGCGTGCACCGAGGTGCCCGCGTGCAGGACCGGACGCAGCTCGCGATACAGCGCGGTCCAGGCGGTCAGCATTGCGCGCTCCTCGGGGGTGCACGAGGTAATGTCCCATTCGATTCCGGCGTGACCAAACAGCGCGGTGATCAGCCGGTACGGCAGCGCGATCCAGCGGTGCGTGGTGTGCGCCTCCTCGGGCCCCACGTGCACCCCGATCACCTCGGGGGGCAGCAGCGCCGCGGTCCAGCGGTGGATCCATCGTCGCTCGATCGGATCGTTGGTATCCGAGGCCCACACCCGCTGCGCGCGGCCCATGATCCCCAGGTCCACCCGGGCCCCGCCGCTCGCGCAGGATTCCAGCTCCAGCTCGGGGAACTCGGCCCGCAGCTCGGCAAACATCCGGTACAGCGCCCGGGTCTGCTCATGGACTCGGACGGTGCCGGTGGTGCGGTCGATCGCCGCGTGCAGCTCGCGGTTGTGGTCCCACTTGATGAAGTTGATGCCATACTCCCGCACCAGGGCCGAGATCCGGTCATAGATGAAGCGATAGGCCTCGGGATGCGCGATGTTCAGGACGTGCTGGTGACGCCAACTCCGGCCGAGCTGGCGCTCGTCGGCGAGGATCCACTCGGGATGCGCGCGCGCCAGATCCGAGTCCAGGTTGACCATCTCGGGCTCAAACCACAGCCCAAACCCCAGGCCCAGGCCGTGCACGTGCGCGGCGAGCTTGCCCAGCCCGCCGGGCCAGATTCCCTCGTCCACAAACCAGTCGCCGAGGCCTGCGGTGTCGTCGCGTCGCGCGCGGAACCAGCCATCATCCAGCACAAATCGCTCAACCCCGATCTCGGCCGCGGTGTCGGCCAGGCGCGCTAGGGTCTCGAAGTTCTGGTCGAAGTACACGGCCTCCCAGGTGTTGAGCACCAGCGGACGCGGCTTCTCCGGGTGCGCGGCCAGGGCGCGCGAATAGGCGTGGAAGCGGGCGCTGATGCCGTCGATTCCCGCGTTTGACCAGGCAAAGAGCACCTCGGGCGACACGTAACGCTCCCCCGCCCGCAGCCGGATTTCGCCGGGTTCCAGCAGCTCACCGCCGCCGATTAGCGAGGTGAGCGCGCCGGCCCCCTCGGGCAGGCGATCCACGCGCTGTTCGAGGGATCCCGACCAGGCCACGTGGGTGGCCCAGATCTCTCCGCTGCGGTTTTCAAAGCCCGGGGTGCCGAGCAGGGTGAGGTAGGCGGCGTCGTGTCCGGGACGTCCACGATGCGTGGCGCGCACGTGACCGCCGTCGCTCAGCGGCGTGCGCTGCGGGCGGCGCTCCCCGCTCCAACGGCCGGTGAAGTCGAAGATGTCGCGGGCGCGCTCGGGCACCGGAAGCAGGGCGCGCACGGCACCGAGCGCGAGGATCGCGTCCGCCGGGTCCTCGGCGAGCAAGCTCACCCCGTCCGCCGATCCACCGGCGCCCAGCGGCGACTCCGCAGCGACCAGCTCGAACCGCACGGCCAGCACCCCGGCCGGGCTCAGCTCATAGTTCGCCACCACCTCCAGGCCGGTTGCCGCCTCGCGCAGCCAGAATCGGGCCGACCGGGTATCGCTCTCCACCCGCAGCAGTTCAAACCGGGTCGCGCTGCGCCCGCCGCGGGCCGCCTCGATCCCCGGGACCCCGGACCAGCCGTCGGACTGGGCGGGCAGGATCCCGAGCCGCCGTGGCTGATCGAAGGAACTGTTGACCACCGCGGGGAGCGCGGTGGCGCGCAGGTCCTCCAGGGCGTGGCCATCCCCGGCGGGAATGGCCTCCCCCCAGTGGATCACCGCGGGGAGCTCATCCCCCACCACGTCGAGGACCACGCTGACCCCGGCCGCGGACAGGTGAATGGGCGAAGCAGGTGTGTTGTTCATGCAGACTTCCTCATCTGGCACATCGTTCGTGCATACTTGACATCGTGAATTAATAATGTCTACACTCAACCAACAACGCAACCGTGTAATCCGGATTCCCCGCGAAAAGGACCCCGATCAACGATGATCACAAGCACCTCCCCTCTCCCCACCCCCGTCGCCGTCACCGAGCTGGTCGAGGGTGACCTCACCGCGACCCTGACCCACGACGGGGAACGCCTGCTGCTGAGCGCAACCCACAACGGCGCCCCGGCGATTGACCCGATCGAACTGGGCATCACCGTCAACGGCGAGGCCCTCACCGGCACCGGCGAGATCACCGGCATCCACCAGGAGCGGATCGCCGAGACCTACACCGCCTACACCGGCAAGGCCACCGGCACCCGCACCGTGGACCACGCCGAGCGACACATCGAGCTGCGCTCCCCGCGCGGTACCGAGTGGACCCTCATTCTGCGCCTGGGGCACGATGGCCTGGCCTTCCGCTATCAGATCGGCGCCGCCGCCGCGGTCCCCGCCGACACCCTGACCCTGGGTACCGAGCTGACCCGGATCCCGCTCAAGGGTGCCGAGCGCGCCTGGGTACTCGACTACCAAACCTGGTACGAAACCCCGCGCGTGGGCGTCAATCTCGCCGACCTCGCCCCGGGAGACTATGGGTTCCCGCTGCTGGTCTCGCGTCCCGGGGGCGCACACGTCCTCTGGAGCGAATCCGACATCGACGCCACCAACTCGGGTGCCCACCCGGTGTTCACCCGCGAGGGCGGACCCGCGCTGCTGGTGACCCCGGCGGATCCCACACTCTCGATCCTGGCCGGACACCGCACCCCGTGGCGGGTCGCGATCATCGGATCCCTGGCCCAGGTTGTCGCCTCGACCCTGGTGGATGACCTCGCCCCCGCACCCAGCGGCCCAATCACCGCGCCGCGGCCGGGACGTGCGGCCTGGTCCTGGTGGTCAAGCCAGTACTCCGGCGCCTACCTCTCCGACCAGAAGCGCTTCACCGAGTACGCCGCCGAGCAGGGCTGGGAGCACGTGCTGGTGGACTGCGGCTGGGACGAAACCTGGGTCCCCGAGCTGGTCGCCTTCGCCGCCGCCCGCGGCATTCAGGTGCACCTGTGGAGCTCCTGGTCCGACCTCGACGGTGCCGAGGCGCTGAGCAAGCTTGAGCGCTGGCGCAACTGGGGTGTGGCCGGAATCAAGGTGGACTTCATGGAGTCCGAGGGTAACCGCCGCTACCGCTGGTACGACGCGATCCTGCGCGAGAGCGCGCGGGTGGGCCTGATGGTCAACTTCCACGGCTCGGTGATCCCGCGCGGCTGGGCCAAGACCTACCCACACGTGGTCTCCTATGAGGGCATTCGCGGGGCCGAGTACTACGTGTTCTACGGCAACCCGCTCTCGGCTTCACACAATGTGATCCAGCCCTTCACCCGCAATGTGGTCGGCGCGATGGACTACACCCCGGTCACCTTCAGCGCCCCCGAGCGCGAAACCAGCGACGGCCACGAGCTGGCCCTCGGGATCGTCTATGAGTCGGGGATCACCCACTTTGCCGACGATCCCGACCGTTACCGCGAGCGTCCGCTGGCTAACCGATTCCTGGCCGAGCTGCCGGCAACCTGGCACGAAACCCGCCTGCTCGGCGGCGACCCCGACAGTCACGCGCTGATTGCCCGTCGCCACGGCGACGCCTGGTACCTGGGGGCGATCGCGACCGGTGCCGCGCGCACGCTGAGCCTGCCGATCGGTGAGCTCACGGCGGGCGGTCCGGCCGCCGGTAATCCCGCAGCCGGGAACACCGCAGCCGGCGCACAGCCGCGGGCAGCGCTGGATATTTGGCTGGTCACCGACGGTCCCGATAACACCCTCGAGGAGACGCTGCTGAGCGCCCACGGCGGCGAGGCGATCGAGGTCCCGATTGCCGCCAACGGCGGATTTGTGGCCATCGCGGTCCCCGCCGGTGCCCCGCTGCTGCGGGCGAAGCCGCGAACGGTGCTGCCCGAGCCGGTCGTTGAACCTCGGGTGGCCGCCATTACCGCCGGCGGCACCGCAACCCTGCACACCGAGCCCGGCGCCCGCATTCGCGTCACCCCGGGCTGGTCGGCGCTGCCCGCGGGCGACAACGAGCGCGCCTGGACCATCACCGCCCCCGCCTCGGCGAGCGCCGGAGACACCGGGGTCGTGACCGTCGAGCTACCCGGCACCGACGGCGTCCCGCGCACCGCCCACGCCCGCTTTGTCCTCCCGTTCGGGGAGGGCGAGCACCCGCTCTCGAATGCCCCCTTCCTCTCCTGCCACAACGAGGTCGGGCCGGTGGAACGCAACGAGTCCAACGGCGGGGGCGATCCCCACGATGGCACCACGCTGACCGTCGCCGGAACCAGCTATCCGTCGGGGCTCGGCGTCTCCCACAACTCCGCGGTCACGTTCTACCTGGGTGGTTCGGCCTCCACGCTGCGCACCGCGGTCGCCGTGGACGACGAGACCCCCGATGCCGCCGCCCGGGTCTCGATCGAGATCGACGGCACCGAGCACACCCGACTCACCCTCCGCTCGGGTGAGGCACCCCACGACCTGGAGATTCCGGTCGTCGGTGCCCACACCCTCACCCTGCGCACCCAGCCCCTTGATGGAGCGGCCCCGGCCCACATCGACTGGCTGAACCCGCGCCTCCAGTCCTAACCCTCCCCCAGTGTTCCATCCCTCCCGCCCCCGGGCGGAACAACGAAAGGAATCCCCATGAAGAAGTGGCTTGGTACCACCGTCGCGATGCTCGCGGCCGGTGCCCTCCTGGCCGGGTGCTCATCGTCGAGCCCCGGATCTTCGAACGGCGACGAAGCCGTGACCCTCACCTACGGCGTCTGGTCGCAGGAGGATGCCATGCAGAAGATCGTGGACGCCTTCGAGGCGGACAACCCCAAGATCAAGGTCAAGCTGCAGGTCAACCCGTGGAATGAGTTCTGGACCAAGCTCCAGGTCAGCGCCCAGGGCGGCACCGCCCCCGATGCCTTCTGGATGCTCGGCGACCGCTTCCAGGTGTACGCGTCCAACGATCAACTCCTCCCGCTGGATGACGCGATCAAGGACGCGGGCATCGACACCTCCGTCTACCCCAAGGCCCTGGTGGACCTGTTCAACTACGACGGCAAGCAGTACGGCCTGCCCAAGGACTTTGACACCATCGGTCTCTGGTACAACAAGACCCTGTTTGATGCCGCCGGCGTCGCCTACCCCACCGACCAGTGGGGCTGGAAGGACGTCCAGGATGCCGCGGCCAAGCTGACCGATCCGGCCGCCGGCACCTTCGGCATCGCCGCCCCGCTGAACCGCCAGGAGGGCATCTACAACACCATCGCCCAGGCCGGTGGCGAGGTCATCTCGGCCGACGGAAAGAAGTCGGGCTACGACAACCCCAAGACCCAGGAGGGTCTGCAGTACTGGGTCGACTTCGTGAAGAACGGCCAGTCCCCCACCCTCAAGCAGCTCGCCGACACCGAGGCCGTCGCCCAGTTCGAAAATGGCAAGGTCGCCATGTACTACGGCGGATCCTTCTACGCGAGCCGGTTCTACGAGGACGCGAAGCTGCGCGGCGAGATCGACGTGACCGTGCTGCCCAAGGGCGAGAAGCGCGCCACGGTGATCAACGGCATCCAGAACGTCGGCTATGGCAAGACCAAGCACCCCGAAGAGCTGAAGAAGTTCCTGCTGTTCCTCGGTGGCGAAAAGGCCGCCAAGATCCAGGCCGACACCGGTGCCGCGATCCCCGCGTATGAGAACACCCAGCAGGCATGGATCGACTCGATGCCCGAGTTCGCGCTGAAGAACTTCATCGACCAGGTCCCCGATTCGGTGGTCTACCCGGTGTCCAAGAACACCCCCGCCTGGAACGAGCTTGAGGACAAGCTGCTCGCCCCGGCCTGGGAGCTGAGTGAGAGCGTGCCGAACGCGGCAAACGCTCTCGCCGAGGCCATGAACAAGGTTCTCGCCAAAGAATGACCAGCACACTGAGCGGGCGGGGCGCGAACACGCGTCCCGCCCGTCCGGCCCGGCGACGCGGTGCCGCGGTCGGCCTGCTCTTTATCGCTCCCGCGTTCATCGGGCTGCTCGCCCTCTATCTGATCCCCCTGGTCCGCACGGTTGTCCTCAGCCTGATGGAGACCGGTCCCTTTGGCGGCGGTAAGTTCACCGGCCTGTCCAACTATGAGGCGCTGCTCAGCGACGAGGCCTTCTGGCACGCCCTGCGGAACAGCGCGATCTACACGGCCATCGTGCTGATCGGCATCCCACTGGCGATCCTCGTCTCGGCGCTGATCAACAACGCCCGCCGCGGCCGCGCGATCTACCGTGTCCTCTACTTCCTGCCCGTGGTCACCCTCCCCGTGGCCGTGGGTATGGTCTGGCGTTACATCTATAACGGCGACTTCGGTCTGCTCAACCAGTTCCTCGGTCTGTTCGGGATCGACGGGCCCAGCTGGGTTGCCGACCCGCAGGTCGCGATCTTCGCGGTCGCCATCGTGGGCATCTGGATGACCCTCGGCACCAACATCATCATCCTGGGCGCGGGGATGCAGGGCATCCCCGAGGAGCTCATGGAGGCATCCTCGCTGGATGGTGCCGGTCCGGTCCGCCAGTTCTTCGGCATCACGTTGCCGCTGCTGAGCCCCAGCATCTTCTTCGTCTCGGTGCTCTCGGTGATCTCCTCGCTGCAGATGTTCGACCTCATCTACGTGATGATCGGCCGTGGATCCCCCGCCCTCGACGGTTCGAAAACCATCGTGTTCCTCTTCTATCAGAAGGCGTTTATCGAAAACGATCAGGGCTTTGGGGCCGCGATCGCGATCGTCTTGCTGATGATCATCATGGCGGCCACCGCCATCCAGTTCCGCCTTCAGCGCAGATGGGTCTTTTATGGGTGAGACAGTTTTGAGCCGCGGACGAGCCTCACGCCGTCCGACGCAGTGGGTCACCCACACGGCGCTGATCCTCGGGGCCTTCGTGATGGTGGCCCCCTTCATCTGGCAGCTACTGACCAGCATGAAAACGATCCCCGAGTCGCGGGCGGTTCCGCCCACCCTGCTCCCGGGCACGTTCAACCTCTCCTCCTATGAGCGCTTCTTTGACATGGTGCCTTTCTGGGGCATGCTCGCGGTCTCCCTCGGCGCGCTGCTGCTGCGAGTGGCCGGGCAGCTGCTGATCTGTGCGCTGGCGGCCTACGGGTTTGCCCGCTTCGAGTTCCGCGGTCGCAACCTGCTGTTCGGGGCGTTCCTGATCATGCTGATGGCCCCGAGCCAGCTGTTCATCATCGCCCAGTTCGACCTGGTCAAGGGCCTGGGAATGCTCGACACCGTGCCCGCCATCGCCCTCCCCGGCATCTTCTCGGCGTTTGGTACGTTCCTGATGCGTCAGGCGTTCCTGGCCATCCCGCGCGAGTTTGAGGAGGCCGCGCGCCTGGACGGCGCCGGATCCTGGCGGATCTTCTGGCAGATCATGCTTCCGATGACGGGCCCCACGCTTGCGGCCCTCACGGTGCTGACCTCGTTATACTCGTGGAACGACCTGCTCTGGCCGTTGATTGTCACCTCGTCGAAGGAAACCATGACGCTGCCCGTTGGACTCGCCGCCCTGCAGGGGCAGTACGGTACCGACTATCCCCTGCTGATGGCCGGATCCTTCATCGTCTCGCTGCCGCTGATCATCATCTTTGTGGCCCTGCAGCGCCAGTTCTTTGCCGGAATCGCGTCGAGCGGACTCAAGGGATGACCGGCATCGCGCAGATTCCGGTGTCCTCCCCGGCGGGCATCGCGGTCTTTGGGCACATCCTCAGTCACGGACCGGTGCCGCGGATCGACGTGGCCCGGGCGACCGGGCTCTCGCAGGCGGCGGTCACCAAGGCCGTCACCGTGCTGATCGAGGATGGCTTCCTGGAGGATGAGGACGCCGCCGCTCCCCCGCGCTCGGAGGCCCCGCTGGGCCGCCCGGCCAACCCGCTGCGGGTGCGCGCCGGGCGGGCGCAGGCGATCGGGGTCAAGGTCACCGCGGACCGGGTGTACGCAGTGCGCACCGACCTGGTGGCGACCCCGCTGGCCTCGACCAGCCGAGACAACCCCGACACCACCCCCGAGGCGGTGCTCACCCAGATTGCCGCGGTGGTGCGGGATCTCCTGATCGAGGGCACCCCGGTTTCCGGGGTCGGGATCACCGTCTCGGGCGATGTGGATGCGCAGGCCGGCGTGGTCCGCGACTCCCCGCTGATGGGCTGGCGGAACGTCCCGGTGGCCGCGCTGCTGGGTGAGCGACTGGGGCTGCCCATCGTCCTGGAAAACGACGTGCGCGCGCTGACCATCGCCGAGCAGATGTTTGGCCGTGGCGCCGGCACCCACTCGTTTGCGATGGTCACCATCGGTGCCGGCATCGGCTGTGGCATCTTTGTCAACGGCGCGGTGGTCGAGGGTGCCCACGGGGTCTCCGGCGAGATCGGGCACCTCCCGCTCGCGCCGGGCAACCTGGTGTGCTCCTGCGGACGCCGCGGGTGTGTGGAGACCATCGCGTCCTCGGCGGCGATCGTGACCGCCGTGCGCCGCGCCCTCGGCAATCACACCCTGGACATGCCCGCGGTGGTTGAGCTCGCCCGTGCGGGCGATGTGGCCGCGCGGACCGCGTTTGCCGACGCCGGCGAGACCATCGGATCGGCGCTGGCCGCGCTGGTCAACCTGATCGGCCCGCAGCGCGTGATCATCGCCGGCGAGGCCGTGGGTGAGTACGACCTCTATGCCGAGCGCATCCGCAAGGCCTTCGCCGAGCACGCGTTCGGGTCCGCCCTGAACTGCGAGATCATCGTGGCGTCCCACACCTTCGAGGAGTGGGCGCGCGGTGGCGCGGTGGCGGTGATTCGCGAGATCGCTCGCGGGCGCGGGTAGGTTGCCGAGACCGCATCACAAACGGGCCCGGTCCTCTTCTTCTGAGGACCGGGCCCGTTTGTGGGTGTCGGAGGGAGGGAGCCTGGCCGACTAGGCCCGGCGACGGCGCATCGCGGAGGCCGCACCGGCCACCATCAGGAGCAGTGCCGTGGCCAGCAGGGACCAGGAGGCCGAGGCTCCGGTGCGAGCCAGCGCTTCGGTTGCCTGGGTGACGGTATCGGCGCCGGTGCCCGCCGCCGGATCGGTCGTGGCGGCCGCGGTGCCGGTGCCCGCTTCCGGATCGGTCGTGGCGGCCGCGGTGATGTCGCCCGCGTCGATGGTCAGCGGGTCCGTGATTGCCGGTGCGGTCGGGTCGACAGGGGTGGTCGGGGTCGTCGGCTCGGTCGGGGTGGTGGGCTCAGTCGGGTCGATCGGGTCGACGGGAGCGGTGGGGTCGGTGGGCTCGGTCGGGTCGGTCGGCTCGGTCGGGTCGACGGGAGTGGTCGGGTCGGTGGGCTCGGTCGGCTCGGTCGGCTCGGTCGGCTCCACGATGACCGCCGGGGTGGATTCCTGCACGATGCGTCCCGAGAAGACCGCTCCCGGGTGTCCGGCTACCGAAGCCGTCCAGCTCAGCGTGTTGGTACCCAGGGCCTCGGCATAGGTCCAGGATTCGCCGTCGGCGGCCACGCTCGCGGTGTCGGAGACCGGCGAAATAGCCGTTCCGTCGGCGTTGCGCACCGGGTTCTGCTGGATCTCACCGGCGGCAATGGCCCCCAGGGCGGAGCGCTGATCGCTCAGGCGCAGATCCATCGCCGAATTCCAGCCCGCCAGCGGGGCAAGGCTGATGATCCGGTTACCGGAGAGGTCGGCACCTCGGAATGCGGGGAACGTGGGCAGCACCGAAACATCACCGATCTGGTTGTTCGCGGCCACGATGCCCATCAGGTTGCGGGCACCCGTCAGCGGCGTCAGGTCTGAGATTCGGTTATTACTAATAATCAGGCCGGTGAGCTGGTCCTTCACCTGTGCCAGCGGAGCCAGGCTGCTCAGTGCGTTGCCATCAAGCTCCAGCACCTGGAGACGAGGAAGCTGCGGGAGCGCGGCATTCGTGAGGCCGCCGCCGTTTACCGAGAGCTTGATCAGGTTGGGGAGGGAGGGCATGCTGGCCAGCGAGGTGAGCGAGGATCCGGTGACACGCAGGGTCATCAGCCGTTCGAGGCTGGCCAGCGGTGCCAGCGAGGCGATCCGCGACCCGGTCAGGGTGAGGGTGTTGAGGTTCGAGAGCTGTTCGATGCCGCCGAGGTCGCCCGCGGTGCCGCACTCCAGAACGGTGAGGTTGGCCACATCGGTCGGGTCCAGCGCCTCCCCGGGTTCGGTATCGAGGCTCGCCCGGACGCAGGATTCCAGTCCCGCATCAGCGAAGGTGACGCTCTCGGCGGCGGTGGCGGCTGTGGCCCCGCCCCAGAGAACCGAGGTGAGCAGCGCGCCGGCAATTCCGAACGCGACGGGGGCACGGAATCGTTCGGTGAGTCGGGGGAACGTGGGCTGAGTCATGCATCTCCAATATCGGGGGTGCGAACCACGGGTGGTGGCTCAGATTCGGGTTAGTCACCGGTAGAAACCGGTTGATATGACTAACATATCGATTGATATGCAGTCGGCCCGAGGGTCCCGTCGTTATTTGGATGTACCCCTGTCGCATGGAAAAACGCAACCGGGGTGCCCGCGAAAACGCGGACACCCCGGGATAACGGTGAAGCCTAGCCGTGGAAGAACGGCACAATCAGGTAGATACCTGCCAGCACGGCCGCCGCACACAGGGCGAAGCAGGCGTAGGCACCGGCCCGAGCCAGGCCCTTCTGGGCCGGGGTCAGCGGGTTCTTCTTGGCGGCCTTGGCCGCACGCTTGGAGGCCTGCTTGATCTCGGCCTTGGACAGCACGGTGATCGCATCGGTGAACTCGGCCGGCAGTGCCACCGGCACCCGGCCGGCGGTCACCAACAGGCGCACACCCATTGCATACAGGGCAACCACCAGAATGGTGCCGGTCAGCGCGGCCACAAAAACCGTAATAAAGGCGATCCAGTCGACGCTCATCGCTTGTCTCCCTCGTTCGACTCGGACCCGGTGCCGGTGGCGGACGAGCCGCTAGCCTCGGACTGGGCCGCTGTCTCCGCCTTGGCGGCTGCCTCGTTCTTCGCAGCCGCCTCGTTCTTGGCAGCCGCCTCGTTCTTGGCAGCCTGAGACTCGGCCTTTGCCTCCGCCTTAGCTTCGGCCTTGGCCTCAGCTTTAGCCTCCGCCTGCGCCTCGAGGCGGGCCTCGATGCGGGCGGGGATCGGCTTGGGCTCAATCTCCTCGGGGATGTCTACGGCGAAGGCGGACTCGGCCACATCGGCCACCGCAGCCTCGACGAAGTCGGTCTTGCTGCGACGCGACCACAGGTAGATGAACAGAACGGCGCCGAATCCGACAATCGCGTCGATGATCAGGCCCACGGTACCGAAGTTGTGTGCCACCCAGGCGGCCAGGCCACCCACGATGGCGGCGGCGGGAAGGGTCATCAGCCAGCCCAGCGCGATGCGCCCGGCGGTGCCCCACTTCACCTTGGAGCCGCGGCGTCCAAGTCCCGAACCGATCACCGATCCCGAGGCAACCTGGGTGGTCGACAGGGCGAATCCGAGGTGGCTGGAGGCCAGGATCGTGGCGGCGGTGGAGGTCTCGGCGGCGAAGCCCTGGGCGGGCTTCACCTCGGTCAGACCGGTACCCAGGGTCGCGATGATGCGCCATCCACCCACGTAGGTGCCCAGCGCGATGGCCAGCGCACACACCAGGATGACCCAGAACTGCGGCTCGGTGTGGTCGGCAGACTGTGCACCCACGGCCACCAGGGTCAGGGTGATCACACCCATGGTCTTCTGCGCGTCGTTGGTACCGTGCGCGAGAGCCACCAGGGAGGAGGTGAAGATCTGGCCGTAGCGGAAGCCGGCACGACCGTCGGGCTTGCCGTCGTAGCGACGGGTCATCGCGTACACCAGGCGGGTCGCCAGGAAGGCGATCAAACCGGCCGTAAGTGGCGCCAACACCGCCGGGAGAATCACCTTCGACAGGAGCTGTCCGCTGTCGATCGCGGTAAACCCGATACCCACGATGGCCGCACCGATCAGACCACCAAAGAGCGCGTGAGACGAGCTCGAGGGCAGACCCAGCAGCCAGGTCAGCATGTTCCAGATGATGGCACCCATCAAGCCCGCAAAGATCAACTCGGGGGTGATTTGCACCCCGCCGTCTCCGCCCTCACGAATGATGCCGTGGGAGATGGTTTTGGAAACCTCGGTCGAGAGGAAGGCTCCGACCAGATTCAGGATGGCCGCGAGTGTAACCGCGACTTTCGGCTTCATCGCACCGGTAGCAATGGGGGTTGCCATCGCATTCGCGGTGTCGTGAAAACCGTTTGTAAAGTCAAAAAAGAGTGCGAGCGCTATTACGAGAATAACGATAAAGGTTGCGTCCACCGGGATTTTTCTCTGAGTCGGACCCCCACTGTTCAGGAATGCGTCATACGGAGTTCACGACGATTTCCCACACACGGGGTTGCAAACGGGGTTGTCATGTCGATACTTCCATCGGTATCCACGTGCGTCAACTCGACATTCGACGCGCCGAAGGCTCACACCCTCAATCCCCTCGACACGCCGCATCTTTCCCCCCGGTGAGCGCGCAAAACGCCACCGATGTCACGACCTCAAATTCGCTGGATTTAATTCCTCCGCCGGTGCACACCTGGCGGCTATTGACGGCCCCCTGTCCGATGGTCCCGAAACCTAGCGTCCGCCGACCCCGCCGCCTCCGGCACCGCCGCCGGAGAAGCCGCCGCCCATGGACCCGCCCACGCCGGAACCACCCGAGCTGCTCCAGGACGACGCGGTGGATACGGCCGAGTTGAATCCGGCGATCCCCACACCAAGTGCGGCGGCGTTGAACCCGTTGTGTCCGACGTACCAGTTGGGCTCACTCAGGTCGGTCTCGTATCGGCCGGCGAGGGTCTTGGCCCACTCCTTCTCCACTCCCCACAGCACCGCGTAGGGCAGCAGCGCCTCGTAGAGACGGAGCACCCGCTGCGGTTCGATCGCCGCGGCCCCGAAATCCGCGCCCGTGGCGGAAGCGGTGACATCCACCCGCTCGGCACCCTGCGGGGACTGCAGGATGCGCAGCCGCTCCTCCTCGGCCACCTCCAGGTACAGCTTGAGCCCCTTCAGATACTCCACCGCGCGCATGCCTTCGGCACTGAGTGCGGCTACCGGCACGGCAAAAACCAGTGTGAGGAGCATCGCGATCCCGGTGATGACGGTGGCCCCGACCGCCACGGCTGGCGCGCCCCCCTGGGAAGCCGCGGTGATGGTCATGCCCAGGGTGGCGATGAAGGCCAACACCGCGGTGATGGCCCACCATGCGGCCGCGGGTAGCTTTTCCCAGCGACGCAATCCCTGCGCGAGGGCCTGCTCACGAGTAGAGGAGGTGAGCGTGGTAATCGCCTCGGTGAGCTTTCGGCTGGGCTTGTCCAGCGATCTCGTTTTCCCGACCGCCGGATCCTTTCCGAACAGCGCGCGCAGCACCCGCGCCGAGGCCCCCTTCCCCTCCTCGGGTGCCAGATACTCGAGCGTGTAGGTCGATTTCTTCGAAAACAGACCCTTCCCCTCGGTCTCCACGATGCGCAGCTTGCCCCGAACCGCGAGGTCCACCATCGCCGCCTGGGGCAGGTTACGCTTGTGCAGCAGGTCCGCGGCAACCCCCAGATCCACACCGGGCTGCGGGGTGTACTGCGCCACCACGATCCCGTCCCCGGTAACTCGCGGGTTTCGGCGGCGACGCAGGATCACCGCGAAAATGACCAGCAAAATGCTCAGGGCGGCCAGGGCCGCGGGGAGCCAGCCGAAAATCGGCTGCTCGCCAAGGGACTTGGTCTGGGCAAACGTTCCCGCCGTGAATCCGACCGACATCGTGATGTTCTCCCCCGGGGCCAGGCGCTGCTGTGCGGAGGTAAACACCGCGGCCCCGTCGGCATCGGCTCGAGTGAACTCGCACTTTTGGGTGGACTTGTCTGGCCCGACATAGCAAGCCTGATGGTTCGTGAGGTCCGGCACCAGGGTGGGATCGATGATGACCTTCATGGTGGCCGCATCCACGGGCTGACGCAGCTGGGTTCCGATTGAATCACGGTAAAACTCATCCATCCGGGTATTTGAGAAGTACCGGGTGGAATCGCGCTGGGTGTAGTGCAGCACAAAGGTGTTGGTTCCGTGGAGGAAGGTGTCATCCCCGACCGACACCAGGATGTTGGATCTGCTGGACTCGACGCTGAAGGGCACCGCCTTGCCCTCGGCATCGGTCACCGACTCCACTCGGGTCCCCAAGTCCACACCCCGGTAGTCGCGGGGAATCGCCCGCACAATGCCGCGGTTCTGGTCGATGTCGGGGAACCTGGCCACAAAGGTTTCTCGCGCGTCGACGCGCGAGTGACGCTCGGCGTCCCGAGAGAGCGAGTAGACACCCTCAAAGCTGTCAAAGGTGAAGTTTTCGACACCGGACTTAGCCATCACCGTGGTGGCAAGGATCCCCGGTTCAGAGTAGTTCGCCGGCGAGGCGTCGTCCGCGTGCACCGGCGTCGAGGATCGCACCTCCGCGGCGAGCGCTCCGGACACCGGGAACAGCACGGTGCCACCCAGCAGGGCCGTCCCCAGCAGAAGGGCCGTGGTCCAACGCGCCGCCCGCCTCGCCAACCCGCGCATCCCGATCGAGGTTCGGGTAGGGGACGCACTCAGCAGAATCATGCCTCCACCCTAGGGGACACGCACCCGCTCCCGGCAATAAAACGGGGCATCCACGACGGTGTTGTCGCGGATGCCCCGGGGAGTTCGTGCGGTTACATCTCCTCGTGCGTGTTGGGGTCACCGTCAAAGAGTCGCCCATCGGGCTTACCCAGCGCGGTGATTGCCGAGATGTCCGCCTCATCCAGGGTGAATCCGAACACATCGAAGTTTTCCCGCTGGCGCCCGGGAGACGAGGACTTGGGGATCGGAACCACGCCGCGCTCCAGGTGCCAGCGCAGCACCGCCTGGGCCGGGGTCACCCCGTGCTTGGTCGCGATCCCGCCGATCACCGCCTCCTCATGCGGCTTGGCGCGTTTACCCAGCGGGCTCCACGCCTCGGTCACAATGCCGTGTTCGCGGTGGAAGTCCAGCAGCGCCTCCTGCGGGAAATAGGGGTGCAGCTCGACCTGGTTGACCGCGGGCAGCACGCCGGTCTCGGCCAGCAGACGGGTCAGGAACTCGGGGGTGAAGTTGGACACACCGATCGAGGACACACGGCCCTCCTCGCGCAGGCGGATCATCGCCTTCCAGGTGTCGACAAACCGATCCACGCTGGGGTTGGGCCAGTGGATGAGGTAGAGGTCGAGCTTGTCCACGCCGAGGCGTTCGAGGGTGCCGTCAAATGAGCGCAGGGTCTCATCGAACCCGTGATCGCGACCCGGAAGCTTGCTGGTGAGGGTGATGTCGCGACGGGCGACGCCGGACACTCGCAGGGCCTCCCCCACGGTCTCCTCGTTGTTGTAGTTCACCGCGGTGTCCAGCATGCGGTAGCCGATCCGGAGCGCCTCGGCGATCGATTCGACCCCCTCCGGTCCGGTCAGCGGATAGGTTCCGAACCCGATCGCGGGCAGGCGGTGGCCATCGTTCAGGGGATGCACTGGATACTGGGTCATATCCCGAATTTACCCCTCGGCCCCCACCCTCGCCAAGCGTTTCGCCCCTCCTCCACAGGCGTTCAGCGCTGAGCGAAATTCCACAGGTTCGGCTCCCTCGGGTCAATTCCGAAGCCGTCAGCGATAGCGTATGAATATGGTTTCGACATCCGCATCCGCACCCCGCGCCGAGCAGCGCCCCATCGAACGCACCCATCACGGCGACACCGTGATCGACAACTACGAGTGGCTCCGCGAGAAGGAAGATCCGCAGGTTCTCGCTCACCTCGAGGCCGAGAACACCTACACCGAGGAGCACACCGCACACCTCGAAAACCTGCGCGAGCGCATCTTCGGCGAGATCAAGGGGCGCACGCTGGAAACCGATCTCTCGGTTCCCACCCGCGAGGGGAACTGGTGGTACTACTCGCGCAGCGTCGAGGACAGCCAGTATGCGCTGCACTGCCGTGCCCCGATCGCCGGGCCCGAGGATTGGACCCCGCCCGAGCTGGATCCCGCCCATCCCGTGCCCGGCGAGCAGATCCTGCTGGATGGCAACGTGCTGGCCGAGGGCCATGAGTTCTTCTCGATCGGATCCTTCGACGTCTCCCAGGACGGCAACACCCTGCTGTATGGGGTCGATATCTCCGGGGATGAGCGCTATACGCTGCGGTTCCGGGATCTGAGCGGGCTGGGTGCCGGTGCAGGTGCGTCGGGAGAGATCCGTGAGCTGCCCGACACCATCGAGAACACCTTCGGGGGCGCGTTCTTCTCGGCGGACGGGCGACGGGTCTACTACACCACCGTCGACGAGAGCTGGCGTCCGGATACCCTCTGGCGCCACACCCTCGGGGCCGGTGACAGCGCAGGTGTTGCGGATGAGCAGGTGTTCCACGAACCCGACGAGCGCTTCTGGGTGGGCGCGGGCCTGTCTCAGAGCGGCAAGTTCCTGCTGATCGCCGCCGGATCCTCGATCACCTCCGAATGGCTGCTGGTGCGAGACGAGGCGGCCGGGTCCACCCCCGAGGTCATCTGGCCGCGCCGCGACGGCGTGGAATACGAGGTCGAGCACGCGGTGATCGGCGGCGAGGACATCCTGCTGATCACCCACAATGCCGGTGCACAAAACTTTGAGCTGGTGGCGGTTCCCGTCTCCGCCATCGGGCCGTCGTCCGGATCGCTCGCGGCAGCATCCCCCGAATCGGCCACCGTGGTTCTCCCCCACCGAGAAGATGTCCGGCTGGAATCCGTGGCGGTCTTCTCCTCCTTCCTGGCGGTTGAGTACCGGCGTGAGGGGCTGGCCCGGGTCGCGGTCGCCGCAATTACCCCGGACACCACCCTGGCCACCATCGAGCCGCGCGAAATCGAATTCGACGAGCCGCTCTACACCGTGCACACGGGCTCGAATCCCGAGTGGGACCAGCCCACGCTGCGTCTGGGATACGGATCGCTGGTGACCCCCTCGACCGTGTCCGAGCTGGACGTGGCCACCGGGGAAATCCGCGTGCTCAAGCGTCAGCCGGTTCTCGGTGGTTACGATCCGGCGGACTATCAGCAGGCGCGCGAGTGGGCCATCGCCGAGGACGGTACCCGCATCCCGATCTCACTGGTCTGGAAGCGTGGACACGCGGCGAGCGCCCCCAGCGCCAGTGCAAGCGCCAATGCCGAAGCTGCGTCCGATGCCAATTCCGAAGCTGCGTCCGATGCCAATTCCGAAGCTGCGCCGGGGCACCGGGTGCCCGGGCCGATGGAGCTCTACGGCTATGGATCCTATGAGGCCAGCATGGATCCGTCCTTCTCGGTGGCGCGTCTCTCGCTGCTGGATCGCGGGGTCACCTTCGCCATCGCCCATGTCCGGGGTGGCGGCGAGCTGGGTCGAGCCTGGTACGAAAACGGCAAGACGCTGACCAAGAAAAACACGTTTACCGACTTCGTCGCCAGCGCCAAACACCTCATCGATCACGGCTACACCACGCCGGATCGCCTGGTCGCCGAGGGTGGTAGCGCCGGTGGTCTGCTGATGGGTGCCATCACCAACCTGGCCCCCGAGCTCTTTGCCGGAGTATTGGCCAGCGTCCCGTTTGTCGACCCGCTCACGTCGATCCTCGCCCCCGACCTGCCGCTCACCGTCATCGAGTGGGACGAGTGGGGAAACCCACTGCACGATCCCGAGGTCTACCGGTATATGAAGGAGTACTCGCCCTACGAGAACATCCGCACCGACGTTACCTATCCGCGAATCCTGGCGATCACGAGCCTCAACGACACGCGAGTGCTCTACGTCGAACCGGCCAAGTGGGTTGCCCGCCTGCGCGAGGTTGAGGCACCGGTGCTACTCAAGACCGAAATGTCGGCCGGGCACGGTGGCGTCACCGGACGATACAACTCCTGGCGCGAGCGCGCGTTCGAACTTGCCTGGATCCTCGATGTGCTGGGACTGGCAGACCACGCTCTCACGGACACCGAGTAGGAACAAACAGACCGGGCGTCCGATGGCCCCACATGAAAGCGGGCCCGGAAACCATCTGGTTTCCGGGCCCGCTTCGTGTTCGGGAGGGGCGCTCGGGCGGAGAGTGCCCGGCTGACGCGCCCCGAGGGGCTATCCGAAGAGGATTGCGGCCTCGTCGTAGCGGTCCTGCGGCACGGTCTTCAAACCGCCCAGGGCGTCCTGGAAGGGAACGTGCACGAGCTCGGTGCCGCGCAGGGCGATCATGGTGCCCCACTGCTTGGCCACGGCCGAGTCGATTGCGGCCATACCCAGGCGGGTCGCCAGGACGCGGTCATACGCGCTGGGCACGCCGCCGCGCTGGATGTGACCAAGGACGGTGGCTCGGGTTTCGATGCCGGTGCGCTCCTCGATGATCGGGGCAAGCACGTCGGCGATACCGCCCAGGCGCGGACGGTTGAAGGCGTCCAGTCCCTTTTCCGAGTGTGCGGTCTCCATGGTGTCCAGGGTGAAGCCCTCGGACACCACCACGATCGGCGCACGGCCACGGTTATTGGCGGATTCTACCCACGCGACAATCTGATCGATCGACTGCGGCTGCTCGGGCATCAGGATCGCGTGAGCGCCCGCGGCCATGCCGGAGTGCAGCGCGATCCAGCCCACGTGACGACCCATAACCTCAACCACCATGCAGCGACGGTGCGAGTCACCGGTGGTGCGCAGGCGGTCGATGGCCTCGGTGGCGATCTCCACGGCGGTATCAAATCCGAATGAGTAGTCGGTCGCGTCGAGGTCGTTGTCGATGGTCTTGGGCACACCCACGATGTTCAGACCGGCGTCGGTCAGGCGCTTGGCCGCGGCCAGGGTGCCCTCGCCGCCGATCGCGATAACCGCGTCCATGCCCAGACGATCCATGGTGACACGAATGTTTTCGGGACCGCCGTTGGGGCCGTCGAAGGGGTTGGTGCGGCTGGTGCCGAGAACGGTGCCACCCTGCTTGGAAAGGCCGCGTACGTCATGGCGGGTCAGGGGATAAACATCGCCCTCAACCAGGCCACGCCATCCGTCACGAATCCCCAGGAACTCCTGGCCGTGGACGGCGGTGCCCTTGAGCACCGCTCCGCGAATCACGGCGTTGAGTCCGGGGCAGTCGCCACCGCTGGTGAGCACACCAATTCTCATCGAATCACTTCCCTTGCGCGCAATAGTTTGACCCGGTGCCCGAGGGTGCTGGCCCAACGGCGGGTCGGTGAGGTCAACACCCTGTTGCCCTCACATCGAGCGTATCGGTTTGCCGCAACCCGGGGCACCGGGCGGTGACGATTGGGAATCTGTGCATGGCGCATACGGGGTTAGAATCGGGGCATGGATTACACACCCGAAGCCGGCCAGGTCACCATGTTTTCGACGTCCTGGTGCGGATACTGCCAGCGTCTGAAGACCCAGCTCACCTCCGCCGGAATCGGCTATCAGGAGATCAACATCGAGGAGGTTCCCGGCACCGCGGAACTCGTCGCCGAACTCAACGGCGGCAACCAGACCGTGCCGACCCTGATTTTCCCCGACGGCACCGCCGCCACCAACCCCTCGCTGATCGAGGTCAAGTCGCGCCTCGGTGCCTAGCGAGCCCGCACCCGCAACTACAAACGCCCCGGCAGAACCGGGGCGTTTGTGGTTGCGGGCTAGCGTCCGCGACGGGCTTCTTCCTGAATGTCCGGCACCTTGAGGGTGACCGCGGCACCGATCAGCACCAGCGGGAACAGCAGGGTCAGCGAGAAGATCAGATCCGTGGGTACCTCAACCGGCCAGGTGGGCAGCGGGACGATCGGGTTCACAAAGACCAGCAGCGGCACCAGCCCAATCAGCCACCAGGCGCGGCCGGCGCGGATCGAATAGAACGCGACGATCGCGGTGAGAATACACACCACGAAGCGCACGATGTAGTACAGATCCGAATCCAACAGCGCCACCGTGGCCATCATCACGATGGCCGCCAGGAGGCCCGGCGCGAGCGCCGGACGGGTGAAGGTGGGTTCGCGCTTGGAGCCGCGACCGTAGCGGTCGGAACTCATTTTCCGCTCGCCACAATCGCGTCCCGCAGCACCGAGATCAGCGCGTTGAGCTGCACCGAGTCGCTGGACTCGATCGCCTGGTCGCTGCCGTCGAGCGCTCGGGCCGCGAGGCCCTGCTTCGAGTCGATCAGTTCGGCGATCTTCGAGTCGATGGTGTGCGCGGCGATGATCCGCCAGGCGGTGACCGGCTCGTCCTGACCGATGCGGTGCACGCGGTCGATGGCCTGGGTCTGCTCAGCGGCGGTCCAGGAGAGCTCGGCGAGCACCACGTTGGAGGCTGCCTGCAGGTTGACACCCACGCCGGCGGCGGTCAGCGAACACACGATCACCGAGACGCCGGGGTCGTTGTTGAACGCGTCGATGGCTTCCTGACGGGCCTGGGTGCTCTGATCTCCGCGGATCGACACGGTGCGCAGGTCGCGTCCCGCCAGCACCCGCTCGGCGGTATCCATGACGTCGATGTGCTTGGCGAAGAACACCACCTTGCCCACCGAGTGCGCGAGCTGCGCGGTGTAGTCGGCGGCCAGCTGGGCCTTCGCCTGACCGATCCGGCGCACCATCGTGAAGACGTTTTCGCCCCCGCCGGCGGCCTTGGACTCCTCCAGCTCACCCTGGGCAACCAGGCGCATGATGTCGAGGTCGGGACCGCTCGGGCGCCCGGCCCGGTCGGGACGGGCCTCGATGATGCGGTTGTACTTGGCCAGCAGGCGCTGACCCAGCTCGCGCTCGGCGTCGCGGATCGAACGTCCGGCCTCATCGTCGAGCTCAACCGGGATGTCGGCGATCATCTTCGAGGGCAGGTCGGCGGCCACGTCGATCTTCTTGCGGCGCACGATACCCAGGTCGATAACCGCGTTCCGTGCCTCGGGGTAGAAGCCCGAGTCCGCCGGGGTCAGCCCGTTTTCCTCAAGCTTGGCCATCAGCTCGGGTCCGGGCTTATCGCCGGTGGTCCAGCCGAGGAACTGCCAGATCGCGTTGAAGTCGGCCACGTCGTTGATCAGCGGGGTTCCGGTCAGCGCCATCAGCAGCGGCTTGCCGCCGGGGGTGTTGGCGCGGATTCGACGAGCCAGGGAGAGCACGTGCTGCGAGCGCTGCGAGTGCAGGTTCTTGATGAAGTGCGCCTCGTCCACCACCATGCCACGGAACCCGAGGGTGCTTAGCCAGGCCAGGTGACGGTCCAGGACCTCGTAGTTGACGATGAAGATGTCGGCAAACGCGTCGATGTCACGTCCGTCACCGTGAATCACCGTGGCGCGGCGACCGGGGGTCCAACGCTCGACCTCGCGGGCCCAGTTCATCTTGACCACGTTGGGAACCACCACGAGCAGCGGGTATGCCTGGGCGACCGAGGCTGCCAGCAGCGACTGCGCGGTCTTTCCGAGACCCGGCTCATCGGCCAGCAGAATCGAACGCTGACCGCGCTTGACGGCCTCCACGAAGCGAGCCTGGTGCTTCATGATCTCGCGTCCGGGCGGGGCCAGACGGTCGATCTTCGGAGCGTCCGGCAGCGGCATGCACGCCGAGGCACCACCGGCACCGGTCTCAAACGACTTGTACAGCGGACCCATCAGCTCCCAGCTGTCCAGGCGTCCACGGGTGGAACGCTCGGCCGGGGCCGGGGTCAGGTTGGGGGCGAGGAACGGGTTGGAGCGCTGGCGCGCCTTCACCTGGATCGGCACCACCTGCTTCTGCGCGAGCTCGGCGGGGATGATCTGCTCGGGCTCGGGGGCCTGGGTGGTGATAATCAACTCTTCGGGGCTGAGTTCGGCACCGGATTCCAGCAGCCAGTCGCGGCGCATCTTCTGGGCCACCGGGCTGGTGGCGGCGTCGGCCTCCAGCAGCGTGATCAGCGAGGTGTCGCGGGCGGCGGTCTTGGCCAGAATCGTGGCCACGCCATCCAGGCGCTTAAGCAGCTCGGTGCGCATGCTCTCGGACATCTCGGTGGATCCCTTAACCCGGGCGCGTTCCTCGCGCACCAGGAAGGCGATGACCTGGAACTTCACCCGGTTGGTCGGGCCAACCTTTCCCTTCTGGGCCTTCGCCTCGACCTCGCGCACCTTGCGGGCGAGGATCGGGATGATCGGGGCTTCCTCATCGTGGCGCGAAACCTGATTGCGCGACGATTTACGGGCTGCGGTTCCGCGTGCGCCCGCGGCGCGGTGTGCGGATCGGCCGGGTGAACGGCGCTGACCGGTGTTTGGCATGCTCCTCCTGAGCGCTCCAGTACCCGGGCAAATGCCGGGTCCGATACTGCGCCGGCCGGGTGATTGCTGCCTCGACTCGGGGTTCTCGCGGTGATAGACACCGGAACCGAAGCCGGATAAACGGCGGGCGCGGAAACATTCTACGATATTCATGCCCGCGATTTCCTCCCCTTTTCGCGTGGCGCTTCGGTTTTACCGCGCGATCCGTCCCGCCGGGGCTCGCGGGACCGCACTATACTGCACCAATGAACCCTCGATTCGGTGACGCATCCCTGGACCGTTTTCGCGCGCTGCTGCGCATCCCCACGGTGGG
The DNA here is from genome assembly GCF_014522285.1 of Mycetocola sp. JXN-3. Taxonomy (GTDB): domain Bacteria; phylum Actinomycetota; class Actinomycetes; order Actinomycetales; family Microbacteriaceae; genus Mycetocola; species Mycetocola saprophilus. The sequence continues at coordinate 2,464,139 of NZ_CP041635.1, forward strand.
CCGGCTGGATGAAACCCTGATCGACTGGGATGCGTTTGATACGTTCCTCACCACGCTGGAGGAGCTGTATCCACGGGTGTTCGGCACCCTCGAATGCGAGAAAATCGGTGGCTATTCGCTGCTGCTGCGCTGGCCCGGTGCCTCCCCCGAAAACCCGACCGTGCTGATGGGACACTACGATGTGGTTTCGGTCAACGTGGGCGCAAACGAACCCGAGTGGGCCCATCCGCCCTTTGCCGCCGAGATCACCGGAACCGGCGAGGACCGGGTGCTGTGGGGCCGGGGCACCCTGGATGATAAGGGCGCGGTGGTCGCGATCCTCGAGGCCGTGGAGCACGCGATCGAATCGGGATTCGCCCCCGCACACGACCTCTATCTGAGCTTTGGGCACAACGAGGAGACCACCGGGGCCGGGGCGCGGGCCACGGTTGAGCTGCTGGAATCCCGCGGGGTTGTGCCCGGACTGGTGATCGATGAGGGTGGCGCGGTGATCGAGGATGTGCTGCCCGGATTGCGGGGACCGGCCGCGCTCGTGGGCACCACCGAGAAGGGTCTGGCGACGATCACGCTGAGTGTCGCGCAGGTGGGCGGTCACGCGTCCACCCCGCCGCCCTTCCCGGCAACCGCCCGGCTGGCGCGGGCGATCACCCGGGTCAATCGGTCACCCTTCCCCGGGCGGCTCTCCCGCCCGGCCAAGGATCTGCTGCGCACCCTGGGGCCGCGCTCGGCCGCGCCGCTGCCCTGGGTCGCCAAAAACGTCGATCTGCTGGCCCCGCTGCTGGCAAAGGTTCTCCCCCGGCTCGGGGCCGAAACCGCCGCACTGGTGCGCACCACCACCGTCACCACCCAGCTTTCCGGGGCGTCGGCCGCCAACGCGCTGCCCGAGCGGGCCACCGCGACCCTGAACGTGCGGGTGGCCGTGGGGTCGAGTGTGGCGGCGACCGTGCGCCGGCTGAACCGGATTATCAACGATCCCGAGGTGGAGCTGAGGGTGGCCGAGTTCCACGATCCCTCCCCCGTCTCCCCGTCCTCCGGACCGGGCTGGGAGCGTATTGTGTCCGCCTTTGCCGTCGCCGCCCCGGATGCCATGGTCTCCCCGTACGTGATGCTCGGGGCCAGCGATTCCCGCTACTACGCCCGGATCTCCCCGAACGTCTATCGCACCACGCCGTTCCGGATGAGCGCCGATGAGCGCGCCGGTCTGCACGCGGTGAACGAGCGGATCCGGGTATCCACCTGGCTTGAGGGCATCGAGTTCTATCGCAGCCTGGTGCTCAGCGCCTAGCGTGTGCGCCTGGTTGGTGCCGGTTGCGAGCGCGATGCCGGTGGCGAACGAGGGCAGCGTGTGCGCCTCCAGCGAACCCGACGCGGCACCACGTCGTGTCGGGGTTTGCGCCCATAAGCTGAGGGGGTGAATACCTCTGACATAGTTTCGGCCCGCCTCGGAGAGATTTTTCTTCCGGATGGCCGGGCCCTCGGCTTCGCCGAATATGGAACCCCCGATGGAACCCCGGTGCTGTTCATCCCGGGAGCGGCCAGTGGTCGCGCGATGAACTTCGGTGCCGAGCTGCTGGGCGAACGGGCAATCCGGCTGATCTCGGTGGATCGTCCGGGCCTCGGTGCCTCCGACCACGACCCCAACAAGACCCTCACCAGTGTGGCCGAGGACCTGCGCTACCTGCTCAGCGCACTGGGCCTCGGCCGGATCCCGCTGATCGCCAACTCCCAGGGGGCGCCGTTTGCGCTGGCCCTGGCGGCGACCGGCGCGGTGTCCTCGCTCAACCTGGTATCCCCCTCCGACGAGGTCGCGCACCCGCTGATCACCGGCATGCTGCCCGAGGAGATGGTGACCCTGATCGACTCGGTGGGCCGCGAACCCGAAACCGTCCGCGCCCACTTTGCCCGCTTCACCCCCGAGCTGATGTGGGAATACGTCATGTCCGAGATTTCCGCGGCGGATGCCGAGGTCTACGGCGACGAGGATTTCCGCGCGCTCTACCGCCGCACCCTCGCCGAATCCTTCGCCGGCGGTGCCCATGGATATGCCGCCGACACCATCCTGGCGATGAGCCCGTGGCGGCTCCCCCTGGACCAGATCGACATCCCCGTGCACGTGTGGTTCGGCGACCGCGACGAGGTCCACTCCCCCGACCACGGCGACACCCTCACCCACCGCATTCCCGGTGCCCAGCGGCACCTGGTGTCCGGGGCCGGCGGCTCGCTGCTGTGGTCGGAGCCGGGCCTGTTCCTGGGGTATTTGGACTAGGGCGGCCGTCACCATACCGGTTAACGTCGATATCCCGGCACTAAGTTGGTGCCGGGATATCGAGATTCGAGCGTAAAAACTAGGCGGCGACCACCGCGGCGGAATAGCCGGCGTTGGAGACCGCGGTTACCAGGGCACCCTGGTCGGTCTCTTCGGAGGCCAGCACGCGCGCGCGGCCGGAGGCGAGGTCGACCTCGGCGGTGACGCCGTCCAGCGCCTCAAACTCGCGGAGGATCTTGTTCACGCAGAATGAGTTGTGCATTCCGGTGATGGTCAGCAGGGTGGTCTTGAGTCCCATGATGGTGTCCCTTCGTCAAGATCATCATAAACTCAACAACCGTTATCCAGCAGGGTGTATTCCGAAGGTTTGCTATGGAGCAGGGACGTCCAGGATTTCGCGCACCCGCACCACGTCGTCATGCATCTGCGCGATCAGCGGATCGATGCCCGCATAGGCAACCATTCCGCGTACCCGTTCCACGAAGCACACCTCAACCTCGCGGTCGTACAGGTCGATGTCCTGATCCAGCAGGAACGCCTCCACCTGCTTCTGCGGCACGCCGTCAAAGGTTGGGTTATTACCCACCGAGATTGCCGCCGCATAGCGTTCGCCCTCGCTGGTGAGCCAGCCCGCATAGACGCCGTCGGCGGGGATGTAGCCGGTGGATTCGGGCGAGAGGTTGGCGGTCGGGAAGCCCAGCTCGCGGCCGCGCTTGGCCCCGTGGACCACGGTTCCGCGCACACTCGGGTAGTGACCCAGCAGATCGGCGGCGGCGTCCACCCGGCCGTCGGCCAGCAGCTCACGGATCCAGGTCGACGAGGCGCGACGCCCCTCCCGCGGCATGACATCATCGATGGCCACAACCTCGAAGCCCTCGATCTTGCCCTGCTCGGTGAGCGAGGACACATCTCCCGCGCCGCGGTGTCCGTAGCGGAAATCATCCCCGGCGAGCACTACCTTGGCGTCCAGGGTGGCGCACAGGATCGAACGCACAAACGACTCGGGCTCGAGCGCCGAGAGCAGCCGGTCAAAGGTGAGCACCAAGACCGCATCGATCCCGGTTTCGGCCAGCAGATCCAGCTTCTGATCAATCCCGGTCAGGGCGGTGGGGGCCTGGCCCGGCGCGATCACGTGCAGCGGGTGACGGTCGAAGGTGACCACCACCGAGCGCAAACCGCGCTCCTCGGCAATTCCGCGCAGACCCGCGATCACGCCGCGGTGACCGGCGTGGACGCCGTCAAACTTGCCGATGGTCACGGCACTCGGGCCAAAGTCCAGGGGAACCTCGGTCAGGTCGCGGAAAACCCTCACGCGCGCTTTCCCTTCTGCTTGGCCAGCCAGAACAGGCCGAGCGCGGGCAGGACCAGCGGCACATAACCATATCCGCTGCCAAAGTGTGACCACACGGTGTCGTGCGGGAACAGGGCCGGATCAAAAATCGAGAGGAGACCAATCACGATGACCCCAACCATTTCGAAGCCGATTGTAATCCAGGCAATTCTGCGCCAGGTTGCACCGGGGACGATCAGGGCGACCGTGGCCACGATATAGACCACCGCGGCGAGCGCCGAGAGCGTATAGGCCAGCGGGGCCTGATCGAACTTGCCGATGATCTGGGTGACCGAGCGTCCGGTCGCCGCCAGGGCGAGAATGCCGTAGACCGCCACGAGGACTCGGCCGACGCCGCTGATTCGCGGGGCGGCATCTCGCGTGGACGAGGAGGAGGCTGTGGGGTTCTGGGCGGCGGGATCGGTGCTGTTCATGTCGAAGCCAATTCTATGCCCCTTCGTCCCACACACCGGCAGTGGTCGGAACGAGATGACGTGCGTTTCGCACGCGGGCATGGTGAGAGGGGTGAAATCCTGCGGGTTAGGCGGCCACCGTGGTCCAGATGACCTCCATCCGGATGACCATCACCGAGACCGCGAGCAGCCCAACCCCGACGATGACCGTGGACCAGCGGGTGCGATCCAGCAGCCCCCAGAACACCGCGGCGGCGGGGATGATCAGCGCGCAGATCAGATACGCGTAGAACTCGATCGGGTCGCCATAAATGTTGTTGCCGGTGGCCGGGGCGATGATCGCCACCACGAGCTGAACCAGCAGCAGGAGCTCCACCAGGGCGGCGGAGCCGAGGCTCAGGTCGCTGGGTTTGCGGCCGAGCAGGCCCATCACCACACACATCAAGCCCGCGAGCGCGGCGATCCCGGTGATGCCGTAGGTCAGCCAGGTGATCATGCCTGAGCCTCGGCGGAATCTGCGGCGGAGGCAGCGGTCTCGGCGTGAGCGGCAGCGGCAGCGGCGGCGGCAGCGTGCGGTGCGACGGCTGCAGCGGCAGCGGCCGGTGCCACCTGCGCCTCGTCCGAGGGGAAGTTCACCAGCGAACGGGCGCTGTTTTTGCCCGCCTGCACCAGGCCGATCAGCGCACCATTCGGGGTCAGGGCGGCAATCGGGCCCGATACTCCCGTGGGGAAGCCCTCGATCCCGATCTTCTTACCGTGGCCCAGATCGATCGCGCGCTGGGCATCCAGCATCACGTGCGGGAACAGGGTCTTGGCGGCGGCGGCTGAGGAGATCAGCCGGGCGGCGGGATCCAGGTCTTCGAGGGTCACCGCATCGGCCACCGAGAACGGTCCGATCCGGGTGCGGCGCAGGGCGCTCAGGTGTCCCCCGACACCCAGGTCGTTGCCGAGGTCCCGTGCGAGGGCACGAATGTAGGTGCCCGAGGAGCACTCGACCCTCACATCCAGCTCGATCCGGTCCGCCAGGCGACGGGTTTCCAGCACCTCGAAGGCCGAGATGGTGACCGGACGGGCCTTGAGCTCGACGGTCTCCCCCGAGCGCACCAGGTCGTAGGCGCGCTTGCCGTCCACCTTGATCGCCGATACCTGGGTGGGTACCTGCAGGATGTCGCCGCGGAGCACCTCGATGCCCGCCGCGATGGCCTCCTTGGTCACCGCGGACACGGTCTCGGGGGCCGCGGTTTCCACGGTGTCCCCCTCGGCGTCATCGGTGGTGGTGGAGGATCCCAGCACGATCGTGGCGTAGTACTCCTTGTCCAGGCCCACCACGTAGGTGAGCAGGCGCGTGGCCGAGTTGATGCCGAGAATCAGCAGGCCGGTGGCCATCGGATCCAGGGTTCCGGCATGGCCCACCTTGCGGGTGCCCACGAGACGTCGGGTGCGCGCGACCACGTCGTGGCTGGTCATCCCGCCGGACTTATCCACCAGCACAATGCCTGAACTCACCAAAATCTCCTCGCCACACCGCCGTATAAAACCAGCCTCCATCCTCCCATATTCATCGGCATCGGGTGCCCGGTTCACAACGGATCGGGCCGCCCGGCTACGCTGGAATCGATGAACACCACCGACATTCCCCGGGCGCTGATCGACTGGTTCGCCCGGGAGGGCCGCGCCCTCCCCTGGCGCGAAGACGATTTCCCGGCCTGGGGCACCCTGGTGTCGGAGTTTATGCTGCAGCAAACCCCGGTGGCCCGGGTCATTCCGCGCCTGGCCGAATGGCTGGAGCGTTGGCCGACCCCCGCCGATCTGGCGGCGTCCCCCTCCGGGGAGGCGGTGCGCGCCTGGGCCAACCTCGGGTATCCGCGCCGGGCGCTGTGGCTCCACCGGGCCGCCGTGCAGATTACCGAGCAGCACGGCGGAATCGTGCCGCGAGATGTCCCTACCCTGCTCGCTTTGACCGGCGTGGGCGACTATACGGCCCGCGCGGTTGCGGTCTTTGCCTATGGGGATCGGCATCCGGTGATCGACACCAACGGCCGCCGGGTCATTGCCCGCGCGATCCATGCCCAGGCCGAACCCGGCCCGCCCCGCGCCGCCGCGGACCTGGCCGATATGGCCGCGCTGCTGCCCGAGGATCGCGAGGCGGCCCGCGCCTTTAACGTGGCGATCATGGAGCTGGGGCAGGTTGTCTGCACGGCGCGTTCGCCGCGGTGTGACGTGTGTCCAATCCGGGACGCGTGCGCCTGGGTCCAGGCCGGATCGCCCGAATACTTCGGCCCCACCAAGGCCGTGCAGAAGACGTATGCGGGCAGCGATCGACAGGTCCGCGGGCTGATTCTGCGCGAGCTTCGGGCCGCGCACCTGCCGGTCACCGATGCCGAGATTATTGGGCTCTGGGAGGACCGAGTCCAGCTGGATCGGGCCCTCGCCGGGCTCCTCGCGGATGGGCTGGCGGTGGAGTCCCAGGGCGGATACGTCCTGCCCTAACCCGCTAAACTGGGCGCATGACTAGCGCCGAAAACCCGCAGAACTTCACCCCCGAGCCCGGTTTTGAGGAGTTCGCAGCCGCAGACTCTCCCGCGTTCGAGATTGTGGCCGACGCCGAACCCGAGCTCGAGGTTTCCGGGGTACTGCCGCCGCTGTTTGTGGCCGAATACCTGTACTCCGAGGACCTCGAGGCAACCCTCGCCGCACACCGTCCCGAGGAGGGTGTGCTGCCCACCGGCGCCGAGCGGATCCCCGGCTGGTTCTTCCAGGTCACCGCCAACGAGACCGTGCTGAGCGAGGACGCCGAGGTGTCCTTCGGCGACGACGTGGAGTACGTCGTGGTGTTCAACGGTGCCGATGAGGCCGGGCTTCCCGGTGCCGTGGCCCAGGTCATTCAGGCCCTGATCGACCAGGTTGGACCGCGCGCCACCGAGTTCATCGCGCACAGCATCGGCGGATCGGTGCAGGAGTTTGACGCGCAGTTCGCCGGAGCCTTCGACCTTCGCGTGGGTGCCCCCGAGCTGCTGACCGACTAGCCTCCGCTCGGTCGCCCAGCGTCCCACAGTGGTTAAAGGATGCGGCGGTCTACGACCCCACACCGGCACAGTGTGAGTGCGGTTAGAGGATCCGTCGGTCCACGGCCCAGCGCGATAACTCGTGCCGATTCGACAGCTGAAGCTTGCGCAGCACCGCCGACACGTGGGACTCCACCGTCTTGGTGGAGATGAACAGGTCGGCGGCGACCTCCTTATAGGAGTATCCGCGGGCGATCAGCCGCATAACCTCGAGCTCGCGGGCCGAGAGTTTGTCCAGCTCATCATCGATCTGGGCGACGTTCTGGGTGCCGAACGCATCTAGTACAAACCCCGCCAGGCGCGGGGAGAATGCGGCGTCTCCCGCGGCTACCCGGCGGATCGCGTCGTTGAGTTCGTCGGCGTCGATGGTTTTGGTGACGTAGCCGCGGGCTCCTGCACGGATCACGGTCACCACATCCTCGGCCTGATCGGAGACGCTGAGCGCCAAGAACCGGGTGTGGGCCAGCAGGTCGGCGCATCCCACGATGACCTCGGCTCCGCCCCCTCCCCGACCTCCGGGCAGGTGCACGTCGAGCAAGACCACGGCCGGGAGGGTGTCATGGATCGCGGTGATCGCCTGTTCCACGGTGGCCGCCTCGGCCACCACCTCGATGTCCGCGGCGAGCGCGCCGCGCAGGCCCGACCTGAAGATCGCGTGATCGTCCACCAGGACAACCCGGAGATTCTGGGGTTCGTGCTCGCTCATGCGTGTTCCTTTGGTAGATCGGGCAGCGGCATTCGCAGGGCCACCTCGGTGCCCTGCCCGGTGTTGCGCAGGGTCGCGGTGCCGCCGTGCCGGGTCATCCGGCCCAGGATCGAGTCGCGGACGCCGTGGCGGTCCTCGGGCACCTGGTCCGGGTCGAAACCCGGTCCGCGGTCGCGCACAAACACCTCGCACGCACCGGCACCCACTTCAAGATAGACCGAAATCGTGCCGGTCGCGTGTTTGGCGGCGTTCTGGATCGCCTCGCGGGTCGCCGCGAGCAGCGGTTCCAGGCGCTCCGAGTGTTCGGTGTCTCCCACGGTGACGATCTCGATTTTGCGCCCGTAGCCGTCCTCGATTTCCGCAACGATTCCGCGCAGGCGCTCGGCGATGCTGCCGCCGGGATCGGGCTGATCCGAGCTGATCCACGCGCGCAGCTCCCGCTCCTGGGCGCGCGCCAGCCGGCGCACATCGGCGGGGCTGTCGGCACGGTTTTGGATCAGCGCGAGGGTTTGCAGGACCGAGTCGTGCAGGTGCGCGGCGATGTCCGCGCGCTCGGATTCGCGGGCTCGGGCCGCGCGTTCGGCACCCAGCTCGCGCCAGTACTTCACGACCCAGGGGGCCAGGACCACCGCCAGTCCGCAGAGAATCGCGAAGGTGGCGAGCAGGGTTTGTCCGATCAGGACCTGGTCCACCGCGCCGGTAATCAGGATCAGGATGCCGATCACCACCAGGGCGATTCCGGCGATCAGGCGCAGCGCGCCCGAGGAACCCCGGGCTCCGGCCCGGCGTCCCGGGGACCCGGTATCCAACTGGATCCAGGTGAGCCCCACGCCGGTCACAATCGCGATCGCGGGCAGCCAGGTTTGCCAGTTGATGTGGACGCCCACCATCTCCAGCAGAATCGCCACCGCGATCCCCAGCAGCACCACGCCCACGGCGATCTCCGGCAGGCCCATCTTCCACTGCCGCCAGGGACGCCCGTCGGTGGCCGCGGAAGCGGGGGCATCCGAGGCACCGGGCGGGGACACCGGCCCGGGGGCTGCCGGGCGACTCCGAGGGCCCGATGTCGCCCCGGACTCGGGGTCGAACGTACCGGGACCAAATGGGGTCGGGGGTGCCTGTCCGGGATCGGCCGGGCGTGTGCGGAGCCACGGGGCCACGTTGCGGGCGAAGTTCTCGGCCACGTTTCGCGGATTGAAGTTGCGGTCGGCGGCGCGGTCCACATCGTCCTCGCTGGGAACCAGCAGCCAGAGCCAGGCGTACAGCATCGCACCGGCTCCGCCAAAGAGGGTCAGCACCACCATGGCCGCCCGTACCCAGACCACGGGCAGGTTCAGGTGCCGGGCAAGACCCGCGCACACACCCGCGATCGCACGGGATCGGGTTCTGACCAGGGGAAGACGCATGGGTCCATACAAGCACGCCCGCGCGCAAGCGACCACCTGCAGCGCCGGAATTCCGGGCAACCCCGGACGCTCCCCTACCAGGCTCAGGGTTTTATCAGGGTAGGCCCCCATAGCGGACCGTGTCTTCCCCGCACCACACTGAAGGTATGAACACCACCGATTCCGAACGCTCCGGCCCAGCCCGGCCCAACCGCGGCTTCTTTGACAGCATCCGCGACACCCGCATCATCCGCTCCGACTCCTCTTGGCTCGGTGGCGTCGCGGGTGGTCTCGCCCAGCGCATGGGTATCGATCCCATTCTGGTCCGCGGTTTCATCGTGGTGCTCAGCATCTTCACGGGCATCGGTCCCTTCCTCTACGGCCTGGCCTGGGCGTTCCTGCCCGACCGCAACGGCTACATTCACGCCGAGGCCCTGCGCCACGGACGATGGGCGGCGGGGATGACCGGCGCGGTGATTGTCGGCGGCGTCGGGCTGCTGAACATTCAGGTGGGGTCCTTCTCCCCCTGGGACTGGGGCCGTAACTCCTGGCTCTCGTCGCTGGTTGTGCTGGCCCTGATCATCGGTGCCACGGTGTTTTTCATCACGCGTCAGACCGGCGGCGGCTCGCAGGGTGGCGGCACGCCGCCGACCCCCGGGCCCGATGATCGACGCTACCCGGATGGTGGCTCCCCCAGCGGAGACCCGACCGGAATCCCGTCCGGTACATCGTCCGTATACCCCGCGCCCTTCGTGGCCCCGGCTCAGGGACCGGCCACCGCGCCCGCACCCTTCGGCGCACCGGGACAGGCACCGGCCCCCGAGCCCAAGTCGGTAGACGAACTGCATGGGAACGCGAGTGCCGCGGCATCCGAACCGGCCACGGAGTTTTCGGGCCCGGCTGGGTCCGCTCAGCCCTCTCAGCCCTCTCAGCCCGCTCAGCCTGCTCAACCCGCTCAACCTGCTCGTCCCGCGCCACAGGCCGCCCGAAACCCACAGGGTGCCCGCGCCCCGCACCCGCCCCACGTTCCCCACGCCGCCCGCCCGCCGCGGCCGCGCGTTCTGGGACCGGGAGCCGCAACCGGACTCCTCTGCACCGGACTGGCGTTTCTGGCCGGCGCCGCGGTGCTCGGAGTCTCCACGATCGCCGGTTACGGTTTCAACGGAAGCGCCGTGGCGATTGCCCTGGGCGTTGCCGCGTCCGTCTTCGCACTCGGCGTGCTGATCAGCGGAATCCGCGGTCGGCACGGCGGATTCCTCGGCTGGATGGCGGTGTTTGCGCTGATCGGCGGGCTGTTCACCTCGTTTGGCGGGCAGAGCCTTAACTGGGCCGCCGCGACCTCGGCCACCTTCATCCCCGGCACCACCGCCGAGGCCGGAGATGGCTACGCCATCGCCGCCGCCTCGGGGACCATCGATCTCTCCCGAATCGGAGATCTGGAGGATAACGGGCCGGTCACCATCCCGGTGAACGTCGCGATGTCCGACCTGCGGGTGTATGTCCCGAGTAACGTGCGGGTCTCGGTGGATACATCCCTGGCCCTTGCGGCATCGAAGATCACCGGTGGCAGCGTGGATAACAAGCGCGGCGGAATCTGGTTGGACAACTCCGCCGGATTCGGTCCGAACTCCGAAAACGGCCCGCAGATCATCCTGGAAATCCGTGGCGCGTTCAGTAACGTCACGGTCACCGACAAGCCTCGGGTCTCCGGCGAAAGCGCCGCGGTACCCGCCATCAGTAAGGGAGCACACTAGTGTCCACGAACACCCCGGACAAGAACGGGCACAACAGCGAGCCCGAGAAGGAGCTGCGGATCGAGGATCTGGTGGCCAAGGCACAGCGGGAGAGCGCGGATGATGTACCCACCGACGCACATCCGGTGACGCCCTCGACCGCCGATGAGCCCACCAGCGACGCACCCGCCCGAGACGAGAGCGCCACCGCCGCGTACCCGCAAGCCACGCTCTCGGAGGACGCGATCCCCACCGCCGCGTACCCGCAGGCCACACCCGCGGAAGACGCGATCCCCACCGCCGCGTATCCGCAGTCAACGCCCGCGCCCGCCCAGGACGGCATCCCCACCACCACCTACCCGGGCCCGCACACGGCGACCCCGAACTACCCCTATGTTCCGCCCGCCGCCTATCCCGCCGGAACACCGGTGGCCGTGGGCACCCGGGTGGAGGCCCCGATCAACCGCACACCGCGCGCGTTCACCATCGTCTGGGGCATGCTGCTCCTGGCCTTCGGGGTACTGCTGGTGGCCAGGAACGTCTGGGACATTTCGGTGGACCCGATCACCCTGGCCTTCGCCGTGGTCACCGCAGCGGGCGCGGTCCTGGTGGGCTGCGGAATCGGCATGGTTGTCCGCAATGCCCGCAACTCAACGGGAGCAAAATAATGAACGGCTTCTTCGACGTACTGCGCAAGAGCACCGTCCGGCGCGGACCCGACCGCATGTTCGGCGGAATCTGCGCCGGCATCGCGACCCGCTTCAATTGGAACCCCACCGCGGTGCGCATCGGCACCCTGCTGGCATTCCTGCTCCCCGGGATCGGAATCCTGACCTACCTGATCGTCTGGATCCTGCTGCCCTGGCAGGACGGATCGATCGTGCTGGAGCGCTGGCTTCGCCCCCGCGATCCGCGCTAGCGGGTCTCCAAATACGCCAAATCGCCCGGCTGTTCCCCACCACACCCACCATTCTTGGTAGGTTGGCGGTGATCAACCGGGCGATCGGCGTTTTCCGCGCAATCGCTCCCGCGACCATCCGGAAGGACCCGATGACCGACCCCATCCCGCCCCAGGGAATCCCGCAGCCATCACCGCAACCCGCCACAGTGCCCGCACAGTTCGCCGCCGGTTTAGACACCCCCGCCCCCGGTACCGAAGCCGCTCCCGCGCAGCCCGCCACCGTGCCCGCGGCCGATGTCGCCCAGGCGACCCCCGCCCCCTTCGGTGCCCAGGCTGCCCCCGGCACCCCGGCCATGGAGATCCGCGGCCTCGCCAAGCGCTTCGGCGAGAAGATCGCGGTCAACGGCATCAACCTCACGATCCCCCAGGGTTCCTTCTACGGTCTGGTGGGTCCCAACGGCGCCGGTAAAACCACAACCCTGTCGATGGCGACCGGCCTGCTGCGTCCCGAGTTTGGCACCGCGCTGATATACGGCGTGGACATGTGGGAAAACCCGGTCGAAGCCAAGCGCCTGGTGGGTAACCTCGCCGACGGCGTGCGCATGTTTGACCGCCTGACCGGCCAGCAGCTGGTCACCTACCACGGACTCCTCTCGGGCCTGGACGCCGAAACCGTCGCGACCCGCACCACCGACCTGCTCGGCCTCCTCGACCTGCAGCAGGCGGCAAACACGCTGGTCGTGGACTACTCCGCTGGTATGACCAAGAAGATCGCACTGGCCTGCGCCATGATCCACGCCCCGCGCCTGCTGGTCCTGGATGAGCCGTTTGAGTCGGTGGATCCGGTCTCGGCCGCGAACATCCGCGACATCCTGCACGGCTATGTGGCCGGGGGCGGCACGGTGATCGTGTCCAGCCACTCGATGGACCTGGTCGAGCGCATGTGTGACCATGTGGCCGTGATCGCCGCCGGTCGCGTGGTCGCCGCGGGCACCGTCGATGAGGTGCGCGCCGGATCGACCCTGGAGGACCGCTTCGTCCAGCTTGTCGGCGGCCGCCACCAGCAGGAGGGCCCCGAGTGGCTACGCAGCTTCTAGCCCCCGCCCCCGTCGCGACCAAGCCGCCCAGCATCGTGAAGGTGCTGGTCAAGCTGCGCTATCAGATCATGTGGAACTCGCTGCGCCGCAACACCTGGCAGCTGGTGGGCGCGATCATCGGCGCGCTCTACGGCCTGGGCATTCTGGGCATGGCGCTGGTGTCGCTGGTGGTGCTGGGGATCAATGCAGATCAATACACCGGGGTGATCCTGATCACCGTGGGCTCGGTTCTGGTGCTCGGCTGGGGCATTGTTCCGCTGGCCACCGCGGGTGCCGATCGCACCCTGGATCCGGCCCGGTTCGCGACGTTCCCGATCTCCCAAACCTCCCTGCGCTGGGGCACGCTCCTCGCCGGGGCGCTGGGGATTCCCGGCATCATCACCCTGCTGGTTTCGGCGCTGACCGCCCTGGCCTGGATCCGCTCGCCGCTGGCGGCGGTGGTCGCGGTGATCTGTGCGCCGATCGCGCTGGTCACCTGCCTGCTGGTGTCCCAGCTGGTCCTGACCCTGGCTACCCGGCTGGCGATGAGTCGCCGCTATCGCGAGATCATCGGGACCGTGCTGCTGGTCCTAATCATCCTGCTCGGGCCGCTGATCGCCGGGCTCTCCGGCGGCATCGTCCTCTCCATCAGCCTGTTCCCGAGTATCGCCGCGGTGGCCTCCTGGACCCCGTTTGGCGCGGTCTGGGCGGTTCCGGCCGCGGTGGCCGCCGGGGATCCGCTGGGCGCGATCCTGCACCTGCTGGTCGCCGTGGCGAGCGTCGCAGTGGTGTACTGGCTGTGGCAGGTTGCGTATGCGGCCAGCGTCAACGCCTCGGCCACCCGCTCCTCCTCCACCGGACGGGTGCGCGATGCGCGCGGTCCGTTCCGCTTCTTCCCGGCCAGCCCGGCCGGGGCAATTGCCGCCCGCTGCCTGATCTACTGGTTCCGGGATCCCCGCTACGCACGCAGCCTGATCCTGGTGCCGCTGATGCCGTTCCTGTTCTGGTTCATCACCCGGCAGACCGAGGGTGGCCCCGAGGTACTGGCGTTCGCGACGCCGTTCATGCTGCTCTTTGTAGCCACCGCGACGTTCGTGGACCTGGCCTTTGACGGCACCGCGTTTGCCGCCCACGTGGCCCACGGGGTGCGCGGCATCGATGACCGGCGGGGACGCGCCTGGGCGTTTATGACCCTGATCGTCCCGATGACCATCGTGATCGCCGTGATCGTGGCGGTCATCTCCGGCGGCGTTCACCTGCTCCCCGCGGTGCTCGGGGTGAGCCTGGGAATGATCCTGGCCGGAAACGGCGTCTCCTCGGTGGAATCGGCCTTCTTCCTGATGCCGGTGCCCGACCCCGCGGACAGCCCCTGGGCCTCCAAGCCCGGTTCGGGTGTGCTCTCCCTCGCCGGGACCTTCGGCAGCATGGGTGCGCTGATCGTCCTGAGCCTGCCCGCCCTGATCCTGATGATCGTGGGCGCGGTCACCGGATCGGCGCTGCTGATCTGGCTGACCCTCCCGGTGGGCCTGGGCATCGGCGCGCTGTTCTACTGGATCGGTGTGCGCTGGGGCGGCCGGATCCTCGACCGCACGGCCCCGGACATGCTCACCCGCCTGACCAAGCACGCCTAGGTCGGCGTACAGAAAACCCCGCGTCCACATCGGACGCGGGGTTTTGTAAATGCCTAGAGTTTGACCGGACATGATGTCTGTAGTTACGAATTGAAAAATGTTTACTCGCGCACGTCTCTAGTTAAAACTGCCTACAAGTCACTTCTTAACCAAAGCATGTTTCCCCGGTGGTAAGAATGCGGTTCCTAGGGTTTTCGAAGAATTTGGAATGCCGACATGGTGGCCGTAATCACATGGACTAAACAGCCCACGAGGTGAACCGCCAACACTACAAACGCCCCGGTTATCCACCGATCAACAGTGTGTTCCTCCGGCAGAAAAGCGGCAATTGCTCCCGATACAAGTGTTAGGAGGAGCGCAATTGTCGATGACCAAAGGACTCCGTCAAACATCTGATCAACTAGCTCAAATACACGATTGTCGACTTCACGCTTTTTCTTTCCCTTCGACATCAAAGAAACCCGAAGTTGAAAGACAAAAATAGCGTGCGCGATCAAAAGTCCGCCAAGCACTCCGACACTTGAGGCCACAACTGATGGATCGACTATTTCCAAGCCGTTCCAAACACTTACGATGCCGCAAAGAATCGGCAACAGAGCTAACAGGAAAAGGAATCGAATCGATACTGAAACGCGAGGTCTGCCATTCGAATCCGTACGAGGAAAAACTACAAGCCAAATACCTTTCATAAGAGTACCCATGAACAGTTAACCGAGTTCTAAATCGAGCCTGGCCAGGTCGGCAGCGAAATGCTGTTAGACCACTTTTTCTTTATGGACGCTCGATCTAGGGTAAACCCCTCCCTTTTGTAGAAATCGACCGCCATCTCAATGCTTCGCTTATAGAACTGTTCCATATCAAGCGCCGGTTCATCATCAACCGTCAGCGACTCGCGAAGCATTGGTGTACCTTCAGCACCAAGCTCGAAGGTTTTGGTACGTCCGTCGCGAGAAAGCTTCACCAAAACAGTCGAATCCGGGTTACCGTCACCTTGGTGCCCGTCTTTTGGAGTCGCTCTCAGACCTACGAACGTTACCGGGTCCATCGCACCACTGAAAAGCCTTCTACGAACCTCTTTCCCGAAAGTCTTTACTCCCTTCGGAGGAATCGCCGAATACGCTAGTCGCCCCGCTACTGTTTCATTCTTCCGTCCGCTGTCCACGCCTGAAGAAATATCTAGGGGTTTATGATGCATCACAACGGTGACCTCTTCAAGATCAGCGGATTCCTTCCAGGAAATGTCCTCTTGGGCTGTTTCTACTGGTAAGTAAAAGTTCGGGATCTGGCTCGTGAGATGATGTTTAAAGGACTCGAAAAGTAGCCAGCCGCTCGGTACACCATACTTATGCTCTTTCACGAAGAGAACATAAGGTGAGGTTGGAACACGGAAAAGTACCGCGTGAGATTTTCTAGCGAATGCTTCGTCGCTTGTGTTCTTCCGAACAGAGACTCCAGTTCGCGTATCGTACGTAATCGCAGACTCGCCAAATGGTCCAGTCTCAAGTTCTAATAAAACGCTGTTACCGCGCCCCTTTACGGCAATTACTTTCAAGTAGTGACCCTTGGCCTTGTCCCGAAGCCCAGGGCCTTCCTTTACCTTCGCTGCGTAGGCAAAAAAATGCTGCAAGAGATCGAATCCATCTAAGTTATCTAAAGTTAGCTCTGCGTCATTTGAAATAGGTGTCACGCGAACGGTATTGATTGACGCAGAAGTACGCACTTTTCTCTCTTACGATAGGGGACTCGAGTCTTCGGGTTGCTCTGATGAACCTCAAATATGGCGTCAAATAATCACTACTTGACTCACACTCAACTAAGAATTTTCACATAACAACTCCCAACGATCGCGTCTTTCGGCCACCCCAATTCCAGGGGTAAATAAGACACAATTCGCTGTAAATAGACCACAACCGCACGAGGCACAAAGTCTCGTAGGTCGCCCTTGCTATCTCAACTTTTCAATTTATGGATCCATCGCGAGCGTGAGCAGGCGGGCGGCGTTGTCGGCGAGGAGGGCGTCGACGCGGTCGGCACCGAGGCGCACCTCGAGGCGCGGAATGAAACGGCGGCCGAGGTATTCCAGGCCGGGCATGCCGCCGTAGGCGAGGTAGCGGGAGGCTCGGGCGACGTCGCCGCCGAGCAGGATCCGGTCCGACCCGACCCGGGCCACCACGCGTTCCAGGCACTCGAGGATCGCCTGGTCCGGTGCCTCGCGGTGCCGAGCGGGGCCGTCATAACCGAGGTAGGCACCCGAGGCGATCAGGTCCGCGTGCAGGCCCGAGTCCAGGTTGCGGTCGATGTGCGCGAGCACCACGCGGTCCCGGGATACGCCGTCCCGTTCCAGCAGCTCCAGGACCTCGTGAGCGGCGGATCCATAGTCCAGGTGCACCATGATTGCGGCCCCGGTTTCGGCGTGGGTGCGGGCGACCGCGGCCAGAGCGCGCCGCTCGAACGGGCCGATCTGCCAGTAGCGGATCCCCGCCTTGAGCATGCCCGCGCGCACGTTGGACGCAGAGATAGAGGCTACCGCCCCCGGATCCTCCCCGAACCCGTGGCGGATCTCCGTGGTCCAGCGATCGACCAGCTCGTCCTCGGTCAATGCCCGAATCGGATGTGCCTCGGGATAGTGTCCGCCGTGGTGCGCGCCGGTCACGTGCACCGCGTGCAGCCCCGCCCGCGCGGCAATCCGCGCGACCGCCGTCGGGTTTCGACCGAGTCCCATCGGGGTTGCCTCGATCATCGCGCCAAAGCCCGACTCGACCAGCGAGATCGCCTCGTGTCCCGACGCCTCCTCGTTATCGAGTTCGTCCCCGGCCAGCAGGGGCGAGACCTGGAACAGGTGCTCGTGATAGTTGGTGCGACCCAGTTCCTCGGGGGCGATATCGCCGCCGACGGTGCGGATGATGCCCGCGGCGGGCGTCACCCGCGGGGAAGACTCGGGATCCGCCGACGGCGAGCCAGACACGGTCGGTCCCGGGCTGGTCCCGTGGCCCGTCGACGCCGGAACGGACAGGGTCGGTCCCGGGCTGACCCCTGGATTCGCCGAGTCGGATGCGGGTACCGTGCGCACCCTGCGCGACTCAGGCATCCGACCCACCAGCCGCCAGCGCGTCAAACCACGGTTCCAGACGCGCATACGCGTCGAGGAATACCGGATACTCGCGGGCGTAGCGCGCGGTCGCCGCGGGGTTCGGCTCGTACCCGGTGCTCCGCTTGGACAGCGTCGCGGCCACCTCGAAGTTGTCGAAGATGCCCACGCCGACCCCGGCGACCACGGCCGCGCCGATCGCCCCGGCCTCGTCCACCAAATCGCGCCGGGCGACCGGCATACCCCACATGTCCGCGAAGATCTGCAGCAGCGCCGAGGCGTTGGCGGCCCCACCGATCACGTCGATCCGGTCCACATCGGTGCCGCAGTCGGCAAACGCGCGCAGCCCGGTGAGCAGGTTGAAGGCGACCCCTTCCAGCACCGCGCGGGTCATGTGGCCGCGGTCGTGATGGCGCAGCAGGCCCACAAACGCGGCGCGGGCGTGCGGGTTCCAGTAGGGCGAGCGCTCCCCCAACAGGTGCGGGAGGAAGTACAGTCCCTCCCCCGAGGCCTGCCGGTTCTCGGCGGCGTCGAGGAGTTCGGCGTAGTCGGCGGCGGTCGCCGGGGAGAGCGTATCCACGATCCACTGCAGCGAGGCGCCGCCCGCCTGCATCGTGGCGGTGGGGACAAAGCGGCCAGGGATCACGTGGTTGAAGGTCATCGAGCGCATCTGCGGATCATAGAGCGGCGCATCCGCGGCGACCGATACCCAGGAGGACGACCCCATGCACGCATACGCCCCCGAGCTCGCGTCGATGATTCCCGCCCCCAGGGCGGCCATCGGCCCGTCTCCACCGCCGATAACCACGGGGGTTCCCGCCAGCAGGCCGGTGGCCCGGGCCGCATCGGTGGTGATTGTGCCGATGACCGTGGTGGAGTCCACGATCTCCGGGAAGATTTCCCGTGACAGCCCCGAGGCGGCGATCAGCTCCTCGGACCAGGTGCCCGCGCGCTGATCGTAGGCGTTGGTGCTCGACGCATCCGAGCGATCGGTGACCTGCACGCCGGTCAGCTTGAAGGCGATAAAGTCCTTGGCCAGCAGGATGCGGCGCACGCGGGCAAAGGCATCGGGTGAGGTATCGCGCAGCCACATGGTTTTGGCCAGCGAATACGTGGGGTTCAGCCGGTGCCCGGTGATCTGATAGCCGCGTTCCATCCCCACCCGATCGAGCAGCCGGTCGGTCTGCGCGGTGGCTCGGGTGTCGGCCCAGATGATCGAGGGGAACACCGGATCCCCGGCGTCATCGATGGCCACCACCCCCATCATCTGACCCGAGAAGGACACCACGTCGATGTCCTCGGGCCGCGCACCTGCCGAGGTCAGCAGCTCACGGGTGGCCTGGGCGAGGGCGTCCCACCAGGCGAGGGGATCCTGCTCGGCCTTGCCGCCGAGGCCAAAATCGGTGTCGTAGTGAACGGTGACGGCGGCGATCAGGCGGCCGTCATTGGCTACCAGGGTCGCCTTATTACCGGTGGTTCCGAGGTCGTGGGAAATGATCATGAGGGGAAACCTTTGGGGAGGGGTACACGGACGGCGCGTGATGACAAAGTAGGTGTCATCACGCGCCGCGGGGAAACCTATCGCGACGAGACGATGGTCTTGATCTGCTCGGAATCGTGCAGGTTAGCCAACGCCTGGTCGAAGGTGTCCAGGTTGAGCTTCGAGGTGATCAGCCCCTCGGTGCGCACGCGGCCGGTCTGCAACGCAAACAGCGCGCGACCCAGGCAGTGCACCTGTGCGTAGGATCCCTTGATGGTCAGCTCACGGCTAAACACCTCATAGGGCTTGATCGCCGCGGTGTCGTTTTCGCCGGCCAGACCGTAGACCAGCACGGTGCCGCCGGTCTTGGTGTGGCTCACGGCGAGTTCCAGGACCGCGGTCGAGCCGGTGGCCTCGATGACCGCGTCGAATCCGCGCGGGGCGATGTCGCGCAGCGCCGCCGAGGCAGCCTCGGGGTTTGTGCGATCCACCTGGACGGTGTGATCGGCACCGAGCGCGGTGGCCACCTCGAGCTTGGAGGCGGTCGGCGCGGCCACGGTGACGCGGGCGGCACCCGCGGTCTTCAGCAGCTGGGAGAGGATCAGACCGGTGGGGCCGGCACCGAAGATCAGCACGTCCGAGGCGGGCTTGAGGTTCAGGATGTCCACGCCGTGCACGGCGCAGGCCGTGGGCTCGGCGAAGACGGCCACGTCGGGGTCGAGGTCCCCGATCGGGTAGACCTTGCTGGAGTCCACCACGACGTACTCGGCGAATCCGCCGGGCATGTTGCAGCCGAGCGAGCCGAAGTTCTCGCAGAACAGGTCGTTGCCCTCGCGGCAGGCGTGGCACTTGCCACACAGCACGGTGTTGTCCACCACGACGTTGTCGCCGACCACCGCGTTGGCCTCGCCCGGACCCAGCTCAACCACCTCGCCGACCATCTCGTGGCCGGGAATCAGCGGGAACTTGGCGATGAAGCCGCCGTGCAGCAGGTGCTCATCGGTGCCGCAGACGCCGGTCTGGATGACCCGCAGCAGCGCCTCGCCGGGGCCGGGAACCGGCTTCTCGATGGATTCGACGGCCCACTGGGAACCCTCTCGGAAAACGATTGCTTTCATGACAAACCTCTCGCACGAATTCGACGGTGAATACGGAAGAACGATGGCCGCGTGTGGGGACACGGGGCTGAATTCCTGATTTTTAGTAATACTACAGACAAATCGATGTCCGGCACGAATTATTGGGCTTAATTCGGCAATCTCGCCCAAATGCGCACGTTCACATTCTTAATTATGTAGTATTACTACCAAATCCACCCACCTAGGAGAACAATGAGCATCAGCTTAGATATTCCGGTTCCGCTTCGGGTCCACCCCAATGGGGACCTCACCGGCAACACCCGTCGCTACGAGAAGTTCCTCGGCGACATGGCCGGGGTCTACCGCGACGACGCGGCCTATCGGGCGGCAGTGGAAAAGCACGGCGCCGACACCCTGGTGTACTCGGTCGAGGAGCACCGCTACTCCGATGCGGAGGGTGCGCTGGTGATCGGCACCAGCACGCTACTGCCCGGAACCTATGGAACCGAGTTTGCGGTGACCCGCGGCCACATCCACGCGGTTGAGAACCGCGCCGAACTGTACTACTGCCTGGCCGGCCACGGCGTCATGCTGCTGGAGACCATCGACGGTCAGAGCGCCGCGGTCGAGCTGACCCCGGGCGAGGCCGTGAACGTGCCCGGACACTGGATCCACCGCTCGATCAACGTGGGCACCGAACCCTTTGTCACCCTCTTTACCTATGCGGCCGACGCCGGCCAGGACTACGCGATCATCGGCGACGCCGCCGGGATGAAGGAGCTCGTGGTCACCGACGGACGCGGCGGCTGGGCGAGCGTGCCCAACCCCGAGCACACCGGCTACCGCGTGGGCGTGAACGCATGAGCACGCGGGTAGCCGACGCAGGAGCCGCGGCGAACGCACAGAAGACCTCCGCGGACTCCCCCACGGATCCCTTCGCCCTGCTGAGCGAGTTCGGGATCGTCCCCGTGGTCGAAATCCCCGAGGCGCGCTTCGCGATTCCGCTGGCGCGCGCCCTGGCCGAAGCCGGACTCACCACGATCGAGGTGACCATGCGCACCCCCGACGCTCTGGAGTCCATCCGCCAGATCGCCACCGAACTCCCCGAGTTCCACGTGGGTGTGGGCACCCTGTTCACCCCGGCCAACGTGATTGACGCACAGGCCGCCGGGGCCCGGTTCGGCGTCTCCCCCGGCTATACGCCGCTGCTCGGCCGGACCGCCCGCGAGGCGGGTCTGCCGCTGATTCCCGGGGCCGCAACCGCCTCGGAGATCATGGCCGCGGTCGAGGACGGCTTCGACACCGTCAAGTTCTTCCCCGCCGAACTCAACGGCGGAGCCAAGGCCCTCTCGGCCCTGCTGGCACCGCTCGCCGCCTCGAGCCTGCGCCACGTGATGCCCACCGGCGGCGTGACCCCGGACAACCTCGGCGACTACCTGCGCATCCCGCGCGTGATCGCCGCCGGCGGCACCTGGATCGCCCCGCGAGCGCTGATCCAGGCCGGCGAATTCGACACCATCCGTGACAACGCCGCGCGCGCCCTCACCCTGGCCCGCGCGCTCCTCCGCGATAAGGACACCACCAAATGAGCGCCCCCGTTACCCTCACCGCCGACACCCTGATCCCGGCCACCGCCCCCACGATGTACTTCATCGGGGTGACCACCGGGTCCTCCTCGATCCGCCAGGTGTTCCCGCTGTGGGCCGCCGAACTCGGACTCGGCGACGCCGTGCTGGTGGGCATCGACCTGCCGCTGCACGCTCCCGCCGAGCAGTATCGACGCGTGGTCGAGTTCATCAAAAACGATCCGCTCAGCCGCGGTGCCCTGGTCACCACGCATAAGCTCGACCTGTTTGCCGCCGCCCGCGACCTCTTTGATGAGGAGGATCCGCTGGCGACCCTGATGAACGAGATTTCCAGTATCTCCAAGCGGGATGGCCGTCTGATCGCCCACGCTAAGGACCCGATCTCCTCGGGCCTCGCCCTCGACGCGTTCCTCTCCCCCGCGCACCTCACCCGGTACAACCCCGACGTATTTGTGATCGGGGCGGGTGGATCGGCCATCGCGATCTCCTGGTATCTGTCCCGGACCGAGCGGGCCGCGCACCCGCGCGAGATCATCGTGGCCAACCGCAGTCAGCAGCGCCTGGACGATCTGGCCGAGGTCTTGGCCGCCTCGAATCCGCGGGTCCCGGTGACCGTGCGGCTGACCCCGAAGCCCGAGCTGAGTGACGCGATCGTCGCCGATCTGCCGGCGGGCTCGGTCATCATCAATGCGACCGGCCTCGGCAAGGACGCCCCCGGATCCCCGCTGACAAACGCGGTGGTGTTCCCTCAGGACGCGATCGTCTGGGACCTCAACTACCGCGGCGACCTGATCTTCCTCGACCAGGCTCGCGCCCAGGATCCCGCGCTGAATGTCACGGTGGTTGACGGCTGGGTGTACTTCCTGCACGGCTGGACCCAGGTCATCGCCGAGGTCTTCGATGTCACCATTCCCACCTCGGGTCCGAGCTTTGACGAGCTCTCCCGCCTGGCTTCGAGCACCAAGGGCTAGCGCGATGCCCGGAAAGATTCTGGTCACCCCGCGCTCGCTGACCGCCGAGGACGCGGCAACCCATCCGCTGCTGGAACCGCTGCGCGCGGCCGGATTCGAGATCGTCTCGGGCCCGGCCGGGCGCCAGCCCGACGCCGCCGAGCTGCGCGACCTGGTGGGCGATATCGACGGCTGGATCGCCGGGGTGGAACCCATCGACGCCGAGATTCTGGCGGCCGCCGGAAACCTCCGGGTGATCAGCCGCAACGGTGCCGGGGCCGATGCGATCGACCTCGCCGCGGCTACCGCCCGGGGCATCCGGGTCGAGACCGCACGCGGGGCCAACGCCCGCGGCGTGGCCGAACTCGCGCTGGGCCTGATCCTCGGGTCGCTGCGCCAGATCCCCGCCGCCAACACCCTGCTGCACGAGGGCGGATGGGCGCGCTCGCGCGGACGGGAGGTCGCCGAGGTGACCGTCGGCATCGTCGGGTTCGGGGCGATCGGTCGCCACGTGGCCGCCACGATCCTTCAGCTGGGTGGGCGCGTGGTCGCCTTTGATCCGTTTGTGACCGAGGCGCCCGAGGGCGTGGAGCTGGTGAACCTGGCCACCCTGTTCCGGGTGTCCAACGTGGTGACGCTGCACGCGCCCCCGCCCGCCGACGGGACCGCGCTGGTCGGCCGCGATCAGCTCGCGCTGCTGCCCACCGGGAGCGTGCTGATCAACACAGCCCGCTCGGCGCTGGTGGATCACGCGGCGGTGCTGGACGCCTACGCCGACGGGACCCTGACCGCCTACGCGGTGGATGCGTTCGCGACCGAACCCCCGGTCCTGGACGCGGTGCTCTCGCACCCGCAGACCCTGCTCACCCCGCATATCGGCGCGTTTACCGGGGCGAGCACTCGGCGCGCCGCCGAGGCCGCCGTGGAGAACCTCCTTGCCGCGCTCACCGGGCAATAGCACTAGGATGCATAGGATGGAGAGCACCTCGCAAACATCACTCTTTGAGCGTCTGAAAGAGTCTCTCGATTCTCTGCGTAAGTCCGAACGCAAGGTCGCCGAACTGGTCACCGAGGATCCCACCTTCGTGATGGAATCCTCGATGTCCGCGGTGGCCGCCCGGGCCGGGGTATCCGAGCCCACGGTCATGCGCTTTTGCACGGGACTCGGCTTCGACGGGTTCCAGGCCTTCAAGCTGGCCCTCGCCCAGGCGCTGATCCTCGGGGTTCCCTCGGTGGAATCGGCGATGAACCGGGGCGACTCGGTGGCCGAGCTGGCAAGCAAGATCTTCGATCAGACGATCTCCAGCATCGACCGATCGCGTCGTTTCCTCGACCCGGATCAGATGGAGCAGGCGGTGACCGCGATCCTCGGCTCGCGCGCGCTGGTGTTCATCGGCCTCTCGGCCTCGGGTTTGATCGCCCAGGATGCGCTGCAAAAGGCGCAGCTGTTCGGGATTCCCTGCAGCGCCCCGAGCGACACCCACCAGCAGTTCATGGCCGCGGCGATGACCGATCCCGAGACCACGTTTGTGGTCATCTCCAACACCGGGCGCACCCGCTCGACCATGCGGGTGGCCGAGATGGCACGCTCGCGCGGTGCCACGGTGATCGGCATCAGCGGGGATGATGACACCCCGATGATGCGGGTGTGTGACGTCAAGATCGTGGCCAAAACCTTTGAAAACACGGATATCTACACGCCCACGGTCAGCCGGCTGGCGGGACTCGTGGTGATCGATATCCTCTCGACCGCGGTGTCGCTACGCCGCGGCGAGGCCCACTTTGCCGACTTCGAGGCGATGAAGGCGGGCCTGGCCGGCTACGCCCGAATGAGCGATCGCGAAACCGATTCGGGTTCCGCCTCGTTCGACTAGGGAGCCGACACAAACGGGCCGCGAAGCACACGCTTCGCGGCCCGTTTTTTCGTGCATTCAGGCGCGGAATCGGCCGATCGGGCGACCAGTCGAGCGCGGTGGGATGAGCCGGCGCGGCGGCGCGTGGTGGGTTAGCCCAGCTCGGCCAGCTCCGCGGCGCTCGGTGGACTAGCCCAGCTCGGCCAGCTCCGCCGCGCTCAGAAAATAGGGCTCATATTCGGTACCGGCAAAGTGCTCCCGCATGATCGTGGTCCAGCGCACCACCGAGGTCAGCGGACGGTGGTTGATGATGATCTGCTGAGCCTGTCCGGCCGCGTTGAAGTTGATCACCACGACGCTGCCGATCGGGTTGCCGCGGAAGGTTGCGGTGTAATCTTCGACGAACCCGTTGTCGCCGTAGGGGCCCACAAAGGTGAACTCCTGATAGTCGTAGAGGGTGCGCGCAAAGCCGAGAATGGTGCGCACGGCCTCGGGGCCGCGCAGGATGCCGTTGAGAACCGAGGCCTCCAGGGTCACGTCCTCGGCGAGGTTGCCTAACCATTCGGGGGTGTAGTCGGTGCGGTGGGTGGCGGGGTCTCCCGAGCCAAGATAGCTGGTCATGATGATGTCCTTCGGGGGTTAGTGGTCAAAGAGGCGCAGGGCCGAGAGCCAGGTCGTGTAGGCGTTCACCCGTTTGGGATAGCGCGCGGTCAGGGCGGTGAAGAATTCCAGCCGCGTCGTGGCGGTGCCCAGGATGTCCTCGGCGTCGCGCAGGTAGCGGCGAGTCTCGGCCACGTTCACTGGGGAATCATCCCGGGAGGCGTCCTTGTGTCCGGCAATCGTCGCAGCCGGATTCAGCGCCTCCACGGCATCCAGCGCGCGGTGCCAGGCTTCGAAGCCGCCGTTTCTGGCCTCGGCGAGGTAGAGGTGCACGTTGTTGTAAACGATGTCGCCGCCCACCACCAGGTCCAGGGCGGGGACGTGCAGCACCGTGGTGTCATCCATGTCCGAGTGCCCCACGGCAATCGAGTGCAGGCGCTCCCCTTCGAGCTCGATGCCCGCCGCGGGTGCCGGCTCAACCGGGAATCGGATCGGGGTGGGCAGCTGCTCGGGGAAGAGGGTTGCCCACAGCGCGCCGGGGGTGCCGTCGGCGGTCTCGGCCAGGATGCGCGCGGTCGCCGCCTCGCCCGCGTAGACCCGCGCCTCGGGGAAGCGTTCGAGGAGTCGGGCGGTGCCCAGCCAGTGATCGGCGTGGGCGTGGGTGATATAGATTGCGACCAGGCGGCGCTGATGGGCGGCGATCCAGTCGGCCAGCGTCTCGGTCTGGTCGGCGGTAATCGGCGGGTCAACCAGGACCGCATCACGTTCCCCGAAGATCAGGGTGTGCGTCAGCGGCGACCAGTTGGGCTGCTCGCCGCCGGGGAGCGGGGCACCGGTGATCGGTGCCAGCCCCGATACCAGGGTGTCAAAGCGCAGGGTGCCACTCATCGGGTCACCTCGCACATCAGGGGGTTTATGGTTCGCGACATTTTCGCTCCTCTCATCGGCACCCTCGGTGCCCATGACAGAAGCGTACGCTTTTTACCTATGTCAGGCAATCGGTGCGCAATTTTCCCCAGAAACGCTCAGAAACCTAGGCGACGATGACCTCGATCCCCTCGGACCGCAGCTGCTCCAGGACATCGAGTGGGGCCGAATCATCGGTCACCACCACGTCGACCTCGCGCAGCGAGCAGGTGATCGACATCGCCGAGCGGCCAAACTTGGACCCCTCGGCGATCAGGACCACGCGCCGCCCCGAGGCGAGCATCGCCCGCTTCGCCGCCGCATCCTCCAGGTCGTGGGCCGTGACACCCTCATCGAGGGAGGCCCCGCAGCAGCTCAGGAACACCGTGTCAAACCGCAGACCGCGCAGGGATTGCTCCACGAGCGGCCCCACGATCGCCCCCTCGTCGGGATTCACGGCACCGCCGGGTAGCAGGATGCGAGCGGACGGGCTTCCCGCCAAAACCGTGAGGGCCTGCACGCTAAAGGGCATGATCGTGAGCCGACGATTCACCAGCTGCCGGGCCAGCTCGGCCCCCGTGGTGCCGCTATCCACGCACACGGCCTCACCATCCACCACGAGGGCGGCGGCGGCGATCGCGATACGCTCCTTGGCTGCCGAGGACTCCAGCTTGCGCATCGCAAACGGCATCCCCTCCCCGCGCATGCGCACGCTCACCGCGCCTCCGCGTACCCGGCGCAGGATGCCCGCCTGGGCAAGCTGGTCGAGGTCGCGACGCACGGTCACCTCGGACACCGAAAAGCGCGAGGCCACCTCGGTGACATCCACGCGTCCGCGGGCCTGCAGGGTTTCCAAAATGGCCTCATGCCGGGTGTTTCCGCTCATGAGCCAAAGATACACCCAAAATGTTCGTTTGAAAGGTTTTGTGATCAAACCCGACGGATTCCCCCATGCGCAATCGCCGAAATCCGGGACTTCGACATCTCGGTTACGAACATTTGACTTGTTCGTATGAAGATATATGATGATTGATCGATCGCATTTTGTGATCGGGAAGGACGGCAACCGCCGATGACAACACACCTGCTTGTGGACTATGGCGAGGTAATCTGCGTGGCCCAACCCGCACTCGCCGCCGCCGGAATGGCTGCCCTGGTGGGCATGGCCCCCGGCGACTTTCACGAACGCTACTGGCGCTTCCGCGAGGAGTACGATCGCGGACGGCACGCCCACGAGTACTGGGCCGAGGTGCTGGGCCGCCCCTCCTCCGCCGAGGAACTCGCCGAGCTGCGCCGCCTGGATCTGGCCGGCAACATCCGCCTCAACTTCGACACCCTCGAAGCCCTGCGGGATGCCCACCGCCGCGGCGCCCGCCTCACCCTGCTCTCCAACGCCCCGCAGGACCTCGCCGATGCCGTGAGCAGATTCGCGACGATGCGGGAGATCTTCTCGCTCATGCTGTTCAGCTGCGAGCTACGCATGGTCAAACCCGGGACGCGGATCTTTGAAACCGCTCTGGCCGTGACCGAAACCACGCCGCAGGAAACCCTGTTCATCGATGACCGCCGCGAGAACATCGAGACCGCGATCACCCTGGGCCTGCAGACCCACCATTTCACCGGCGCCGACCGGCTGGACGCCGACCTGGCCGGAATCGATTTTGGCCAGGCTCGCACCGAGCGTCGCCCCTGGCCGCTGTCCATTCTGCGAAACCAAACATCACCCAGCTGACACCTTTGGCATCCGCACCCCGCCTGATGCTAGTGTGCCGCAGTGTAGACGCGTCATCCGGGCATCCCCCCGACCCTCGACCGAACGACGAAAGCCCTCGTGAAAAAGACTCAGACTTCCCAGCCCACCCCCGAGGTACGCCGCGCGCGGATCGCCGTGGCGGTCCTGTTCCTCACCAACGGCGCGCTGTTTGCCAACGTGGTGCCGCGCTACCCCGGCATCAAGGCCGACCTCGCGCTGGATAATGCCGCCTATGGCCTGGCGATCGCCGCGTTCCCCGCCGGGGCGATCATCGCCGGGCTGGCCGCCGCCACGATCATCCGCCGACTGGGTTCGGCCCGGGCCGCGGCAATCGGAACCATCCTGACCGCCCTGGGCACGATCCTGGTGGGCTTCTCCCCCACGTTCCCGCTGTTTGCCGCCGCGTTGTTTTTTGCCGGGGCGATGGACTCGATCACCGATGTGGGCCAGAACACGCACGGCCTGCGGGTGCAGCGCCGATTCGGGCGCTCGATCATCAACTCGTTCCACGCGGTGTGGTCGATCGGCGCGGTGCTGGGTGGCGGCATGGCCGCCGGGGCGATCGCCCTGGGCCTGCCGCGCTCGGTGCACCTGACCATCTCCGGCATCCTGTTCTCGGTGGTCGCGATCATCGCGCTACGCTTCTGCCTGCCCGGCAAGGACGAGGATGCGGGCCTGGTGGCCAACCCGGTGGGCGAGGAAACCGCCTCCAAGCTGCGCTCGGCGCTCAGCCCGCGCCTGATCTTTATGGTGGTGGCGCTCGTGGTGATCGCGATTGCCGGAACCCTGGTGGAGGATGCCGGGTCCACCTGGGCCGCCGTGTACCTGGGGAACAACCTCGGTGCCCCGGCGGCGATTGCCGCCACCGGCTTTGTCGCGCTCGTGGGGGCCCAGTTCATCGGACGCCTGCTGGGCGACCGCCTGGTTGACCGCTTCGGCCAGCGCAACGTCGCCCGGGTGGGTGGCCTGATCACCGCGATCGGCATGGGCACCGCCCTCGCCTTTCCGAGC
The DNA here is from genome assembly GCF_014522285.1 of Mycetocola sp. JXN-3. Lineage (GTDB taxonomy): Bacteria > Actinomycetota > Actinomycetes > Actinomycetales > Microbacteriaceae > Mycetocola > Mycetocola saprophilus. The sequence goes on from NZ_CP041635.1 coordinate 2,492,951, forward strand.
ATTCCCGGGACGATCGCCGGATTCGCCGCCGCCGGATTCGGTGTCGCGACACTCGTCCCCGCGGCCATGCAGCAGGCCGACGAGCTCCCCGGACTGCGCGCCGGAACCGGCGTGACCGTGGTGTCCTGGCTGATGCGCCTGGGCTTCCTGGTCTCGCCGCCGCTTGTGGGCCTGATCGCCGACAACTCCTCGCTGCGCTTCGGCCTGCTGGTGGTTCCGATTGCCGGAATCCTGGCGTTTGCCCTGTCCGGCGTCCTGAGCAACACCAGGAAGTCTGCCGAACCGGCCGCCTAGTCGCCCGCCGCACACGCCACTGCCCGCACACCCCGAGGTGTGCGGGCAGTGGCGTTTAGTTTTTGCGGGACCCTACTCGCTCGGGCGGCAATCCAGCAGCACCTTGCCCAGGTGGGTGCCGGTGTCGAAGTGGGCATGGGCGGCGGCCACCTCGGCGAGCGGATAGATCGAGTCGGTGACCGGGCGCACCTGGCCCGATTCCAGCAGCGGCAAAACGATCCGGCGCACGGCGTCCATGATCTCGGTTTTCTCGGCCACGGATCGATCCCGCAGCGTGGTTGCCGAAACGCTCGCCTTCTTGGTCATCAGCGCGCCGAAGTCGAGTTCACCACGCGCGCCACCCTGCACGGCAATGGTCACGATCCGGCCGCCGCGGCGCAGAGCCTGGACGTTGCGCTCGAGGTAGCTTCCACCCACGGTGTCGAGGATGACATCGGCCCCGCCGTGCTCGGCCATGACCTCGGCAAAGTCCTGCTCGCGGTAGTTGATCAGGATCCGCGCCCCCAGCAGTCGCGCCTGTTCCAACTTGGCGGTGCTGCTCGCGGTGACCGCGACGACGCCACCCAGGGCGTGCACCAGCTGGATCGCGAAGACCCCGATGCCGCCGGTCGCGCCGTGGATGAGCACGGTCTCTCCGGGCTGGAATCTGCCCACCAGATTGAGGTTGGAGACCACGGTGGCGGCCACCTCGGGGATCCCGGCGGCGTGCACCGGATCGATCCGCTCGGGGATCGGCAGCACCTGCCCCACCGGCACACTCACAAATTCGGCGTATCCGCCGCTGGCCAGCAGGGCCATGACCGGCTCGCCGACCGACGGGGCCCGCTCATCATCGGCGACGCCCTCGCCCAGCGCGGCCACGCTTCCGGAGACCTCGAGTCCCAGGATGTCAGTGGCCCCCGCCGGCACGCGGTAGTGCCCCTCGCGCTGCAGGGTGTCGGCGCGGTTGAGCCCGGCCGCCAGCACCCGAATCAGGACCTCGCCGGGCCCGGGTGTGGGGCGCTCGGTCTCGGTCGCGGTCAAAACCTCGGGACCGCCAGGGCGATCAGCGTGAACTGCAAGCATGGTGTCCTCTCCCGCCGCGAGACTTCCGCGGCCACTCCCGTCAGCCTACGCCCGACGCCCGCGACACCACGAGCCGAAATCACCCCTTGCACATTTGGTACTTAACGTTACTATGTACTAGTAGATAGCAACACTGAGTACCGAGAGGATGCCGATGGCCAAGCTGATGACCGAGATGCTGAAGGGCACGCTGGAGGGCATCGTGCTGGCGATCCTCACCGAGAAACCCGCCTACGGGTATGAGATCACCGCGCGGCTGCGCGATGAGGGGTTCACCGAGATCGCCGAGGGCACGATCTATGCTCTGCTGGTGCGGATCGAACAGAAGGGGCTCGTCGATATCGAAAAGCGCCCCTCCGAGAAGGGTCCGCCCCGCAAGGTGTTCACGCTCAATGCGAGCGGGCACACCTACCTCGAAGAATTCTGGACCGCCTGGACTTTCCTGTCCGGGCGGCTCGACCACCTCCGCAACGACTAAGGGACAGGAACATGTTTGTATCAAAAATGATCGATGAGAAAAAGCGTTACCGCACCTATAAGGCCCGCACCGCCGCCCTCCCGCAGCCGTACCGGGCCAGCATCGATGCGCTGGAGCGCTACCTGATGTACTTCGGTCCGGGCAAGGGTTCCGAGCTGATGCTCATGCTGGAGGACCTGGCCGACCTGTTTGAGACCGCGGCCGCCGACGGTACCCCGGTCGCCGCGATCGTGGGCGAGGACCCGGTCGAATTCGCCGAGGCCTTCCGACTCAACTACCCGGTGGGCGACTGGATCATCCGCGAGCGCGAACGCCTCACCCGGGCCATCACCGAGGCAACCGCCAACTAGTCGGGAACCACGAAACGCCCGCCGTTGACTGATCAACGGCGGGCGTTCCGTGCGGTCGGCGCTAGTCCTGATCGGTCCAGCCCGCGGGCAGGGTGACCAGGGATTCGGCCAGCTCGGAGCCGTCGTCGGCGACCACGGGCTGCGGGGTCGCGGCGACAAACTCCAGGCGGATGCCGTTCAGGTCGCGCTTCTCGGTGAACCAGAGGATCGGGCGGCCGCCCTCATCCAGCGATTCACCGTCGTGGCCGATGCCGGCCTCGGCGAGCTCCGCCATCTTCGACTCGACCTCGGGGTAGTCGAGGAAGCCGAAGTGGTGGAAGCCCTCGCCCTCCTTGGCCGAGTGGGTGCCCTCGCCGTGAAACTCCATCAGCTCGATGAAGGGCGGACCCTCGGCCGAGAAGGAAATCCGGGCGTCGTGCGGGTGCGGGGTTGCGTCGCTGTGGTCGCGCCAGCGCTCGGTACGGTAGCGGCCGATCGGGCCGAAGGTGTAGCCGGTGGCCTTTTCCCAGGCCACGATCGACTCCTCCAGGTTTTCCACCAGGATGCCGATGTGATCGATCAGGCGGGGTGTCTTGGTCATGATTCTCCTTTGAATATGAGGGGCTATTTGACGATGCCGAGGCGGGAGCGGTCGATCGTCAGCACCACGGCGCCGATGATGACCGCACCGTAGATGATCTGCTCGTATGCCGGGTCGATGCCGATCGCATTCAGGCCCACGCGCAGCACCACGATGATCAGCGCACCCACCAGGGTCTTCAGCGGGCCACCCACACCACCGGTGATCGCGTTGCCACCGATGACCACGGCCGCAATAGCGGGCAGCATCAGGGTGTCACCGAGCGAGGGTCCACCCGAGTACTGGCTCGAAGCCAGCACCACACCGGCGAGGCCCGAGAACAGGCCACACAGCGCGAACGCGAGAATACGGTAGGCGCGGGTCGGGTTACCCGACATCAGCAGGGCGTTCTCGGCGAGGCCCATGGTGTGCAGGGCGCGACCGCGGTTGAGAACCCGGATCGCCACCGAGATGAGGATCGCCAGCAGGATCGCCAGCAGCGCCGACACCGGCAGTCCGGCGATCCGCATGTCCGTGACCCAGCCGATCACGTCATAGTTGGCGGAGATGCGGATAGTCGAGGCCGAGGAGAGCGTGAGCGCCACACCGGTCCACAGGCCCATCGCGCCGAGCGACACGATGAAGGACGGGATCTGCGCAAACGCCACCACGGTTCCGGTGAGCACGCCGGTCAGGCAGGCGAGGATCGGGACGAGGATCAGGGCGCCGATCCCCATGTCCGGGAGCCACAGCGCCAGGAGCACGGTGCTCAGCGAGGACACCACGGCAAAGGACAGGTCGATCCCGCCGGTTAGGATCACGAAGGTCTGGCCGATCGCCAGCAGCAGGATCGGCGCCATGCTCTCCAGCAGGCCACGCACGCTGGCGATGCTCAGGAAGTTGGGCTGCTGGGTCAGCACCAGCAGCACCAGGACGATCAGCACCAGCAGGGGGAAGACCGCGATGATCCGGTCCTTCACGGTGACGCCGGAGGCCGCCGCCTGGCGCGGGCGGGTCGGGGTGAGTATCGCCATGGCCTAGACCATTCCTTCCACAAGATCGACGGGCCGGGGCTTGTTCCCGGGGTGTGCGTCGAAGGTCTGCTGCACTCGGCCGTCACGCATCACGAGGATGGTGTGGCTGAGCGCGATGGTTTCTTCGAGGGTGTCGGCGAGCAGGATCACGCCGATGCCGCGGGCGCACAGCTCACGAATGAAGCCGTACACGTCCTCCTTGGCCCCCACGTCGAGTCCTCGGGTGGGGTGATCCAGGATCAACACCCGCAGTCGGGGCGAGGTCAGCCACTTGGCCAGCACCGCCTTCTGCTGGTTACCACCGGAGAGGTTGGAGATGTTGGTGCCGCGGTTCGGGGTCTTGATCTTGAGCTTGCGGATCCACTCATCGGCGGCGGCCGCGGCGGCGCGGGGCTTGAGGAACGGCCCGGCACTCACGGTGGACGGATCGGCGAGGAAGATGTTCTCCTGGACCGACAGCCCCTGGGCGATCCCCTCGATCCGGCGCTCGGCCGGAATGTACCCGATGCCTGCGCGCACGGCCTCCACCGGCGAGCGCAGCCCGATGGTCTTGCCGCCGAGCGTGATCGAGCCCTGATCGAAGCCCTCGGCCCCAAACAGGACGCGGGAGAGCTCCTCGCGGCCCGAGCCCAGCACGCCGGTGATGCCCACGACCTCGCCGGCCCGCAGCGTGAAGTTCACATCCTCGAAGGCCTTGGTTTTGCCGAGGCCGGTGACCTGCATCAGCACGGGCTGATCCACCACCGCGGTCTGCTTGGCCTCGTGGTAGAACTCGGCCGTGCTCTCACGGCCCACCATCAGGCGGTGCAGCTCATCCACGTCGACCTCGGAGCGGTCGCGCACGGCCACACACTGGCCGTCCTTGAACACGTAGACGCGGTCGGAAACTCGCAGCACCTCGTCGAGGCGGTGCGAGACAAAGACGATCGAGGCGAACTTGCGCAGGCGATCGATCTGGTCGAAGAGCACCTCCAACTCGTCGCCCTCGAGCACGCTGGTGGGCTCGTCCAGGACGATCACCGGCTCGGAATCCGCGCGTTCCTCGACCGAGAGGGCCTTAGCCAGCTCGACCATCTGCCGCTCGGCAAAGGACAGGTGCTCGACCTTGGTCTTCGGGGAGATCGGCGAGCCGATCTTGTCCAGCTGCTCCTGGGCGAGGGTGCGCAGCGTGCCCCAGCGATAGACGCCCGCCGAAACCCCGGCACCCTCGACGCCGAGGAAGATGTTCTCGGCCACCGAGATCGAGGTCACCAGCGACTGCTCCTGGTGCACCATCCCGATGCCCGCCGCGGCGGACTCGGCGGCGGTGCGGAACGTGACCTTTTTACCCTCACGGAGGATCTCTCCCCCGTCTGGCTTGTAGATGCCCGAGAGCACCTTGAGCAGGGTCGACTTGCCCGCACCGTTCTCACCGATCAGGCCCACCACCTCGTGGCGGCGCAGCTCGAAGGAGATGTCGTCCAGGGCCACAACCCCGCGGAACTCTTTACGGAGGTTTCGAACCTCCAGTACCGTATCGGTCATTACTTAATCGCCCTTACTCGCTTGCGCAGCGACCAGCCGGTCGCGACCACGGCCACCACGATGACCAGGCCCTGCACTGAAATCTGTACATACGGGTTGACACCCAGCAGGATCAGGCCGTTGGCCAGCACGGTGATGATCGCCGCACCCACCAGGGTCTTGCCCACGCCGCCGATGCCACCCACCAGGGCGGTGCCACCGAGAACCACCGCGGTGATCGCGGTGAACTGGAAGCCCGCACCGATCGAGACGTCGCCCACACCGAGCTGCATCGCGGCCATGACGCCGGCGATTCCCGATCCGGTTCCGGCCAGGACAAACGAGAGCACCTTATAGCGCTCGACGTTTACGCCGGACAGGCGGACCACCGGCTCGTCGCCACCGATCGCGTAGCCGTAGCGGCCCACGCGGGTGAACTTCTGCACCAGCAGGGCCACGACCAGCACCAGGATCGCAATCAGGGCGAGCTTGGGGAAGATCCCGAAGTTGCCAAAGCCCAGCCCGCGCAGGCCGTCATCCATCAGGCGCGGGGCCCGGCCGCCAAACAGCACGGTGGCCAGACCCACGCCGATGGCGCCGGTACCCAGGGTCACCATGAAGGAGGGGACCCGGAGATAGACGTGCAGCACACCGTTCAGCAGGCCAAACAGCGAACCGGTGAGCACCCCGGCGATCAGCGCGATAAACCCGAGACTCAGATCGTTTCGATCGTTGCTGGCCAGCAGCACAAACACCAGCGAGGAGGAAGCCATCACGCCCTCCACCGAGAGGTCCAGGCTACCCAGCAGAATGACAAAGGTGAGGCCGATCGAGATGACTAGCAGGATCGAGAGCTGGCTCAGCAGGCTCGACGCGTTGGAGACGGAGAAGAAGTTGGGGGTGGCGATCGAGAAGAACGCGATCAACACCACCAGCGCGACCGCCGGGCCCCCGCCGCCGATCAGGCCGCGTACCCGGGCCAGGGTGCCGGGAGTGGTGGGATCCGGGGGCGTCGGACCGGAAGTCCGCGAGGGGGTGCCGGTGGCGGGAGCGTCCGCAACCTGGGGACCGGATTGAGACATGAAATTCCTTAGGAGCTAATCGGGCTTAGTTGATCGGAGCGGAGAAGCGCTTGAACGGGTCGTCCAGGTCGGGCTTCAGCGCCTCCAGGGTCGGTGCCTTCGTGAACTTCTCGACGTTCTCCTTGGTCACGATCGACTGCTCGGCGTAGAACGCACGCTGGTCGTGGGTGAGCTTGGAGACGTCGATCTCGCCGGTGGCGGCCTTGTAGGCGAGCGAGAGGGCCGCGCCACCCTGCCACCACGGGTCGGTCGAGACGGTGGCGACGTACTTATTGGTGCCGCTCTTGATCTCGTCCAGGGCCTGCGGAACGGCGTCGAAGCCGATGATCGGGACCTTACCGGCGAGGCCCGCGGCCTTCAGCGCCTCCAGGGCGCCCAGGGCCATCTCGTCGTTGGCAGCCCAGACGCCCTTGACCTTGTCGCCGTGCTTGGCGAGCAGGGTCTGGGTCACCGAGAGCGCCTCGGTGCGGCTCCAGTTAGCGGTCTGGTCATCCAGCAGGGTGATGCCCGGGTTGGCCTTCAGGGCCTCCTGCAGACCGGCGAAGCGCTGCTTGGCGGGCTTGTTGTCGAGGATTCCCTGGAGGGCGATGATGCCACCCTCGCCACCCATCGAGTCGAACAGGGTCTGCGAGACGTCCTTGCCGATGCCGGTGCCGTCGAAGGCAATGTGGGCGACCCAGTGGTCGCCGATGTCCCACGGGTTGAGGTCGTCGGGCTTGTTCCACTGGGTCACGACGTAGCCGCCGGCCTCGGTCACCGCACGCACGATGGCCTCGGTGTCCGAGGAGGTGTTGGGGTCGATGTTCAGCGCGTAAACCTGGCCCTTGGCCGCCAGGCCCTTCACCAGCGAGAGCTGCTTCTGCGAGTCGGCCTCATCGGAGAGCACGATGACCTTCTTGTCGATGCTCTCACCGAACAGGTCGCCGCCGGCGGCCCAGTTGGCGTGGTAGGAGTTGGAGAGGCTGCGGATGCCCTGCACCAGCAGGACGTCACCCTTGTCTCCACCCGCGGCGGGCTTGTTGTCATCGGCGGCGGATGAGCAGGCGCTCAGTCCGATGGCCACGGCCATAATCGTGGCGATTCCGGTCGCGCGCTTTGCCCAGCGCGGGAAAGATCCGTGTGCGTTCATAGGTACCCAGTGCTCCTTCACTTCGTTGTGACCGGCGGGTGCTGGGGAGCGCATCTCGCCGGTGAGATAGTCGGGGCGGCGCTGAACTAAGATCGATTCACTGCCGAATTTCGCGGCCATTCGCTGCCCTGGAAGCGATTATGTAGCAAGACTACGTAGATGTAAAGCTCGCCGCCGCACACACTTGCGCAGCACTCCCCCAATTTGGCGCAATTTCGCGGTTTCAATCGCCGGAATTTCCCGTAAATACGCGGAATCGATCTCCCGTTTTGGATGAATTGCCAATCTCCGAATATTTTTCGATCCGATGGTTCCCCGGACTTAAAATGTAGCTATACTACAAACACCCCGTTTTCACATTCAATGTCGAAGGAAACCATGAGCATCAGCGAATCCACCCGTCGTCGGGTCAAAGTCAGCGACGTAGACACCCTTGAGATCGTTGTCGAACCCGTTCCCGAGGTTCTGGAGGACGAGGCCCTGGTCTCGCTGCTCGTCTCGGGTGTGTGCGGCTCGGACACCCACGCCCTGCGCGGCCACCACCCCGTCATGAAGCCCCCGTACTACCCCGGCCACGAGGTTGTGGGCATCGTCGAGGCCGTGGGATCGGCCGTCACCAACGTGAAGGTTGGCGACCGGGTGACCCCCGAGCCCACCCTTCCCTGTGGCGAGTGCAAGATGTGCCGCACCGGCCGCGAGAACATCTGCGACAACCTCGGCTTCTTCGGCTGCGGCTTCCGCGAGGGCGGCATGGCAGACCTGTTCACCGTGCCCGCCGACCGCCTGCACATCGTCCCCGCCGGGATGACGGACAAGCAGGCCGCGATCATCGAGCCGCTCGCCACCCCGGTTCACGCCGTCCGTCTGGCCGGCGACCTGACCGGCAAGACCGTCGCCGTGCTCGGCGGCGGCACCATCGGCCTGCTCGTGCTGGCCGCCGCCAAGTTCCACGGTGCCCGCGCCGTGGTGATGACCGACATGCTTGAGCAGAAGCGTGAGCACGCCCTCAAGGCCGGCGCCGACGCCGTCTTCGACGCCGCCTCGCCCTCCCTGGTCGCCGACATCCATGAGTTCTTCGGCGAGACCGCCGACGTGGTCTTCGACTGCGTCTCGATTCAGCCGACCATCGACTCCGCCTTCGCCCTGACCGGCAAGGGTGGCACCGTGGTGGTTGTGGGTGTGCCCCAGCGGCCGGTCACCGTCCCGCTGCCCGCGATGCAGGACATGCAGGTGAAGCTGCAGGGTGCGGCCACCTACCTGGCCGAGGACTACGCCGAGGCGATCGAGATCATCGCCGCCGGTGGCGTGGATGAGGACATCATCATCACCAACACCTTCCCGCTGGAACGCGCGGCCGACGCCTTCGCCGCCTCGCTCACCGGCCTCGAGGTCAAGGTGCTGGTTACCCCGTAACCCACCCACACAAAAACCCCGCATCCGATTTCTCGGATGCGGGGTTTTTGTTGGATGAGGACTAGTCCTCTTCGGTTTCGCGGGGCTTCACGTACGGGTCGGCCTCGCCGGCGTACTGTGCGGTGGATGCCTGGGCGCTGGTCGCGGTGTCGCGCTCGTGCGCCTCACGCAGCAGATCCTCGATGTGCTTGGCGTTCTCCGGGATACCATCCAGGATGAACTCGAGCGACGGGGTCAGCCGCGAGTTGATGTTGCGGCCAACCTCGGTGCGCAGCATGCCCTTGGCGCGCTCGAGGGCCTTGGCGCTGTCCGCGCGCTCCTCATCGCTGCCGTACACCGTGTAGAACACGGAGGCGTGCTGCAGGTCACCGGTCACCTGCACATCGGTAATGGTGACAAAGCCGAGTCGCTGATCGCGTAGTCCCTTGTCCAGTCGCTTGGCGATGACCTCCTTGATACGGTCTGCCAGCTTCTTTGCGCGGGGGTTAGCCATGATGATCTCCTTGCCTCCCCATCGACGAACTCGATCGGGCAACCCCCAGTCTAGAGCAGCGACACCCCCGAAATATAACCCGCACACGCGGGTCCGGCGCAGCCCTGCGCGAACGCCGGTGCCCCGAACCGGAACGCAGCCAGGTGGCCGGGTTCCGATCCGGGGCGGGGCCGATCGGACGCGACCTCGGGGCCGGGTTCCGATCCGGGGCGGGGCCGATCAGGCGGGAGTGGGTGCAACCAGGGCCGCATCCAGCTCGGCCAGTTCGGCCTCGGTCAGGCCGTGGCGCGCCAGGTACCCGCGAGCCCCGGAGGAAGCGTCGGGATACTCGGCGTCCAGGCCCACCAGCAGTTCCGCCATGACCTCCACGGGACTGGCCGATACCAGTGCGCGGATGCCCTCGGTCAGCGGAACACCGTGGGCGGTGATCGCGGCGAACATACGCTCGGCCCACTCCCCCGCCAGGTTCTCGGCGGTCCGCGCGTAGTTCTCGACCACGGCCGCGCGCTCCACCCCCACGGCGTCCAGCAGCAGCGCGACGCTCACGCCGGTGCGGTCCTTCCCCGCGGTGCAGTGGATCAGCGTGGCCCCGTGCGGGGCCGCGGCGGTGACCGCACGGGCGATCTCGGCGATCACCGGCCCGGCCTCGGCCAGGATGCCCCGATACAGGGTCTCCAGCGAGGGAATCTGCGCGAGCATCGTCGCGGTGGGATCCTCGTCGCCGGAGGCACCTCCACTCGGCAGGGCACCGGCGGCCAGATCGATCCGGTGTAGCTCGCGGGCAATCACCTCGAGTGCGCTCGGCAGGCTCGCGCGCTCGGTCTCGCTGCGCAGATCGATCACGGTGTGCAGGCGGCCGTCCAGCAACGCCACATCCTGATCGGTCAAGACCGGCACCGCATCCGAGCGCCACAGCACGTTCGAACGGATCACTCCCCCGCCGCGCACCGGCAGGCCTGCACACTCTCGGGTGTTAAAGCTCGCGCTCAGCGGGATACGCTCGCCGCTCAAGCGCGCACCTCGGCGGCGGGCACGTCGGTGCCCACTCCGGCGGCGGCCTGCTCGGTCTTGCTGCGACGCAGCGCGGGCATCAGCCAGGGCACGGTGATCAGCGAGCCTAGCACCAGCACGGCGGCCACGATATAGAGGGCGGCATAGTTCTTATCGCCGCCGGAGATCGGGTCGCCGTGTCCGATCATGATGATCAGCGGGGCGGCAATCGGAGCCAGGGACTGCGGCAGGGTCTTGGCCACGTTGAACACACCGAGGTAGCGGCCGGCGTCGCGGGCGGGGATCGTGCGCAGAGCGATGGCCAGGTCCACCGCGTAGTAGCAGCCGAGGGCAAATCCGGCCAGGGCGGTGCTGATCCAGAAGATCGAGAGACTGTCGGTGAAGGCCTTCATCAGCAGGGTGATTGCCAGCAGCACGGCCGATCCCACCAGGAAGGGCACGTAGTTGCCGCGGCGCGAAGCCAGGTAGCCGCCGGCGAAGGCCGCCACAAAGTTGAGGGTCGCGCCGACCAGGGTGGACAGTGTCACCAGCGGGGTGGCGTGCGGGACGTCGAGTCCCAGGCGCAGCATCAGGTAGAACAGTCCGAAGGTGCCCACCACGGTGTAGCCGAACTGCATCGCGAAGCGCTGGATCCAGGCGAGAGTGAACAGCGGATAGGTGAACGGGTTCACAAACATCGCTGTAAACACCGTGCGCAGACGCACCTTGGGCACCGCCGAGGCATCCACGGCGGGGTCGGGGATCTTCCAGCACACCAGCACGGTCACGATCACGGCCACCACCGGCATGAACAGCATGATCACCGGGATCGACCCGGAGAAGATCGTGGACACCAGCAGGGCGGGCACGAGTCCCAGGAACCCGAAGGCCCCAAACAGACCCGAGGCGCGGGCACGCTGGTGCTCGGGAATCTGGTCGGCGAGCAGCGCGCTCAGCGAGGCGAGGGCGGCGTTGTAGCCGATCTGGGCGATCACCCAGGCGGCCACCAGCACGGCCAGGTTCGGCGCGAAGGTCGCGATCAGCGCACCCAGCAGGCCGAGGGCGGTTCCGGCCACGAGCCACGGGCGGCGGCGCCCGAATCGGCTGGTGGTGCGGTCGGAGAGGTAACCGAAGATGGGGTTGGACAGCAGGGCGGCGATTGCCCCCGCGGCGGTGACCGCGGCAAGCCCGGCCTCCTTACCGCTCTCCGGGACGAGCTGCAGCACGCGCAGCGAGAGACCCACAACGAGCGGGGTGGCGAGCGATCCCAACGCGACCAGCTCCAGGAGGGAGAATGCGAGGATCCGGCGCATGGGGACGGTGCCGGACGGGGTGGGGAGGGACATGTCTGAGGGCTTCCTTTCGTGAAGTTGGGCTCAGTTCAGCAGCGCTTCTTAACATCCCGGAAAAGACTTAGTGACCACTAAGTTAACTTCGGCCAGCGCTTGTCCTCCGCTGCCTAGGCTGGCATCAGGCGGTCACTCAGCCGTCGCGATTTCAAGGAGCAGCATGACCCAGATCCCCCTGATCGAGCGGATCCTCGCCTCGATGACCCTCGCCGAAAAGGCCGCGGCCCTGTGTGTGGCGCGGATCGTCGCGAACCCCGATGGGAGCCTCTGGGAGGGGGATGATCCGGCCGCACCCTTTGGTTTTGTGCCGGCCACCGAGCTGATCGTGAACCGGGGCATCTCCTCGGTCCTGCTGATGAACGCGCCCCCGGCCGAGGCCATCGCCACCTGGCACAATTCTCTCCAGGACCTTGCCGCACGCACCCGCCTGGGACTGCCCGTGCAGGTGGCCTCGGATCCGCGTCACGGGTCACGCTTCAACGTGCAGACCGCGCTGGTCAGCTCGGGCCTCAGCCGCTTCCCCGAGCCAATCGGATTCGCCGCCGCCGGCGACCCGACTCTGACCGAGCGGGCGGCGCGGGCGATGGCGCGGGAGCTGCGCGCGTGCGGGATCAGCGTGGCCGTGCACCCCATGGCGGACCTGGCCACCGAGGCGCGCTGGGCGCGCATCTCGGGGACCTTCGGGGAGGACTCGGAGCGGGCTGGACGCATCAGCGCCGCCTGGGTTCGCGGCCTGCAGGGCGACACCCTGGGCCCGCACAGCGTGGCCGCCACGGTCAAGCACTTCCCCGGCGGCGGGCCACAGCGGGACGGACTCGACTCGCACTTTGCCGAGGGTGCACACACCGTCTATCCGGGCGGACGCTTCAACGATCACGTGCGCCCATTTGTGGCATCATTCGACGCGGGTGCCACCCGGGTCATGCCCGGCTACGCGGCCCCGCTGGACACCCCGCATGAGAGCGTGGGCTTTGCGTTTGCCCGCTCGATCATCACCGATCTGCTGCGCGGGGAACTCGGCTTCGAGGGTCTGGTGGTCACCGATTTCAACGTGGTCACCGGGATGCGGCTGCCGGCTCTGGGGATCGAACTGCCGGTGCGCGCCTGGGGCGTGGAGCACCTGACGCCGATCCAGCGGGTCGGACGCCTGTTTGCCGCCGGTGTGGATCAGCTCGGCGGCGAGGATGATCCCGCCCTGATCATCGATGCGGTCGCCGCCGGGGAGGTCACCGAAGAACGTCTGGACGTCTCGGTGCGCCGCGTGCTCGCCGACCGCCTGGCGCTGGGCCTGCTGACCGAGGTGGAAGATTCCTCTGCCGAAGACTCGGTGGTGCGCATCTCCCCCGTGCACGTGGATCCAGCCCGGGCCGCCTTCCCGGCGACCACCGCCGAGCACTGGGCAGTGGCCCTGGCCACCCGCCGGGCGAGCGTCGTGGCGCTGAGTGGTGAGGCACCGGGCCGGGAGAGCATGCGACTCTACGCCGAGGGCATCCCCGCCGAAACCCTCGCCGCCTACGGCGAGGTGGTTACCGATCCGGCCGAGGCCGACCTGGCGATTATCCGGGTGAATGCCCCCTTCGAGGCGCGCGAGGGCCTGCTCGCCGGTGCCTTCCACGACGGCGCGCTGGAGTTTCCGCCCGCGCAGCTCGCACACCTGCTGACGCTATGCGCCACGGTTCCCACGGTGATCGACGTCTTTCTGGAGCGCCCCACCGCGCTGCCCGAAATCGCCCAGGCGGCGACCGCGCTGCTCGGGACCTTCGGGGTCGAGGATAAGATTGTGCTGGATGCGATCTTTGGTTATCAGCCGGTGAACGGAACCTTACCGTTTGATCTGCCCCGGTCCACCGCCGCCGTGGCGGCCTCCCGAACCGACGTTCCCTTCGATACCGTGGATCCGGTATTCCGTTTTGGACACGGCCTGATCTGGCCCGGGGGTAGCCCTCGGCCGCTCACGAGGGTCCTGGCCGGCACGGAATCGAAGTCCCCGAGCGAGTAGAGGTTTTGATGAGCACGTCCGAGTCGAAGGTTCCGGCCAAGACCCCGCGCCCCAGCGGGCTCAAGCGGCAGCGGCGAATCATCGAGGTTGCGGCCGAGCACTTCGCCCGGGTGGGCTATACCCGGGCGACCGTGGCCAAGATCGCCGCGGAGGTCGGGGTCACCGATGCGGGCGTGCTCCACCACTTCGGGAGCAAGGAAAACCTGTTCAACGCGGTGGTCGCCCACCGCGAGGACGCCTACGCCCGCCACGATCCCTCGGCCGCAACCAGCGTGCGCGACCTGATGGACCGCCTGATCGCCGGTGCCGCCTCGGCCGCCGACGAGCCCGCACTGCTGCGCTTCCGCGCGGTCCTAAGCGGTGAGGCCCTGCTGGAGGACAGCCCCGCCAGCGGACACCTGCGTCACGTCCTGGAAACCTCGCTCGCGACCCTGGTGCCGATCGTGCAGCGCGGCATCGACTCCGGCGAACTTGTCCCCGACACCGACCCGCAACAGTTTGTGCTGGAGGCCCTCGCCCTGAACGAGGGTGTGCGCGGCCAGGTCGTGGTCTCCCCCGAGGTCATCGACTACATCCCCGTCTTCACCCGCGCCCTCAATCGCCTCTACGCCTCGGTGGCACGTGCTGCCTGATCGGCGGCAGAGAACAGAATTGCTCGCAACTGCGCCGGAAACTTCGATGCGTCCCGCCAGGCATATTCGCTCACAAACACGTGGTTTTCGAAGGTCCACACCGATTCTGTTTTCAACGGAAGGACGTGCACGCTCAGCCTGAAATCCGGCGATTTTCGCGCGCTGGCAGACTCCCACTCGCTCATGATGGCCGCGTAGACTCCATAATCCGCCTCGCCTCGCGTGCGCGACCATCGACGCCATGATTCCTGCCACGAGATCGACCAGGCGCTGATCCCGGTCGAGTTCAAAACATCAACGTATGGTGTTACACCCGGCGGTGGCGTTGGCAAGCCGGGTGTGCTCAGGAGAGCCTGCCACCATTCGGACAGCTCCGCCCGTGGCAGCAACGGAAGTTCGGCCAACGCGTATCGGCTGAATCTGGATATCATGGCCGGCAGATCAATCCTCGGTAAGCCATGAACCTCGCTGAGATCATAAAAATCGGCAGCGACCAGCGCCAGGATGAAAGGCACTTCATCGTCACCTGTCACCGCTATCCATCCGTGTTTCGTCTTCTGTTGCATTGGTCTTTCCCTCCCGAGTCATGTTGCGACCACCGCTCCCTCGGAGCCCTACGGCCAAGAACCGCTGGCTAGTTTGCAACGGGGCCCTTAGAAACGCAGATTCCACCGTTGTTCAGGAACACGGTGCCGGAGGCACTACCGCTTTGCCCACCGCCGTCAAGGGTTCCCGTTGCGCTCCAGCTTCGTCCACCCCAGGGCGCGATCCCCGAGTGATCTCGAAGCTCCGGACCGGAGGTGGTCGTGAAGAAGAGACTCCAGGTGTGGGTGAGTGCGAACCCTGCCGACGCGTTGATGTAGTACCCGGTCTCGTAGCCCCTGCCCGAACTGGTCCAGTAGAGGTAGGAGTATCCGCAGGTATCCCGCACGGTGTTGTACGTGGAAGCCTTTCCCTGATTCGCTTCGCCCAGTCGAAAATCGCTGGGGCAGAGGCCCGGCGGGGAGTTTTGCGGTATCGAACACTTATAGCCGTTTATATCCGTCCGTACTTCGAATCCGTGGGCGGCGGCTACGACGGTATCAAATCCGACAAGCCCGAGTGGTTCCGAAGATCGTTTGGTCTCGGTCGCACTAGCGCTCCCCACCGCGCCCAACGCGACCAGAGATGCAATCCCGACGACGGCGACAACACCTCGAATACTCTTGCTCATGCTGGGTACATTCATTTTGAGCTCCAATCAGCTTCTGGTCATGTGTGAAGCCTCCAACTACAGGGGTTGAGACACAAGCAAAATCGGAGCGCTGCTCGAGACTTCTCCGGACACGGCGGTGGTAACTCAGCTTCACGCCGAACTACACTGCCGCTTGATCGAGGGACCCTAGGGACGATTTCAGGCGCAGATACTCCCCGAATGTGAAGCCACGTTCATTCACATGTCAGTACCACGGTGATGTTTTCTCGCGGGAGTTGAAATCCCGATCCCCATTGATATCCAAGGGGAGGCCGGGCGTCTCGATCAACACGCGGATCGAGAACCGAAGCCGACTTTGTCAGTACAAGCATTAGCCAGGAGCAAGATGATCTGAGCGCTACCGTGACGGCATCATTATCCGAGCGATAACCGGATTTATCATTCAGCCTCCGGGGGCCATTAAATTCTTGACCGAACGGAATGAAGGACCCCTAGGACAAGAGAAAACGACTCCGCCCCCGGCACCAGAAGGTGCCGGGGGCGGAGTCGTATGGGTCAGCCTGCGGGATTAGACGCGGGGCTTCTCCTTCATTTCGGTGGTCTCGATCTCGTCACCGATCTGAATGTCGTTGAACTTGCCCAGACCGATACCGGCCTCGAAGTCCGTGCGGACCTCGGTGACATCGTCCTTGAAGCGACGCAGCGACTCGATGGCCAGGTTGTCGCCCACCACGACGCCGTCGCGGATAACGCGAGCCTTGGCGTTTCGGGTGATCGTACCGGAGCGAACGATAACACCAGCGATGTTTCCGAACTTGGAGGAGCGGAAGACCTCGCGGATCTCGGCCACACCGGACTGGACCTCTTCGTACTCGGGCTTGAGCATACCCTTCAGCGAGTTCTCTACGTCCTCGAGGGCGTTGTAGATCACCGAGTAGAAGCGGATGTCAACACCCTCACGAGCCGCACGCTCGCGGGCCTTGGTGTCCGGACGGACGTTGAAGCCGATGATGATCGCGTTGTCGATGGTCGCCAGGTTGACGTCCGACTCGGTGACAGCACCCACACCACGGTGGATGATGCGCAGCTGCACGCTCTCGTCAACCTCGATCTTGAGCAGCGACTCTTCCAGGGCCTCGACGGCACCGGAAACGTCACCCTTGATGATGAGGTTGAGCGACTCGACCTTGCCCTCTTCGAGTGCACGGGTGAAGTCTTCCAGGCTGATGCGCTTGCGAGCCTTGGCCAGCTGAGCGTTACGCTCGGCGGCCTCGCGCTTCTCGGCGATCTGACGGGCGGTACGGTCCTCCTCGGTGACGATGAAGGTGTCACCGGCGCGCGGAACGCTGGAGAGACCCTGCACCTGCACCGGACGCGAGGGACCGGCCTCGGCAACGGCGTTGCCGTTCTCGTCGGCCATGGCACGAACGCGACCGTAGGCGGTACCGGCGACGATGGCGTCACCGATGCGCAGGGTACCGGACTGGATCAGCACGGTAGCAACCGAACCACGACCCTTGTCCAGCTTGGCCTCGATGGCCACACCGCGGGCGTCCTTGTTCGGGTTCGCACGCATGTCCAGGCCGGCGTCTGCGGTGAGCAGAACGGCGTCCAGCAGGTCGGTGATACCGATGTTCTTGCGAGCCGAGACGTCGACGAACATGACGTCTCCACCGTACTCTTCGGAAACCAGGCCGTACTCGGTCAGCTGCTGACGCACCTTGGCCGAGTTGGCACCGTCCTTATCGATCTTGTTCACCGCGACCACGATCGGCACGTTCGCTGCCTGGGCGTGGTTCAGGGCCTCAACGGTCTGCGGCATGATGCCGTCGTCCGCCGCGACCACGAGGATCGCGATGTCGGTGACCTGAGCACCACGGGCACGCATGGCGGTGAACGCCTCGTGACCCGGGGTGTCGATGAAGGTGATCTTACGTCCGATGCCCTCGTGGGTGGTCTGCACCTGGTACGCACCGATGTGCTGGGTGATTCCACCGGCCTCGCCCTTACCCACATCCGCGTTGCGGATGGCGTCGAGCAGGCTGGTCTTACCGTGGTCAACGTGACCCATGACGGTCACAACCGGCGGACGTGCCTCGAGCATGTCCTCGGTCTCGGCCTCCAGCTCGCCGTCCAGGTCGATGTCGAAGCCGTCGAGCAGCTCGCGGTCCTCGTCCTCGGGGGAAACCATCTGAATCTTGTAGCCGAGCTCGGAACCGAGCACGTCGAAGGTGGCCTCATCCAGCGACTCGGTCGCGGTTGCCATTTCACCGAGGTGGAACAGCACCGTGACGAGGTTACCGGGCTGAACCGGGAAACCGGTCAGGGCCTCAATCTTGTCGGCGAAGTCGGCGATCGATGCACCGCGGCGCAGACGGATCGGGGTCGATCCATCACCACGGGGAACCGAGACACCACCGAGCGACGGGGCTTCCCGCAGCTCGAATTCTGCCCGCTTCGTCCGCTTCGACTTCCGTGCCTTGCTCTTGCCGCCACCGCGACCGAACGCACCGGCGGTACCACCACCGGGGCCACGGCCACGACCGCCACCGCCACCGGGACGGGGGCCGCTAAAGCCACCGCCGGGACGCTGGAAGCCACCGGCCGCGGGAGCACCCGCACCGGCACCAGCACCGGCACCGCCGGGACGCTGGAAGCCACCGGGACGACCCGCGCCGCCACCGGGACGCTGGAATCCGCCACCGGCACCGCCGGGACGACCGGCACCACCCGGACGCGGAGCGCCGGGACGCGGCGAACCGGGACGGGGTGCCTGCGGGCGCGGAGCCTGCGGACGGGGAATGTTGCCGGGGGTGGGTCGCTGACCCATGCCCTGCGAGGAAGCGAACGGGTTGTTACCCGGACGCGGGGTGCCCGCGGGGCGAGGAGGCTGCTGCCCCATGCCCTGCGAGGAGGCAAACGGGTTGTTACCCGGACGCGGAGCGCCGGGCTTTGCCGAGGAACCGGGGGTCGCGGGCTTGGCCGCGGCCGGCTTAGCGGTACCGGGCTTTGCCGAGGCGGGCTTGGCGTCCGCGGCGGGCTTGGCAGCCGCCGGCTTGGCGGCGGCCGGGGTGGCCGCTGCGGGCTTGGCAGCCGCGGGCTTCGCGGCGGCAGGCTTTGCCGCTGCGGGCTTGGCGGCCGCGGGCGTTGCCGCACCGGGGGTTGCCGCGGGGGCGGCAGCCGGGGTTGCCGGCTTCGCGGCGGCGGGCTTGGCGCCCGCGGCCGGAGCCGGGGTTGCTGCGGGTGCGGGGGCACCGGCGGCACCATCGGCGATGAGTGCCTCGCGCAGCTTACGTACTACGGGGGGTTCGATCGTCGAGGACGGGGACTTGACGAACTCGCCAAGCTCCTTAAGCTTTGCAAGGGCTACCTTGCTGTCCACGTTCAGCTCTGCAGCGATTTCGTGCACGCGCTGTTTTACAGCCACTTCTCTCCTGTCTGGGCCTGCCCAGACAGTGGGCAGACCATTAGTAACGGACGGGTCTCATTTCGAGCCGCTCATTAGTTGTCCATTAGCCATTCAGCCTGTTCTCTAGGGTTTGCACGTCCAGCACTCCGGTGAATCGCAGCGCCCGGCCGAAGGCCCGTCGCTTGATTGCCGTACCGAAGCACTGCAGTGTTGGATGCACCCAGGCTCCACGTCCGGGGAGCGATGCAGTCTCGTCGACAACCACCGCATTTCCCCGCAGCACAACCCTCAACAGGGAGGATCGCGCGGCGCGAGTACGGCATCCAACGCACGTTCTAACGGCTTCCATCTTACCCCCTTTGTGGGTTCTCGCCATTCCTCGGCGATTCGCGCTCGGCGAAGATCGCGGCGCCCGATGTTCGAGCGCCGCGATTTGGCCGTGGTTATTCGCCTTCGAGAATGCTGTCGGGCTGAATATCGATCTTGGCACCGGTCAGCTTGGCGGCGAGTCGTGCATTCTGACCCTCCTTGCCGATGGCCAGCGACAGCTGGAAATCGGGAACCAGGGCGCGAACGGCCTTGATCGACTCGTCCAGGATGAAGGCGCTGGACACCTTCGCCGGGGACAGCGCGTTCGACACGAAGGTCGGCAGGTTCGGCGAGTAGTCGACGATGTCGATCTTCTCGTTACCCAGCTCCTCGTTGACGGCGCGCACGCGGCGACCCATCTCACCAATGCAGGCACCCTTGGCGTTGATCGAGGAGTCGGTGGCGCGCACGGCGATCTTGGTGCGGTGACCGGCCTCGCGGGCCAGCGAGACGATCTCAACCAGGCCGTTGGCGATCTCGGGAACCTCGAGCGCGAACAGCTTGCGCACCAGGCCCGGGTGGGTCCGCGACACGGTGATCTGCGGGCCCTTGGTGCCCTTGGCCACGGCGGTCACGTAGACACGGATGCGGCGACCGTGCGAGTAGTCCTCGCCCGGAACCTGCTCCTCGGGGGGCAGAATCGCCTCGACGGTGCCGAGGTCGATGTGGATCATCTTGGGGTTCGGGCCCTGCTGGATGACACCGGCAACGATGTCTCCCTCGCGGTCCTTGAACTCGCCCAGCACGCCGTCATCGGCGATGTCGCGCAGACGCTGGGTAATAACCTGCTTGGCCGCATACGCGGCGATGCGACCGAAGTCGTCGAGGTCGGCCTCGGACTCGCCGATGATCTCGCCCTCCTCGTCCAGCTCGTGCAGCAGCACGGCGACGTGGCCGGTCTTGCGGTCCAGGTGGACGCGCGCCGAGGGTTCGGGCTGGCCCTCCTGGGTGACGTGCTTGAGGTAGGCCGTGAGGATGGCCTGCTCAATAATCCCCGCCAGTTCATCAAACGGGATTTCGGTTTCCCGCTCGGTCAGTTTCAACACACTGAGGTCGATATCCATCGGAGGCCTCCTCTATATTCAGCTACACAAAACCCTGCGCTCTGGCGCGGGGTCGATCTATAACCGTACCGGATTTTTGGGCACGGCGTCACCTCGAAAGCCTGGAAATCTCCAAGTTTCTGCGAACTCTCGGCAAACCGGGTTAGGCGCCCAGCTGCCAGGCGGGGAACACCCCGCGCGGGTCGACGGCGGCGCGGATCTTTTTCAGCCGCGCGGCGTTATCACCGAAATAGGCGCTGGCCGGGTTTTCGATGCCCGCATCGGGATAGTTGACGTAGGCTCCGGGGCCCCAGGCCGGGGTGGTCACCGCGCGCAGCGTGCGCACGGCCTGGCGGTAGGGATCGGGGTTCGCGCCGTCGGCAAAGTTTGCCGTGTACTGGGCACTGAACAGCGCGCCGCGGTGTCCAAACGCGGTGGCGTCGACACCGAGGGCGTTGGCCTGGCCGCCGAGCGCGTCAAAGGAGAACCCGCCCTCGGTCACGCCCGCCACCTTGCCCACGCCCTCGGCGGCCTGGATCAGGGCGGTGATCTCCGCGGCGGTGAGCGCCCGGGTCGCGATCCCCGAGGTCGCCGCAAACGAGGTGCGGGTGAGCTTACCGCCCGGGCCCGAGACGCACTGCGCGGCGGTGGATCCGGCGCAGCCCGCATAGCGCATCATCGCATCGAGATAGCCGTGCCGGGTTGCCTGGTTTCGACCGGGGGCAGGGACTCGACTCAGGAGGCCGGCGAGGGCCGCGGTGTGTCCACCATTCGGCCCGATCCAGGTGCCCGAAACACTCAGCGAGGCTCCGCCCGGATGTGTGGATC
The DNA here is from genome assembly GCF_014522285.1 of Mycetocola sp. JXN-3. GTDB lineage: Bacteria > Actinomycetota > Actinomycetes > Actinomycetales > Microbacteriaceae > Mycetocola > Mycetocola saprophilus. Next base: position 2,514,165 of record NZ_CP041635.1, read on the forward strand.
CGGTCAGCAGCTTGAGTGTGGACCACAGCTGCGGGTCCGCCTGCGGTGCCCACTCCTGCCAGGCGGCGATGACCGCCGGGGCATTGCGGGCATCCCAGGAGAGGAAGTACATGGTGACCTCGGGCGCGGGCTTGGTGTTCAGGTGGAACGCGGTCACCACACCGAGCAGCCCGCCGCCCCCGCCGCGGCAGGCCCAGAAGATATCGGGATCGGTGTTCGCATCCACGGTGCGGGTCTTTCCGTCCGGGGTCACGATCTCGACCGCCGCCACCTGGTCGCTGGTCAGTCCAAACGCGCGGGCAAGCACCCCCACTCCCCCGCCCAGTGCGAGGCCGCCGATGCCCACCGAGCCGCAGCTGCCGCCGCCGATGGCCCGGCCTGCCGCCGCGAGCTTCTCGTACACCAGCGCGAGGGGCGCGCCGGCACCGATGCGGGCGACGCCGGTGCCCGGGTCCACCTCGACCGAGTTGAGACCGTGGACGTTGATCACCAGTTCCTCGGGCAGACCGGTGTTTCCGCCGCCTCCGCTTGACCACCCCGCATAGTTGTGGCCGCCGGAGCGGGTCGCGATGCGCAGCCCCGAGGCGGCGGCAAAGCTCACCGCGGTGGCCACGTCGGAGGCGTCCCGGGCGCGCACAATCGCCGGCGGCGCGGCCCCGTCGTATACGGGAATCTCGGTGGGGACGGCGGCGCGGTAGGCGTCGCTGCCGGGCCGCAGCAGCCGGTCGCCGAGACTCTGGGCGAGGGCATCCCAGTCGGGCGGCCCGGCCGACACTGAGGGCGAGGGTGACGGGCTCGGGAGAATGCTCGGCGATCCACTCGGGCCGGGATTTTTCACCGGCGCACATCCGGCGAGCGCCAGCGCACCCAGAATCAAAAAGTGACGACGCTCCAGTTCCATCCGACGCTCCCCTTCGCTAGCCCTCGGTTGATCACTGTGGTCAGGCTATCCCCATCCGGGCCGCCGCGCGGGAATTTCGGGAGGTCCAATCATCAACTTCTCCAGGTATTCAGTCGAGCGATGCATATTGCCCGGCCGGTGTGATGCGGTTTTATGGCCCCACCCCCGAAGTGTTCGGGGCGACGAAGACGTCAGGAGAATGCATGTCCTTACAGCGCTTATTGGGGATTGGCGCCGCCGCGATACTGGGTATCGCCGCCGCCACCTCCGCGGCCCTGCCCGCGCAGGCGGCCCCGGCCGAACCCGCGACCTCCAGCTCGTATCATCAGCCGAGCACCCCACCCGTCTTGGGTGCCACCCCCTATCAGGGATGGAACACCTACTTCGGTCTGGGTGGGGATTTCACCACCGATAAGGTCATCGAGGTGGCCGATTTTCTGAACTCCAGCGGGCTCGCCCAGGCCGGCTACAACATCGTCTGGCTGGATGGCGGCTGGCAGGCCGACACCCCGCGCGGTGCCGACGGCCAGTTGCAGGGGGATGCCGCCCGCTTCCCCGGCGGCATGAAGGCAGTGGCCGATGCGATCCACGCCCGCGGACTCAAGGCCGGTATCTACACCGACGCCGGTCCGTTTATGCCCGAGCACTGCGGCCTGGGCAGCTACGGTCACTACCAGACCGATGCCGATACCATCGCCGCCTGGGGATATGACGCGGTCAAGGTTGACTTCCTGTGTGGCATCGCCGCCGACCTGGATCCGCAGACCGTCTACACCGAGTTCGCAACCGCGCTGCGCAACAACGCCAGCGGACGCGACATCATCCTGAACATCTGCAACCCGGTAACCTCCCCCGACTGGGGCAACTACCCCGAGTCTCAGCAGTCCACCCACACCTGGAGCTACGCCCCGGCGATTGCCCAGTCCTGGCGGACCTACACCGACGTGGGCTTTGTGGGCAAGATCACCTACCGCGACGTGCTGCGCAACTTCGACGCCAACGCCGCGCATCCCGAGGTTGCCGGTCCCGGTCACTTCAACGACCCCGACTATCTGGGACCCCAGCTGGGCCTCTCCGATGAGGAGTTCCGTTCGCAGATGGCGCTGTGGTCCCTGGCCGCCGCCCCGCTGGTGATCGGCAGCGACCCGCGCACCTTCACCCCCGAGACCCTGGCGACGCTGACCAATAAGGATCTGCTGGCTATCAACCAGGACCGTCTCGGCAAGCAGGCCACCCGCGTGGGTGCCGCCGGTACCACCGAGACCTGGGTGAAGCCACTGGCCGATGGTTCGGTCGCCGTGGGCCTGGTCAACCGTACCGACGCCCCGGTGAGCATCTCGACCACCACCTCGGCCGTGGGCCTCTCGTCTAAGCGGGTCACCGTGAAGGACGCCTGGACCCACACCACCACCGAAGCAAACGGAACCCTGCGTGCCTCGGTGCCCGCCCGCGGCGTCGCGGTCCTGGTGGTCAAGAAGGCCACCGGTTTGCCGCAGAGCGCCCGCGTGGTCGCCGATGCCCCGGCGATCACCGCGATCAACGGCCAGCCGGTTCCCGCCAGCGGAGACGTGCTGACCTCGGCCGGCGCGACCCTCACCGGCACCGTGACCCTGCACAACGACGGCACGATCCCCGTGGTCTCCCCCCAGGTCTCGTTCACGGCACCCAACGGGTGGAGCGCGAGCGTGGTTGGATCGCAGCCGGTGCTGATTAAGGCCGGAAAGAGCGTGGACGTAAAGGTCAAGTTTGTGGTGCCCGCCGGTGCCAGCAACGGCAGCGTCTCGCTGGGCACCTCGGTGCGCTACATCGGCGTGCGGGGCAAGACCACCGCCAACGCCCCGGCCCTCGGTGTGACCGTGGCCCCGGCGCCGCCGACCGGCACCGACCAGCCGCTCTCGGCTCACCCGTGGATCTCGGCCACCAGCGGATGGCTCTCGCCGAGCGTGGATGCCAGCGTGGGCGGGGGCAGCCCGCTGAAGATCGCCGGGACCACCTACCCGACCGGCCTCGGTGTGGCCAGCCCCTCGGACATCCGCTACTACCTCGGCGGCACCGCCACCCGGCTGACCGGCGTGGTGGGTGTGGACGATGTGGTCAACAACGTCGGACCCGACGGCGGCACGGTGACCTTCTCGCTGATCGCCGACGGCCAGACCATCTGGGAGAGCGGCACCGTGACCCGCGGCCACGCGATCCCGTTTGACGTCTCGCTGACCGGGGTGCGCGACCTGACCCTGCACGTGGGCGACGCCGGCGACGGCGGCTATAACGACCGCGCCGACTGGGCCAACCTGAAGATTAGCGCCCACTAGCCTCGATCGGGTACCCCCAACGGCCGGGCCGCGGCGCGCATCCTCTGCGCGTCGCGGCCCGGTTGTGTGTATGGATCGGACACCGCCTCGGGGTTAGGGCGCAAGCCCGGTGGCGCGGATGCCCCAGTCCAGGGCCCAGGTCTCGCCGGGTTCCAGGCGGTGTAGGTCGGTGCCCGAGTTCAGGGCGTCCGGTGGCGCGGTCATCGGCTCGACCGCGATGGCCAGGTGATCGTGGCCCACGCCGGGGAAATCGTGGGTCAGATAGATCTGGAGCCAGCGAAAGCGCGGGTCCATCCAGAGTTCGACGGCGGCGTCACGCCCCCGCAGCACGCTGGTTACCACGCCGTCGCGAGCGCTCAGCTCGGTGAAGCCCAGGTGCTGCGGCCCGTCGAGGACTGGGACGCCCGCGCGCAGGTCCCACTCGGTGCCCGCGACCGGTACCACCCGGTCGGGCAGGTCGTCGGCGTCGAGCAGCAGCGCCTCGTCCGCCGGAATTTCCAGCGTGAGCTCGGCCGCGGGGACGTCGCCCAGGCGCAGGTACGGGTGCGCGCCCAGGGCGACCGGAGCCGCGCTCTTGCCGGTGTTGGTCACCGTGGTGCGCACCCGGATTCCCGCGGCCTCAAGCGCATATTCCACCAGGACATCCAGGACAAACGGGTAGCCGGGGGCGTTGCGGATCCGCGCCCCCAGGAGCACCGTGGAGGCGCGCAGCTCGCGCACCTCGAACGCGGTATCGGCCAGCAGCCCGTGCAGCGCATTGCCGCGGGCGGGCTCGGTGGGCTCCAGCTCGAATACCCGGCCCTCCCACTCCCAGCGGGCACCACGCACCCGGTTGGGCCAGGGCACCAGGGTGACGCCCGAGGCCGAGACGGGACGCGCGGCCTCCGCACTCCCCCGGACCAGCGCGGTGTCATTCACCCAGAGGCCCTGCAGACTCGCCCCCACGCACGAGATGGCGGCGCGCACACGCGCGCCGCCATCGTTCGGCGTGAGGGTGATCGGGCTAGTTGCCCGCACCATCGGAAACAGCACCATCGGAAATCGCAGTGCCGGAGGCGGCATCGACGGAAGCGGAACCCGACCGGTCGGAGGCGGCCACCACATGGAACAGGACCGAACGGTCGGGATCCAGCGAAGGCGATTCCAGGCCCACCAGACGCAGGCTCTTGCCGCTCAGCGTGACCCCGCCCGCCATCCACGGAGGCTGCACCCCCGAGGGAAGGGTGCCGTCGGGATAGACGGCGCTCACGGTGTAGCGGGCGGCGTCATCCAGCCCCGGGAAGCCGATCCGGCCCACCGGCCAGGTGCGCGGACGCTCGGTGATCGAGAACGCATACAGCGCCTCATCCCGCGCGGGCGAGACCACCCCCTCAAACCGGGCCGCGGGCTCGGAGAGGTCGGCGTGCACCACGGTGCCGCCGTGCAGGAGCGCCCGGTGTGCCTTGTGGAAGTCGATCCAGGCGGCCACGCCGCGCTTGGTCTCGGCATCGGCGGTCAGCAGGTTGGTCTCCACACCGAGGTGCCCCCATACGGCCTTTTCGCCGCGGTAACTCAGCGGGTGCGAGCGGTGGGTGGTGTGCGATTCCTCGGCGCCGATGTGGGTACCCTGCAGCTCGGGCGGCACCACCAGCGAGGTCCAGCGCTGGATCTCCAGGCGCTCGTGCGGGTCGTTGCAGTCACTCAGCCATACCCGCTGGGTGCGCTCCAGCACGCCGAGGTCGATCCGACCGCCGCCGCTCGCGCAGGACTCGATTTCCAGGCCCGGGTGTCGCGCGGCCAGCTCATCAATCAGCGCGTAGGCGGCAAGGGTTTGGGCGCGCAGGCCGGGACGGCCGTCCTCCGCGTGACCGGCATCCAGCAGGTAACGGTTGTGATCCCATTTGACATAGGCGATCCGCAGCGCGGTAATCAGCGCCGAGATCCGCTCCAGTACCAGCGCATAGGCCTCGGGATTGCCGAGGTCCAGCACGTGCTGATGCCGCGAGGGCAGGCCCACACCGTGGCCGGCATCGAAGATCCACTCGGGGTGTTCGCGGGCCAGCTCGGAGTCCAGGTTGATCATCTCGGGTTCAAACCACAGCCCGAAGTCCATCCCCAGTTCCTCGACCCGGTCCACCAGCGGCTCGATCCCGGTGGGCCACACCGCGGGGTCCACGATCCAGTCGCCGAGGGAGGTGGTGTCATCGCGTCGACCGAGGAACCAGCCGTCGTCCACCACAAAGCGCTCGGCCCCGATCTTCGCCGACTCCTCGGCGAAGGCGATCAGGGTCTCGAGATCCTGCTCGAAGTAGACGGCCTCCCAGGTGTTGACGATCACCGGACGCGGCGAGCTGGGATAGGCCGGCAGCGCGCGCAGGTGGCGGTGGAAGCGGGCCGACAGCTCGTCCAGCCCCTCACCCCAGGCCCCGTACTGCCACGGGGTGGTGTAGCTCGCGTCCCGGGCCAGCTCGACCTCCCCCGAGGCCAGCACCTCGCTCGCGGCCAGGCGACGCACATCCGCCGGGGTGCGCTCGGCCACCAGGGTCTGGTTGCCCGACCAGCCCAGGTGCGTAGCCCATACCCGGCCCGAACGGAACCCGAATCCAGCCTCTCCGGCGGCGATCAGCAGCGTGTGTTCGAGGCCCGGCTTGCCGCCGCGCGAGGTGCGCGCCCACTCGCCCACGTGGAATTCGCGGCGCTGCGGCACACGCTCCAGCGACCAGCGTCCGGTCAAATCCAGGATCTCGGTCGCCGCCTGCGGCACGGGCAGCGCAAGCTCGAGGCCGTCCACCCGGAAGGTCTCCTCGGCTGCGTTGGTCAGCGTCGCGCGCTGCCGGATCAGACCGCTGGCGTGCAGCAGCTCGATCTCGATCCGCAGCGTCAGTCCGTACTCGGGATCCGTGGCATCGGCGATCAGCGTCTCGGCCTCGGCCGTGGACGCGGTGCGCGCCTCCACGTGCGCAAACTTCGCCGCCCAGCGGCGACCGGCGCTGTCCCCCACCAGCCCCGGGCGTCCCATCCACCCCTCGCTGAGCTGGCCGAGCACGGGGATCGGCTGGGCGTAGGTCACCGGGCTATCGCCCACCGCGGGCAGCGCGGCCCGGGCGATGGTGGCCACCTCGGCGGCGTCGATCGCGCCCAAATCCTCGCCCCAGTAGAGGATGCGCGGCAGCCGCGCCTCGGCAAGGGAGACGATGACGCCGGTGCCACCGGCACGCAGATACACAAATTCGGAAGACATGAAAACCTCTTTACTACTTGACCGAGCCGAGGGCCAGGCCCCCGATGAAACTGCGCTGGAACACAAGGAAGACGATGGTCGAGGGGATCGCGGCGACCACGGTGGCCGCGGCAATCACCGACCAGCTGGACACATACTGTCCCTGCAGGGAGAGCACGGCCGCGGTGATCGGAAGCTTCTCCGAGCTCTGCAGCAGGGTGATCGACCACAGCAGGTCGTTGAAGATCCAGGTGAAGGAGAGCGCGCCGAGCGCCGCGAGCGCGGGCCGGGTGAGCGGCAGGATCACCTGAATGAAGATGCGTCCGACCCCGGCACCATCGAGGGTCGCGGCCTCCTGCAGCTCGTGCGGAATCGAGCGCATGAAACCGTAGAGCACAAAGGTATAGAACCCCAGGCCGAAGGCGATCTGCACGGCAATCAGTGCGCCGAGGGTGTCATAGACATCGATCTGCTGGGTGATCCGAGTCACCGGAATCAGCAGCATCTGCACCGGGAGCAGGTTTCCGGCGAGCATGATCAGGAGGATCGTGCGACGGAAGGGAATCTTGAACCGACTGAGTCCGAAGGCGGCGGCCGCGGCCAGCAGCAGGGTCAGGACCACGGTGGGGATCGTCACGATCATCGAGTTCACCAGGGCGGGAAGCAGGTCGCCCTGCTGCCAGGCCTGCGCATACGTATCGAAGGTGAAGGTGCGCGGGATGCTGGCGATGCCGTTTTTGGCCACATCATCGAACGTACGGAACGAGGTGATCAGCACGATCAGGATCGGGAGGAACCAGGCCACGGAGATCAGGATGCCGGTGGTGTGGAATCCGGCGGTGGCCGCGCGGCGACGGCGCGAGCCGCGCCGGACCGCGGGCCGGGGTGCCGGAACCGGAAGGGTTTCGCGGCGGGACGGGAGCGTATCGGTCAAGATTCCTTCTCCTCGGACAGGGCACGGACAAGGTAGGAGATGATCACGGCGATGGCCAGCACAAAAATCACCACGGCAATCGCCGAGGCATAGCCAAGGGCGTGGGAGCTAAACGCGGTCGAGAACATGTAGGTGCTGAGCAGCTCGGTCGAGTGATACGGGCCGCCGCCGGTCATGGCCCAGACAATGTCGAAGGAGCGTAGCGAGTCGATCAGCAGGACCGAGATCACCACCATGGTTACGCTGCGCAGCTGCGGCAGGGTCACGAAGCGGAAGCGCTGCCAGGCCGAGGCGCCGTCCATCCGGGCGGCCTCCTGGACCGAGGGGTCCAGGGCCTTGAGTCCGGCGATGAAGAGGACCATCACGTAGCCGATTTCGCGCCACAGCGCGGCGACGATCACGGCGTAGAGGGCGGTGTCCGAGTCGCCCAGCCAGACGCGGGTCCAGTCGTGCAGACCCACCGCGTCGAGGACGTTATTGAGGACACCATTGGGCTGGAAGAACGCGCCCCAGATCAGCGCGGTCACCACCAGCGAGAAGACGATGGGGAGGAACAGGGCGGTGCGGTAGATGGCCACGCCGCGTCGCTCGGACTGGAAGAGCAGGGCCACGCCGAGGCCCGCGAGGAACGAGATGCCGCCGAAGAGCACAATCCAGATCGCGGTGTTTTTCAGCGCGGTGAGGAAGATCGGATCCGAAAACAGGTCGGTGTAGTTTTGGACGCCGACCGAGGTGGCCGGGCCGATCCCGTTCCAGCGCAGGAACGAGAGCGAGATGCCCTGAAAGGCCGGCCAGAACACGCCGACGGCTTCGATGAGGAAGGGAACAAGAACGAGTACGAAGACGAGCGGCGGCGGAATCTTGATCCGCCGCCGCCCGCGTACCGGAGTACTGATTGTCACGAATTAGCTCGGATCTTCTGGGACGCATCTTCCCAGGTCTTGAGGATCTGGTCGATGTTTCCGGGGTTGGCGATGAACGAGGTGAGGGCGGTGTCGGCGGGGGTCTGCTGCGCATCCCCGGCGTCACGGTTGAAGAACTGGGTCACCGACTTGGCCGACTGGATCATGTCCTTGCCCTGGGTGGCCAGGGCATCGAGGGTGACCGTGGCCTTGAGGTTCGCCGGCAGCGCGGTCCCGTCCTGGCCCTTGGCCAGCTGGGTCTGCGCCTCGGCGCTGGCGATGAAGTCGAGGAACTTCTTGGTCAGCTCGGGCTTGGTGGTCTTGACGCTGGCGATGAAGCCGTCGGTCGGGGCCTCCTCGGCGATCGGCACCGAGGGGTCGATCACCGGGAACTGGAAGAAGGCCAGATCGTCCTTCTTGTCCGCGGGGATCGCCGGCTGAGCCCACGCACCCAGCAGGTACATGGCCGCCTTGCCCTGGGAGAAGTCGCTGATCGCCTGGTTGTGCGTGGTCCCCAGGGTTGAGGGGTTCACAAACGGCAGGATCTGCGCGAACGCCTCGAAGACCTTCTTGACCTCGGGGCTGTCATAGGACTTCTTGCCCGCGAGCAGCTCCTGGTGGAAGTCGGCACCGTTGATCCGCAGGTCCAGGTAGTCGAACCAGGCCGAGGCCAGCCAGGTGTTGTCGCTGAGCCCCATGGTGATCGGGGTCACGCCCTCACCCTTGATCTTCTCCGACAGGGCCAGGAACTCGTCCCAGGTCTTCGGCGGAGTCACGCCGAGCTTTTCGAAGTCGCTCTTGAAGTAGTAGACGCCCCACCAGTAGTTGTTGGTGGGCACAAACACCTTGGTTCCCTTGGCATCCTCACTCAGCGAGGCGAGGTTCTCGGGGAAGTCCGCCTTGTTCTTGTCCCAGACGCTGTTCAGATCCAGCAGCAGGTTCTGGTCGGCGAAGTCACGGGTGGCCTGACCGGCGTACCAGGTGTAGACATCCGGCGGATTCTTCGAGGTCAGGTAGGAGGGCAGCTGCTGGTTGAAGGTCTGGGTCGGGATGCTGTTGATCTTCACCGTGCCCTCACCCTTGGCGTTGAAGGTCTTGACCAGTTCTTCCAGGCCACCCTTTTCGGCGTCGGTGAAGCGGGACTGCAGGATCAGCGGTCCCTCGGAATCGGGGCCCTCCTTCGGGCCCTGCGCCTCGCCGCCGGTGGACACACAGCCTGCCAGCAGCGCGGTGGCCAGGATGGTGCTTCCTACGGCACCCAGCCATCGGGTGTGCTTACGGGTCATCTTTGACTCCAATTCATTGGGGGAATTTCACGATCGGTGTGTGCTCAGGCGACTGATTCCACGACCGAATGTATCCAATTTAAGCGGGCAGACCCGCACGGCGTAGAAGGAAGCCGCGAACAATATGGACATTTCGATGATCCTGCGCAAGAATTCTGGCATGCTCATTCCCGATGGTTTTCCCGGACAGCGCATGCTGGTCCTCCCCCGCCCCCGGGCGCGCGAATTTCTCCAGCAGGAGGGGACACTGGGACTTGTGGTGACCGACTGCGGATACTTCCCCAAGGCTCAATCCCACGGCAGACGGCGCATCTCCCCGATCCCCCAGGCCGTGGTTTTGGCGTGTGTGGAGGGGGCCGGCTGGTGCGAAACCGAGGCCGGACGATTCGAGGTGGAGCGCGGCCAGGTGGTCATCCTGCCGCCGGGTCTGCCGCACTCCTACGGATCCAATGAGGAGAATCCGTGGACCCTGTGGTGGTTCCATGTGGCCGGTCCCCAGGTGGCATCGTTTCTGCGTGTCGCGGATATCACCCCGGCAACCCCGGTGCGTTACCCGCGGGATCTGTACCCGATCGTCTCGCTGATGGCCGAGGTGCTGGCCTGGATGGAACGTGACTCCACCACCACGAGCCTGCTCGCCGCCTCGGGGGCGGCCTGGCATGCGCTGACGCTGCTGGCGACCGAGCGGGCGCAGTCGGGCCAGCGCGAGGACGTGATCGAACACGCGGTGGACTACCTGCGCGCCCATATGGCCGACCGGATCAGTGTGCCCGATCTGGCGGCGATGGCCTCGCTCAGCGCCTCGCACTTCAGCGCGCTGTTTCGCAAGCAGATGGGATATCCGGTGCTCCAGTATCAAACGATGCTGCGGATGGGCCGCGCCCGCGAACTGCTCGACACCACGGGATCAACGGTCGCGGCGATCGCCGCCGAGGTGGGCTATCCCGACGCCCTGTACTTCACCCGGCAGTTCAAAAAACTCCACGGCGCCACCCCGCGCGAATACCGCGACCAGCACAAGGGCTGAGCGCGGTATTCGCGGGCGGTTCGATTAGCGGGCGCTAGGCACCCACCGTTTCCAGGTCGGCATGCAGCGCCCGCACCAGCGGGTTGGCCGGGTCCTCGGCGGCTCGGGTGGCGAGCAGGTCGGCCGCGCGAGCGACGTCTCCGGCGAGAAGCGCGAGCTGGGCCTCCATCACGTCCAGGTGGTTGTCCTGGGTCTGCTGAACGTCCTCGTGGAAGATCAGCATCGAGGGCAGCGAGGTCGCGAAGTAGTCGATCTTCGCGACCCTGGTGCGGGTATCGGCCACATACTCGCCGAGTTCCCGGGTCAGCCGCTCGACCAGCGCGTCCTCGCCCAGGCGGCGGGCGGCGCGGATCGAGTAGTACGTCATCGGCGAGTGCGGCACCTCAAGCATCGTGGTGAAGTCCCCAGCGCTGTGGGCGGCGGTTGTCCAAGCCTCGGCGGCCGCGGAATCCTGCCCGGCGGCGGCGAGCGCGTCCCCGAGCGCCAGGTACAGGTCCGACCGGTTGGCCAGCGGATGCGGGGCCTCCCCGAGGTTCCCCGGCACCGTCACCACGCTGCGTAGTGCGGCCAACGCGGTTTCGCTGTCTCCCGCGGCGAGCGCCCGGGCGGCCACCGCGCGCTGAGCCAGCGACCAGACCCGGATCGTCTCGCCCTCGCCGCCCTCCCACGGGCTGAACTGGCGGGTGGACAACAGGGCGACGGCCTCATCGATCCGGTCCTCCAGCACCAGGAGTTCGGCATAGGCGAGGGCCAGGTCGTCGCGATCGCGGGCGGCCTCCCCCGCCGCGGCCAACGCATCCAGGCGCTCCGCGGTGGGGGTTCCCACCCGGCGGGCGAGCTGATCGGCCTCGAATCGCAGCTTGGGATCGGCGGGATCCGCGGCCACCGCCCGGGCGTAATACTCGACCGCGCGAGCGGGATCGCCCTGCACGTTGTGGGCCGCGAGTCCCAGCCCGCGCAGCACGACCGGATCCCCGGGCTGGATACGCTCGGCGTGCTCCAGCTCGGCGATGCCCTCGGCGTAGCGACGGTGGAAGTAGAGCCAGTGCGCAAGCAGGGTGTGGGCGCGGGCGTCATCGGTGGCGGCGATGCGGCGCTCCAGCAGCTGCGCGTCGGCGAGGGACGCGGCGAAGCAGCGATCCGCCGAGAGCGTGCGCGCCTCGGCGAGCGCCGCGGCGGCCTCCTCGGAACGGCCCAGCGATTCCAGCAGCTCGGCGCGATAGTAGGCGATCAGCACGGCCGGGTCTCCGGCCCCCTCGACCGGACGGACCCGGGCGGCGGTCTGTGCGGCCTCAAACACCCGCAGGGCATCCTCGGTGAGACCGAGCGCCGCGTATTCGCCGGCCACGTCGCGGAGGATGCCCGCGTCGCTCGGGCCGGACGACTCGGCGCGAGTGACAGAGCCGCCGGCAACACTCGGGTCGGAGGTCGCGGCGAGGCCGGTGACGGCATCCCCGGGCGACCGCGATTCGTTCTCCTCCAGGTCCCGCAGCCAGGCATCCAGCGGATCCAACGTCCGCGCCTCGGCCAGGACCGCGGCGGTCTGCCGATCCTCGCCGAGGGCCCGCAGCGCGAGCACCCGGAGGGCGAAGGCCTGCAAATTATCGGCGTCAAAGCGTGCGGCGATCTCGGCGTGCTCGCCAACATCGCTCCAGCGCGACGCCCGCGCGGCGATGCGGGCGCGCTGCAGGTGGGCGGCACTCCGCCAGGCAAAGTTCCAGGCGGCCTTGCCGAACGCCTCCTCGGCGTCGGTATCGCGGCCCTGGGCTACCAGGACCACGCCCAGCAGGTACAGCGCCTCCCCGTCGATCGGGTTGAGGTTCCGCCGGGTCTGGCGGGTGATCGCCGTGCGCAGGTAGTCCTCGGCCTCGGCCAGGCGGCCGGTGGTGAGGCGCAGGCTTGCCAGCGCGACGTTGCTACGGGCATCCAGCGGGTCGCGGCGCAGCACCTCCTGGAAGTAGGGCTCGGGTGAGCGGGTGGCGTGCCGGTTCTGGACCAGGTGCACGCCGGTCACATACAGCTCATCCACCGAGTCGATATCCGCGGGCACGGGCGGCTCGGTCGCGGTGTCGAAGCCGTCGGCGGAGGCATCACGGTACTCGGTCGAGGCCTCGAGGATGATCGCCCCGTCGGCGGAGGCATCGGCAGCGGCATCGGTCAGGATCAGGCGCAGGTCGCCCTCGACGGCGACCGGCACCCGGGTCAGCAGCGGGTGTCCGGGCTTCAGCGCGGTCTCGGTGGACCACAGCTCGGTGCCTTCGACGTCCACCAGGGCAATCCGAACGCGCTCACGCACGCCGGTGCTGGCAACACCGATGACGGCGTTGCGCTCGGCACCCTCCCCCTCGATGCTCAGTCGGATCGCCGCCTCGGTGTTCGCCTGAGTCAGCGGTCCGATGCCGTGATACGGGAACCAGAACTGGCTGAAGGTCTTGGTCTCCCCCGGGGTGAGGAAGGTGAAGTCGGGCTGGTTGTCGGTGTAGACCCCGGCCATCAGCTCCACATAGGGCTCGGAGTCGTCGCTGAGGTTGGCGTCCCAGGCGCGACCAAACGGCGCCGTTCCCCAGGTCCACTGCTTCTTGCCCGGCGACACGTGGTGGTCGGCGATGTGGGCGAAGCCGAGGCCGGTGTGGTGGTCATAGCCCCCGAAGAAGTCGTCCCCGCTGGCCACACACATATAGGAGGTGGGCACCGGGATGTTGCGATACCAGTCGATGCGGTCGGCGTCCTCGGCGATGAACTCGGGATCCCCGACCCGCGCCCGGGCCGCGTAGTCGATGCCGTAGTAGGGCTCGTCGGCGGCGGGGAACGCGGTGGCGGCGCGCTTGGCGTGGTCGGCAACCACGTGGGCGTCGGCGGGGAAGAAGGACTGATACTCATCGTGCACCCGCACCGCGACATTCGCCCACCAGAGGAAGGTCTGGGTGGTGTCGGTGCGGTTGAAGACGCGCACGCGCGCCTCGATGACCGCGCTGTCCGGGCGCAGCCGGATGCCGTGCATGCCCTTCATTCGGGCGAAGGGATCGTGGTCCGAGCACCAGACGGTAATCGAGCCATCTTCCTCGTGTTCGATGCTCCAGTCCATCGGCAGGAAGGTTCCCGGGCGGTGGTGCTGGGGCCAGTTGAACTCGATGCCGCCGGAAATCCAGGGGCCGGCCAGTCCTACCAGGGCGGGCTTGATCGCGTCGTTGCGATAGAACAGGTCCTTGCCGGTGAGCTTGTCCACGGCGATGTGGACGCGGCCGCCGAGCTCGGGCAGAATCACCAGGCGCAGATAGCGGTTTTCCAGGTGCAGGGCCTGCCAGGTTTCGGTGGTGGCCTCGTGGCTGACCGATTCGATGAAGGGTAGCGGATACACCCGCCCCGAGGATCCCTGGTAGACACGATTCTCCAGGAACGCGGGCAGGCGTTCGGGGGTTCCGGGCAGGTACGTGGGCAGCTCCACCGGCTCGCTCCATCCGGCAACCGCGGCACTGCGCTGGTCGGAGGGGATTTCGGGGAGGGGAAAGCGTGGGTTTGTGTGGCTCATACCCAGGAGATTAGGGCTCGAAGCGGGCAAAAAACATGCCCGTTCCAATGCGTTACCTGGACGATCCGCTGATTAGGTTTCCCCGCAACTCGGTATTCATCAACGGGAACCTGCGTGATTCAACGGCTAGCGCGGATTCTCTCCGAGATCCCGTCTACGGGTGGAAACCCGCTGCGGATCCACCCGCTCCCCCTCCGGGGTCACGTAGGCCAGCTCCACCGGCCGCTGATCATCCAGGGTATAGGCATCCACCCGACGACTGTTTTCCAGGGGCCGATTCTTGGCACCCCAGCCGGCGAGCGCGCTCACCAGCATATTGAACTCGCGTCCGGCCTCGGTCAGCACGTACTCGAAGCGCTCGCGCGAGCCTGGCTCCCGGTAGCCGTGGCGCTCCATGATTCCCTCATCCACGAGCTTGCCGAGACGGTCGGTGAGGATGTTCGGGGCAATGTGCAGGCCGTCGCGGAAGTCCGCAAAGCGGGTGGTCCCGCGCAGCAGGGCGCGGCGCAGGATGAGCATGGTCCAGCGATCACCGACGATTTCCAGGCTGCGGTGAACGGGGCACAGCTCGGGGTCGAGCGTGGGATCTGGGGACTGCGTGTGGCCGGTCATAACAAAAAGTTTACCCACCTGAGTTGCAAAAATCTACTTAGGTGATCTAGATTGTTTTTTACTACTCAGCACTCGTTTGTTAGGACACCATGCCCACCCTGTCATCCCGCGCCAGCTTCTGGACCGCGGCCGCCGTCGCGGCCCTCGCGCTCTGGTCCAGCGCCGCACCCACCCTCGCCTATCCGCTCTACGAGGCGCAGTGGGGCATCAGCTCCGCGGACGCCACCTGGATCTTCTCGGCCTACCCGGCCATGCTGATCGTGGTCTTGGTCCTCTTCGGCAACCTCTCCGACTACATCGGCCGCCGCAACACGATCCTGCTGGGCCTCGGGGCCCAGATCATCGGCACCCTGGTGTTCGCCTTCGCCCCGGGCTACGCCTGGCTGATCATCGCCCGGCTGTTCATCGGGGCCGGCGTCGGGTTGGCCCTCAGCCCGGCGAGCGTGGCGATGGTTGAGTTCGCGGCCCCGGGCAAGAAGGAGAGCGCGGGCTCGGTTACCACCACCGCGACCGCCGTGGGCCTCGCCCTCTCGACCCTGGTCGGCGGCGCGCTGATTCAGTACGCACCCCTGCCACTGCACCTCAACTTCTTTGTGCTGGCCGCGGTAACCCTGGTGGTCTTTGTCTTCGCGACCGCCCTCCCGCGCCACAACCCCGCCGAGCCCGCCGGACGCTGGCGGGTGCGCCCGATCGCGATCCCCCGAGGCTCGCGCAAGCTGTTTGGGATCGGGGCGATCACGATCAGCGCCGCCTACCTGTGCGGCGCGCTGATCCTCCCGCTGGGCGCACAGATCGCGCACACCCTGGCCGGCTCGAACAACGCCCTGGTCACCGGATCCCTGATGGCGATCTTCCCGGTCATGGTGGCCGCCGGATCCCTACTGACCCGCACCTGGCACGTGCGCTCGCTGACCTTCACCGCCGGAATCACCCTGATCATCGGGCTGTGGCTGTTTGATCTGACCGGCAGCGTCCCGAGCCTGGCCCTGTACTTTGTGGCCTCGGCCCTCGCCGGGCTCGGTTACGGTCTCTCGTTCACGGCCGGGCTGACCATCCTCACTCGCTTCGCCGCCCCCAAACACCGCGCCAGCATGGTCTCCGGTGGGTACCTGATCGGCTACGTCTTCCAGGGTGGCGCGGCCCCGATCCTCGGTGCGATCACCACCGGCTCGGGCATACGCACGGCGCTGCTGGTTGGCGCGGTCTCATACACGCTGATCTTCCTGGTCATGATGATCTCCGCCCGCCGCCTCACCACCCCCTCCCCCGAGGTGGCCGCCGCAGCCTAACCCGCACTCCACAATGGCCGCCGCTCCGAACGGAGCGGCGGCCATTTTCCCACCCTAGGCGGACTCGCGCAGAATCAGCCGGTGCTGCACCGAAACGTGCCGGGGCGAGCCGTTCTCGGTTCCGCTGTCGATGCGGTGCAGCAGGAGCTCTCCCGCCGCACGTCCGATCTCCTCAGCCGGGATACGCACGGTGGTCAGTGCGGGCGTGATGAGGCTCGCGGCATCGATGTCGTCCACGCCAATGATTGCGACGGCCTCGGCGGGCAGCCCCGCCTGACGCACCGCATCGACCGCGCCAATGGCCATCAGATCGTTGGCACAGAACACCGCAGTGGGGGCGGGATCCGCCGCCAGAAGCTCGGTCATCCGCGCAAAACCGCTGGCGCGAGACCAGTCCCCCTCGGCCAGATGCGCCACCGGAGCCTCCAGACCCGCGGCGCGCAGACCCGACTCGAATCCCGCCAGGCGCGGGGCCGCGGGAGGCTGCGAGCGCGGACCGGAAATGGTCGCGATGCGCGTATGCCCAGTCGAGGCCAGCCGGGCGACCGCGTCCTCGGCGATGCGCACATCGTCCGCAGTCACCCAGTCGATGTCGAGGTGCGAAACAAACGACCCCACCGCGACCACCGGAATCTGGGCGCGCAGCAGCGCCGACGTGTGCTCATCGATGTCGGCCACGGCCACCACCACGCCGTCGACCCGACGCTGAATGGCATCCTCGATGAAGGTGCCGATTGCCGCGGGACCGGCGTCCCCATCAAACAGCATCACCACGTGCCCACTCGCCGACACGGCCTTTTGTAGTCCCCGCGCCAGCGAGGGATAAAACGGATTCGTGATGTCCTGCGCGATCAGCGCAATGGTCGCGCTACGGTTACCGTTGAGCACCCGGGCGAAGAAATTGGGCTGAAAACCCAGCTCGGCCATGACCCGTTCCACCGTGCGCCGCGTGGCCGCCGAAACCGGACGCTTACTGGAGAGCACGTGTGAGACGGTGGTTTTACTCACCCCGGCCGCCGCCGCAACATCGGCGATGGTGACGATCGACCCGTCCGGCCGACGCGAATCCTTTGCCGATGTGTCCGCTGCGCTCATGCCCGTCCCTCCCCGAGGTCCCGCACGGAAGCACTCGGCAAACTAGTTTGTGATTTCGACGGTAGGGCACCGGGGCCGGGCACGTCAACTCGCGCCCGGCCCCGGTGCGCCCACTACTTGATCGCGCCGCGCATCACCCCGCCAATGATCCAGCGTTGGAAGATCAGGTAGATGATCAGCATCGGAGTCAGCGCGAGGATATAGGACGAGAACGCCAGGTTGTACTGCGTGGTGAACTGTCCCTGGAACACATTTTGCACCAGCGGAAGGGTGAAGCTTCCCTGATCGCTCAGCATCACGAGCGGGAGCAGGAAGTCATTCCATACCCAGAGCCCGGTCAGGATTGCCACGGTGGCATTCACCGGTCCCAGCAGCGGGAAGATCACCTTCCAGAAGGTTGTGAACGGCCCAGCCCCGTCGATCATCGCGGCCTCCTCCAACTCCACCGGCACCGTGGAGAGGTACCCCACGTACAGCAGCACATTGAAGGAGAGGTTGTAGACCACGTAAAGAATGATCAGACCCACTAGGTTATCGAGCCCCAGGAACGCCATCTCCTTCACCAGCGGCAGCATCACGATGGGGAACGGGATAAACAGCGCGGTGAGGAAGTAGATGAAGATGCCCTTGTACAGGCGCTTATGCAGGTTGCGCGCAATCGCGTAGCCGACCATGGAGTTGGTCACAATGACGATTCCCACCGAGAACACCGTCACCAGCAGGCTGTTCCCCAGCGCCCCGAAGAAGTTGGTCATCTGAATGGCCTGGGCAAAGTTTCCCCACTCCCAGTGCTGCGGCAATGCCCAGAGATTTCCGCGCATTTCACTCGGAGTCTTGAGTGCGGTGACTACGGTGAAGTACATCGGGACGGCGATGGTGAGGGCACCGATGGCCAGCAGACCGGTCATCAACCAGCTGGAGATTTTGCTCGCTCGCGTCGAGTTCATGAGGCACGTCCCTTCGGGCGCAGAATGCGAAGCTGGAACAGAGAGAGCACGGCGATGACCACAAAGTAGATCACGGCGTTGGCCGACTGATATCCAAACTCGCCGCCGGCAAAACCGGCCTTGTAGATGAGGAAGGAAATGGACTGGGTGGAGGTTCCCGGGCCGCCGGCGGTCAACGCGACGATCTGGTCAAACACCTGCAGGAAGTCTTTGAAGCTCAGCACCATATTGATCACGAAGAACGCGGTGATCAGCGGGAAGGTGATGCTCCAGAAGCGTTTCCAGGCCCCCGCCCCGTCGAGCAGCGCAGCCTCAACAACCTCCTCGGGAATGGTCTGTAGACCGGCAATATAGATCACAGTGGTGGTGGCACAGGCCTTCCACACGCTGACAACCACGATGCCAATCCACGCGGTGTCCTCACTGCCGAGAATGTTGGTGGCGAGCCCGGGGATCCCCAGGGCCTCACCAATCTGCGGCAGCCCGGAGGAGAAGATCGTGTTGAAGATGTAGCTCACCACGATCACCGAGAGCACGGCGGGGAAGAAGTACACGCTGCGCATGAACGAGCGGAATTTGATGTTTGCACTCAGTGCGAGTGCCAGCAGAATACTGATGATGTTGACGGCGATGGTCGAGACAATCGCAAACTGGAAGGTGAAGAGATAGCTGTGCAGGATGTCGGCATCACCGAACAGGCGCACATAGTTATCCAGGCCCACAAAATTCCACTTGCCGTATCCGCGGCTATTGGTGAAGGAGTAGAACACGCCCTGGATGGTGGGGATGGTGTTGAACACAAAGAAGAGAACAACGGCCGGCAGCGCCATGATTAGCGCGGCCCGAGAGCTCGTTTTCATCGTTAAACCCTTTCTGGGTGGGCACGCGCCCTAGTTACCGGGCCGAAGTCCGTAGGTGGCGAAGTCCCTGTCGAGCGCACGGAGGAAGGCGGTCTGCTTGCCGGAGTTGAGGTAGGTCCAGGTGATCGCGCGATAGTTGGTGCCGCCGAAAAAGTACCCGTCGGAGTACGTTGCGGTTTTGCGCGTATCAATCCACTCGGTCTTGAGCTGCTCCATGAGCGGATCGTCCGAGCTCACGTCTCCGCGCACGGAAAAGAGCGACTGCCCGTCCGCGTAGGTCTTCTGAGCCGGGGCACTCAACAGGAAGTCCAGGAACTCCTGGGCCTCCACCGGGTGCTTCGTATCACTCGAGATCGAGAGGAAGGAGTCGGGACCGGCTGGTGCCTTTGTCTCGGCGGCGGGGTCCGGGCTCGGCATCACAAACACACCAAACTTCAGATCGGGGTTGGACTGCCGAATGGTGGGGATCGCCCAGGTGCCATCCACGTACATCGCGCTGTCACCGTTGGCGAAGTTCGCGAGCGAGGTGTCGTAGTTCGCACCCCAGGGGTCCGGCTGGGCAAACTTCTTGAGATCCAGCATTGCCGCGGTCGCGATCTTCCACTGCGGTTGAGTCTCAAACGTGGTCTTACCCTGCTGCAACTGGGCCAGAAGATCCACCGGTTTCCCCGAGGCCACCACGGAGTTCACCAGCGCCATCGAGCTCCAGTTGTCCTTCCAGCCAAAGCTAAAGGGCACACCGTGCGCGTCCTTGATCACCTGCGCGTTGTGGATGAACTCGGCCCAGGTGGTGGGCACGGAGAGACCGTACTTGTTGTACTCATCCACGTTGTAAAACACCGTCTGGGCGTTGGTGGCCCACGGCACCGCGAGGTCCTGTTTCGTCTGGCCGGCCTCCCGCATGTACTCGAGCGAGGAGGTGTCCGAGACGGCGGCGAACGCCTCGGTCTTGGAGAGGTCTTTGAGGACCTCTGCCTGCGCCAGATCGTAGTAGGCGCTCACGTTCAGCGCGATGAGGTCCGGCGGATTTTCCTTGGCCAGGCGCGACTTCAGCACGGTCACCGAGTCCTGCACCGAGGTCTGAATCACCCGGATCTTCGGGTGGGTCTTTTCAAACTCGGCGATCAGCTTATTGACGGTACCGATGGCCTCGGTCTTGTTCTGGAACAGCTCGATGGTGGTTTTGCCCGCACCCTCCGGGTCGGTGCTGCAGGCGCTGAGCGGCACAATAATCGCGGCGGCCGCAGCGAGTGCGAGGGTGCCGCGCCAGAGTGCGCGGCGGCTCATCGGAGTGCTCCGCGGGGACATACTCGACCTCGAGGGGTCGACAAAGTGGTGAGCATCATTGCCCTTCGTTCTCAAAGAGGTGTTACGGGGAGACCAGGCGCTCGCGAAAGAGCGCGTGGAAGCCAGGCACATCGGTGTCCGTGGCGGCGGCGAAACGGGCTCGGCCGGTGGGTGGGCCGGTTTCGTCGGAGGCGATAAGGGGAAGCTGGGTGAGCGAGTTGCCGGTAGAATCCACCGAAACCCGCTGCGGGGTGAAGTGACAGGTGTCCGGGCGGATTAGCGCGGCGATTACCAGCGGATCATGGAGAAGGCAGGGCTCGCCGGGCTCGCCAAACGCGCCCCGCGCGAGGACGTCCAGCCACCCGTCAATGCGGTCGGCGAGCCAGGCCACGCGGCTTCCGGCGGGCGCCGCGGAGCGGAGGTCTTCCGCGTCGGCGCGGGTGAGGAATACACGGCTGGTCTGGTCGATCCCGATAGCACGGAGGGGGATCCCCGCGGCCAGCACCTCGGCGAAGGCATCGGGGTCAACCGCGACGTTGAAGTCGGCACTAACCTCGATCCCGGGGATGATGTATCCGGTGGCGTTTCCCGCCATCGTGACGATTTCACGCACGTTGTGCGCGAACGCCGGGTCGGTATGGATTGCCCGGGCGATGTTTGTCAGCGGACCGATGGCCGCGATGGTGATCTCCCCCGGTCGTTCGGCAACACGCTCGACCAGCCAGCGCGCGGCGTCCCCGTCCGATGGGACCCCGTCGAGGACGGATTCACGCTCGGTCGGGTCCTGTCCAAACAACGCCCACACCTCGCTCATCTCCCGCTTGAGGGGGCGGTCTGCCCCGGCGATCACGGGAATGTCGGGACGGCCGAGGCGACGCAGCAGCGCCTCGCTCAGCCGGTGGGCGCTGCCACCGCCAACGTTGCCGTTGACGGTGGTCAGGCCCAGGACCTCAAGCTCGGGTGAGGCCAGTGCGAGCGCTACCGCCAGGCCGTCATCGATGACGCTACCGGGGTCGCCGAGCCCCAGGTCGGTATCGATGATCAGCGGGAGCGGGTTCATCCCCGGCTACCCAGCTGAGCGCGTACCGCCAGGGTGCGGGCGGCGAGGTCGTCCACGGTGATGGAGTCGAAGCCGCCCACGGCGCTTCGAACGTGCACGTGGGTGGTACCCACGAGTTCGGCGGGAATCGAGGCGACCCCGTGCAGGGCTCCGTACACGCTGCCCACGGTAGCACCGTTGGAATCGGTGTCGTTTCCGCCGGCAATCGTCTTGGCCACGGCGTCGGTGAAGGTGGTACCCCAGAGCAGGCCCGCGGCGATAATAGCTGCGTTGTTGATCGTGTGCACCCAGTTGTAGTGACCCAGGTGCAGGGCGATCCAGGCCAGCGCCTCGTCGTGATCCGCACCGCTCGCGTGCAGATCGAGAATGCCCCGGGTGGCCTCGGCGAGGCGAGAACCGGCCGGAACCACGGCCTGGGCCGACTCCAGCGCGGTACGCGCATCCGCGGTAGCAAACGCGGCCGCCACGAGTGCCGCCGCCCACTGCTCACCGTAGATGCCGTTCTTGACGTGGCTGAGGCGGGCGTCCACCAGCGCGGCGCGGGCCGCTGCGGCGGGGTTTCCCGGGTGAATGTAGCCGAAGAAGTCGCCGCGGATGAGCGCGCCAATCCACTCACGGTAGGGGTTCACGTGGGTCGCGGTTTCGCTCAGCGGACGGCCCTGAATGAGGTTGCGATACGCGGCGCGCTCGGCCGTGAACGTCTGGGTGAAGGGCAGACGGTCGAGCCACTCGCGGGCGATGTCCTCCGTGGTGAGTGCGCTGCCGTAGCGCTCGTGCAGGAACAGCGCGAGGATGGTCCAGTCGATGTCGTCATCGCGCGGCACATCAGTGAAGGTTCCCGCTGCGGATTCCGGGGCCGAGGGGTGCAGCGGCCCGACGCCGGCGGGGTGGGGTTCCACGAGGTTGACGTAGCCGGTCTGTGGCCAGTCGCCGCCGGCGGTGAGGTAGGTGCGAACGTCCTCCGGGCTCATTCCCTCAACGGGCTTGCCCATCGTGTTTCCGACCGTACGGCCCAGCCAGGCACCGCGGAGGCGCTCGGGGATCTCGGCCTCCGCGATCGGCAGCGCGGGGGCGGAGTCGGCGAGGGCCAGCAGCTCGTCCTCATCGTCCGGCTCAACGTAGGTCCAGCTGTTCGAGAGCGGCAGGGACGCGAGGGCATCGGCAATGGCGGCGAGCGCGTCGAGGTCGTTCGCGGCTGCGGCGGCGCGGGCGTCGGTTTCACGGGTGCCCACGTCGTAGCCGCTGTGCGCGCGCTGCTCGGCCTCGTCGAGGACGAGGTCGCGGGGGTCCAGAACATCATGCATGTGTGCTCCTTGAAGAGTGTGTGGATGCGCAACCGGTTTGCATTCATGGCACCTGCGCCACCTCATATTTCCAGAATTACTCCTGAAATACTCACAAATCAACACCGATAAATGTTTGCAAACCGATTTGCGTTTTGCAAACATAACATACACGGTCGCACCGCGCTAGTTGAAAATCATCTCCGGAAAACACAAGCGACCATCCCACCCGATTGGGTGGGATGGTCGCTTGTGGTATCGCGCAGGCTTAGCCGCGGGCGGCCACCAGGGCGGCGGTGAGCTCCTCGATCTTGATCGGGGTACGCTCGCCGGTGCGACGGTCCCACAGCTCGGCTTCGCCGTCGGCAACGCCGCGGCCGAAGATCACGATGGTGGGGACGCCCAGCAGCTCGGCGTCGCCGAACTTGACGCCCGGGGACACCTTGGGTCGGTCGTCGTAGAGCACGTCGAAGCCGTGCTTTTCCAGGTCGGCCACGGCGGTCTCGGCGGCGTCGAAGACGGCCGCGTCCTTACCGGTGGCGATGATGTGCAGGTCGAACGGGGCGATCTCCGGGGTCCAGGCGAGGCCCTTATCATCGGAGTTCAGCTCGGCCAGCAGGGCCAGGGCACGGGTCACACCGATGCCGTAGGAACCCATGGTGACGGTCACCAGCTTGCCGTTTTCGTCGAGCACCTTGAGGCCCAGGGCCTCGGCGTACTTGCGACCAAGCTGGAAGACGTGACCGATCTCCACACCGCGAGCGAGCTCGACCGGACCGGAGCCGTCGGGTGCGGGGTCGCCGGCGAGAACCTGGGCGGCCTCGATGGTGCCGTCGGCGGTGAAGTCGCGGCCGGCGACCAGGCCGAACACGTGCTTTCCGGCCTCGTTGGCACCGGTGATCCAGCTGGTGCCGGACACCACACGGGGGTCCAGCAGGTAGCGGATCTTGGTGGCGGATTCCTCACCGAGCACGGCACCGGCGGGCGACCACGGGCCGATGTAACCCTTGACCAGGCCCGGGTTCTTGGCGAAGTCCTCGGCCTCGGCGGGGTCAACATCGGCGGGGGCCACGGCCACCTCGACACGCTTGAGGTCCACGTCGCGGTCGCCGGGCAGACCGATCACGAGCAGCTCGGTCGAGCCGTCGAGGTTGGTGAGCTTGAGCACGACGTTCTTCAGGGTGTCGGCGGCGGTCCACTCACGGCCATCGGCACGGGGGTGGTCGGCGTTGGCGGCGGCCACGAGCTTCTCGATGGTCTCGCTGTCCGGGGTGTCAAACACCGAGGCGGCGGGCTGACCCTCGATCGCGATCTCGGCGGGCACCTCGGTGACGTAGGCTTCGACGTTCGCGGCGTACCCACCGGCGGAACGGACGAAGGTGTCCTCACCGATCACGGTCGGGTGCAGGAACTCCTCGGAGCGCGAGCCACCCATCGCACCGGCGTCGGCCTTCACGATGACGTATTCGAGTCCCAGGCGGGTGAAGATGCGCTCATAGGCGTCACGCTGCACCTGGTAGCTGGCCTCGAGGCCGGCGTCGGTGTGGTCGAAAGAGTAGGCATCCTTCATCGTGAACTCACGGCCGCGCAGCAGGCCGGCGCGGGGCCGTGCCTCGTCGCGGTACTTGTCCTGGATCTGGTACAGGGTGACCGGGAGGTCCTTATAGGAGCCGTAAAGGTCCTTGACCAGCGCGGTGAAGGCCTCCTCGTGGGTCGGAGCGAGGAGCATGTCGGTGCCCTTGCGGTCCTTCAGGCGGAACAGGTTCTCGCCGTACTCGTTCCAGCGACCGGTCGCCTCGTACAGCTCGCGCGGCAGCAGCGCGGGGAAGTGCACCTCGTGGGCACCGGCGGCGGCCATCTCCTCGCGGACGATCGCCTCAACCTTCGCCTTTACCTTGAGCCCCAGTGGCAGCCAGGCGAAGATGCCCGGAGCCTGGCGTCGGATATATCCGGCGCGCACTAGCAGTCGATGGCTCTTCACCTCCGCATCGGAGGGGTCTTCACGGAGCGTACGAAGGAAATAGTTTGAAAGTCGCGTAACCACGTTCCCATGCTAGCGCGCCGGGCCGCGCTCCGGGTCCGGTGTTTCCTCAAAACTACAAAACCCGCGCCCTCCTCGGAGGGCGCGGGTTTTGTGATGACGAGGGAGGGTTAGCCCTTGGGGCCCACCATGACCTGCACGTTACCGGTGCCGCCGCCCTCGGCCACCGGCATTGCGGCGGCGAGGCGGTTGGCCTCCTCGATCAGGGTCGGGACGATGAGCGCCTCGGGCACGGTCTTGATGACCTCACCCTTGACGAAGATCTGGCCCTTGCCGTTACCGGAGGCGACGCCGAGGTCCGCCTCGCGAGCCTCACCGGGACCGTTCACGACGCAGCCCATGACGGCCACGCGCAGCGGAACGCTCATGTCCTTCAGGCCCTCGGTGACCTGCTCGGCGAGCGTGTAGACGTCCACCTGGGCACGGCCACAGCTCGGGCAGGAGACGATCTCCAGCTTGCGCTCGCGCAGGTTCAGCGACTGCAGGATCTGCAGACCCACCTTGACCTCCTCGGCCGGCGGGGCCGACAGCGAGACGCGGATGGTGTCGCCGATGCCCTCACCCAGCAGGATGCCGAACGCGGTCGCGGACTTGATGGTGCCCTGGAAGGCGGGTCCGGCCTCGGTCACACCGAGGTGCAGCGGCCAGTCGCCCCGCTCCGCCAGCAGGCGGTAGGCCTTGACCATGACGATCGGGTCGTTGTGCTTGACCGAAATCTTGAAGTCGTGGAAGTCGTGCTCCTCGAAGAGGCTGGCCTCCCATACGGCCGACTCCACGAGCGCCTCGGGGGTGGCCTTGCCGTACTTCTGCAGCAGGCGCGGGTCGAGCGATCCGGCGTTCACACCGATCCGCAGCGAAACCCCGGCGGCCTTGGCGCGACGGGCGATCTCGCCCACCTGGTCGTCAAACTTCCGGATGTTACCCGGGTTCACGCGAACCGCGGCGCACCCGGCGTCGATGGCCTGGTACACGTAGTTCGGCTGGAAGTGAATGTCCGCGATGACCGGAATCTGCGATTTCATCGCGATGATCGGCAGCGCCGCGGCGTCGTCCCGGCTCGGCACGGCGACCCGCACGATGTCGCATCCGCTCGCGGTGAGCTCGGCGATCTGCTGCAGGGTTGCGTTGATATCGGTTGTCGGAGTTGTGGTCATCGACTGGACGCTCACCTGAGCGTCACCGCCCACGAGGACCTTACCGACCTTGATCTGCCGCGACTTGCGTCGCGGAGCGAGGGTTTCGGGAACCTTGGGAAGACCTAGATTAATTGCAGCCACGTCGATATCTTACGCCCTCACCCCCGTCAAACTCCCGGATGGCACTCAGCTTGGGGCCACGATCGCACGCCCAGAGCGAACGATCGGTATGCAAACCCGGGGTTAGAAACGAACCGGGTTGACCAGGTCGGCGAACACCAGCAGCACCGTCATCACCAGGAAGATCCCGGCCACGGCCATGGTCAGCGGCATCAGCTTGGCCGCATCCACGGGTCCGGGATCCGGTCGGCCAAATAGCTTGGCGATGCGACGACGCAACCCCTCCCAGAGGGCGGCGGCCACGTGGCCACCATCCAGCGGCGTCAGCGGGATCAGGTTGAACGCAAACAGCGCGACGTTCAGCGAGCCCAGCAGGTTGAAAACGAAGGCCGCCTTATTACTGTCGGTGATGTTGTGATTCGAGACCACCTCACCGGCGATCCGGCCCACACCCACCACGCTCAGCGGACCGTTGGGGTCACGCTCGCCACCACCGAATGCGGCCACGGCCACGTCGTAGAGACGCTGCGGCAGGTGCACAATCGTGTTGGCCACGGCCCCGATGTTGTTGCCGATCAGCGGGAACACATCCCCGAAGGAGCCCTGCACGGTCTCGGTGCCCGGGCCGATGCCCACAAACCCGACCTCCTCGGTCTTGTACTTCCCATCGGCCTCCTTGACCGGGCGGTTCTGGGCATCCACCACATAGCGCTTGGTCAGCAGGGGGGTGAGCTTGAGGGTTTCCTCGGCACCCTTGCGCTCCACCACCAGGTTGAGGGTCTTGCCCGGGGACACCCGGATGATCTCGGTGGCCTGGGTCCAGGAGGTGATCGCGGTGCCGTCCAGCGACACCAGCTTGTCCCCGGGCTTGAGCCCGGCCTCGGCACCGGGCGACGGGGCCGAATCCGGACCACACTCGGTGGCCGTGGACCCGGCGGGCACCACGCAGGCATTGACGGTTTCGATCGTGGTGGAGGACTGCGGCAGTCCGAAACCCATCACCACGATCGACATAAACAGCACCGCCAGGAACAGGTTCATCAGCGGACCACCCAGCATGATGATGATCCGCTTCCAGACCGGCAGGCGGTAGAACGCGCGGTGGTCCTCCCCCTCGCCGATGGTCTCGGCGCTGGAATCGCGGGCGTCCTGGACCAACTGATCAAAGAAGCGGCGGCGTCCGTCGGGCACCGTAGCGTCGGCGGGCAGGTTCGCCTGGGCGAGCTCCTCGGCCGAAGGCGTCACGGTATCCGCGGCGGTCTGATCGTCGAGTTCGGTCTCGCCGTGGCCGCGGCGCAGAGTGGGCCGCTCATCCGAGAGGGTCTGCAGGAAGCCGGTGGTCGAGTCGCGGACGTTGCCATCCTTGCCGGGCGGGAACATCCCGATCATCGAGATGTAACCACCCAGGGGCAGCATCTTGACGCCGTACTCGGTCTCGCCCTTCTTGCGCGACCAGATGGTCTTGCCAAAGCCCACCATGTACTGGGTCACCTTGACCCCGAACAGCTTCGCGGGCAGCAGGTGGCCGACCTCGTGGAGACCGATCGAGATCGCGAGACCGATCAGGATCACCACGATGCCAAGGATGTAGAGCAAGACCGTAATCACCAGATAACCCTACCCCGCACAGCGCTGGGAAAACCTGGATGATCGGCTGTGCGTTCCTTATGCACACACTTTCGATCCGGGTCGCGGACCGGACGCCCCCGCATTCGGCGAGCGCCCGCGCGAAATCGCCCGCGCGTGAGACGATAGACGGGTGAGACCCCAACAGCGTGTATCCCTGCCACTGACCGAACTCCTGAGCGAGATTGTGACCCTCGTGCCCGGCGAACCCGGCCCCGATGATCACGGCGGCGAGATCAGCGCGCGCGGCGTGAGCATGTCCGCCGCCGAGGTCGAGCCCGGAGACCTGTTCCTCGGTGTACCCGGGGCACGATTCCACGGGGCGGCCTTCGCCGATCAGGCACGCGAGCGCGGGGCCGTGGCGATTCTCACCGATGCGGCCGGCGCGGCCCTGGTGCGGGAGAAGAACGTGGACCTGCCGCTGCTGGTGACCACCGAGAACCCCCGCTCCTTCGCCGGTAAGCTCGCCGGACGCGTGTACGGCACCGCGGATCTGCACGCGCTCACCCTGGGCATCACCGGAACCAACGGCAAAACCTCCACCGCCCACTTCCTCGACGCGATCATGCGCCAGCTGGGTCTGATCACCGGACTCAGCTCGACCGCCGAGCGCCGCATCGGCGATCAGGCGGTCATCAGCCACCTCACCACCCCCGAGGCACCCGAGGTGCACGCGCTGCTGGGCACGATGATCGAGGCCGGCGTGGATGCGGCGATCATCGAGGTGTCCGCGCACGCACTCACCCGGCACCGCATCGACGGCGTGCACTTTGACGTGGTGGGCTTCACCAACCTCAGCCACGACCACCTCGATGACTACGGCACGATGGACAACTACCTCGCCGCCAAGCAGGAGCTCTTCACCCCCGAGTATGCGCGCCGCGCGGTGGTCTGCCTGGACACCCCGGCGGGCCTCGCTGTGCGTGATGGCGCGCGAATCCCGGTCACCACGATCGGCACCACCGGAGTCCTGGCCCCAGGTATCGTGGCCGACTGGATGGTCACCATCGAGAACGAAAACCCGCGCTTTACCGAGTTCCGGGTGGACCACCCGGCCCTCGGCGCGCTGCGCACCCGTATTCCGCTGATCGGTGCCCATATGGCCTCCAACGCCGGCCTGGCCATCGCGATGCTCGCCGAGGCCGGGCTGTCGCTCGCCACGATCGGCAGCGCGCTGGCCGCCGATGGTCAGATCAACGCCCAGCTGCCCGGCCGCCTGGTGCGAGTCTCGGGCGAGAGCGGACCCACCGTGTTTGTGGATTCGGGGCACACCCCCGATGCGATCGAAAAGTCGCTGCATGCGGTTCGTCAGGTCACCGCGGGCAAGGTCATCATGATCGCCGGGGCCGATGGAGACCGCGATGCCAGCAAGCGCGGCGATATGGGGGCCGCGGCCGCCGACGGCAGCGACCTGCTGATCATCACCGACCATCACAGCCGCCTGGAGAACCCGGGCGAGATTCGCGCGGCGCTGATCGCCGGGGCGCGTACCCGGGTAACCGCCGACCGCATTCTCGAGGTTCCCAACCCCGAAAAGGCGATTCGCGCGGCGGTCGAGCGAGCGGGCGCCACCGACACGATCCTCTGGTGCGGGCTGGCCTCCCAGGACTACCGCGATGTGGACGGCGTGGAACGTCCCTTCGACGTGGCCGAGGAGGCGCGTCAGGCCCTGCGCGAGCACGGCTACGGCGCCTAGTACACACACAAAAGCCGGTCACCTCCATGGGAGGTGACCGGCTTTGTGTTGCCGGCGGTGCTGTTACCCGCCGGGCCCGAGGGCGGGCGCGTGCCCGCCGACGATCCGCGCGACTAACCGGCGATCAGCGCATCCGCGGTGGCCCGGGCCCAGCGCTCGGCCTCGGCCAGCGACTCCAGGGTCAGCGCGTCCTCGGCCTCATGCTTTTCCACGACCGCGCGCACGGTGTCGATGATGCCCAGGTAGTCCAGGGCTCCCGCATGGAAGGCCAGAACCGCCTGCTCATTGGCCGCGTTGTACACGGCCGGGTAGCTCAGCCCCGCACGCCCCACGGTCTTTGCCAGCTCGACCGCCGGGAAGGCGGCGTTATCCAGCGGTTCAAACGTCCAGGTCTGGGCGGTGGTCCAATCCAGCGGCGCCCCCACCCCGGCGACCCGGTTCGGCCAGTCCAGGCCGAGCGAGATCGGCAGACGCATGTCCGGCGGGGAGGCCTGGGCGAGGGTCGAGCCGTCGATGAACTCAACCATCGAGTGCACGATCGACTGCGGGTGCACGGCCACGTCGATCCGGTCATAGGGCACACCGAACAGCAGGTGTGCCTCGATGACCTCGAGTCCCTTATTCACCAGGGTCGAGGAGTTGGTGGTGACCATGAGCCCCATATCCCAGGTGGGGTGCGCGAGCGCTTCGGCCGGGGTAACCCCCGCAAGCGACTCGCGGCTGCGCCCGCGGAACGGACCGCCCGATGCGGTGAGCACCAGGCGGCGCACCTCGTGGGCGGCACCGCCGCGCAGGGCCTGGGCGATCGCCGAGTGCTCGGAGTCCACCGGGACGATCTGCCCGGGAGCTGCCAGATCGTTCACCAGGTCTCCCCCGACGATCAGCGACTCCTTATTGGCCAGCGCCAGGGTGCGCCCCGCCCGCAGCGCGGCCAGGGTTGGTCCCAGGCCGATCGAACCGGTGATGCCGTTGAGCACCACGTCGGCTTCGACGTCCCGAATCATCTCCTCGGCGGCGGCGACGCCGAGCCCGGTGTGCTCAACACCGAACTCGGCCGCCTGAGCATCCAGGGTTTCCCGGTCGGTTCCGGCGATCAGACCGACCACCTCGAAGCGTTCCCGATTGGCCCGGATCACGTCCAGGGCCTGGGTGCCGATCGATCCGGTCGACCCGAGAATAATGACCTTACGCACGAACTAGTCCTTTGCGATGTCGATCACAAAGACGATGGTGTCCTTGCCACCGATACCGGCCTGGGCGTTACCGCCGGCACCGTAGCCGTCGGCCGGGGGCAGGATCGCCAGAATCTTGGAGCCCTTGGTCTGGCCGATGATCGCCTTGGAGAACCCGGGCACGTAGCCGTTGGCGGCGATGTCGAGCACCGAGTCGAACTTCTGGAAGGTGGCACCGGTGTTCCAGTTGATGCCGACGGTCTGCAGCTTGGGAGCGTCGGTCTCGGCAATCACCGGACCGTCACCCTTCTCCAGCACCTCGATGGTCAGCTCCTTGGGCGGGTTGGTGTCCGGCAGGGTCACCTTGGGGGCCTCACCGTTGCCGGGGAACTCGACCTTGGGAGCATCCTTGTAGTCACCCTTGAGCTCGCGCGCTTTGGGGGCCTTCTCGTTGGAGATGATGTCGGCCACGATCAGAACCGAGTCGTCCTTACCGATCTTCAGCTGCTCGTTGCCCTGGGCACCAAACAGGTCCTTGGGGGCGGCCAGCACGGCCACGCGCGAGCCGACGGTGTGGCAACCCACGGCGGCGCTGATGCTCTCGATCAACTGCTCGTTGATCTGCACCGAGTTGCTGCCCTGGCCGTTATAGGGGGCCTTGAACGCGAACTCGCCGGTCGTGGCGTTGTAGAGCGAGATGTCGGCGACGGCGGTGTCGTTCGGACGAACCTTCTCGCCCTTACCCTCGACGATCACGCGCGACTGCGAGGTCTCAACCTTGGTTCCCTTGGCAATGTCGATCTTCGGTTCCTTGCCGAAGTTATCGCCGATCTTAGCCGAGTCCAGCTGCTTGCCGGTCGGGAAGGTGAAACACCCCTTTTCGACCTCGGCGGAGTTGTTGGTGCTCGTGCAGCCGACCAGAAGGACGGATACCGCGGCGGCAAGGGCAAGGCTGGAACGAATTTTCACTCGGATAACTTTCTCTGCGATCGACGGGCATGTGAACATGCCACCGCGTACCAGTCTGCCCGACGTTGCTGAGATGTGCACTGCCGATGGACGAAATCCCCAGGTTAACGCCGCGCCGAGAACATAACCCGGCGGGCATGTGGACCCTAGTACCCTCAATCTAATGACCGAGAACACGCCGAACGAGCCGCTTCAGCGCCCGGGTTTTGTCTACCACCTGGGCCGAGCGATCATGTTTCCGCTCGCCAAGATGGTGTACCGGGTCAAGATCGAGGGCACCAAGAACGTTCCGCTGGAGGGGCCCGTGATCATCGCGAGCAACCACCTCTCCTTTATCGACAGCATCGTGATTCCGGTCCTGGCACCGCGGCGGGTTCAGTTCCTGGCCAAGTCCGCGTACTTCGAGGGCACCGGCATCAAGGGCTGGTTCTCCAAGATGTTCTTTACCTCGATCGGAGCCGTCGGCGTGCGCCGCGGTGCCGGACAGGCGGCGCAGGAGGCGCTCGAACAGGGTCGCCAGATCCTCGAGGGTGGCAACGCGTTTGCGATCTATCCCGAGGGCACCCGCTCGCTGGATGGCCGCCTCTACAAGGGTCGCACCGGCGTGGCCTGGCTCGCGCTGACCACCGGGGCGAAGGTGGTTCCGGTGGGTCTGATCGGCACCAATAAGATGATGCCGGTTGGTGCCAAGGTCCCGCGCTTTGCCAAGGTGAAGATCCGCTACGGTGAGCCGATCGATGTCTCGGTTCACGGTCCCGCCAACAGCGGTCGGGCTCGCCGCCTGGCCACCGATGAGATCATGGCCGCGATTCACGCGCTGAGCGAGCAGGAGCTCGCCAACGAGTACAACGAGTCCCCGCCCCACGACATTATCGAGAAGGCCAAGCGCGCCCTGTGGCGCCGCGAACGCCTCTAGTTCCACCGAAAACCCGCGTGCCCCTGGGCACGCGGGTTTTGTGTCTGCGGGTTGCTCGCCGCCGATTTAGGCGTCCCGCTCGGCGGAGGCACCGGCTACCAGGATGGTGGCCTCATGCCGCACCGGGAAGTTCACCGAGTTGGCGATGAAGCACATCCGGTTGGCCTCGGCGTGGGCGGCGTGGGCGGCCTCGACCATGCTCGCGTCGGCGACGGTGACCACCGGGGAGAGAAGGACGTCGGTGAAGGCACCCCCGCCGCGTCTGTCCTCGCGCATGGTGCCACGTGCCTCATCCACGTAGTCGGTCACCACCACACCCGCGGTCACGGCCGCGTGGAGGTAGCTGAGGAGGTGACACTCCGAGAGCGCGGTCAGCAGGTGGTCCTCGGGGTTCCAGCGTGCGGGGTTGCCACGGAACGGACGATCGGAGGATCCCAGCAGGTCGGGTTTCCCGTCAATTCGCACCGTCAGGTCGCGATCGTAGTCTCGGTAACCGGTTGTGCCGGTACCGCGGTTGCCGTCCCAGGTGACCCGGACGAGGTAGTTGTGTTCTCCGATCATGGTGTCATTCTGACATGAGCCCATCATCCCGGGTACGCTGGATCGGTGACTACTTCCGAAGCTGCCTCCCCGATTCGTGCCGAAACCTTTAGCGCCGCGCGCGCCGTCGAGCTGGCGCAGGTGGTGAGAAGCGGCTTTGTCGAGTCCCGTCATGCGGGTTCGGCGATCGTGTTGAATCAGCACGCCGAGGTGGTCCGCTCGATCGGTGATCCCGATGCCCCGATCTTCCCCCGCTCCACGCTCAAGCCGTTCCAGGCGATCGCGATGATGAACGCCGGCGTGGGTCTGCGCTCGGCCGCCGCCGCCCTGGCCACCGCGAGCCATGCGGGTACCCAGCGTCATATCCAGGTGGTGCGCAGCATGATCGCCCAGGCGGGTCTGACCGAGGCTGCCCTGCAGTGCCCGCCCGCCCTGCCGCGCGATAACGCGACCCGCACCGAGCTGCTTCGCGACAATGTCGAGCCCGCCCCGATCTACATGGAGTGCTCGGGCAAGCATGCGGCGATGCTGCTGGCCTGCGCGCAGAACGGCTGGCCGGTGGAGAGCTATCTGGATCCCCAGCACCCGGTTCAGCAGCAGGTGCGGGACGTGATCGAGCGGTTCTGTGGCGAGCGTCCGGTTGCCACCGGCGTGGACGGCTGCGGTGCCCCGGTCTTCGCGATTTCCCTGGCCGCACTCGCGCGCGGATACGCGCGGATTCGCACCTCCTCGGCCTCCTCCCCGTTCGCGCTGTACCGCAACGCGGGCATCCTGGTGGACGCGGTTCTGGCCGATGCCTGGGGCATCGACGGTCCCGGCCGCCCGGACACGATCATCGCCGACCGTCACGGAGCCTTTGCCAAGACCGGTGCCGAGGGCGTCATGGTGGTTTCGGCCCCCGATGGCACCACCGCCGCCGTGAAGATCCTCGACGGCAGCGCCCGGGCCGGTGCCCTGGTGGCCCTGACGCTGCTGGCCGATGCCGGTGCCCTGGACCCCGCGGACGTCGCGGAAACCCTCACCCGCCTTCCGCTGCACCTCTCCGGCGGCGGCGCGGTCGTCGGCGACATCCGGGTCTCCCCGCTGATCGCACGCCCGTAGCGGGGCAGCAGCGGACGCGAGCGCGCCGCCAGCTGGCGGGAGCCCCGCTAGCGGGAAGGCGCACAGCGCTCGCAGGCGGAAGTGCTGCGCTAGCGGGCGCGAGCGCAGCTAGCGGGACGCAGTGCGGTTCATCGCCTTGCGGGCGCGCACCGATGCCGCAGCGACGCTATCGCCTCGGCGCAGGCGCTGCGAGGGACTGCTCGAGCGGCGTTTGCGCCTAGGAGGCGCTGGGGTGGGCCGCTTCGGTGGCCGTGTCGGGCACGGCGGCACCGTCGGCGGCGGCGTGAGCGGTCGCTTCGATGGTTGTCTCCTCGGCAAACGCCTGAGTGGAAACAGCCGAGTGGGCCGCAGGAGCACCAGGGGCTTCCGGGGTACTGGGCGTTTCGGGGGTACCGGGCGTTTCGGGAGTACCGGGCGTTTCGGGAGTACCGGGCGTTTCGGCGGCGATACTCGCGTCGTCGAGGAGCTCGTCAAACACGATGGCCGAGATGTTATCCCGTCCACCGTTGCCGAGGGCGGCGGTGAACATGGCCAGCAGCGCATCGGCGGGGGTCTCTGAGGTCTCCAGGAAGTGCTGGATTCCGTAGTCGGTCAGCTCCTTGGTCAGCCCGTCGGAGCAGACGACCCAGCGTGCCCCGGGTGAGGTGCGTACGGTCACGTAGTCGGGAATCGGGTCCTCGTTGAGGCCCACCGCCCGGGTAATCACGTTGCCGTGCGGGTGGTTTTCGGCTTCGGCGGGGCTGATCGCCCCCGCGGAGAGCAGCTCCTGAACGATCGAGTGGTCGACGGTGATCTGATCCAGACGACCCTCGGCGAGGCGGTAAACCCGCGAGTCGCCGATGTTCAGCACCGACCATTGACTCTCGGCCGCGCCGGCACCGGCATACACCACGCCGGTGATTGTGGTGCCCGTGCCCAGCTCGGACGGGCCAACTGCCTCGGCCATCTGGTGCACCGCACCGCGGAGGGAGTTTTCCAGGTTTTCCCGGCTCACGGTGGCACCGCTGTCCAGGAGGGTCCCAAGGTGATCAACAACCGCCGCGGAGGCAACCTCGCCGGCCTCGTGCCCGCCCATGCCATCGGCGACAACAAACAGAGGGAAGCGGGCGATCAGGGCGTCCTGATTGACCTCGCGCTTTCGGCCGGTATCGGTGGCACTCGCCCATCGGATGATGAGGTCTGCACCCTCGGATCGGGGAACACGGTACGAGCCGCTATGCACGTCAAGCTCGCTCACGTGGATTCCTTTCGGCCAATTGTTCTCGCAACCGGCGACACATTGGCACCGAGTATTGTTTCCTCGTTCGACGAGTCTACCGAGGTTCAACCCCGACGCGCGACTTCGAACCGGCTCAGGGTATGTCAGAAGGTACCGTTTTTGCTGGGAATTGGCCACCGACTCGCCTCAAAGATTACATTACCGATCCGGCGGCGCGTCGGACGGTAGCGACAATCGCCGGACCGCCGGAGTCCCCGGCTCGGCCAGGTAATGACCCCAGTGTGAGCCCGAAACCACCAGTGCATCCCGCACCGGGTACCCGGCGATCTCCGCATAGGTCAGCACCTCCCCCACGAAGTCTCGCCAGGGCAGCGAACTCGAGGCGCGGATGCGACCGATCGAGCGATCGGTATAGACCACGGGCAGAATCGACTCGGCGTGGGGAATGCGACAGAACACCCCGATCATCGCGCGCGCTCGGTTATCGAGGGTCCGCACCCACTCGACATCGGCCGCGGACATCGCCTTCGCCCCCGTGGCTCCGCCCTTCTCCGCGATGCCTCCCGCCGAGGTCTCCCCGTTGGCCCCGCCCCTCGCCGCGAAGCCTCCCGCCGAGGTCTCCCCCTCGGCAACGTCGTTCACCGCATCGCCTCCCGCCGAGGAATCCCCCGCGGCCGCAGCACTCGCCGCGGGAACTTCCGCCGAGAGTTTCCCTGCGGCAGAATCGCTCACCGTGGTGTCTCCTGGCCCCGGCGGGGCACCCAGCACCGAGGCATCGTAGTGCGGGGCCGGTTCGGCCGAGAGCAGCCCAAACGCCGCCTCGTACAGATCGGTCTGCCCCGCGCGGCGTGGCAGATCAAAGCGCAGGAGCCCGCAGGTGTGGTCGGCGTTAAACGCGACCAGCAGGATGCAGCGGCGCGGAGCAAACCCCAGCAGTCGGGGAAGAACGCGCAGGAAGGCGTCGGGTGTGTGGGCGTGGAATGGTTTCATGCCCCAAGCCTCACCCGCTCCGGTGCCCGGTACGCCACCCGGAAACCGCTCTGTGGATAACTCACGAACACGTTGCATCTGTGGAAAACGCCCGCGTCTCCCCCATGGGAGACGCGGGCGTCACGGCGCATCCGCGACATCCGGGACGGTGTGGTCCAGGCCATCGCGGACGAATCCGCCCGAGGCGTCTAGGCGGCGGTAAAGGCCGCCACGTAGGCATCCACCTCGGCCAGGTAGGCGTCGCGGCGGAACGGGGTCAGCCAGGAGGCCTCAAACGAGTTCCGGGCGAGCTGGGCGAGCTCCTCGATGCCCAGGTCGGCCTTCTCGGCCAGAGCCACGTAGTTATCGGCCACGTAACCACCGAAGTAGGCGGGGTCGTCGCTGTTGATCGTGACCTTGAGGCCGCGACGCAGCAGCGCAACAATCTCATCGGATTTCATCTGGTCGGTCACAAACGAGTTGGAGATCGGGCAGGTGGTGAAACCCAGCCCGCGGGCCTTGGCCGCCTCGACCAGGGCGTCGTTCTCGACGATGTTGGTGCCGTGGTCGATCCGGTCCACCTGGATGTCCTCGATAACCTGGCGGATGTTCTCGATCGACCCCTCCTGGTCGATATCGCAGTGCATCGTCAGCAGGAATCCCTCGGCCTTCGCGCGCGCAAAGACGGCGGCGAACTTTGCCGGCGGGTTGCCACGCTCATCGGAGTCGAGGCCGAGGCCCAGGATCCAGTCCTTATAGGGCAGCGCCTCCATCAGCGTGGCCATCGCGAACTCGGCGGAGAAGTCACGCAGGATGCAGAGGATCAGCTCACCCTGGATGCCAAAGTCGGCGCGCGCCTCGATGATCGCCTGACGGTAACCACCGATGACGTGCGAGAACGGGACACCCCGCGAGGTGTGAGCCTGCGGGTCAAAGAACATCTCGGCGTGCCGGGTCCCCTGGCTCGCGGCCTTCTTCAGGTAGGCATAGGCGAGGTCCCGGAAGTCCTGGGCGGTCTGCAGCACACCCATGGCCGGGTAGTAGACCTGCAGGAAGCTGGTGAGGTCGTGGAAGTTATAGGTCGCGCGGACCTCCTCCACCGTCTTCTCGGCCAGCTCGATGCCGTTGCGGGCGGCGAGGGCGAACTTCAGTTCGGGTTCGAGGGTGCCCTCGAGGTGGAGGTGCAGTTCGGCCTTGGGTAGGCCGTGGGCGAAGGCGACAAGATCGGTCATGTAGCGGGCTCCTGGGTATGAGATGTGCGTGGGGGTTCCGGGACGCAACTAGCTCGGCATCCCGGACGCAGCCTCCAGTCTATTCCCCGGTAAATACCCGGGACGCGGCCCCTGCACGTCCTACCGCAGCTCCTCGAAGCGAATCTCACCGTCGACAATCGATGCTGTGAAGCCCTGCTCGGTCGCCCATTCGACAAACTGCGCGGCGTTGCGACAGCCAGGACGGGTGGCCAGCAGCCGGGCGACCAGCAAGCCCTTGGTCTTCTTATTAAAGTGGTTGAGGGCGTTGCCCGGCGTGCTCTGCCCGGGCGCGGGGGCGGCGACCACACGCAGATACGCGTGGTTGCCGGTGGGGGCCAGCGGCGAGAGCGCCGCATAGGCCTCCGAGCGCAGGTCCAGCACAAAACCGCGCAGGGAGGCCAGGGCCGAAGCGCCGGCTGCGGACCAGCGCTTCTTGAGCGTGGTCGGCGGCACCTTCCCGGTGGCCGAAAGTCGATAGTTGGGCAGCGGGTCCATCGCGCCCACCGGCCCAAACGGGGCCGACTGAATCAGAATGTGGGCGGCCGCCCAGGTGCGCTCGGCACGCGAGAGCGAGGGGGCTTCGATGGGGTCAAACAGCACCCCGGTGTAGCGCTCCAGCGCGGGCAGGCGCGGGGCGGATTCCAGCGCGGTGTTCAGCGCCACCTCCCCCGCCAACCGGGCACCGAGCTTGAGAGCCGCGGCGGCGGCCACCGGATCGGCGCACAGCAGCTCCAGATCGGCCACCAGTTCCTGGCGGACGATCCCCAGTTCGGGAAAACGCAGCCCCGAGTAGAGGTCGTCGTTAAACGACACCGCCCCCGGTTCATCCTGCCGCTTGGTCTCCGAAGGAGGCAGCAGAATAAACACGGGGGCGGGTCGTAGGGGTGAAGCGGGCGAACTAGCCGACGAGCGAGGCAGCGCCGGCGACGATGCTCACGGAGTTGTGCTCAACCGAGAGGAATCCACCGTCCGCCTGAGCAACGATCTTCTCGCCGTTTTCGAGGGTGATCCGAACCTCACCGTTGGCCAGGATGGCCAGCAGCGGCTCGTGACCGGCAAGAATACCGATCTGACCCTCGACGGTACGAGCAACGACCTGCTTCGCTTCGCCTGTCCACACCTCGTGGGAAGCCGAAACAACACTGACGGAAAGAACGGCCATGATTAGGCGTTGTCCTTCTGGATCTGAGCCCACTTGGCCTCAACGTCGGAGATACCACCGACGTTGAAGAAGGCCTGCTCGGCGACGTGGTCGAACTCACCCTTGGCGATGGCATCGAAGGACTCGATGGTCTCGCGCAGGGGGACGGTCGAACCCTCAACACCGGTGAACTTCTTCGCCATGTAGGTGTTCTGCGACAGGAACTGCTCGATACGACGTGCGCGCGACACGGTGATCTT
The DNA here is from genome assembly GCF_014522285.1 of Mycetocola sp. JXN-3. Taxonomy (GTDB): domain Bacteria; phylum Actinomycetota; class Actinomycetes; order Actinomycetales; family Microbacteriaceae; genus Mycetocola; species Mycetocola saprophilus. The sequence goes on from NZ_CP041635.1 coordinate 2,552,847, forward strand.
GTCTTCCTCGGAGAGCTCGTCAACACCGAGGATCGCGATGATCTCCTGGAGTTCCTTGTTCTTCTGCAGGATCGACTTGACCGTGGTGGCCACGCGGTAGTGGTCCTCACCTAAGTAACGCGGGTCCATGATCCGCGAGGTCGAGGTCAGCGGGTCGATGGCCGGGTAGAGGCCCTTCGACGCGATTTCACGCGACAGCTCGGTGGTGGCGTCCAGGTGGGCGAAGGTGGTCGCCGGAGCCGGGTCGGTGTAGTCATCGGCCGGCACGTAGATCGCCTGCAGCGAGGTGATCGAGTGACCACGGGTCGAGGTGATGCGCTCCTGCAGGAGGCCCATCTCGTCCGCGAGGTTCGGCTGGTAACCCACGGCCGAAGGCATACGGCCCAGCAGGGTCGACACCTCCGAACCCGCCTGGGTGAATCGGAAGATGTTGTCGATGAAGAGCAGCACGTCCTGCTTCTGAACATCGCGGAAGTACTCCGCCATGGTCAGGGCCGACAGTGCCACGCGGAGACGGGTCCCCGGCGGCTCATCCATCTGGCCGAACACAAGCGCGGTCTTGTCGAACACGCCCGCTTCTTCCATCTCGTGGATCAGGTCGTTACCCTCACGGGTACGCTCACCCACACCGGCGAAGACCGACACACCACCGTGATCCTGCGCAACACGCTGGATCATCTCCTGGATCAGAACGGTCTTACCCACACCGGCACCACCGAACAGACCAATCTTTCCACCCTGTACGTAGGGGGTCAGCAGGTCGATCGACTTGATACCGGTCTCGAACAGCTGAGTCTTGGACTCGAGCTGGTCGAAGGGCGGCGGGGTGCGGTGGATGGGCCAGCGCTCGGAAACCTCGATGGCGTCACCGTTCAGGACCTCGCCCAGTACGTTGAATACCTTACCCTTGGTGACATCACCAACGGGTACGGAGATCGGCAGACCGGTGTCGATAACCTCCTGGCCGCGGACGATACCGTCGGTCGGCTTCAGGGCGATGGCGCGAACCAGGTCGTCGCCCAGGTGCTGGGCAACCTCGAGGGTCAGGGTGGTGGTCTCGTCACCGATCGTGATTTCGGTCTTCAGCGCGTTGTAGATCCCGGGGATCGCATCGTGCGGAAACTCGATGTCAACGACCGGGCCGGTGACGCGAGCGACACGACCGACAACGGCGGTCTGCTCGGTCGCCGTGGCATCGGCGGTGGTTGTCATAGCTTTCTTCTCTCTCGTTCTCGAAAAACTTCTAGGAGGACGCCAGGGCGTCTGCTCCACCGACGATTTCGGAGATCTGCTGGGTGATCTCCGCCTGACGTGCGTTGTTACGCAGTCGGGTGTAGTCGGTAATGAGCTTGTCGGCGTTATCGGAGGCGGACTTCATGGCCTTCTGGGTGGCGGCGTGCTTTGCGGCAGCCGACTGCAGGAGAGCGTTGAAGATCCGGCTCTCGATGTATACCGGGAGCAGGGCGTCCAGAACCGTCTCGGCGTCGGGCTCGAACTCGTACAGCGGGAGAACCTCGGACTTGTCCGGAGCCTCCACACCCTCAACAACCTCGAGCGGCAGCAGGCGCAGAACCTGAGGGGTCTGCGTCATCATGCTCACGAAGCGGTTGAAGACGAGGTGGATCTCGTCCACGCCACCGTCTGCCTCATCCTTCAGGAAGGAATCCAGCAGGGCCTCACCGATCTCCTTCGCCGCGGCGAAGGTCGGGTTCTCGGCCTCGCCAACCCACTGACCGGCGAGCGGCTGCTTGCGGAAGGTGAAGTTCGCAACGGCCTTACGTCCGTAAGCGAAGTGAATCACCTCTTTGCCCTCAGCGCGAAGCTCTTCGGTCAGGTCGTTGGCCTCCCGCAGAATCTGCGAGTTGAAGGCACCCGCGAGACCGCGGTCCGAGGTGAATACAACCACCGCGGCACGCTTGATCTCGGCCGGCTCCGTGGTGAGAACGTGCTCCACGTTGGAGTACGTTGCCACCGCGGAAACCGCACGGGTGATGGCCCGCGAGTACGGCCCGGAAGCCGCCACGCGCGCCTGCGCCTTCTGAATACGGGACGCGGCGATCAGCTCCATCGCCTTGGTGATCTTCTTGGTCGTCTGCGCGGACTTAATCTTCTGCGTGTAGACCCGGAGCTGTGCACCCATGGGTTAGCGACGTCCCTTGACGATCTTTTCCTGGTCGTTTTCGGCTTCGACTACCTCTGCGTCCTGCTCACCCTTGGCGATGAACTCCTTGGAGAAGGCGTCAACGGCGGCCGAGAGTGCGTCGCGAGTGTCGTCGTCGAGCACGTTGGTCTCGCGGAGGGTCTTCAGAACCTCGGTGTTGCGAGCCAGGTAGTCGTGCAGCTCCTTCTCGAAGCGCAGAACGTCCTCCACCGGAACGGTGTCAAACTTGCCGTTGGTACCGGCCCAGATCGAAACGACCTGGTTCTCGACCGGCATCGGCGAGTACTGCGGCTGCTTGAGCAGCTCGGTCAGGCGTGCACCACGGGCCAGCTGACGACGGCTAGCGGCGTCCAGGTCCGAAGCGAACATTGCGAAGGCTTCCAGCGAACGGTACTGAGCCAGCTCGAGCTTGAGGGTACCGGAGACCTTCTTGATCGACTTGACCTGAGCGTCACCACCCACACGGGACACGGAGATACCCACGTCCACTGCCGGGCGCTGGTTCGCGTTGAACAGGTCCGACTGGAGGAAGATCTGACCGTCGGTGATCGAGATCACGTTGGTCGGGATGTATGCGGAGACGTCGTTTGCCTTGGTCTCGATGATCGGCAGACCGGTCATCGAACCGGCACCCAGCTCGTCGGAGAGCTTGGCGCAACGCTCAAGCAGACGGGAGTGCAGGTAGAAGACGTCACCCGGGTAAGCCTCACGCCCCGGCGGACGACGCAGCAGCAGCGACACGGCACGGTAGGCCTCGGCCTGCTTGGAGAGGTCATCGAACACGATGAGAACGTGCTTGCCGTCGTACATCCAGTGCTGACCAATGGCCGAACCGGTGTACGGAGCGAGGTACTTGAAACCTGCGGGGTCGGATGCGGGGGACGCCACGATGGTGGTGTACTCCAGCGCGCCGGCCTCTTCCAGGGCACCCTTCACCGAGGCGATGGTGGAGCCCTTCTGGCCGATTGCTACGTAGATGCAGCGAACCTGCTTCGAGGGGTCACCGGTTGCCCAGTTGTCCTTCTGGTTGATGATGGTGTCGATCGCGATTGCGGTCTTACCGGTCTGACGGTCACCAATGATCAGCTGACGCTGACCGCGACCGACGGGGATCATGGCGTCAATAGCCTTGATACCGGTCATCATGGGCTCGTGCACGCTCTTACGCTGCATCACGCCGGGAGCCTGGAGCTCGAGGGCGCGGACACCGTCGGTAGCGATCTCGCCGAGACCGTCGATGGGGTTACCCAGCGGGTCAACAACGCGACCCAGGTAGCCGTCACCAACCGGAACGGAGAGAACCTCACCGGTGCGAGTGACCTCGAGGCCCTCGACGATGCCGCCGAACTCACCGAGAACAACAACACCAATCTCGTTTTCGTCGAGGTTCTGGGCGAGACCAAGCGTGCCATCCGCGAAACGGATGAGCTCGTTAGCCATTACGCCCGGGAGGCCCTCAACGTGAGCGATGCCGTCCGCGGCGTCAACCACGTGGCCCACCTCGGTCTTGGAGGCCGAGCCGGGCTCGTATGCCGATACGAAGTCCTTGAGAGCATCACGGATCTCGTCGGGGCTGATCGTAAGTTCTGCCATCTTCTTCCCTATCTGTGCGGAGACGATAAGGTCTCCTGCGAATTTGTCTGGCTGTGCTAGCCAGCAAGCTGAAGTCGGAGTTCCGACAGACGCGTCGAAACGCTTCCGTCGAACACGTCGTCGCCGATCTGAACCCGAAGGCCACCAATGATGGTCGGGTCGATGATCTTGTTCACCCGAAGGCTGCGACCATACTGTGCGCTGAGGCTGGCGGAGAGCCGCTCAACCTGGGCGTCACTCAGCGGAACGGCGCTGGTCACGGTGGCGATGGCGAAGCCCTGTTGATCGGCGACCGTAGCGGCCGCGGTACGCAGCAGCTCACGGATCCGACGACCACGGGGCTGAGCCACAAGGTGCTCCACGATGGCCACGGTCTGCGGGAGAGCCTTGCCCTCAAGCAGCTTGGTGACCACGGCGGCCTTGTCCTTTGCCGTACCCAGCTTGGAGCCGAGTGCGAGTTCCAGCTCGGCGTCCGAGGCCACGACCTGACCGAACTCGAAGAGTTCGCTCGTGATCGGGGCCTCGGCACCGGCCGAAACGGCGGCGGCACGGAGCCCGAGGTCTTCGATGCCCTCGAGCAGGTCCACCGAGGTGGACCAGCGCTGCGACACGACGGAGTTCACCAGACCGAGGGTCGTGGCGCTCACCGCCTTCGCGAAGATACGCTCCGTAGCCGCTACCTTGACCGCGGCTTCGGCAGCCGGGTCCGCGAGCAGCGCGCGCAGCTGGGCACTGGAATCAATTGCACGACCCACAGCGAACAGCTCGGTGGCCGTGTTCTGGTCCACCGCGCCGGTCGACTGCAGTGCCTGCGTTCCTGCGGCGAGTGCTTCTCTGGTTGCGCTACCCATTGTGTTAGTTCTTTCCTACGGTCGAGGCCGGAGCGGCCTCGAGGTCGGCGAGGAAGCGGTCGACCAGGCCTGCGGCCTTCTTGTCGTCGCTCAGGCTCTCCCCGATCACGTTGCCAGCCAGGTCCAGGGCCAGGGTTCCCACCTCGGTGCGCAGCGAAACCAGGGCGCTCTGACGCTCTGCCTCGATCTGTGCGTTGGCGGTAGCGGTGATCCGCGACGCCTCGGTGGTTGCCAGGTCACGAGCCTCAGCCACGATCTGCTTGCCATCCTCACGGGCGGCTTCGCGGATTTCTCCAGCCTCCACACGAGCCTCGGCCAGCTGAGCCGTGTACTTCTCCAGTGCTGCCTCGGCCTCACGCTGGGCCTCGTCGGCCTTAGCGATGTTGCCCTCGATAGCAGCCGAACGCTCATCGAGCATCGCCTGCATCTTGGGGAGGAAGACCTTCCAGAACGCAATCAGGATGATGATGAAGCAGACGGACGACCAGAGGATGTCGTACGGGGCAGGAAGCATCGGGTTAGGCGTGGCCTCACCCGAAGCTAAAACTGCTGCATGAAGCATGATGCCTCCTTATTGTCTGCGAGGGGGTGATTAACCCTGGAAGATGAAGTAGGTTGCGATACCGATGAAGGCCAGGGCCTCGGTAAAGGCGATACCAATCCACATCAGAACCTGGAGCTTCGACTGCAGCTCGGGCTGACGTGCGACACCCTCGATGGTCTTACCAACGACGATACCCACACCGATGGCCGGGCCGATAGCAGCGAGACCGTAACCAACGGTTCCGATGTTTCCAGAGATGTCAGCGAGAACGGTAGTTGCGTCCACGAGTGTTTCCTTCCGTGATGGTGAGCAGGCGTTTGCCGTACTCGGTTAGTGTTCGTCCGCTACTGCCAGCTGAATGTAGACAGCAGTCAGCAGCGTGAAGACGTAAGCCTGGAGCACTGCAACCAGGATTTCGAACAGGGTGAAAGCAAAGCCGAATGCCAGGCTTCCGATGCCGAGCAGCGGCCAGAGGCCACCCGCAGCAAAAATGAAGAACTGCGTGGCTGCAAAGAACAGCACCAGCAGAAGGTGACCAACGACCATGTTCATCATCAGTCGAAGGGTCAGGGTGACCGGTCGAATAACGAAGGTCGAGACGAGCTCGATCGGGGTCACAATGATGTAGACCGGCCACGGAACCCCGGCGGGGAACAGCGAGTTCTTGAAGAACTTCTTCGGGCTCTTCTTGATACCGGCATAGATGAAGGTGATGTAAGACACCAGGGCAAGAACCAACGGGACACCGATGACCGAAGTACCGGCGATGTTGAGGAACGGAATGACTCCCGTGATGTTCAGGAACAGAACCATAAAGAAGATGGTTGTGAGGATCGGCAGGAAGCGCTTGGCATCCTTTTTGCCGAGGAGGTCCTCGCCAATGTTGACTCGAACGAGGTCGAGTCCCATCTCGATCAGGCTCTGGAAGCGACCCGGGACGACTCGCATCCGGCGGGTGCCGATCCAGAACAAAATAAGAAGAGCGGCGACAGCGATGAAACGCACCATCATGATGCGGTTGATCGCGAACAGAGATCCGTCAAAGAGGAAAACCTCTGGGAAGAACTCCATGATGGACGGCGCGTGGAAACCGTCTTCGTTTCCGGTCGGGACCAGCAGGTGCACAGCGTTTACTATCAGCGCTATCTCCTGTTTCGGGCGGGGAGCTCAGCTCTCGCGACGACGAATGTTTGGACGCCCCACCCGGGCACACAGAAAAACTACACACTTCAGGCGGGGAACTTCAGTTAGCCTATCAAATTTTTGCCCCCCATTACGCCCGCAAGCTTGTTAAATCCACCGAATTTCTTGCAGATACGGTGTGGAAAACCACAATCGGCGAGGCGCAGGTGTAAAAGGGGCCCGGCGGCACGCCGATTTCCCCTCGATTTGGCGTGGCATCGCCTCGTCTTAAAGCACACGGGCCGCGGTATCCCGCGGCCCGGCTCGAAACGTTATCGGTGCCTACACCCGATGGCTGAGGCACGTGTGTGTGGGCACTCAGGAAGCGGGTGCATCATCCGGGTCGACGTACTTGGGCAGCTCGATGTCGCTGACCGCGGGCAGGCGGCCCTTGGCCACTGCGACGCAGTCCACCACCAGGGTCCCGATGACCCCGACGATCAGGCACAGCAGCAGCACCGTCTTGTTGATCCAGTCGGCACCCGAGAGGTTCCAGGCGAGGATCAGGAACAGCACAAACTTGACGATCCAGCCGCCCATCACCACGCCGAAGAAGATCGGCACGTAGAGGTCGGACTTGGAGTAGCGGTTGGCGATCAGGATCGAGGCCACGGTGATGCCCAGGAACACGGCGGCCATGGCGGTGCCGATCAGCGCCGAAATTACGCCGCGGGAGCCGTCGACCAGCCCGCCGATGACGCCGCCGACGATGGCGATGGCCAGCGCAAGCAGCCCACCCCAGATCAGGCTCTTTTTGAAGATCGGGTTGGCATTCATGCGTGGGGATCCTTTGCTGCGGGGGTCTCGGGGTGTTCGGGGAGGGACGCGCCCTGGGGCGCATGGTTATCGTCCAGGTGCTTGGGACGACGGAAGGGTTCGGGGGCGATCGGCACGCCGGCCTCGCGGGCCTCGCGCACCTCGACGCTGCGATCGCGCCAGCGGTTCAGGCGCGGGGCGAAGGTCCACAGGGTGCAGGCGATCACGCCCACGGCGAGGAAGGTCAGCGCGATCCAGCTCGGCGAGATCACAAAGGCAATCAGGCACGAGGCGGAGATGACCGCGGTCCACGCGTAGAACACCAGCACGGCCTGGAGGTGGCTGTGACCCATGTCCAGCAGGCGGTGATGGAGGTGCTTGCGGTCGGCGGTAAACGGCGAGGTTCCCGCCGCCGTGCGCCTAAAGACCGCCAGGAAGAAGTCCAGCAGCGGCACCACCAGGATCGCCACCGGCAGGATGATCGGGATAAACGCACCGATCAGCTGGCTGCGCCCAAACAGCGCGGTGTCCTGGCCGACGCCGAGCGCCGAGGGGTCGATCTGCCCGGTGATCGCCACGGCCGAGGTGGCCATCAGCAGACCCAGCAGCAGCGCCCCGGCATCGCCCATGAACATCTTGGCCGGATGCCAGTTCATCGGCAGGAAGCCCGCGCAGATGCCGACCAGAATCGCCGAGAGCAGCAGCGGCAGGTTGAAGAACGAGGTCTGACCCATCGAGCGCACCAGCAGGTAGCCGTAGATCAGGAACGCGCCGTTGGCGATCAGGCCCACGCCGGCCACCAGACCGTCGAGACCGTCGATGAAGTTCACCGCGTTCATGATCAGGACCAGGGTAAACGTGGTCAGCACAAACGATGCCTGGCTGGATCCCACGGTCAGTCCGCCGATGGGCAGCGAGTAGAACTGGACCCCGCTGAACGCGATGATCCCGGCCGCCACAAACTGGGCGGCGAGCTTGATCATCCAGTCCAGGTCGATCAGGTCGTCCAGGACGCCGATGATCACGATCAGTCCGGCCGCCCCCAGGACCGCCCAGAGCTGGCCGGGTGCATCGGCAAAGGTCTGGGCGAGGAAGGGGTTCGTGGATGCGTAGATAAACGCCACAATCACGCCCAGGAACATCGCCACCCCACCCAGGCGCGGGGTGGGTCGGGTGTGAACGTCTCGCTCGCGGATCTCCGGATACAGCTTGTATTTCAAAGCCACCCGATAGACCACCCGGGACAACAGCCAGGTGACCACCGCGGTGATCGCCGCAACGAGAACGTACTGGATCATCCGCCGGCACCGGCTTCGGGTTCGGTGGGCTCGGACACGGAGCCCTCCTCGACGGAGGGAGCTGCCGCGGCGGAAGCAGGGCTTGCGGCGTCGGCGGCGGGGGTCGTGAGCGCGCTGGCGGCAGCTTCGGACGCTGCGGCCTCGGTCTGCGCGGCCTCGTCATCCTCGGCCAGCAGGTCGCCCAGGATGCTACGCAGCTGCTCGCGGCTGACGGCACCGTCACGCAGGACGTGTACCTTGCCGCCGGGACCCGACAGGCGTGAGGCATCGATGATGGTCGACGCGGTCTGTCCCACCGGGCCGCCATCGAGGTAAATGTGCACCGAGGTGCCCAGCATCAGCTCGGCATCGGCGGCGCTGGTCGCCGAGGGCAGGCCGGTCAGGTTCGCCGATGACACCGCGAGCGGGCCGGTCTCGCGCAGCAGCGCCAGGGCGATCGGGTTATCGGGCATGCGCACGGCGACGGTTCCATGGGTGTCCCCCAGGTCCCAAGCCAGGGACGGCTGCGCGTTCAACACGATCGTGAGTCCGCCGGGCCAGAAGGCGGCGACCAGCTCGGTCACGATCTCCGGCACGCTCTCGGCCAGCGCATGCAGCGTTCCCACATCCGCCACCAGCACGGGCGGCGGCTGCTGACGACCCCGGCCCTTGGCGGCGAGGAGCGCACGCACGGCGGCGGGGGAAAAGGCATCGGCGGCAACACCGTAGACGGTGTCGGTGGGGATAACCACAAGCTCTCCCCGGCCGAGGGAGGATGCGGCAAGCTTCAGGCCGGTATCGAGTTGAGCGCTCTGGGCGCAGTCATAAATGCGGGACATTATGAACAGATTCTATCCCGGGAGACAATCCTGTTCTTCGAATCTGCCCCGAGCCGGGTCAATTTGCATCATGTATGTATAAATGAGCGCAGAATGGAGTGCATACAAAACACAAAGGATCCTGCATGAGAATCGAACTTCGCCAGGTTACTAAGGGGAAGAACGGCTCGGCTCTCCCGGAGACTAGCCTTCAGCTTCAGACCGGTGCCGCCACCTTCGCCCGCGCCGAAACGGAGCAGCGTCCCACCGTTCTGGGACTGATCGCCTCGGGCCGAATGCGCCCGGATAGCGGCACGGTCCTCATCGACGGTCAGGTTGACGCCTCGCGGATTCGCCGCGAGATCGCCCTGGTCGACGCGCCGATCGTCAGCGAACCCGCAGGAAACGTTGCGGTTTCTCAGGTTGTGGCCGAGGAGCTCATGTTCGCCGGTCTCAAGAGCCACCCGATTGCCGTGGCGCGCACCCTGGACGAGATGGGGCTGCGTGACCGATCGAGCACCGACATGGCGGATCTGGCCCCGACCGACCGGATCCGCATGCTGACCGAACTTGCCGCGCGCCGCCCCGAGGTCCGCGGCATCGTTTTGGTCTCCCCCGACCGCCACGGCGGGGATCCCGAAGCCTGGTGGCGGATCGCCCGCGAACTCGCGGCGCGTGATCTGGCGGTGCTGGTCATCGCCGGCGTCGCCGCCCACACGGCCATTTCCTCGACCCGCGAAATCGAACCCCTGGCGGACGTGCCCTCGGATTCCGCGACCCTCTTCAACCTGGAAGGCCTCGCCTAATGCTCAAGATAATCGCCATGATCCGTGCCGAGTTCGCTCGGCTCTGGGCCACGCGGATGTCGCGGCTGGCCTTCCTCGCGCTGATGATCGTCCCACTGCTCTACGGCGGCCTATACCTCTGGGCCAACCAGAACCCCTATGACCGTCTGGACCGGATCCCGGTGGCCCTGGTGGTCTCGGATACCGGAACCACCCAGAACGGCAAGGAAACCAACTTCGGTCACGATGTGGCCAAGCAGCTGGTTAAGGACGGAACCTTCGCCTGGAAGCAGGTCAGCGCCGCCGAGGCCAAGGCCGGGGTGAAGGACGGCGAGTTCGACTTCTCGCTGACCCTGCCCGAGAAGTTCTCCGAGGACCTGGCCTCCTCGCAGACCGATCAGCCGCGTCAGGCCGAGGTCATCCTGACCACCAACGACGCCAACAGCTACCTGGCCACCACGATCGGAACCCAGGCGGCCAAGACCGTGCAGACCCAGATCGTGGCCACCGTTAACAAGCAGGCGGCGCAGACCTTCCTGGATGCGCTGGCCAAGATCCGCGGCAACCTGGTCGAAGCCGCCGACGGCGGGACCAAACTCACCGACGGTGCCAAGACGGCCCTGGACGGTGCGAGTGCACTGACCTCGGGGGCCGAGCAGGCGCGTGACGGTGCCGGCCAGCTGGGCACCGGGCTGAACTCGCTCCGCGACGGGTCGCAGACCCTCGCCGGCGGGCTGGACACCCTGCGTAACCAGACGGCGTCGCTGCCGGGTCAGTCCCAGCAGCTCGCCGACGGTGCCGCCAAGGTTGCCGCCGGGAACGCCCAGTTTGCCCAGGTCGGCAACGAGCTGGCGCAGGGATCGAGCCAACTGGTGGATCAGATTCCGAAGGTCTCGGAAGAGATTCAGGAGCAGCTTACGAAGGCGGGTGTCCCGCAGGACACCATCAACAGCGTGCTGGCCAACCTCAAGCCCGTCGGCGATGCCGCCAACCAGACCAACACCAAGGTGCAGGCGGCCGTCGGCCAGCTCAACCAGCTCAGCGCCGGTGCCGCCGCGGTGGCCTCGGGCAGCAAGGCCCTGGCCGATGCGACCCCGCAGCTGACCAACGGCATCAACCAGCTGGCCACCGGTGCCGGGACCCTGCGCGATGGTGCCTCGACCGCGGCGACCGCGGCCGGGACCCTGCACCAGGGCCTCGGGACCCTGACCGAAAAGCTCGGCGAGCTCGGCGGCGGCCTCGACACCATTCACGGCGGCCTCGGGACGCTGACCAATGGCCTGAGCGACGGGTTCAAGCAGATCCCCGAGACCACGGTCACCCTGCGCAGCGATCAGGCCACCAATATCTCCAACCCGGTTAACCTGCACTCCAGCGCCGTCACCAGTGCCGGCACCTATGGTGCAGGTCTGGCGCCGTTCTTCGTGAGCCTGGCCGCCTGGATCGGCATCTACGCGCTGTTCCTGATCCTGAAGCCCTTCTCACGTCGGGCGATCACCGCGCTGCACTCCCCGATCAAGATCACCCTCGCCGGGTGGGCGACGCCGGCCATCCTCGGTGCCGTGCAGATGATCGCGCTGTTCGGGATCGTGGCCGGAACCCTGGGCTTCCAGGTGTCGAATCCGGTGGGGGCCTACGGCATGATGGCGCTGGCCTCGGTCACATTCGCGGCGATCATCCTGGCGCTGAACGTCTGGCTGGGTTCGGTGGGTCAGTTCCTGGGACTGGTGCTGATGGTGATCCAGCTGGTCACCGCCGGTGGTACCTTCCCCTGGCAAACCCTCCCCGGCCCGCTGGCCTCCCTGCATCACTTCCTCCCGATGTCCTTCGCGGTGGACGGGATGCGGCAGCTGATGTACGGCGGTGACCTGGCCGCGGCAGGAAACGATGCGATCGTGCTGACGCTGATCCTGCTGGGGGCGCTGGTGGTCTCGGCGATCGGTGTGACGCGGATGACGCACTTCCGCACGCTGCGCGACCTCCAGCCCTCCCTGATCGGCTAGGTCCCGGCACACAAGAACGGCATGCCCCGCGGGGCATGCCGTTTTTGTGTGCGCTATCGGACCGCGGTGGTGACCCGGTCGCGCAGGGTGAAGTCGGGGAAGGTGGCCGGGGCACGCCAGCCGTCGGCGGCGAGGATCGCACGGATCGCCTCGCCCTGCAGCTCGCCGTGCTCGAGGATCAGGGTGCCGCCCGGACGCACCAGGTCGAGGCCGCGACGGGAGATCGTGCGCACCAGGTCCAGGCCGTCCTCCCCGCCATAGAGCGCGGTGGGCGGGTCGTACTCCCGCACCTCGATATCGCGTGGGATTGCCCGCGCCGGAATATACGGCGGATTGGAGATCAGCACGGCTACCGATCCATGCAGTTCGGTGAATGCCTCGGCCATGTCCCCCAGGGTCAGGGTCGCGTTCTCGGCCCCGATCTTTTCGAAGTTGCGGGCGGCCCAGGCGTGGGCCGCGGGGATCTTCTCGAGCGCAAACACCCGGGCATTGGGCACCTCGGTGGCCATGGCCAGGGCGATGGCCCCCGAGCCGGTGCCCAGGTCGATCGCGATGGGTTCGGCATCGGGCAGGATCCGCAGCGCGTCGATCGCGTACTGCACCACCTGCTCGGTCTCCGGCCGCGGCACAAACACGCCCGGTCCCACCAGCAGCTCCATCGAGCGGAACGGCGCGGTCCCCAGGATGTGCTGCAGCGGCTCACGTAACACACGCCGGGCAACCAGGGGTTCGAGGGTTTCGGCATCCTCGGGGGTGATGGTGCGGTCCAGGATGATCGCACTCTGTATCTCCCCGCGGCCGGCTCCCAGCACGTGCCCCAGCAGGAGTTCCGCGTCAATGCGGGCATCGGCGATCCCCGCGGCGGCGAGTCTGGCCTCAATCTGGTCACGCACAAGACCCAGCGGGCTCGGCGTGGCGGCGGATTCGGCGGGATGTTGGGTCTCGGTCACGGCTGTTTTTACCCCTGTCGGAACGGTGCCCTGCATGCGCACGGCGTAATAAACCCTATCCGAATGACATGAGCCTCGCGGCGGCACGCTGATCGCAATAGGCTGGTTCCGCACGGCTCTGCCCACCGAAAACCGGCGGGCAGATTCTCGCGCACAGGCACGGCCCGCACTACCCAGCTGACCCCCACATGGTAAGGACACCCACCCGTGAACGCATACATCCACGAGGACATCACCTCGACCTTCGGTAACACCCCCCTGGTTCGGATCAACCGCCTCGCCGACGAGTCGCACGCCACGGTCCTCGCCAAGCTTGAGTTCTTCAATCCCGGTTCCTCGGTTAAGGACCGTCTGGCCATCGCGATCATCGACGCCGCCGAGGCCTCGGGAGACCTGCAGCCCGGCGGCACCATCGTCGAGGGCACCTCGGGTAACACCGGCATCGGCCTGGCCCTGGTGGGTGCCGCCCGCGGCTACAAGGTGGTGCTGAGCATGCCCTCCTCGATGAGCGTCGAGCGTCGCGCACTGCTGCGCGCCTTTGGTGCCGAGCTGGTCCTGACCGATCCCGCCGCCGGCATGCGTGGCGCCGTGGAGAAGGCCGCCGAGATCGTCGCCGAGACCCCGGGGGCGATCCTCGCCGAGCAGTTCGCCAACGCCGCCAACGTGCAGATTCACCGCGAGACCACCGCCGAGGAGATCTGGCGCGACACCGAGGGTGAGGTCGACATCTTCGTGGCCGGCGTGGGCACCGGCGGCACCGTGACCGGTGTGGGTCAGCGCCTCAAGGAGCTCAAGCCCGAGGTCAAGATTGTGGCCGTGGAGCCGATCGACTCCCCCATCCTCAACGGCGGTAAGCCCGGTCCGCACAAGATCCAGGGCATCGGCGCCAACTTCGTGCCGCCGGTCCTTGACACCGAGGTGTACGACGAGGTCATCGACGTGTCCTTCGAGGACTCGCTGGACACCGCTCGGGACCTCGCATCCCAGGAGGGTATCCTGGCGGGTATCTCCTCGGGTGCGATCCTGTGGGCCGCCCTCCAGCTGGCCGCACGTCCCGAGAACGCCGACAAGACCATCGTGGCCGTGGTTCCCGACACCGGTGAGCGCTACATCTCCACCGCGCTCTGGGCGGGCCTGGCCGAGTAAGGACCGATCATCAGCACCACCTCCGGTTTCTTCGCGCGCCTGCGCGAGGACCTGCGCACCGCGCGCACCCACGATCCCGCGGCCCGATCCTCATTCGAGGTCGGTTTGCTGTACTCGGGGGTGCACGCGGTGTGGGGGCATCGGCTCAGCCATGCCCTGTGGCGACGCGGTTTCAAGCTGCCCGCCCGGCTGAACTCGCAGATCGTCAGGTTCCTGACCGGGATCGAGATTCACCCGGGCGCGCAGCTCGGCCGCCGGTTTTTCATCGATCACGGAATGGGCGTGGTGATCGGGGAAACCGCGGTGGTCGGCGATGACGTGCTCATCTATCACGGCGTGACCCTGGGCGGGAAGTCGCTGGCCAAGGGCAAGCGTCACCCCACCATCGGTGATGGGGTGACCATCGGTGCCGGCGCCAAGATCCTGGGCCCGATCACCATCGGCCCGCGCAGCGCGGTGGGGGCCAATGCGGTGGTCACCAAGGACGCCCCCTCGGACTCGCTCCTGGTGGGTGTGCCGGCGAAGGTGCGCAAGATCGTCACCGATCCGGTGACCCCCGAATACTTCATCTAGCCCACGCAGAACGGCCCCGGAATCCTGAGATTCCGGGGCCGTTTGGTGTCTAATCTCGTATCGAGGTAGGCGACTCCGGCCTGCTGTCAAGAACCGCAGCGACAGCCGAGGTGCGCAGCACATAATGATGTGCCCGCGGTGACACTGCCCGCAGGCAGTCCATCATTCCGCCGTGAATAGCGCGCAGATCCAATGTCGACGAAATCAATGATTCATGGTGAGCGATTCTATTTCTCAACCGGTTTGACGCTTCGATCTGCGTATTCATAGTCGTCCGTGATGTGCCCGGCGGGAATGCATGATGCAGGTATGGCACCCACACCGATTTTTCCATCGCATTGGTGGTGAGTTGACGCCAAAACCCGAAGGACAGCGCAGCGATCACCTTTCCTGCGGTTGCACGCCCAAAACCGCAGCGCCGGATCGCATCGTCCACGCTTTTACGGGTGAGCGAGTTGACGTCGGTGCCACGTTTCATGCCGCCGATGTCTCGAGTTCGCCAGATGGGCATGACCGCGGGAGATTCAGGATGGAGGAGCCAGTGAGTGCGGTGAGGCCAGTGCGCGGTAATCGCGGCATCGTACGCGTTACGAAGTGCGATCTCAAAGTGCGCAAGATCGCGCATAAGAACCTGACTCGCCGTCAGGTTCCATTCGTAGAGCGCAAGCGCGCGGGCACGATCGCCCTCGCAGGCATCAACGTATCGCTGGAAACGAGCGGCTCCCAGCCACGAATCAATCCACCGATCAGACATGTGGAAATTATGGCAAGAACAGAGCCCCGGCGACATGGTTTACAACCAGCGGTCCACACGGGGCTTACGTTTTCAAGGTTACGGGGGCCGATGCGTGTTCGCAAGCGGTCATAGCGGACACTTCTCACGAGGCTCAGGTATGGCTCGATCGCCGTTTTGTTGGCGTCATGACGGTCGGGTCAGGTTCGCACACAACATGAGTTACTGACCGCTCCTCAAGCGAGGTGCAAAAACGGCCCCGGAATCCTGAGATTCCGGGGCCGTTGTGCTGTGGGTGAGACTAACCCTTGTCGCCGATCTCGGCCAGACGAGCCTCCTCGTCGGCGGAGATCGCCGACTGGATGATGGGCTCCATGGCGCCGTTCATGACCGCGTCCAGGTTGTACGCCTTGTAGCCGGTGCGGTGGTCGGCCACGCGGTTCTCCGGGAAGTTGTACGTACGGATGCGCTCCGAGCGATCCATGGTGCGGATCTGGCTCTTGCGGGCATCCGAGGCGGCGGCGTCGATCTGCTCCTGCTGGTGGGCCAGCAGGCGGGCACGCAGCACGCGCATACCGGCCTCGCGGTTCTGCAGCTGCGACTTCTCGTTCTGCATGGCCACGGTGATACCGGTGGGCAGGTGGGTGATGCGCACGGCGGAGTCGGTGGTGTTCACCGACTGGCCGCCGGGGCCCGAGGAGCGGTAGACGTCGATCTTCAGATCGTTCTGGTTGATCTCGACCTCTTCGGGCTCATCCACCTCGGGGAACACCAGCACGCCGGTGGTCGAGGTGTGGATGCGTCCCTGCGACTCGGTTGCCGGCACGCGCTGCACGCGGTGCACACCACCCTCGTACTTGAGGTGAGCCCAGACACCCTGCGAGGGGTCGGTGGTGTTGGACTTGATGGCCACCTGAACGTTCTTGTACCCACCCAGGTCGCTGTGGTCGGCCTCGAGCATCTCGGTCTTCCAGCCCTTGGACTCCGCGTAGTACATGTACATGCGCAGCAGGTCGGCGGCGAACAGGGCCGACTCGGCCCCACCCTCGCCACCCTTGATCTCCATGATGACGTCGCGGGCGTCGTCGGGGTCGCGCGGGATCAGCAGACGGCGCAGCTTCTCCTGGTTCTCGGCGAGGCCCTCCTCGATCGCGGGGATCTCGGCGGCGAACTCGTCGTCCTCCTTCGCCATTTCGCGGGCGGCTTCCAGGTCTTCCTGGGACTGCAGCCAGCGGGTGTGCGCGGCGATGATCTTGCTCAGCTCGGCGTAGCGACGGTTGATCTTCTTCGAGCGTGCCGGGTCCTGGTGGACGGCCGGATCGGCGAGCTGCTCCTGCAGATCGGCGTGCTCGGCGATCAGTGTGTGCACTGATTCAAACATGTGATTCCTTATCTCAAAACTGTTTTCGGGGAAAAAGCCCGAACCCGCTGCCCGCGGCAGTGACCTGCCGGCGAGAAACGGGTTCGAGGAAAACAGCTAGCGGTGGTCGTGACCGTTACCCGAGGTGGGTGCCGGCATCGACTTCTGCATCTGTACGAGGAACTCGACGTTGCTGGAGGTCTCCTTCAGCTTACCGAGTACAACCTCAAGCGCCTGCTGCGGGTCCAGACCGGCGAGGGCCCGACGCAGCTTCCAGGTGACCTTGACCTCGTCGTTGCCGAGCAGCATCTCCTCGCGACGGGTCGAGGAGGCGTTGACATCCACGGCCGGGAAGATCCGCTTATCGGCAAGCTGACGGCTCAGGCGCAGCTCGGAGTTCCCGGTGCCCTTGAACTCCTCGAAGATAACCTCGTCGGCCTTCGAGCCGGTCTCGACCAGCGCGGTGGCGAGGATGGTCAGCGAGCCACCGTTTTCGATGTTGCGGGCGGCACCGAAGAAGCGCTTGGGCGGGTACAGCGCGGCGGCGTCCACGCCACCGGAGAGCACGCGGCCCGAGGTGGGGGCGGCCAGGTTGTAGGCGCGGCCCAGGCGGGTGATCGAGTCCAGCAGCACCACGACATCGGTGCCCAGCTCCACCAGGCGCTTGGCGCGCTCGATCGCGAGCTCGGCGACGGTGATGTGATCCTCGGCCGGGCGGTCGAAGGTCGAAGCGATGACTTCGCCGCTCACCGTGCGCTGCATGTCGGTGACCTCTTCGGGACGCTCATCCACCAGGACCACCATCAGGTGGGTCTCGGGGTTGTTGGTCGCGATGGCGTTGGCGATCTGCTGCAGCACGATGGTCTTACCAGCCTTGGGCGGGGCAACGATCAGGCCGCGCTGGCCCTTACCGATCGGGGCAACCAGGTCGATGATGCGCTGGGTCAGCTTGCCCTGCTCGGTCTCCATCCGCAGGCGCTCCTGCGGGTAGAGCGGGGTCAGCTCGCCGAAGTCGACGCGGGTGGCTGCGTCCTCGACGGACAGGCCGTTGATCGAGTCCACCTTGACGATGGCGTTGTACTTCTGGCGGGCGTTCTGCTCGCCCTCGCGGGGCTGACGGATGGATCCGACCACCGCGTCACCCTTGCGCAGGTTGTACTTCTTGACCTGACCCAGCGAGACGTAAACGTCGTTGGTGCCGGGCAGGTAGCCCGAGGTACGCACGAAGGCGTAGTTGTCCAGGACGTCGAGGATACCGGCGATGGGCAGCAGGACATCGTCCTCGGCCAGCTCGATCTCGCCGTCCTCGTTCACGCCGCGACGCTTGCGGTCACGGTAGCGACCGCGACCACGGCCGGCCTCGTCCTCGGTGTTCTGGGTGCGCTCGGCGGGGCCGTTGTTGCCACGCTCGCCGCGGTTGTTGTCGTTCTGCGCGCGGTCGTTGCGGTTGCCCTCGCCCTGGCCGTTGTTCGCGCGATCGTTGTTTGCGCGGTCGTTCTGGTTGCGGTCGTTCTGGGGACGCTCGCCCTGGGCACGCTCGTTCTGGCCACGGCCGTTCTGACGCGGCTCGGCGGCGTCCTCCGACTTGGACTCGGCCTGCTCGGCGCGCTCCACGTTGTTGCGACCACGGCCACGACCACGGCCGCGGGTGTTGCGGGGCTGCTCGGTCGCCTGCTCGCCGCCCTCGGTGCTCTCCTCGGCGGGTGCCTCGGCCGGCTCGGTGCTCTCGGTGGCGTCCGCGTTCTCGGTGGTGTTGCCCTGACCACGGCCACGACCACGGCCGCGACCGCGACGGTTTCCACGGGGTGCCTCGGAGGTTTCGGTCTCACCGTTCTCGGCGGCGGGCTCGGCGGCCTCGGCAGTGCCGTCCGCGGCGGGGGTGCTCGGGATCAGCGGGGCGCCATCGTGGTTGACGTGGCCTCGGGCCGAAACCGGCGCGGCGTCCTCGGCGGGTGCCTCGGTGGCGGCCACCGGCTCGGCGGCGACGGTGCCGGTGCTGACGCGGCGCGATCCGCGCTTGCGGACCACGGGCGCGGCGGCCGGGGCGGCGACGGCGTCGGAAGCGACGGGTGCCTCGGCCGCGGGGGCCTCGGAAACGGCAGTCTCGGAAGCAGCAGCCTCGGAATCGACGGCACCGGCCGCAGGCGACGTCGCCTCGGCGGGTGAAGAATCGGTGTTGGATGCGCCGGCACCGGCGGGAGCCTCGGCGGCGCGAGCCGCCACGATGGCCTCCACCAGGGCGCTCTTGCGCAGCTTGGAGGATCCTACGACGCCGTGTTCGGCGGCGAGCGCCTGCAGCTGGGCCACCTTGAGGGTGGACAGAGCATCATTGGCGATTTCGTAGGTGTTTTCGGTGTTACTCACGGAGGGTTCCTTCCCCTATACCCGGGCGTAGGCCACGGGCTGAAATGCTCATCGCGGCATGGGAAACGCGGGATACGAGACCCGACCCGATCCGGAGGCGTAATGCTCGGTACGGGGGCACAGAAGCGATGGCGTTGATGTGCAAAATTGACCCGCCCGGCCAGAGTTACCGCCGCGATTCATACAGCGTTCGAGACGGTGTTGCCGTGTGGGATTACGCCCAGACTAGCACCTCACGGGCTTCCAACGCGAGAGAAACCCCGCGGGGTTCGGTGGCCCGCGGGGTTTCTCCTCGTTTATAGGTCTCGGGATCGTGCCCCGGAATTCCGGCGTGCGACGAGGGCCCCCAGTCCCATCAGCACCAGAATCAGCGCCAGGATGCCACCCGAAATGGGTGGGTGGGCCCCCGTCTCACCGAGCGATTCCCCGGGACTCGGGGCTCCGGGATCGGTCGGTCCCGGGGTCCCCGGACCGGTCGGATCGGTACTCGGGCCCGGAGTACCCGGTTCGGTCGGCCCGGTAGACGGTCCGGTTGAGGGCCCGGTCGACGGCCCAGTCGAGGGCTCGGGGGTGGGCTCCACGTCCGGGTCCACCGGCACCCGGTGCTCGACCGGCGTCGAACCGATCATGCCGGTCGTGGCGTTTTCCCCCTCCGCCTCGGCGGTGTTGAGAACCGCCCCCGCCTCCACATCCGCGGCGGAGATCACATAGGGTTCCACGCTCACACAGCGCAGGGAGGCACCGCGCTCCAGGGTGTTCGCCGGGCACTCAATCGTGATACCGGCCGCGGTGAGCTTGGGATCGAGGACCCGAAGCCCCTCCAGCCGGGTATCACCGGTGTTGTTCAGCGTGAAGGCATACCAGACATGGTCCCCGGCATCCACGCGACCGTTCGCGTCCACGTCCTCGATGCCCGCGGGGATCTCCCCCACCGCCGCGTGATCCGTGTCCAGCGTCTTGGTGAGCGCGAGCCCCGGTTCGGCCACCATCACGGGCACCGAGACGGTTGCCGCATCCGAGCTCAGGGGTGCCCCGTGCGCGGGAATGCCGCGGGCGGTGGCGCGGTTGAGCACCGATCCCGCGGCCACATCGGCCGCCTGGACCTCGTAACCGGACAGCGTGGCGCAGGTCGTGGAGTTCCCCGGACGCAGCCGCACGGTGTCACAGGTCACGCCGACCCCCTGCTCCTGCACCAGCGGGTCGATGATTCGAATCTGCTCGATCGTGGTCGCGCCGGTGTTGGTCACGGTGAAGGTGAACGGCAGCAGGTCGCCCAGGCTGATTGTGCCGCTTCCGTCGAGGTCCTCATAGTCCCCCGCGAAGGTTTTGGTGAGCGCCAGCCCCGGCACAAAGTGCACGGTGCAGCCCAGGTTTCCCTCGACACAGACGGCCGGGCGATCCTCCCCCGCCCGCAGCAGGAAGTTGGCCACAACCCCGTCCCCCGTGCCGGTCCCGATGGTCACCGGATACGACACCGTGACCCGCGCTCCCGGTGCCACCGAACCCTGGAGGCTCAGCCGTCGGGTCGCCGCATCCCACACCGGGGTCAGGTCGGCATCGGCCGGGGTGATGGTGAGGTCGTTGACCCAGAATCCGGTGAGGTCCGCGTCGTCGGCCACGCCGGTCATATCGTCGACGTGGTTGATCGCCTCGGTGTTTTGCCCGTTATTGGTAAAGCTCAGCGTGTAGTCGATGCGGTCCCCGGGGACCACCGCGGTTTCCCGCACCGGGGAACTGGACTTCTCGATCGCCAACCCATCCACCTGATGCTCGGTCCAGCCACAGCCGGGAAGGCTGCCGTTGGGCGCCACCGGACACTCCTCGGGGAAGAGCGGCGGGGTCTCCTCGGGATGCGTGAAGGCCACGTTGAGCAGCGTGCCATCACCGCCCTGGTCCAGCGGCTTCACCGTGGCCGGATAGGTCAGCGCGATCGACGTGTTCATCGGGATCCGCAGCCCGGTCCAGCTCCACTGCTGCTGGTCCGCCCGGGTACTGGTGGTGTTGCTGGCGTCGCCGGGTAGATCGGCTGAGGACGTCCAGGCCAGGGCCCCCAGGTTGACGTCGGCGTCATCCGTGAGACCCGTTACGGTGTCGCTGAGCCGACCGTTCCAGAACGTGGCCGGCTGGCTGATCTCCTCGGGATGCGGGTAGGCGACCGCGCTCGCGGTCACCGTATAGATGATGGTCTCGCCCGGTGCCACCACCGCACCCGAGGCGGGCTCGGAGGCCTTGGCGAGGGCGACCCCGGGAATGTCCATGGTCGCCACGGGGGCACCTGGCTGGGTCAGGTCAAAGTGTTCAAACGCCCAGGTGTCGATCGAACGGTTATTGCCCCAGGACCCGCCGTTTGTGGTGCTGGATGCGCTCCCATTCATGTCCTTACAGCCGGTGGCCGACCAGCCGCGTACGCCGCCGCTGGAATCCACCCCCTCGGCCGGCGAGCGCAGCGGCGAGGGCTGGGTGCCGCACTTGATCAGAGCCTGGCGGTCCCACTCGCGCAGGGTCACCGGCTCATCGTTCCAGTGGATGATCGAGGACCCGCTGCTCTGCAACCCGTTCAGCCGGGTCACACTCATCCCCCCGGAGAGAATCTCCACATCCCCCAGCAGGAAGTGCGATTCGCCCAGCTTCTCGATCCCCACCCTGAAGGCGATCGGCGTGCTGGTGGGGATGTCGGCTCCGGAGGCATCGCGGCCGTCAAACCTGAAGGTTCCCTTTCCCGCGTACACCGCGGCCTGGGTCACGATATCGTTGGGCCCATCGAAGACCCCGTCGGCATCGGTATCGATCAGGACCTCCACGTTGCCCTCGAACCCGCTGGCGTCGAAGGTGAACACCCCGGCACGCGATCCTGGGGCGTCCGGGACAAAACTCTCCACGGTGAGTTCGGGCTTTTCCAGCGGCACGTTCAGCCACGTGGTTTCGCCACCGGGCAGGGTGACCGTGCGTGGGAGTCCCGCCAGATCCGGCTTCCCGAAGAACACCTTGTCCGGCGCCGCCCCACACTTCGGCTTCCAGCTGACCGGACCGTACTCGGGCTTGGGATTATTCGCCCCGGAGGCCAGCGAGTGGTACACCGACGTACACGTGGCACCGTTCACGTTGCCAAAGGCGGAGGCCTGAAACGCCGAGGTGATTCCGCGCAGGCCGCGATACTCCACCTGATACGTGTAGCCGAACTCGGTTTGCACCCACATCGGGTAGGACGCGGTGGTCGAGGAATCGGTCAGGTCAAAGCGCTCGCTCCACGTGCGTCCGGGGACCGTGGATCCGGCGCGCAACGGGTTGACCTGCCAGGTCACCACGTTGCGTCCGTGGTTATTGGGGTGGGATCCGCGCGCGGGCTCCAGCGCCGCGACCCAGACTCCGGCCTGGGCCTGGATCGGGCTTTCCCAGTCGCAGCGTTTGCCCGGACCGGTGATATCGGTGCACTCCCAGGCGGTCGACCCATCCGGGGCATAGACCACCCACTTGGTGTAGAGATCGCCGCCGTTGGCCCCGGTGTTTGTGCGGAAGGCCGAACGCAGCTGGAAGCTCTCCCCCGGGCTGACGTAGCTGTACCAGCGCTGCGGGATCTGCACCGTGGTGCCCTCGACACCGGATTCGGCGGAGGCGGGCGGTGCACCCGCGGCATCCAGCGCATAGCCCCCGGCGGCCATCAGGATCAGCGCAATCGCCCCGGCGATCCACGAGCGGGGACGCCTGCGCGCCACGATCCGTGCATCTCGAACACCGCGTGCGCGCTTCTTCGCCACCATAGCCACCCGTTCCCCTTGGTGAGCGTCACACTATCGGGGTTATCGGGCGGATGGCTAGGGTTCGGACACAGTGCAAAGCAATTGATATCAAGAACGCCGAATGGCGGCCCCCAAAGGAGGGCCGCCATATCGGATTCCGCTGTTTAGACCGCCGCGAGCGGGACCACACTGGCCCCCTGCACGTCCACGGCGAGCGAGTGGATCTGCCACGGCACGCTCGCCTGCTCGGACACAAACGCGGCGGCGGCGGTGCGCTCACCGGTGCCGTCGGCGAGGACCAGGATCGAGGGGCCGGCACCCGACACCACGGCCGGGAAGCCCTGCTCGCGCAGCGCGGTGACCAGCTCGTGGGTCGCGGGCATCGCCGAGGCACGGTAGTTCTGGTGCAGACGGTCCTCGGTGGCGTCCCACAGCAGGTCGGGGCTCTGGGTCAACGCGGCGATCAGCAGGGCCGAACGCGAAACGTTGAAGACCGCGTCCTCATGCGGCACCTGGGCGGGCTGCAGGCCGCGGGCGACCTTGGTGGAGAGGGTGTGCTCGGGCACCAGGACCAGCGGGGAGACGCCGCGGTGCACCGCGAGCTTCTTGTGCTTGGGACCGGCGGGGGTTTCCCAGGCGATCGTGAGACCACCAAACAGGGCCGGGGCCACGTTGTCCGGGTGGCCCTCGATCTCGGTGGCGATGCGCAGCAGGTCCTCATCGGAGAATTCGAAAATTCCCTCGAGCAAGCCCTTGGCCGCCATGATCCCGGCGACCACGGCGGCCCCCGAGGATCCCATTCCGCGGCCGTGCGGGATCGTGTTGTGCGCGACGATGTTCACGCCGGGAACCGGCTGCCCCACGGCGGTGAACGCATAGGCCATCGAGGTCACCACCAGGTTGGTGTCGTCGGTGGGGACGGTTCCCTCGCCCACCCCGTGGATGTCCACAAACGCTCCGGGCTCCTCCCGCACGCTCACCTCGATCTCGTCGTACACGCTGAGCGCGAGTCCCAGGGTGTCAAACCCCGGGCCGAGGTTGGCGGAGGTTGCGGGGACGCGAACACGAACGCCGCGGCCGAGCAGGGTCGCGACGTTCTCGGGCATGTCCGAGGGGCTCATTCCTTACCAGTCCTAACACCGAGCGGGGCTCGGGATCCTGACCACCGGTGTGGTCGTGTTGATGATGATGCACGGTGACGAGGCGGCACGGCCGCCTCGTCACCACGGGTGTAGAGGGGTTACTCGCCCTCGAAGCGCAGGACGCTGACCACGGTGCGCACGGCCTCGTGGGAGCGCAGCTCGGAAACGGTGTTCTGTACCGCGTCCTCGCGCGAGGTGTGGGTGCCGATCACGAGCATCGCGGTGCGCTCCTCGGAATCGTCGGCGGCCTCGGCGGCCGACTGCACCACGGTCTCGACCGAGACGCCGGCCTCGGCCAGGATCCCGGCGATCTGGGCGAGCACGCCGGGGCGATCGCTCACCCGCAGGGCAATCTGGTAGCGGGCACGCACCTCGCCGATCGGAATCAGCGGGAGCTTGGCCGTGGCACCATCGGTCAGTCCCGGGCCGCCGGCCACGTGGCGACGGGCGGCGGAGACCAGGTCTCCCAGCACCGCGGAGGCGGTCTGCACGCCACCGGCACCGGCACCGTAGAACATCAGCGGTCCGGCCGCGGCGGCCTCCACGAAGACCGCGTTGTTGCCGCCGTGCACCGAGGCGAGCGGGTGCTCCTTGGGGATCAGCGCCGGGTAGACGCGGGTCGAAATGCCCTCGCCGTGCTCTCCGGTCACGCGCTCGGCGATGGCCAGCAGCTTGATCGTGGCACCGGCGGCGGCCGCATCGGCGATCTGCTCGGCGGTGATGTCGGCGATGCCCTCACGGTAGACGGCCTCGGCGGGCACATCGGCGTGGAAGGCCAGGCGGGCGAGGATCGCTGCCTTCTGGGCGGCATCGTAGCCGTCCACGTCCAGCGTCGGGTCGGCCTCGAGGAAACCCAGCTCGAACGCGGTCTTCTGGGCCTGCTCCATGGTGTCGCCGAAGCGGTCCATGCGGTCGAGGATGAAGTTGGTGGAGCCGTTGACGATCGCCAGGATGCGGTTGACGCGGTCGCCGGCGAGGCTCTCGCGCAGCGGACGCAGGATCGGGATGGCCCCGGCCACGGCTGCCTCATAGGAGATCAGCGCGCCCACCCGGGCGGCCGCCTCAAACAGCTCGGGACCGTGCGCGGCGATCAGCGCCTTGTTTCCGGTGACCACATCGGCGCCGGCGGCGATGGCCTCGAGGATCAGCGTGCGGGCCGGTTCGATGCCGCCGATCAGCTCGATCACCACGTCGGCGCGCTGCACCAGCTCGTGGGCGTCGGTGGTCAGCAGCTCGGCCGGGATGTCCCAGTCGCGGGCCGAGTCCAGGCTACGCACGCCCACACCCACCAGGTCCAGGGTGATGCCCGCGCGGGCGGCGAGCTCCTCCCGGTCCTCGGTCAGCAGTCGTGCCACCTGCGATCCCACCGAGCCTGCGCCCAGCAGCGCGACGCGCAGGGTCCGAAGTTCACTCACTTTTTGTCCAATCCGGCATCGCGAGCCAGTAGTTCGGTTTCGGTCTCGCCGCGCACCAGCAGACGTGATTCACCGTTCAGCACGGCGACCACGGCGGGACGGCCGAGGAAGTTGTAGTTGCTGGCGAGCGACCAGCAGTAGGCACCGGTCGCGGGGACGGCGATGCGATCGCCCGGGACAACGTCCGCGGGCAGATACTCGTTGTACACCACGATGTCGCCGGACTCGCAGTGCTTTCCAGCCACCCGGGAGAGTGCGGGTGCGGCATCGGAGACGCGGTTGGTCATCCGGGCCGAGTACTGAGCTTCGTAGAGTGCGGGCCGAGCGTTGTCGCTCATGCCGCCGTCCACGGACAGGTAGCGCCGGATCGCGGTGCCACCCTCGGGAAGCGCCACCGAAACATCCTTGGTGGTGCCAACCTCGTACAGACTCATCGTAGTGGGTCCGGAGATGTAACGGCCCGGCTCGAAGGCCAGCACCGGTACGGCGATGCCGAGACGAACGGCCTCGGTGGCCACCTGGTCGGCGATGTCGGCGGCGAGGGTTTCGATCTCGGCCGGGTCGTCGGCCCGGGTGTAGGCGATCCCGAATCCACCACCGAGGTTCAGCTCGGGGATGTCGCCGCCGGCCAGCAGGTCGCGGTGGAGCTCCAGCAGGCGTGCGGCGGATTCGCCGAAGCCGGCCGATCCGAAGATCTGCGAGCCGATGTGGCAGTGCAGGCCGAGGAAGTTCAGCTCGGCGCGGGCACGAATCTTCGCCACCGCATCGGGGGCATCGGCCCGGGTGATGCCGAACTTCTGGTCCTCATGGGAGGTGGCCAGGAAGTCGTGGGTGTCGGCGTGCACGCCGGAGTTGACCCGCAGACGCACGTTCTGCACCACGCCGTGGCGGGCGGCGGCATCGGCGACGCGGTCGATCTCCTGCAGGCTGTCGAGCACGATCGCGCCGATTCCCACGCCGACCGCGCGATCGATTTCGGCCAGCGACTTGTTGTTGCCGTGCAGACCCAGACGCGCGGCGGGGATACCCGCGGCGAGCGCCAGGGCGAGTTCTCCCCCGCTGCACACGTCGACGTAGAGGCCCTCCTCGGCCACCCAGCGGGCGATATCCGCGCTGAGGAACGACTTGGCCGCGTAGTACACCTTGGCGCTGGTGCCGATGCGGGCAGCCTCGGTGTCGAAGGCGGCGCGGGCGCGGGCGGCCCGGCCGCGGAAGTCTGCCTCGTCGATGACGTACAGGGGGCTGCCGTAGGTTGCCGCCAGCTCATCCACGGGGATTCCGGCCAGGCTCAGGCGACCGTCGGACTCGCGCGCGGTGTTGGCCGGCCAGAGCCCGGGTGCCAGGTCGTTGGGGTCGGCGGGGATCTCGAGCCAGGCGGGGGCGAGATCGGCGGAGTCGAGGGAATGAGCGGCCACGGCGGAACCAATCTGGGTCGTGGGGGGTAGCGCGGGCTACCCGGGGCGGAGTCCGACCAGTCTAACCGGGCGGCACCTGCCCATTTTCCCAGAATCCGTATGCCGCACGGTGCACATGTTTCCTCCCGCGTCGGCCCGGGGAATCCCTAGTTACCGCTCCCCGATTCGGTGCCCTCGGCGCGCTCGCGTTTGCGGGCACGGGAGGCCCGCAGATTGGCGACGTTTCCACACACCAGGGCATCGTGCCAGACCCCGCTGGAGTTGCGGGATCGATCGTAGAACGCCACCCCACACTCGGGGTTTCGACACACCTTGAGCCGAGGCCAGGTACCCTCCAGCTGGGAGCGATATACCCAGAGCAGCACCTCGGCGAGCGCCGCATCCCAGCCGGTGCCCGCGGGGGTGGGGGCGACCGTGCCGTCGGGACGGAGGCCGAGGGTGATCGTGGCGGGCGGGTTTCCGGCGGGTGCCGGTGCCGGGTCGGCGGAGGCATCGACGGCGGGCGTGGAAGCGGGACCACCGCTCGCGTGGTCATCGGACTCGGCG
This sequence comes from Mycetocola sp. JXN-3, assembly GCF_014522285.1. Taxonomy (GTDB): domain Bacteria; phylum Actinomycetota; class Actinomycetes; order Actinomycetales; family Microbacteriaceae; genus Mycetocola; species Mycetocola saprophilus. Next base: position 2,580,198 of record NZ_CP041635.1, read on the forward strand.
GCGGCAACCGCGCCCTCGGTCAGCGCGGCGCGCAGCGCGTCCCGAAGCTCTCGGAGCCTCGCCGGATCCCCAAGGGCATCCTCCGGCCCTCCTGCGGGCGCGACCCCCGACGCTTCATCGGGCGCGTCTTCCCGTGCATCCCCCGACGCCCCTTCCGGTGGTGCCGCCAGCACCGTGGTGGCTCCACCGCGTTCGGCCCACCAACTCGCGGCCGAGTACGCGGTGGCCAGCAGATCGGGTTTGCCGGAACGACCGTTGGCAAACGTGTTGAGCAGGTCCTGGACGGCTCCCGCATCATTCGGTCCGGTAACAACGCCGTAGCGCTCGCTCGTGGTTCCCATGAATTCAGGGTAACCCCCGACAGTGGTGTTTCCCTAACGATTCTGTCCACTGGGATTGGGGGCGCGTCTTCGCGGATATCGATTGGGTGTCCGCGCGGTCGGCGCGGCGGCGAACGAGGCCCGCCCGAGTAGGCTGGAACCATCACATCCCCTATTTCGAAGGCGAGTACCGTGACCGAGTCAAACTCCCCCCTGACCACCGCCGAACTGGCACAGTTTATTGACCACACCCTGCTGGCACCCACCGCGACCACCGTGGATGTCGCCGCAACCATCGCCGAGGCCGCCCGCCTGGGTACCAAGGCCGTGTGCCTGTCCCCCTCGGTGCTGCCGGTGCAGATGCCCGAGGGCGTGGACCTGAGCCTCGCCGTAGTCGTGGGCTTCCCCAGCGGAAAGCACCACTCCTCGATCAAGGCCGCCGAGGCGGCCCTGGCCGCGAGCGAGGGTGTGGACGAGGTCGACATGGTGATCGATATCGGTGCCGCCATCGAGGGCCGTTACGCCGATGTCGAGGCCGACATTCGCGCCGTCCGCGAGGCTGCTCCGGCCCCCGTGCTGCTCAAGGTCATCATCGAGTCGGCAACCCTGTCGGATGAGGCCATCGTCGCCGTCTGCGAGGCTTCCGAGCGCGCCGGTGCCGACTTCGTAAAGACATCGACCGGCTTCCACCCGGCCGGCGGTGCCTCGGTGCATGCGGTCTCGCTGATGGCGAAGACCGTGGGCGGACGCCTGGGCGTCAAGGCCTCCGGTGGCGTGCGCACCCGCGAGCAGGCCGAGGCCATGATCGCCGCCGGTGCCACCCGCCTGGGTGTCTCGGGCAGCGCCGCCCTGCTGGCGGACTCGGCCACCGAGGGCCCCGCGGGCTACTAGCACTCATTCGCAAAGGGGCACCGCCGGTTTCCGGCGGTGCCCCTTCCGCTGCTATCGTTGGCCCAAAATTACTGCCATCGGGGAGGCAACATGGACGGGTTTTCACAGCTCGCGTTTATCGCGGTCATCATCGCCGCCGGGTTCTACGTTTTATATTGCGTGATCCGCGCAGCGGTTCTCTCGGCGCTGCGCGCGCACGCCGATGAGGTCGAGGAAAACGCGGCGATTGCCGCGCGGATCCGGGCCGTCACCGATCGGGCCGAGACGCCCGCCGCCCCGCACTCTCCTTAACGCGCAGACGTTATTCGGAACGCGCTACCGCCGCGCTACTCGCACTTTCCGCGGCTGCTCAACAGGTCACCGGTCAGCACGATGTCCTTGACATCCACCACGATGGTCGCATTCTGCGGGGTCACGGTGAGCGACTTCACCTCCGCTCCCGGCGGCAGACGGTCGGCCAAGCACACCGGAATCGGGGCCTTACCGAGGACCGCCTGCACGATCGGATCCACGTTGATGTTCCCCACCGAGGAGGTGACCTCGGCCCCCACCGGAGTCAGCGTCATCGTGGTCCCGCTCACGGCCGGACGCGCGGAAACCTGCACGCCGAATTTGATGCCGAACGGGCCGGTCACCTCCTCGTGGTACCCAAAGACCCCGTCCCCCAGGGTCAGCGTGCCGCCCTCGGTGGGCGGCTTGATGAACTCGTTCAGCCCATCCTGATCCACCACGGTGGTCATCTGCACCGATTTGGCGGGCTTCTTGGGATCTAGCGGCACCCCCTGGGCGCGCACGTCAAAGCTCAGCGGAACCCCGCGCAGGGTCGCGTGCTGGGCGCTCACCCGAACATCGTCAAACGACCCCGAGAGCAGCTGGAACAGCGGCCAGTCGCCGCCGATCTTGACGTCCAGCGGCCCCTGGAAGGTGGCCCCCGCGCTCGCTCCGAGCGACTTCACCGAGTCCTGGGCCACATCGCGCACCAGGTTGTTGGCGATCACAATCGCCCCGCCCACGAGACCCAGCACCACCACGGTGACGATCCCGGTGACCAGCCAGCGACGCCCGGTCCGACGCTTCTTGGGCGGTTCGGACTCCTGCTCGATCCGGGCCGCGTTCAAACGCTCAAACAGCACCTGGTTGGCCGAAACCTCGGTCTCGTTCCGTTCGCTCACGCCGTGCTCCCCCTGGGTTAAAAATCTGCTATTTCGACAATAACGCCCCGGATCGAATCGGCGTGCGTCCACACACACATTCCCAGCCGAACCCGCGTTAACGCCAAACGCCCACCCGCGAACGGGTGGGCGTTTGAGAACAACCTACATGCGCTCGGGTGCCGAAACACCCAGCAGGTCCAGGCCGTTGCGCAGCACGGTTCCGGTGGCATCGTTCAGCCACAGACGCGTGCGGTGCAGGTCACCGACCGCCTCGTCGCCAAACGGCAGCACGCGGCAGGCGTCGTACCAGCGGTGGTACAGCGAGGCGACCTCTTCGATGTAGCGGGCCACGCGGTGCGGCTCACGCAGGGTCGCGGCCTGGGCCACGATCCGCGGGAACTCCTGCAGCGCGCCCAGCAGGGCCGATTCGCTCTCGTGCACCAGCAGCTCGGGGGCGAAGGTCGAGCGGTCCACCCCGGACTCGGCCGCGTTGCGGGCGACCGCGCAGGTGCGGGCGTGGGCGTACTGCACGTAGAACACCGGGTTGTCGTTGGTGCGCTTCTTCAGCAGATCCGGGTCCAGCGAGATGGGCGAATCGGCGGGGTAGCGGGCCAGCGAGTAGCGCAGCGCATCGGTGCCGAGCCAGGCCTGCAGGTCGTTGAGCTCGATGATGTTTCCGGCACGCTTGGACAGGCGGGCACCGTTGATCGACACCAGCTGACCGATCAGCACCTCGATGTCACGCTCGGGGTTGTCCCCGGCGGCACCGGCAACGGCCTTCAGACGGTGTACATAACCGTGGTGGTCGGCGCCCAGCAGGTAGATCTTGTGCTGGAATCCGCGGTCACCCTTGTTCAGGTAGTAGGCGGCGTCGGCGGCAAAGTAGGTGAAGACACCGTTGCCTCGACGAATCACGCGGTCCTTGTCGTCACCGAAGTCGGTGGTGCGTACCCAGATCGCGTCGTCCTTGTCATAGACGTGACCCTGCTCGCGCAGACGGTCGATCGAGGCATCGATCGCGCTGGGGGCACCGTTCTCGCCTTCGGCGTGGAGGGTGCGCTCGCTGAACCACACGTCGAAGTGCACGTTGAAGCGCGCCAGGGACTCGCGGATCTCGCCCAGCTGCAGCTGGTATCCGGCCTCGCGGGCCAGGTCCAGGGCGGCCTGGTCGTCCAGCTCGGTGATCTCCGGGTGGGCGGCCAGCACGGCGGCACCCAGCTCGGTGATGTACGCGCCCGGGTAACCGTTTTCGGGGGTCTCCTGGCCGCGGATCGCGGCGAGGATGGACGCACCGAAGTTGTCCATCTGGTTACCGGCATCGTTGATGTAGTACTCGTTGGCTACCTTCGCGCCGGCGGCACGCAGCACGCGACCCAGCGAGTCGCCCAGGGCAGCCCAGCGGGTGTGGCCGATGTGCAGCGGACCGGTCGGGTTGGCCGACACAAACTCCAGGTTGATGGTTTCGCCATCCAGGCTCGAACCCTGCCCGTAGGTGGAACCGGCCTCGACGATGGTCTGGGCCAGGGCGCCGGCCGCGGCGGCGTCCAGGCGAATATTGATGAATCCGGGACCGGCAACCTCGGCACCGGCCACACCCTCGATCTCGCCCAGGGCGGCAACCACGCTGGTGGCCAGCTCGCGCGGGTTCACACCCAGCTTCTTGCCGAACTTCATCGCCAGGTTTGAGGCCCAGTCCCCGTGATCGCGGTTCTTCGGACGCTCCAGCGTGATGTCCTCTCGCGCGATCTCGTCGGAGGAACCGGCGCGGGCGGCCTCGGCCAGAGGCAGCACGATGTTGTACAGGGCTAGGGAGAGATCATCTGGAGTCACCAGCCCAGTCTACAGGCGTCAGGAATGCTCCAAGTACCCCGATATTTCGGCATCCGCGCGTGTTTATTGCTAACGTCAACGTGTCTGGTTTGAAAGGAACCCCATCGTGAACACGCTACTTCCCCGCTCCGCACGACGCGCGAGCCTGTTCGCCCTGGCTGGCGTCGGTCTGCTGCTGATCACCGGCTGCGCACCGTCCTCCTCGGGCGATGCCAGTGCGAGTCCTTCGGCATCCTCACCCGCGAAGCCTTCGGCCACCCCGAACGGCTCCGGCGAACCGAGCACCAACCCATCCACCGCGCCGAGTGCAACGGCCGACCCGCTCGAAAGCGGCGTCGTTCCGCTAACCTGCGATCAGCTCCTTACACCCGAAACCGTGTATGCCTACAACCCCAATGTTTCGGCCACCACCTCGGCACCGGCCGCCGGGAGCACCGCGGCCAAGATTCAGGGAATCGGCGGCCTGGCTTGCCAGCTGACCAATAACTCCAGCGGAACCACGATCGATGTTGCCGTGGCCGCGCTGGACCCCTCGGAGCTTGAGGATCTCAAGAACAAGGCGGCCGAAACCAGCCAGCAGGTTCCCACGTACACCACCCCGCCGGATGAGGGATACTTCGGACCGATTCTGCTGAAGAATGACAAGCGGATCAACGAGGCCCAGATTTTTGTGGGGAACTACTGGCTCACCCTCTCCTCGGAGGAGTTCACCGAGCCCGGCGCGCTGGAACAGCTGAGCACCCCGGCAATCGCCGCCCTGAAGGCCGCGAAGCTCTAGGCATCGGTACCGCGAACCGGTTCGGCGTGTCGCATTCGCGACGCGCCGGACCGGTTCAAGCACCACCTCAATTAGTGCTAATGTAGCTCTCGTGCGCCTCCGTAGCTCAGGGGATAGAGCGTCGGTTTCCGGTACCGCAGGTCGGGGGTTCGAATCCCTCCGGGGGCACAAATGTAAACTGCGACATGGTTTTCCATGTCGCAGTTTCTGCTTTAACCCGGGGTGCGACTAGAGTCGCAGGCCCTCCACCAGGGCGGCGGCCGAGTCATTGGCCGAGCTCAGCCGTTCGGCTCGTTCGGCCTCGCTACTGGCCGCCGCCACCCAGCGTGAGGCATCCGCCAGCGCCCCGTTGAGCATCGTAGCGATCACCACGGGCGACACCCGCTCGGAGACGCTCCCCCGATCCTTGGCATCTTGGACCACCTCGGCCAGGGTCGCGATGCAGGCGCGGGCGGTCTCCTCCACCGCATCGGTTACGACCGCCGGCGCGTCGGTGAACATGATGCGCTGAAACTCGGGCGCCTGGGTCTTTTCGATATAGGCGCGGCCGCGTCGCGCGAGGGCCAGCAGGGGGTCCTCGGTGGAGCGCAGGACCGCCCGCAGCTCCACGCAGAGCTCGTCATCCATCGAGCGCACCACCGCGTCCATCAGCCCGCTCTTACCGCCGAAATGGTGGTAGAGGGCACCGCGGGTCAGCCCCACCGAGGCGGTGAGATCATCCATCGAGGTCGCCGCATAGCCCTGCTCGGCAAAAAACCGCCGGCCGGCGGCCAACAGCTGCTCCCGCGTGTGATCAAGCATCTCGGTGCGTGTTCGACGTTCTGACTTGGGCATCATTCCTCCGCCGCCATCGTAGCGCGCCCACCCACAAAAGAACATTCACATACGCAGTGCATATGAATTGACATACGCGACGTATGTGATCTAGTATCACTCACATACCTCACGTATGTGAGAACCCCCTCCCGCTCGAAAGAAGTCCTCAGCATGTCCACTGCCCCCTTCCGCTGGTCACCGGTCCTCGCGGTCGCCCTCTCCACCTTTAGCGTGGTCACGGCCGAGATGATGCCGGTGGGCCTCCTCACCCCGATCGCCGACGCCCTGGACATCGCCCCCGGACTGGCCGGCATGTCCCTCACCATCACCGGCATCATGGCGGCCATCGTGGCCGCGCTCACCCCGGTCATCCTGGGACGCATGGATCGGCGCACGGCACTGGTGACCTTCCTGATCCTGCTGGCCATCGCCAACGTCCTCAGCGCGACCGCCACCACCTTTGCGATCTTCGCGCTGGCCCGCGTCCTGATTGGAATCTCGATGGGGATCGTCTGGGCCAGCTCGGGAGGCCTGGGTGCCCGCCTCGCCGACGCCGCCCACATCGGGCGTGCGATGACGGCGATCTTCTCGGGTGTCTCGATCGGCATGGTGCTGGGACTGCCGCTGGGCACCCTGATTGCCAACCTCGCCGGATGGCGCACGGCCTTCTGGGCCCTGGCCGCACTCGGGGCTTTCGCGGCGATCTTTGCCCGGACCGCGATGCCCGCACTCCCCACCGCCGAGCGCACGGGCCTCGGCGGACTCTTCACCCCGTGGCGTGATCGCGGGGTGCGCACTGGCTACATCATCACCACCCTGGTTGTCATCGGCCACTTCGGCGCCTACACCTTTATCCGCCCGGTCCTGGAGACCAACCCCGAGACCACCCCGACCCTGATCGTGATCGCCCTGGCGGTCTTCGGGCTCACCGGCATCGCCGGAAACTTTGTCATCGGCGCCCTGGCCGGAAAATCGCCGCGCACGGCCCTGCTTTGGGCCCTTGCGGGGATCGCGATCGGCACCGCCCTGATCCCCCTGGCGGCGACCCACACCTGGTTTGCGCTCCTGGTCCTGGCATTCTGGGGCGCCGCCTATGGCGGAATCGGCGTGGCCCTGCAGGCGTGGATCCGGGTGGCCAACCCGGCGATGGTTGAGTCCAGCTCCTCGATGTGGTCGGGAGTCTTCAACGGCTCGATCGCGATCGGGTCCCTCGCCGGCGGCCTGATCTTCGACGCCGCCGGCGGCACCCCGCTCATGCTACTGGCCGCGCTCATCGTGGCGGCCGGCTGGCTCATCACCCTGGCTTCGCGCCCGGTGCGGGAGCGCGTTTCGGCCTAGCTTTCGCGCGACCCGCTTGCGCGGATATCCCGCGCGTGCAACAATATATCCCGCGCCTGCAACTACTGTGGGCGCGGGATATTTATGTTGGACGGCATCCCGGATGCGCGCCCAGTCGCACTCAAGGAGACCCCATGCCCCTCGCCCTCTATGCCCTCGCCATCGGCGGATTCGGCATCGGCCTCACCGAATTTGGCATCCTCGGTCTGCTCCCCGAGGTCGCCACCGACTTCGGCGTCAGCGAAACCACCGCCGGCTACCTGATCTCCGGCTATGCCCTCAGCGTTGCGCTCGGTGCCGTGCTGCTCACCGCCGCCCTGCTCCGCTTCGATCAGAAAAAGGCCCTGCTGGGTCTGATGATCCTCTTTATCGCCGGTAACCTGGTCTCGGCCCTGGCTACCGACTACTCGATGATGCTCGTGGGTCGGATTCTCGCGGCCCTGTGCCACGGCGCATTCTTCGGGATCGGCACCGTGGTGGCCACCGGCCTGGTGACCGCCGAGCGCAAGGCCGCGGCCATCGCCACGATGTTTGCGGGGCTGACCATTGCCAACGTCGCCGGGGTCCCGCTGGGAACCCTGCTCGGCCAGGCGGCCGGATGGCGCTCGACCTTCTGGGCCATCACGATCATCGGCATCGTCTCGTTTGTGAGCATCATCATCCTGGTGCCCAACACCTCGAACTCCGGCGAGAAGCCCGCCCCCGGCGTGCTGCGCCGCGAGATTGCGGCGTTCAAAAACCCGCAGGTCTGGTACTCGATTGTGCTCACCATCCTGGGCTTCGGCGGGATGTTCGGGGCGTTCACCTATATCGCCTTCACGCTCACCGATGTGTCCGGTTTCGTGACCGGCGCGGTCCCCTGGCTGCTGATCGTGTTCGGAGCCGGCATGGTGATCGGAAACATCATCTCCGGCAAGCTCACCGACCGCTTCCCCGCCCGAACCCTGCTGATCGCCTTTATCGGGCTGACCATCGTGCTGGCCCTGTTCGCGGCCTTCGCGCAGAACCCGATCGTCACGATCGCCGCGCTCTTCCTGATGGGCGGATTCGGGTTTGGCACGGTTCCGCCCCTGCAAATGCGCATCATGTCTCATGCGGACTCCGCCCCGACCCTCGCCTCGGGGGCCAACGTAGCCGCGTTCAACATCGGTAACGCGGTGGGGGCCTGGCTCGGCGGGCTGACCATCGGTGCGGGCCTCGGCTACACCTCCCCGCTCTGGGTGGGCGCGGCGATGACCCTGGGAGCACTCGTGGTCCTGCTGATCGCCGGCCGGCTGCGTGGGGGCGAGTTCACCCGTGTCCGGGCCGAGGTGCCTGCCGCCGCGGTCTAAACCGCTCGGACATTACAACGGGGCCGGTCGCACACTGCGACCGGCCCCGTTTTCTTTGGCCTATTCGGGCTCGCCCGTGACGAAGTCGATCAGCTCCTCGACCCGGCCCAGCAGGGCGGGCTCCAGGTCGGCAAAGGTGCGCACCCGCCCGAGGATCGTCTGCCAGGCGCGGGCGATGTCGGCCTGATCATCGTAGGGCCAGCCGAACGCCTTGCAGATGCCCTTTTTCCACTCGATCGAGCGGGGCACCGTGGGCCATTCTTTAATTCCGAGTCGGCTCGGCAGGACCGCCTGCCACACGTCGATGTAGGGGTGGCCCACGATCAGCACCGAGTCGCCATACTTGCCGGCGCGCACCTTCTCGGCGATCCGGCTCTCCTTGGATCCGGGCACCAGGTGATCCACCAGCACACCGATCCGCTTACCGGGACCGGGCTTATAGGTGGCGATCAGGGCGTCGAGGTCATCGATGCCGCCGAGGTATTCCACCACGACGCCCTCGATGCGCAGGTCGTCGCCCCACACCTTCTCCACCAGTTCGGCGTCGTGGCGTCCCTCCACCAGGATGCGACTGGCTCGCGCGACCCGTGCCGGGGCATCGGCCACGGCAAAGGATCCCGAGGCTGTCTTCTTACGCACCGACGCCTGGGTCCGGCTCGGCACCACCAGCGAAACCGGCTTGCCGTCCACGAGGAATCCGGGGCCCAGCGGGAACACCCGCACCTTGCCGTGACGATCCTCCAGCTTCACCATGCGGGTTTCGATGCCCACGACGGCGCCGACCCAGCCGCTCTGCACCTCTTCCACCACCAGACCGTTGTCGGCGGGGATCTCGGCCGAGCTCAGGGTGCCGCGGGTACGCCAGTTACCGGCTAAAACGTCTTCGCCGTATTGATCAAAGTCCACCCGGCTAACCTATCTCGGAGTGCGGGCACGGTTCAAAACCGCACCCGGGAGGGCTCGTCCGCGGCGGACACCGTCTGGCGGAGAGCCAACCAGCAGACGCGCCGCCGTGAGTCCGGATGTCTAGGCCGCGACCAGCGAGCGACCGCGAACCCGGGTTCCCAGACCTGCCAGGAGTGCGTCCAGCTGGGCGGTCGGGGCCGCCGGTGCCTCGGGGTGCCACTGCACACCGGTGATCGGCAGGGTCGCGTGCTCCACGGCCTCGGGCAGTCCATCGTGAGCCCAACCCACGACGCTCAGTCCGGCACCGGGGGTTTCGATCACCTGGTGGTGAGCGCTCTGCCCCAGGATGTAAGACTCGCCCAGGGTGGCGGCCAGATCCGACTCGGGATCCAGCTGCACCGGGTGCTCGGTCAGCAGGTACTCGATCGGGAGAAACTCGTTGCGGTGACCGGGGTGCTCGATGTGCTCCACGAGCGTGCCGCCGAAGGCCACGTTGATGATCTGGTGTCCGCGGCAGATGCCCAGCAGCGGGGTACCGGCGGTCGCGGCGCGGCGAACCACGGCGATCTGGGCGGCATCCGCGGTGGGATAGTGCTTGCCTCTACCCTCATAAACCTCGCTGCCTCCGTAGAAGCGCGGGTCGATGTCTTCGCCCCCGCAGACGACGATCGCGTCGGCGTTCTGGGTGCGCTCGAGCAGGCGCTCGGTGCCGAGGTCTTCCGCGCAGACGCGGGTAACCGACCAGCCGGCGAGTTCTGCCCGGGCCACAAGCCCGTCGATCATCGCCCGGGTGTACCGTTCGTAAGCCCGTGCGTGCGGGCGCTGGGAAACTACCTCGATGACGGCGAGTTCGGGCGAATCGATCATGTCGGGGCTCCTTTCACGATCGGCAGACATTTCTACCATTCTGCGCGTTATCGCTCGAAGATGCGAGCTTTGGTTGTCATCTTCGGTCATACTCGCGGGAACCCACCCCGAATTGATGCCTACCGTTGGTGGACTAACGGCGTTGCTCGGCCCTAGAATCGGCCTAACGCACGGCGATTTACCAGGGGAAGGTGGCGACGTATGCGCCAAACAGGGCACCCAGTGACGGGCACCGAAGCCGGCTCACGCCGACACATCGTCTTTCTTCTGTTGCCACTGCTGGTCCTGGCCGCGCTGATTGCCGGGCTGGTGATCACCCCCTCGGCGAGCGTTTCGGCCCGGGTGCCGGGCCAAACCCCGGTACAGCTGGAGAGTGGACGGGTCCTAGATCTCACGGCTTCGCTGAGCGGTGCCGAGGTCACGGATCTGGACAAGTCCAGTCGCGCGCTGTCCTCGAAGTCGGGTCTCGACCTCTGGATTGTCCTGGTGGACACCTTCGAGAATCCCGCGGATGCACAGCGCTGGGCCGACACCGTGGCCACCAATAACGGCCTCGGCCCCAAGCAGTATCTGCTGGCCATCGCGACCGAGGGCCGCAGCTTTTTCCTCTCGGCCCCCTCAAACGGACCGATCAGCGATGAGCGTCTGACCCAGATCGAGCAGGACCAGATCAAACCCAAACTCGCCCAGAACGACTTCGCCGGTGCCGCCCAGGCCGCCATCGATGGGCTCGGTGGCGGCGGTAACGGCGGCGGTGGGGGCGGCTGGATCCTGCTGCTGATCCTGGTGATCGCCGCGGTGGCGATCGTCCTCTTCCTGGTGACCCGCCGTCGGCGCGCGGGCACTGCCCGCTCCGATGCCCCGCAGCAGCGTCCCATCGCCGAGCTCGAGCGCGAGGCCGGCAGCGCCCTGATCGCCGCGGATGACGCGGTCAAGACCGCCGAGCAGGAGCTGGGCTTTGCGATCGCCCAGTACGGCGAGGAGGCCAGCACCGCGTTTGCCCGGGCCCTGGAGGATGCGCGCACGGATCTGGGTCAGGCGTTCACGCTCAAGCAGAAACTCACCGACGACATTCCCGATACCGAGCAGGAAACCCGGGACTGGAACATCCAGATCATCGAGCTCTGCACCACCTCGATCACCGCACTCACCAATGAGACGGCGGCGTTTGAGGAGCTGCGCAAGATCGAGACCGACGCTCCGGCGCTGATCCAGGCCGTGCGGGCGGCAACCGACGGTGCCGAAACCGGCATCGCGCAGGCCCAGTCGGCCCTGACCACCCTCAGCACGCGCTATGCGGCGTCGGCGCTGGCCCCGGTGGCCGATAACGTCACCCAGGCCACCGAGCGGGTGGCGTTCGCACGCAACGCCCTGGGGCTGGCCGAGCAGAAGCTCGCCGCCGAGGATCGTTCGGCCGCGGCGGTCGCGATCCATGCGGCGCAGGAGGCGGCGGCCCAGGCCACGGTCCTCACCTCCGCGGTAACCCGGCACGGCGAAGAACTGTCGGCGGCGAGCGCGCAGGTTGCCGCCCAGATCGCCGACCTGGAACACGACCTGGCGGCCCTACGCGGGCTCCCCGAGGGCGGCGGACGCTTCGGCCCGGTGATCGAGGCCGCCGCGCAGTCGGTGGAGACCGCTCGCACCGACACCGATCCGATCCGCGCGCTGGAAAAGCTCGGCGAAACCGATCAGGCGCTGACCCAGCTCCTCGCCGAGGCCCGCGGAATCCAGGCCAGCGCCGAGCGGCAATCCTCCTCGCTGCAGGCCACCCTGGTGTCGGCACAGTCTCAGCTCTCGGCGGCCGAGGACTACATCGTCGCCCGCCGCGGCGCGATCGGTGCCGACGCCCGCACGGCCCTGGCCGAGGGTGGACGCTCGCTGGTCCAAGCCCGCGAGCTGGCGGCCTCCGACCCGGCCACCGCGCTCACCCACGCCCAGCGCGCCGACACCCTTGCCCGCCAGTCCCTCGCCCTCGCCCAGCGCGATGTGGGCGGATTCTCCGGGGGCGATGGCGGCATGTTCGGCGGCGGAACCGGAGGAAACGGCGGCGGTCTGGGCGGCGCGATCCTCGGCGGGATCATCCTCAACTCGCTCTTCGGCGGCGGCGGAGGCGGCGGGGGCGGCTTTGGCGGAGGTGGAGGCTGGGGCGGCAGCGGCGGAGGCGGTAGTCGCGGAGGCGGCGGTCGCGGCAGCGGCGGCGGTAACGGCTCCTCCGGCGGACGCGGCCGATCCGGCGGCGGAGGCGGACGCTTCTAAGCGCCCGCGCTCCGGTTCCTCCTCCCCCACAACACAGGTTTTCACTGGCAGCACCCTCACCATCAGCACCACCATCGAAAGGAAGCACACCATGGCAAAGCAGTCCATTTTTGGTCGTATCGCGACCCTTGCCAAAGCCAACATCAATGCCCTGCTCGATTCGGCCGAGGACCCGCAGAAGATCCTCGACCAGCTGGTCCGGGACTACACGGGCTCGATCTCGGATGCCGAGGGCGCGATTGCCGAGACCATCGGAAACCTGCGCCTGCTGGAGGACGACCACCGGGTCGACATCCAGGCGGCCGAGGACTGGGGCAAGAAGGCCCTGGCGGCCAGCAGCAAGGCCGATGAGTATCGGGCGTCGGGCAACGCCGCCGATGCCGATAAGTTCGACAACCTGGCCAAGGTTGCCCTGCAGCGTCAGATCGGTGCCGAGAACGAGGCGCGCGCCGCCGAACCGCAGATCGCCGCCCAGACCGAGGTTGTCGACAAGCTCAAGGCCGGTCTCACCGGCATGAAGCAGAAGCTTGAGGAGCTGAAGTCCAAGCGCAGCGAGCTTGTCGCCCGGGCCAAGTCGGCCGAGGCTCAGTCCAAGGTGGCCGATGCCGTCAAGAGCATCGACATCCTCGACCCCACCAGCGAGGTCTCCCGCTTCGAGGACAAGATTCGCCGCGAGGAGGCCAAGGTCCGCGGTCAGGCCGAGCTGGCCTCCTCCACCCTGGACGCCCAGTTCGAGTCGCTGGACGACCTCGGCGAACTCTCCGAGGTGGACGCCCGCCTCGCGGCGCTGAAGGCGGGAAACTCGACCCCCGCCGTCGGTTCGAGCTCGCTGCCCGCGCTGGAGTAGCCCGGCCGGGACCCACGGGGGATGCGCGCACTCGGCGCGCATCTCCCGTTTCGCTGTCGCCCGGGCCATGATCGATACCGACGCGATGATAACGTGATCCCTGGATCCACCCCCGCACAGGAAGCCGGTCATGACCTCCCTCCTCCCCCATCGAACCAGCCGCCCGGTCGGATCATCCCGTTCGATCTTGCGTACCCTCGTCCTGGTCGGGCTGCTCCTGCTCAGCGCGTATGTCATGGTGACGGGTAGCCCCCTCTCGGCGTCGGCCGCCCCCGCGGAGACCGACACCCCGGCCTCCGCCGGGCAGGTTCCGTTCGAGTTGGGGACCGGACGCGTTGCGGATCTGGCCGGAGTCCTCTCCGCCGAGCAGGTGACCGAGATCGACGCCGCCAGCCGAAAGCTCTCCTCGGATGAGCACCTGGACGTCTGGATCGTCCTGGTGGATCGCTTTGCCGAGCCCGAGGACGCCCAGCAGTGGGCCGATGCGGTGGCCGAGAAGAACGGCCTGGGCCCCCAGCAGTACCTGCTGGCCATCGCCACCGAGGGGCGCACCTTCTTCCTCTCCGCCCCCAGCCTGGGGCGGGTCTCCGACTCTCGCCTGCTCGAGATCGAACGCCGGCTGATCGCACCAAAACTGACCGAGGGCGACTTCACCGGGGCCGCCCTGGCCACGTTCTCGGGGCTCTCCGAGCCGATGCCCGCTCCCACACCCACCGCGACCGCGTCCACGGCGGACAAAACGATTATTACCCCGGGAATCGTCGTCGCCGTCATCATTCTGGTATCACTTCCGTTCCTGCTAATCGCACTCCTGATCTGGATTCTGATTCGGCGGCGGCGGGCATCCCGCGCGCTGAGTGCGGCTCGGGCGGCCACGGTGATCACCGCGACCGCGCCGGCCCCCGCCCAGGTGCCGGCCCCGGCACCGGCACCGATCCGCCTTCCGGTGAGTGCCCCGACTCCCCCTGCTTCCGCGCCCCCGCCCGTCCTCCGTCCGATCGCCGACCTTGGCCGGGACGCCGACAGCGCGCTGGTCACCACCGATGACGCGGTGCGGATGGCGGACCAAGACCTCGGATTTGCGGCCGCACAGTACGGGGATTCCAGCGTGGGAGACTTCACCGAGGCGCTCGCCCGGGCCAAGCGAAACCTGGCCGAGGCGTTCACCCTCAAGCAGAAGCTCACCGATGAAACCCCGGACACCGAGCAGGAAATCCGCGAGTGGACCACCCGGATCCTCGCGCTGTGTGCCACCGCGATGGCGGATGTTCAGGCGCAGCAGCAGGGGTTTGCGGCGCTGCGCCGGATCGAAGCCGATGCCGGCGCGCTGCTGGCTTCCGCGCGTGAGGAGGTCCTCCTGGCCGAGGCAAGGATCCCCGCGGCGGGAGCCGAGATGGATCGCCTGCGCGCCCGCTACGGCGCATCCGTGCTGGCTGAAACCGGGAACAACCTGTCGCGCGCGGGGGCGCTCATCGCCGCCGCCCACACCGAGCTCGAATCCGCCGAATCGGGTACCGCTCGGGGGGACTCGGCCGCGGCGGCCCTAGCCATCCAGCGGGCGCAGAAAGCGGCCGGCCAGGCCACCACGCTCGCGTCCACGATCTCCACTCGCGCCGGCGAGCTGGCCGAGGCCGCCTCACGAGTGCTCTCCCAGTCCACGATTCTCGCTCAGCTCATCACGATCGCCCGGGGAATACCCGAGAACGTCAACGTGCTGACGCCGCTGGCCAGCCTGGCCGAGCAGACCGTCGCCCTGGCCCGGACCGATGCCAACCCGCTGCGTGCGCTGGATAAGCTGCGCGAAGCCTCGGCCGCGCTCACCCACGCGATCGAGGAGGTTCAGCGATCCCGGGCCGAGGCCGCCGCGGCCGCCGCCGGTTTCGCCGCGGCGCCCGCGGTTCCCACGACCCCCGAGGACGCACAGCTGCAGGCGCGCGCGGCCAAGGACCTGGCGCGCGCCCGGAAGGCCGAGGCGCGGCGCGCACGGATCGCCCGCGACAACGTCGCCCGCGCCGAACGCGACCAGATCCGGGCGATCGAACGGGCCCGCGAACTCGAACGGGAGCAGGCACGCCAGCGCAGGGCCGAGCGCACAGAAAGTCGACGGCCCCGGGATTCCGGCGGCGGATCCTCCTCCGGCGGCTCCTCATCCGGCGGACGCGGCCGGTCCGGTGGCGGCGGGGGCCGCTTCTAGGCCAGAGTGGTAGATGCGCCACCCCCTCAGATTGACACGCTTCATCGAAAGGAATCACCCATGGCAAAGCAGTCCATTTTCGGCCGAATCGCCACCCTCGCCAAGGCCAACATCAACGCCCTCCTGGACTCCGCCGAGGATCCGCAGAAGATCCTCGACCAGCTGGTGCGGGACTACACCGATTCGATCGTCGATGCCGAGGGGGCCATCGCCGAGACCATCGGAAACCTGCGTCTGCTTGAGGACGACCACCGTGCCGACGTGCAGAACGCCGCCGACTGGGGCCGCAAGGCCCTCGCCGCGAGCCTCAGGGCCGACGAGTACCGTGCATCGGGCAACGCCGGCGACGCCGATAAGTTCGACAACCTGGCAAAGATCGCGCTGCAGCGCCAGATCGGTGCCGAGAACGAGGCACGCTCGGCCGAGCCGCAGATCGCCGCCCAGACCGAGGTTGTGGACAAGCTCAAGGCCGGCCTCAACGGCATGAAGCAGAAGCTCGAGCAGCTCAAGTCCAAGCGCAACGAACTGGCGGCCCGCGCCAAGTCGGTGGCAGCCCAGGCGAAGGTGGCCGACGCGGTGAAGAGCATCGACATTCTCGATCCCACCAGCGAGGTCTCCCGCTTCGAAGACAAGATCCGCCGCGAGGAGGCCAAGGTCCGCGGCCAGGCCGAGCTGGCGGCGTCGAGCCTGGACGCCCAGTTCGAGGCGCTCGAGGACCTGGGCGAACTCTCCGAGGTGGATGCCCGCCTCGCGGCGCTCAAGGCCGCCCAGAAGCCCGCGGGCATCGAGGCACAGACCTACCGCGCCATCGAGTAGGTTCGCGACTCAGCGCCGAGGACCCCCGAGCAGGCTCGGGTGTCCTCGGCGTTTTGCGTTCGCCGCCAGCGTCGGAGATCTTTGGCCCGCAGCGGCCACGCGATGGTAGCGTGATCGCTACGTACTCCCCCGCCAGAAAGCAGATCATGAACCCGTTTCTTGACTCCTGGATCAGCCGACTCGGCTATCTCTACGCCACCGCGGTCGGCTGCGTGTGGGGCGCGATCTGGTCCACCGGACGGATTCGTCGCGAGGCCGGTCTGATCGTTTTCACCGGTCTGCCGAACTGGGCCTTTGGCCGCGGTGGCGTCTGCGTGGGCGGGGTGTATCTGACCGATACCAACGACTCCCCCACGGTCCTCAAACACGAGGCGATCCACCGACGTCAGTGGCAGCGCTACGGCATGCTGATGCCGGTTCTCTACGCGCTGGCCGGACGCAATCCGCTGAAGAACCGATTCGAGATCGAAGCCGGGCTCGAGGATGGCGGATACCTGCCCCGCCGCTAAGACCTGCGGTAGCAAAGCTCGGACCGATGCGCGGCCGTCTCGTGGAACGGACTAGCGGCGCAGACCGAACCGAGCCGGGGTGTCCACGGCGGTTGCCGGGAGGTTCAGCGACTCGGTCAGATAGTCAAAGCAGTCGGCCACGGCGGTAAAGGGACCCGCCAGCCAGACCCGCGCTGCCGCCACGGTGTCCGTGGCGTCCGCGGTTTCTTCGGATTCGGCGCACAGCATCTCGGCCGACCAGGCCTGCACCGCCCGCGAGAGCGCCTGACCCGGCGCACACGCGCGTCCGGAGCCCGGGGCACCGGTGCGCTCGGCCCGCACCAGCCAGGAAACCACCATTCGGCTGGGAGCACTGAGCATCCCCACCTGCTCGGCGGTGTCCACCTCCACAAAGACGCGGCCGGTGGCGCACATCGGCAGCGTCGCCAGCAGCGCCTCAATCTCGGGGAGTTCAGCAAACGTGCCGGCTACCAGATGGGTAACGCGGTGAGCGTGTCCGGCGGGAGAGTGCGGGGCGCGGCGGGTGCTGGGTGCGGCTGTGGTCGAGATCATTTCCTCTTCAGTATAGGCTTACCTAACCCCAAACGCCAGAGCCGATTTTCCCCACGCGTGTGCCGTCTTCTCGATTACGTCACAAATGGACAGCGGGGCGTTCGACGGCGATAATTCGGGGAAAAGTAGGTGAAAATAGGGATGGGCTCACCCCGCCCCTCCGAACGTTTGAAAGGCATCACCCATGCGCACCCCTCGTTCCCGGCTTCTGTTTGCCGCCGGCCTGGCCACGGTTCTGGCCCTCAGCGGTTGCGCTGCCCCGTCGACCTCGGACAACACGGGCACCAATGCCTCGGTCAACGTGGGACTCATCCTGGAGCCCACCGATCTGAACATTCGCAAGACCTCGGGGGTCGCCCTCGACCAGGTCCTGCTCGACAACGTCTATGAGGGACTGGTGCGCCGCGAGGCCGATGGCTCGGTGGTCGACTCGCTGGCCAAGTCCCACGAGGTCTCCGCCGATGGCCTCACCTATACCTTCACCCTCAACGACGGCGTGAAGTTCCACTCGGGTGCCGAGTTGACGGCCAGCGATGTGGTCTGGTCGCTCAACCAGGTGGTCACCGATGCCTCGATCAAGGATCACGCGACCCTCGCCTCGATCCGCACGGTATCGAGCCCCGATCCCAAAACCGTCGTCATCGACCTCTCCAGCCCCGACAGCAACCTGCTCTGGAACCTCGGCGGCCGGGCGGGCCAGATCCTCGAGGAGAAGGCCACCAACGACCTGGCCACCAGCGCCAACGGCACCGGGCCCTTCGAGCTCAAGGCCGGCGCCTGGAAGCAGGGCGACAGCCTCAAGCTTGAGCGCAACGACAACTACTACGGCACCAAGGCCAAGGTGCGCGAGGTGGTGTTCTCCTACATTCCGGACCCGACCGCGGCGATCAACGCGACCCTGACCGGCGACCTGGACGTGCAGACCGGCGTGGATGCCAGCCTGAGCCCGCAGCTCGAACGCGATAAGGACATCACCCTCACCAAGGGCCGCACCACCGATAAGTACACGCTGGTGTTCAACCCCAAGGTGCCGGCGCTGGCCGATCCGAAGGTGCGCGAGGCGCTGCGCCTGGGCATCGATCATAAGGCGATCATCGATTCGATCGGTGGGGCCGGCGTTCCCCAGGGGGGTCCGATCCCCGCGCTGGATCCGGGCTATCAGGACCTGACCGGGCTGGTTCCCTTCGACCCGGAGAAGGCCAAGGCTCTGCTCGCCGAGGCCGGGCAGAGCGATCTCACGCTGACCCTCACCGTGGCCAACCACTACCCCACCGTGATCTCCAACGTGCTGACCTCCCAGTTCAAGAACATCGGCGTGACCCTGAAGGTCAACCGGGTCGAGTTCCCCACCTGGCTCAACGACGTCTACACCAACCACGATTTTGACCTGTCGCTGGTCAACCATGCCGAGTCCCGCGACTTCGCCAACTGGACCGATCCCACCTACTACTTCGGATACAACAACCCGAAGGTTCAGGAGCTCTACACGGAATCCGTGGCGGCCACCGACCCCAAGGTCGCGGATGCGAAGCTCGCCGAGGCCGCCAAGATCGTCGCCCAGGACAACCCCGCCGACTGGCTGTTCACCGGCACCGCGCTGACGGCCGTGCGTAAGGGCGTCACCGGTTTCCCCACCGATTCCACCACCTCGCGGCTGTACCTCGGAAACCTCGCGGTTTCCGAGTAAAATCTGTACCCTATGACCCGATTCCTGCTGACGCGCGCCCTCCTGCTGGTCCTCGGGCTCGCGGTGGCCAGCGTGCTGATCTTCCTGGCGTTACGGCTGCTTCCCGGCGACGTGGCCCAGGTGATCGCCGGCACCGACGCGACCCCCGAACGGCTGGCCGCGATTCGCGACAGCCTGGGGCTTGAGCGTCCGCTGCCGGTTCAGTATGTCGAGTGGATCGGCGGGCTGCTGCGCGGAGACCTCGGCAACTCGGTGGTCACCGGAACCCCGGTGGCCGGGGAAATCTGGGAGAAGGCGCAGGTCACGCTGCCGCTCGCGCTGCTGTCGATGCTGATCGGGCTGGCCATCGCCGGTCCGCTCGGGGTCGCCGCCGCGCTGCGTCGCGGACGCCCGGCCGGCTTCGCGCTGAGCGGGGGCGCACAGGCACTGGCCGCGGTCCCGGTCATCTGGGCCGGGATGCTGCTGGTGATCGTCTTCTCGCTGTGGCTGGGCTGGCTGCCCGCGCAGGGCTTCCCCCGGGCCGGCTGGTCGGATCCCGGGGCGGCGCTGCGCTCGCTGCTGCTCCCGGCGCTGACGATCGGTATCGTCGAGGGGGCGGCGATGCTGCGCTTCGTGCGTTCGGCAACCCTGGGCGTGATGGGTCAGGACTTTGTGCGCACGGCCGCCGCCGCCGGGCGCACCCGCACCGGCGCGCTGCTGAGCCACGGCCTGCCCAGCGTCGCACTCTCGATCGTCTCGGTCCTGGGCATCCAGGTCGCCGGACTGTTGGTGGGAACGGTGCTGGTGGAAAACCTCTTTACCCTGCCCGGGATCGGCCGCATGCTGGTGGCCGACGTGGGCAACCGCGATCTCAGCAAGGTGCAGAGCGAAATCCTGGTGCTCACCGCGATCGTGCTGATCATCGGCACCCTGGTCGACGTGGTGCACCGCCTGCTTGATCCGCGTCAGAGGGAGGTGGCGCGATGAGCCCGCTCCGAAAACTGTTCCGGCATCCCGCGGGCCTGTTCGGGGCCATCGTGGTGGCCGTGCTGGTGCTGTCGGCACTGGTATCGCTGGTGTGGACCCCGCACGATCCGGTCTTCACCGACTCGGCCCGGCGCTGGCTCGCCCCCACCTGGGCGTATCCGTTCGGGACCGATAACTCCGGCCGCGATATCTTCAGCCTGATCCTCGCCGGATCCCGGGTCACCGTGCTGGTGGCCGTGGGCTCGGCGCTCGGGGCGGGCATTTTGGGGCTGCTGCTGGCCTCGCTCGGCGCGCTAACCCGGCGCTGGGTGCGCGAGGGTGTGGCGGTGCTGATCGACGTGCTGATCGCCTTTCCGACCCTGCTGATCGCGATGCTGCTGGCCGCCGCCTGGGGTGGATCGCTGCTCGTGGTGATTGTGGCGGTGTCGATCGGGTTCGGGGTGAACATCGCCCGGGTCACCCGGCCCGAGATTCGCGCGGTCCTCGCCGCCGACTATGTGCTGGCGGCGCGTGCCTCGGGCATCGGCAGCCTGGGAATCCTGCGACGCCATGTGATCCCCAACATCCTGCCGGTGCTGATCGTGCAGCTCTCCTGGGGCATGGCCATCGCGATCCTCGCCGAGGCAGGACTGAGCTACCTCGGCTACGGTGCCCCGGCGGATACACCGTCCTGGGGTCGCCTGCTCTCCGAGCTCCAGACCTATATCGGCATCCAGCCACTCTCGGTGCTCTGGCCGGGGGCCGTGATCACGATCACTGTGCTGGGCTTCAACCTGCTGGGCGACGGGCTACGGGACGTCACCGACCCCACCCTGGCCGACCCGATCCTGTCCGAGACGGTGCCCGCGAGCAATGCGCCGGTATCCCCCGCGGCCGCGGCCGGTGCGACCTCGGATTCGAGCGCACGCGAAACCGCGCCCGCATGCGTCACGCCGGTATCCCCGGAGGCTACCGAAGCCGCCTCGATGTCGGAGACCCCCGAGACACAGGAGGGCACACGATGAGCCTGATCGTCGAGAATCTGCGCATCGACTTCGGTGCGCGCACGGTGGTGCACGAGGTGTCCTTCGAGGTGTCCCCCGGCGCACGGCTGGGCCTGATCGGCGAGTCCG
Organism: Mycetocola sp. JXN-3; assembly: GCF_014522285.1. Classification (GTDB taxonomy): domain Bacteria; phylum Actinomycetota; class Actinomycetes; order Actinomycetales; family Microbacteriaceae; genus Mycetocola; species Mycetocola saprophilus. Next base: position 2,601,368 of record NZ_CP041635.1, read on the forward strand.
GTTCGGGGAAGTCGCTCACCGCGCTGGCGATCCTGGGGCTATTGCCCGAGGGTGCCCGGGCGAGCGGGAGCATCCGGCTGGACGGCGAGGAGCTGCTGGGCCGCCCGGACCGGGAGCTCGCGGGCATCCGCGGGGATCGGATCGCGATGGTCTTCCAGGAGCCACGCACGGCGTTGAATCCGCTGCGCCGGATCGAGCGACAGATCGCCGAGCCCGCGCGCCTGCACGGCCGCCTCTCGAAGGCGCAGACCCGGGCCCGCGCGCTCGAACTGGCGGAGCTCGTGGGGCTGCCCGAGCCCGCCGATATCCTGCGCCGCTACCCGCATGAGCTCTCCGGTGGTCAGCGGCAGCGCGTCTCGATCGCCGCCGCGCTGTCCGCCGGTCCGCGCTATCTGCTGGCGGATGAGCCCACCACCGCTCTGGATGTCACCGTGCAGTCCGAGATCCTCAACACCTTCGATACCCTGGTGCGCGAGAGCGGGAGCGGGCTGGTCTTCATCACCCACGACCTGGCGGTGCTCGCTCGGATCGCCGATCACGCGGTGGTCCTGGCCGACGGCCGGGTGGTCGAATCCGCACCGGTCCGGACCCTGCTGGAGGTACCCCGATCCGAGCTGGGACGTCGCCTGCTGGCCGCCGCCCGTCGCACCGCGTTCAGCCCGGCTGCCACACCCCGGGAGGAATCGGTCGATGACTAACCCGACTCCGCACACCCGCGCGTTCCCCGGTCCCCCGCTGCTCCAGGCCGTCGGACTCGGCCGCAGCTACCACGTGCCCCGCGGCACCGCCGGACGCGGTGAGCGGGTGGCGCTGGCCCCCACCGACCTGGTGATGCACGACGGCGAGAGCCTCGGCATCGTCGGAGAATCCGGCTCGGGCAAGTCCACCCTGGTACGTCTGCTGACCGCGCTGGATGCCCCGAGCAGCGGACGGGTCGACTTCCACGGGCAGACCATCGTCAGCGCCGAGGGATCGGTGCGCAAGCAGATTCGTGGCAAGACCCTGAACTGGTTCCGAAAGCACACCGGGGTGGTTTTCCAGGATCCGTATGCCTCGCTGGATCCGCGGATGAGCGTGGGCCGGATCATCGCCGAACCCCTGATCGGGCTCGGCCTGTCCGAGAACCGTCGGGCGCGGGTGCACGAGGTTCTGGTTCAGGTGGGACTCCCGGCAGAGTTTGCCGATCGATACCCGCACCAACTCTCCGGCGGCCAGCGTCAGCGCGTGGCCATTGCCCGCGCGATCGTGCACCGGCCCACCCTGCTGGTGGGGGACGAACCGCTCAGCGCGCTGGATGTGACCGTGCGGGCCCAGATTCTTGAGCTCCTGGTCTCGCTCCGGGACGAGCTGGGCCTGAGCCTGATCCTGGTCTCCCACGATCTCGGGGTGGTGCAGGAGCTGTGCGAGAGCGTCGCGGTGATGCACGCGGGCAGCATCGTCGAGCACGGCCCCACCGCTCGGGTCTTCGCAGCCCCCGAGCACCCCTATACCGCCCGGCTACTGACCTCGGCGCTCCCGCTCCCCGGCGCCTAAAACACGAACGCGGCCGCCCGGACCATTCTTGCCACCCCGGCACACGCGGCCGGCTCGGTCGGATCTGAACGCCCGCACACATAAAAGCGGCCGCCCGGAAAACCGGACGGCCGCGTTTATGCGTTGCGACTACTTCTTGGTGCGGTCGCGCTTCTCGCGCACACGCATGTTCACCTGAATCGGCGAACCCTCGAAGCCGTACACCTCGCGCAGACGGCGGGTGATGAATCGACGGTAACCCGGGTCCAGGAAGCCCGTGGTGAACAGCACGAATGTGGGCGGACGGCTGATCGCCTGGGTACCAAACAGGATGCGCGGCTGCTTACCACCACGCAGCGGGTGCGGGTGCTCGGCCACGAGCTCGGTGAGGAAGGCGTTGAACTTGCCGGTGGGGATGCGGGTGTCCCACGACTCGAGCGCGAGCTCGAGGGCCGGAACCAGCTTCTCCAGGTGACGGCCGGTACGGGCCGAGATGTTCACGCGCGGTGCCCAGGCCACGTGGGCCAGGTCCTGCTCGATCTCGCGCTCCAGGTAGCGACGACGGTCATCGTCCAGCTGGTCCCACTTGTTGAAGGCGAGCACCAGCGCACGGCCGGATTCCAGCACCAGGTCGATGATGCGGACGTCCTGCTCGGAGATCGGCTGGGTCACATCGATCAGCACAACCGCGACCTCGGCCTTTTCCAGGGCCGCGGAGGTGCGCAGCGAGGCGTAGAAGTCGGCACCCTGGGAGAGGTGCACGCGGCGGCGGATACCGGCGGTGTCCACGAAGCGCCAGACCTTACCGGCCAGGGTGATCTGCTCATCCACCGGGTCACGGGTGGTTCCGGCGAGGTCGTTAACAACCACGCGCTCCTCACCGGCGGCCTTGTTCAGCAGGCTCGACTTGCCCACGTTCGGGCGACCCAGCAGGGCGACCCGGCGGGGTCCGCCGACCTCCTGCTTGGCAACCGCGGACACCTCGGGCAGCTTGCCCATGATGGCATCCAGCAGGTCGGCCACGCCACGACCGTGCAGGGCCGAAACAGGCCACGGCTCGCCGAGGCCCAGCGACCACAGCGAGGCGGCGTTGGGCTCCTGGCGCACATCGTCCACCTTGTTGGCGACAAGGAACACGGGCTTGTTGATCTTGCGCAGCAGCTTCACGACGTGCTCATCGGTGCTGGTGGGACCCACGTTGGAGTCGACCACAAACATCACGACGTCGGAGAGCTCGATCGCAACCTCGGCCTGGGCGGCCACGGAGGCGTCGATGCCGCGAGCATCGGGCTCCCACCCACCGGTGTCGACGAGGGAGAACTTACGTTCGTTCCACTCGGCCTTATAGGTAACGCGGTCACGGGTCACGCCGGGGGTGTCCTCCACGACGGCCTCGCGGCGGCCGAGGATGCGGTTGACCAGCGCCGACTTGCCCACGTTCGGGCGGCCCACGATCGCCACGACCGGCAGGGCCGGCAGGTAGCGGATCGCGTTGGGGTCATCGGTGACGCCGGCGAGGACGTCGAAGTCATCCTCATCCAGGTCGTATTCGTCTAGGCCCAGGCGCAGCGCGCTGGCGCGCTGGCTGACGAGCTCGTCATCGAGGCCTTCGAGGCGCTCGGCGAAATCCTCATCCGCGGGCAGGTCTTCGTAGTTGTCAGGTGACATCTGCGGTGTTCTCTTTCTGAAGGGAGCCCAGGTGTTGCGGGCTCGGTGGTGACCGCTAGGCGGTCGTACCCCCGGGGTCGGTGGACACCGGAGGGTCTATTCGGTTGTGTGTGCTGGCTCAGGTGTTGCGAGCCCGTTGTGTACCCGCTCGACAACCGCGGCAATGGTGGCCGGGAAATCGAGGTGGGTGGAATCGAGGGTGTAGACACCCTCGGCGGCGGTCATGAACTCGGTCACGGCGGAATCGGCACGATCCCGCTTGGCGAGTGCTTCGGCCGCGGTCTTGGCGGCATCACCGGTGAGCTCGGCTCCCCGGCGTGCGGCGCGCACCTCTTCCGAGGCGGTGAGCAGAATCCGAACCGGAGCGTCCGGAGCCACCACGGTTGTGATGTCGCGTCCCTCGACCACAATACCCGGCTTTTCGGTCGAGGCAATAATGGTGCGGAACAGGTTGTTGACGAAGGTGCGGACCTCGGGAACCCGGGCGACCTGGCTCACCAGCGCCGAAATACGCGGTTCGCGGATGGCCTCGGTGACCTCGGTGGATCCCACCAGCACAAAATACTCGTCGGGATCGGTACCGATGCGGTACTCGAATCCCGGCAGTGAGGCGATCACCAGCGCGGTGTCCGAACCATCGACCCCGGAGTCATCCAGGTACCAGGCCAGCGCGCGGTAGGCGGCACCGGTGTCCAGGTAGGCAAAACCCAGCTGCTTCGCCGCGGCCTTGGAGACCGAGGACTTGCCGCTGCCGGCCGGGCCATCGACGGCCACCACAAATACGTTTGACATCTATACGCTCGCGATTCTCCAGCCGCGCGCCCCGAGATCCTCGATGGTGCGCTGCTTAACCTCGGGAAGGACCGCGATCTCGGCCAGGCCGATCTGGGCACCCGGTGAGTGCTCCAGGCGCAGGTCCTCCATGTTGACATTGATCTCACCGAGCTCGGTGAGGAGCCGGCCCAGCTGGCCGGGAGTATCGTCCACCATCACCACGATGGTGGCAAACCGCTGTGACTGGCCGTGCTTGCCGGGGATCCGGGCGACACCGGAGTTACCGGCGGCCATCGCATCGGCCACCGCGCGGCGGGCACCGGGGGCGTCCGGGTCGCGCAGGGCCTCGGTGACCGCGCCGAGACGGGCGATCATCGCCTCGAGGGCCTCGACCACGGGACCCGAGTTGGCGGCGAGGATCTGCAGCCACAGCTCGGGCGCGCTCGAGGCGAGCCGAGTGGTGTCGCGCAGGCCCTGACCGGCCAGCTGAATCGCGGTATCGGGGGCATCGGCGAGGCCCGCAGCCAGCAGGCTGGACACCAGCTGCGGCAGGTGCGAAACCAGGCCCACCGAGGCGTCGTGCTCCTCGGGGGTCATCTCGATCAGCACGCCGCCCACATCCAGCGCCACAGCCTCGATCAGGGCCAGGTCTTCGCGGCGGGTTTCCTCGTCGCGGCAGATCACCCAGGGACGCCCGAAGAACAGGTCGGCGCGGGCGGAGATCGCCCCGCCGCGCTCGCGTCCGGCCATCGGATGGGAACCGATGTAGCGGGTCAGGTCGATGCCGCGCGCCTCGAGGGTGCGCAGCGGTGCCAGCTTGACGCTGGCCACATCGGTGACCACGGCGTCGGGGTAGTCGGCGAGCGCGCGCTCGACCGCGTCGGCCACCACATCCGGCGGGACACACACGATCACCAGGCGGGGGGCGTCCCCCGCGGCGGGCAGGCGTCCGGCACCGTAGTCGACGGCCAGACGCAGGTTGCTGGGTGAGGCATCATCGAGGATAACCTCGACACCCTTGTCCCGCAGCGCCAGCCCGAGACTCGCCCCCAGCAGACCGGCACCAACGATGCGGACCGGACCCTGGGTGCGGGTCGCGTTGGATTTCTGTTCTACCATCGTTCCTGTTTATCTCAGATCGGGTGTGGTGACAAACCTCGGTTTGTTAGTAGCGCTTGCGGTCGTCCCGGCCGAAACGCTCGCCGCCGCCGCGCGGGCCGCCATCGCGACGCTCGCCACCACGGCCGGGCTGCTTGGGTCCGGCACTCTTGGGGCCGGCACTCTTGGGGCCGGCGGCGCGATAGTCATCGCGACGCTCGCCACCGGAGCGACCGCCACGGTCCTGTGCCCCGGCACCGCGGGCACGGTAGTCGCCGCGCTCGGGACGGCCGGCACGGTCGCCGTGGCCCGAACGCTCGGGGCGTCCGCCACGCTCGTCGCGAGCGTAGCCGCCACGGTTTTCGCCGCGGTTGTCGCGGTTGTAGCCGCCCTCGCGGGTTCCGCGGTCATAGCCGCCGCGTCCGCCACGCTCGTCACGGGCGTAGCCGCCACGGTTCTCGCCGCGGTTGTCACGGCTGTAGCCGCCCTCGCGAGGTGCCCGGTTGTCCCGGTCGTAGCCGCCGCGTGCATCGCGGTTGTAGCCACCCTCACGCGGAGCGCGGTCGTAACCGCCGCGACCCTCGCCCCGGTTGTCCCGGCCATAGCCACCCTCGCGGGGTGCACGATCCTCGCGGTTGAAGCCACGCTCACGGGGTCCACCCTCGCGCGGTCCACGCTCGCCGCGACGCTCGTCACGGCCGGTGCGCTTGGGGCCACGCTCGGTGGGCACGTAGGCACCACGCTCGCCGCCGCGCTGAGCACGGTAGCCGCCGTTGCGCTTGGCCTCGCGGTCCTCACGCTCACGCTCGGCCTGACGGCGCTCAATGTGATCGATCTCGATGTGCTCGGCCGGCTGGGCGCTGGCCTTGCGGGCCAGGGTCAGCACGCGACCCAGCTCGGCGGCGCTGAGCTCGCGGTAGCGGCCCTGCGGCAGGGTGCCCAGGTGCAGCGGTCCAAACGAGCGGCGCACCAGGTCGATGACCGGGTGACCGACGTGGGCCAGCATGCGGCGCACGATGCGGTGCTTACCCGAGTGCAGGGTGATCTCGATCATCGAGGTCTTGCCCGACTCGTCCATCAGGCGAGCGCGGTCGGCACGGATCGGGCCGTCATCCAGCTCGATGCCGCGCAGCAGGCGCGTGATCGTGGCCTGGGTGATGGTGCCGGATACCCGGGCGATATAGGTCTTGGTCACACCGAAGGAGGGGTGCGCGAGAACGTTGGCCAGCTCACCATCGTTGGTGAGGATGATCAGACCCGAAGTCTCCTGGTCGAGGCGACCCACGTTGTACACGCGCTCCTCGAACTCCGAGGTGTACGCCGAAAGGTCGGGACGACCGTTTTCATCGGCGAGGGAGGAAACCACACCCACCGGCTTGTTCAGCATCACATAACGCTTGGTCTCGTCGAGCTGAACGGCCTGGCCGTCCACCGAGACGAGGTCAACCTCGGGGTCGATGCGGCGACCGAGTTCGGTCACAACCTGACCGTTCACCTCGATCCGACCGGCGGTGATCATGTCCTCACACACGCGGCGGGAGGCGACACCGCGCTGAGCGAGCACCTTCTGCAGGCGTACGCCGTCGGGCTGGTTGGTGGGGTGAAGCGGGGAAGCGGGCATCCGCGAGGTTTCCTATTCTGTGGTCAGGCAGGGCGCAGGTCGGAGTCGAATCCGTCCGCACCATCGGGCAGCAGCGGTGAGATCGGCGGGAGCTCGTCCAGGGAGTTCAGTCCCAACTGGGTGAGCAGCAGATCGGTGGTGCCGTAGTGTATGGCGCCGGTCTCGGAATCGGTGAATACCTCGGTGATGAGGCCACGGCCGGCGAGCGTGCGCACCACCGAGTCTACGTTGACTGCACGGATGGCTGCTACCGCACCGCGGGTGATCGGCTGCTTATAGGCGATCACGGCCAGTGTTTCCAGGGCTGCGGGCGATAAACGGGCGGGATTTTGGGTGTGCACATAGTCGGTCACGACCTCGTCATAGTCGGTGCGGACATAGATTCGCCAGCCGCCACCCACCTCGCGCAGCTCGAATCCGCGGCGCACGCTTCCGGAGAGCAGCCCGTCGAAGTCGGCCACCAGGTTGGTGATCGCCTGGCGCACCTCACGCAGCGGTGCCCCCACGGCCGAGGCCAGGTCTACCAGCGGCTGGGGCTCGTCGGCAACGATCAGGATCGCCTCGAGCGCACGCTCCAGCGGGAGGTCGGCGGCCGCATGCGGGGCGAGCGGGGAGTCCGCGGCGGGTTCGGCACCCGAAGCGTCCGCAGCCAGGGATTCGGCGGCCCGGGATTCAGCAGGCTGTGCCTCGGCAGCCAGCGGCTCGGCCATCGAGGTGCCCGCGACCGTCGGCTCCGCAGCCAGGGTTTCGGCGGACAGCGGCTCAGTTGTCATAGTCGGCTCCGAGGTTCACGAGGTTTTGGGCATCCCAGTCGAGCGCGCTCCAGGTCACGGTGAGTTCACCTAGCGGTTCGATCTGTTCAAAGGTCACCGCGGCATGGCGGTACAGCTCCAGCAGCGCCAGGAAACGGGCGACCACGATCCCGCGCTCGCTCACCCCCGACACGAGTTCCCGGAAGCTCTTCGGTTCTCCCCCGCGTAGCATCGCCACCAGGTGCGCGGCCTGCTCGCGGATGCTCACCAGCGGCGCGTGCAGGTGGTCGAGGCCCACGGTGGGGATCTCCCGCGGGGTCAGCGCGATCAGCGCGAGCGCGGCGAAGTCCTGCGGTCCCAGCGTCCAGTGCAGTTCGGGGGTGCGGGCGCGGAACTTCTCCTCCAGGCGCACCGTACGCGGATGCCGGGTCGATTCCACCCGAAGCCGCTCCTCAAACCAGCGTGCGGCCTCCTTAAAGGCGCGGTACTGCAGCAGCCGGGCGAACAGGAGGTCGCGGGCTTCGAGCAGGGCCGCATCTTCGGCGTCCACCACCTCGCCCTGGGGCAGCAGCCCGGCGATCTTCAGATCCAGCAGGGTCGCCGCCACCACGATGAACTCCGAGGCCTTGTCCATCTCCTCGGCCGCATCGAGCCCGCGCAGGTACTCCAAAAACTCGTCGGTGACCGCCGAGAGGGCGATCTCGGTGATGTCGAGTTCGCGCTTGCCGATCAGGGTCAGCAGCAGGTCAAACGGGCCGTCGAAGTTATCCAGGGCAACCCGAAACACCCCGGATTCCGGGGCCACTAGGACCGGATCAGGCGACGGCACCACGCGCTACCAGCTCACGCGCGAGCTGACGGTAGGCCTTGGCAGCCTGATGCTCCGGCGCAAAATCGGTGATCGGAACCCCGGCCACGCTGGCGTCGGGGAACTTCACGGTGCGACCGATCACGGTCTCCAGCACCGAGTCGCCAAACGCCTCGACCACGCGCTCCAGGACCTCGCGCGAGTGCAGGGTACGGGAGTCGTACATGGTGGCGAGGATACCGTCGAGCTTGATCGCCGGGTTCAGGCGGTCGCGCACCTTGTCGATGGTCTCGATCAGCAGGGCCACCCCGCGCAGCGCGAAGAACTCGCACTCCAGCGGGATCAGTACGCCGTGGGAGGCGGTGAGAGCGTTGACGGTTAGCAGCCCCAGAGAGGGCTGGCAGTCCACGAGGATCACGTCGTATTCGGCGCTGACCTTACGCAGCACGCTGGCGAAGATCTGCTCGCGGGCAACCTCACCCACCAGGTGCACCTCGGCGGCGGACAGGTCGATGTTGGCGGGGATCAGGTCGAGCCCGGGCACCTTGGTCGAGACGATCGCCTCGTGCGGGTCCTTGGTGTGCCCCAGCAGCAGGTCATAGATCGTGGGGGTGTCGTGGGCCACCACGCCGAGGCCGGCGCTCAGCGCACCCTGCGGGTCGAAGTCGACCGCGAGGACGCGGCGGCCGTAGGCGGCAAGCGCGGCTCCCATGCTGATGGTCGTGGTGGTTTTGCCCACGCCACCCTTCTGATTGCACAGCGAGATGATGCGCGCGGGACCGTGCTCGGACAGCGGGGCCGGCTCGGGGAACTCGGTCTGAATGCGGCCGGTCGGGCCGAAGTCGATGCCCTCAAGCGGTGTGTTCTGTCCTGCTCTTGCCACTGCGTATCCCAACGTCCGGCGAATTCCTGCGGTTGCATACCGATTCTACCGGCGACCACCCACATCACCACCGAGGGCGCGCCCGTCCGCCATTTCCGCGAAGCCAACGCTCCGAGCGAGGGCATCCTCACGGGTTGAGGCGGTGGACGCCGGTCCGCCACGATGTCCTTCGACCGCCTTCTCTTTTCCCGCGGGCCCCGCTACCCCTAGACTCCCCTCAGCGGCACATCGAGCCACCCGCAGCGTTAGGGAGATCATGAGTACCATCACACAGCCTCGCCTCGGCCTCGCGGCCCATCCGGTCGCGGGCATCGTTCGCGTTGCGTTTGGTTTGCTCACGCTCGCGGCGATCACCGGCTCGCTGATCCATTCGGCGAGCCAGGGGCCGGTCAACCCGTTTAACTTCTTTGGATACTTCACGATCCAGAACAACCTGCTGATGGGTGTCGTCCTGATCGTGGTGGCCATTCGCAGTCTGAGCGGACGTGCCCTCTCCCTCGGCTGGAGCCTCGCCCGCGGGTTCGCGGTGTCCTATATGGCCGTGGTGGGCATCGTCTATAACACGCTGCTGGTTGGGGTGGATGGCGGGGCCTCGCTGCCCTGGAGCAACTTCGTGATGCACGTCCTGTTCCCGATCATCGCGGTCCTCGACTGGATCGTCTTCACCGACCGGGTCACCCTGCCCTGGCGCACCTTCTGGTGGGTGCTCGTGTATCCGGCGGTGTGGACCATCGTGGTCCTGATCCGCGGCGCGACCGACGGCTGGGTTCCCTACCCCTTCCTCAACCCGGCAAACGGCTACGGCGTCGTGGCGCTCTACTGTCTGGGCGTCGTGGTGGCCTTCCTGGTGTCGGCCGTGGTGGTGTACTGGATCGCCCGCCTCCGCCCGGGACGCGACCCCCGCTAAGCACCCGAAAATGGCCCAGAATCCTCGGATTCCGGGCCATTTCTGCATAAGGTTACGATCGGCGAGTGGCATAGATGATGAACGCATCGGCAGTTTGCTAAGGCCGCTCTGGACACGCGTACTTGCTACTCCATCCTCAAACCAGGGTTCATCTCGGTCTCTTCGGACGAGTCAGAACCTGGCAAGTCAGATCCCACACGCTGCCCCGGCTCGGTCGGTGCAAGAAGCGAACAACCAGAAAAAGCCATCAGCAGCACCGAAACAGGTACAGCACTGAAACCACGCGATCCAAACACCCACTCACCAACATCCGGACGCTATGCAAAGTCCGCTCGTTGTCGACCATTCGTGAACCTCAGAAATACCTCTAAAACTCATCACCCGGCAACTTATCCTCCGGCAACGTGAAACACGTTGAGCTCGAATCAATCCGAATGGTGTCCGGATAGACGCCCTGCCCGAACAGATAGCTCTCACCTCTCGGGCGTGATGTCAGCTGAACCATGTAGTCACCGGCCATATCGATATAACCGTCGGCACTCCATTTGCTCTCAGGGTAATGGTCCTCGAGCGCACGGGTAATCGGCTCAATGGGAGTCCCCGGAATGAGAGTTACCGTTGTCGATCCAGTCCAATTATGTTGAGTCGCAGTGCATGCAGTGACAACACCCGAGGTCTGCTGTTCAATCCTCAAAACCTTATCCTCAGGAACCAAATCCGCAATTTCCAACTCCATCCTCTGCGAATCAGCCTTCGCCTGCTCCCAGGTCAAACCAGGATTCATCTCAGTCTCCTCCGAGGACGGAACCGTAGAAGCTGACGATGAGGTTTGACCCGGTTCAGACGAGGCCGGAACCGAACATCCCGCAAGAACAAAGGCCGTCATCAAAGCGAAAACGATGAAACCCAACCTGGACTGCACCATCTACCTCACCACCCCCTGAGCACAATGATCACAAGCAGCCCTCGACCTTCATCCAACAGACGACACCGCAATCCCGTCATCACCTAAAAAGACCCACCAGGATAAACATCTTCAGGAAGAGTGAAACACTTTGAGCTTGAGCCAACCCGAATCGTGTCAGGCTTCACTCCGGCTCCGAACAGATAGCTTTCACCTCTCGGGCGCGATGTCAGCTGAACCATGTAATCACCGGCCATATCGATATAACCGTTGACACTCCATTTGCTCTCACGGTAGTGCTCCCCGAGCACACGGGTAATCGGATCGATCGCAGTCCCCGGAACAAGACGCACAATCGTCGAACCATTCCAATTATGTTCAGTCGCAGTACAAGAAAAAAGCGACCCTTTTTCGCGCTGTTCGATACTGACAACAACCTCTTTCGGCACCAAATCCGCGATTTCCAGCTCCATCCTCTGCGAATCACCCTTCGCCTGCTCCCACGTCAAACCAGGATTCATCTCAGCTTCCTTATCAATAGTTGGGGAAACACTCCTGGAATTCTCGACACCACGTTCAGGGCTTACACACCCTGACAAGCAGACTGTCAAGCCAACCACGATGGCGACAGCACCAAGATTTAACTGACGCATCTATCCCATCCATTTCTGTAGATCGGCAAGCAATTGTCGATTCGCGTCCTCGTTCGTGGCCACGAGGTTGTGGTTTTCCATCAACACCCCCGCAACCTCCCCATCAAGACGACCCTCTGTCCGACCCTGATCAAGAACCCCGTCATCAGGACCACGATAATACGGGCCCTTCTCAAACGCTCCGGTACTTCGCGGATTCCTCCCACCCCACACTTCCCCGGTCAATTGCCCCCGCTGCAACACGTCATCGTAGGAAAAATCTGCATACGCCGTATCCGGATTCGCCCTCCACGCCTCCAACATCCCCGCCCCAGCCAACGACACCACCCCGTCATACCGCGTACCCGAAACCTCGGAACTGGTGACATTAGTCAGCCCCCAACTATGACCAATCGCGTCGTACTTCACCGAACTCAAACTCGGATCAAGCCTCATCCCCCGCTCAAACCTCGACAACGTCTCACCACTGCGCTCCGCCACACCAGGAGCATTAGCCTCCACGATCCGAAACATCCACGGCGCTCTCACCGAACGCGGCTGCTCCCCCGGGAACCGCCCGTCCTTATACACAAAAGCCACCGTGGTGTCATCCTCGTCAACAAGGAACTTTGAAATCTTCTGCACTCCGCCTTCGAAAAACGAATTCATGTTCGTGAACGTCCCCGGAACATACGTCACCGCCCGCACCGTATCCGGCCCCGGCATCCCCACCATCTCCACAACCCGCGACTGATCACGCTCATACAAATACAACTGCACATTCCCCTCAGACACCTGCTGCAAATATTTAATCTCATGTCGCAAATACGCCACCAAACCCGCCCGCCCAGCCTCATCACCACCGGTTAGCGCCAACGCCTCGGCCAACTCCACCTCCGCGACCCGAATCAACGAACCCGCCCGCTCCTGATTCGCCCGCACTCGCACCAACGCCGGCAACCCATCCAAACTCCCCAACACGTTCGCGAACCGAAAAATGAACCCCGACTCATCAAACCCAGCCTCCCCAGACAACACCGCCCACGCCTGCGCCACCTCTTGCGCCGACAAACTTCCCGACGTCAACAAACCCTGAAGACTCTCCACCCGATCCACCGGAATCGCCAACACCACCTGCAACGCGCTCAACTCGCCCCCACCGGCCTGTTCAAACGCCCCCGCAACACTCTCCATCCACGCCGCATCACTCTGATTTTCCCGAAGCAGCCCCTCAAACCCCTCACTCAACGACATCGTTCCCACCGGCACCCACGAACACGACGCCACAAACCCCGCCCACGCACCCCGAAACCGCGACAACTCCTCGCCCAGCACCCCATCATGCCTGCGCCACCCACCGGCATACCCACGCAAATGCTCGGGATCAGCCGACACACTGCCCCAAAACGGCACCGCCCCCACACTACGACGACGCTCCCCCGGACGAAACGACACCGCGATCGACGGCGCACGCACCACCGGATCCCGCGGCGGCGCATCCACAAGCGGCTCAACAATATACGGACTCGGATCCCCCGTCACCGCACGACGCTGACGCTCTTCCTCACGCTGTTTCCATGCCTCAACCCGAGACAAACGATCTCGTTCCTGATCCGCACGCACCCGCGCCTCACGCACCAGATCAGCCAAATCAATCAGCTTCCCCGCCAACCGGCCCCGATCCTCGGCCTCAACACCCGAATTCTGGCTCAACAGGGTACGAAACACACCCTGGAAATCCAGCAACGCATACGACACCAGTTCGTGACGCGCCACCGACTGCCCCCGCAACCGATCAGCCGCCGACTGCGCCGCAACAGCCAAAACCTCGGCCGCGTCATTACTAAAACAAATCAACTCCCACGCCCCCTGGGAAATCCATGTTCGGCCTCCCCCGAGGCCACAAACATCCAACCAGGAACCACACGTCCCCGAGGTGAGTACTCACCCCTCAACAGGGTACGGCAAACCCACAAGATGCCACGCCCCACACCACCAAAACATCACATACACCACCCCTGGTTTCCACACCCACCCCGCAAAAAACGCCTCCTCCCCCGGAAAACCAGGGAAGGAGACGCTGCACTCCACCACGCCACTCCGGACGCGAAACGAGGACTAAGCGGTCACGGCACCACAACCGCGCGGCCGACGATCGAACCGTCGTGCAGGCGGGCATAGGCGGTGGGCGCATCGGCAATGTCGAAGCGCTCCACACTGACCTTCAGCTGTCCGGTGCGGGCGAGGGCCAGCACCTCGATCAGCTCGCCGCGGCTGCCCCAGAAGGGCGCACGCACGCCGACGCCGGCGGGAACCGTGCCATAGCCCACCGGGACGCTGCCGCCGCCGATGCCGACCACCTCGATCGCCCCGTCGATCCGCACCGAGGCCCGGGCGGTTTCCAGGGTCGGGGCGGCGCCCACAAAGTCGAAGACCACGTCTGCCCCCACGCCACCGGTGAGCGCGCGGATCGCCGCCGGAGCGTCGGCGTTGGAGAGTACCACGTGGTGGGCCCCCACCTCGCGGGCGTGGGCGAGCTTTTCCTCGTTCACATCCAGCGCGATCACCGTGGCCGGGGTCAGCGCCCGCAGGATCTGAATACCCACGTGGCCGAGGCCACCGGTTCCGATCACCACGGCGGTTGAGCCGGCGGGCAGGTTGGCCAGCTGGTGTTTGATCGAGTGGTACGGGGTCAGCCCGGCATCGGTCAGGGAAACAAACTCGACCGGGTCGAGGCCCTGCAGGGAAACCAGGTGGCGTGCGCTATCGACGATCATGTATTCGGCCATCCCGCCCTGCGCGCCCAGTCCGGGCGGGCGGATACCCAGCTTGGCGGCGTTCGGGCAGTAGTTTTCGCGCCCGCGGGTGCACTCATCGCACGCGCCACAGCCCCAGGGGCCGTAAACAGCCACGTCGTCGCCGACCGAGAACTCGGTGACACCCTCGCCGAGCTTGTCGACGATTCCGGCGGCCTCGTGGCCCAGGGTCATCGGCAGCGCATGCCCCATGACCGACTGCGGCAACCCCATCACAAACCAGTCCGAATGGCAGAGCCCCGCGGCGGTAATCCGCAGCCGAACCTGGCCGGGTTTGGGCTCGGGAATCGGGATTTCGCGCACCTCGGGTGCACGGCCGATTTCCACGTACTGTACGGCCTTCATGTTCATGTGGTGCTCTCCTCCTCCGCGAGGCACGGTCTGTCCCCGCACCTCCACGCTACTCGCGTCACCGCGGGAAAGGCCGCCCCCGTCGGGGTTTGCACCCCGGATCCCGATAACGAGAAAGTCGGTCCTCCGGCGGGCACCCGTCGAGCCGAATAATCAGGCTCGCGAGCACCCATCGAGCGGAAAAACGCGACTAGCGGGCCCGCGGATGGGCCTGCACAAACATCTCGCGCAGCGAATCGGCGGTGACACGGGTATAGATCTGGGTGGTCGCCACCGAGGAGTGCCCCAGCAGCTCCTGAACCACACGCACGTCGGCCCCGCCCTGCATCAGGTGGGTCGCAAACGAGTGACGCAGCGAGTGTGGGGATACTTCGCTGGTGATCTGGGCCCGATCGGCGGCCCGGCGGATGATCAGCCAGGCGTTTTGCCGGGACACCCGGGATCCACGCGCCCCCAGGAACAGTGCCGGGGTGGCCAGCCCGCGGGCGGAGAAGGTCGGGCGGGCACGCACCAGGTACGCGTCCAGTGCCGCGCGCGCGTAGGAGCCCACCGGGACGATGCGCTCC
The DNA here is from genome assembly GCF_014522285.1 of Mycetocola sp. JXN-3. GTDB lineage: Bacteria > Actinomycetota > Actinomycetes > Actinomycetales > Microbacteriaceae > Mycetocola > Mycetocola saprophilus. The sequence goes on from NZ_CP041635.1 coordinate 2,616,660, forward strand.
TTATTGCCCTTGCCGCGCAGGCGCAGGATGTCGCCGTCGATCAGGTCGTCCACGTTGAGGTCCACGGCCTCGCTGACCCGGGCACCGGTCGCATAGAGCAGTTCCAGCAGGGCACGATCGCGCAGCGACTGGGGATCATCCCCCGCCACGGCCGCCAGCAGCGCCTCGACCTCGTCGATGCGCAGCGCCTTGGGCAGGCGTGAGGGGAGCTTGGGCGGGAGGACCTTGCGGGCGCTATCGCGCTCCAGCTCGCCCTCCTCCAGGAGGAACCGGTGCCAGCCGCGGACGGCCGACAGAATGCGGGCGACGCTTGCCGCCGCGAGACCCGACTCGGTGAGCGAGCGCCCAAACAGCGCGATGTGTTCGGGGCTGACGTTTCCCAACTCGGCAATGTCCTGCTCGCCGAGCCACGCCAGGTAGCGGTTCAGGTCGCGCCGATACGCGAGCAGGGTGTTGTGTGAGCGACCCCGCTCGATGCTCAGATGGCGCAGATAGTTTTCCAGCTGCCGTTTCGGATCGGCGGCCACGGGCTAGTCCTCGGTCGAGAACTTCGGGTGCCGGGTCCAGGGCTCGTGAGCATCGCCCAGGCTCGCCCAGCCGCGGCGGCGCGAAGCCTCGGCGGCCAGCACGCCCACCACGAGCAGCGAGTTCTGGATGCGGCGATCCAGGGCGGCCTCCACGGCCTCCTCGAGCGGAATCCAGAGCTTCTCGATATCGGCTTCCTCGGCCTCGCGTTCAAACGCGGGTAGGTCGCTGATGCCGCGAGCCAGGTAGATGCGGATAACCTCGTCGCTGCCGCCGGGGCTGGTGGCAAACTCGGAGAGCAGCGACCAGTCGGTGGCGGCCAGATCGGCTTCCTCGGCCAGCTCGCGCTGCGCGCCGATCAGCGGGTCCTCCCCGGCGATATCCAGCAGGCCCGCGGGCAGCTCCCAGTCCCGGGTGCGGATCGGGTGCCGGTACTGGCGGATCAGCAGCACACGCTCCTGATCATCCAGTACCAGCACCGCAACCGCACCGGTGTGATCCATATACTCCCGGGTGATATCACCGCCGGGGTACCGGATCACATCACGTCGAATGTTCCAGACCGCTCCCTCAAACACCGCCTCGCTGGAGGCGATGGGCGGGTGTGAGGGAACGTCCCGGAGCTGTTCGGACATGTTAGTCGGCGACCACGCTCTCGGCACCGTTCTCGGCGAACAGCTTGGTCGCGTCGTGACGCTCCAGCGCCGCGGCTACCAGACCACGGAACAGCGGGTGAGCACGGTTCGGACGCGAGCGCAGCTCGGGGTGCGCCTGGGTCGCGATGTAGTACGGGTGTACCTCGCGCGGCAGCTCCACAAACTCCACCAGGTCACCGTTCGGGCTGGTGCCCGAGAAGACCAGTCCGGCCTCGGCGATCTGGTCGCGGTAGCGGTTGTTGACCTCGTAGCGGTGACGGTGACGCTCGGTGATGAGCTCGGATCCGTACACCTCGGCGGCGAGCGAGCCCGGGGCCAGTGCGGCCTCGTACTCACCCAGACGCATGGTGCCGCCCATGTCGCCCGAGGCGATGATGTCGACCTGCTCGGCCATGGTCGCGATCACCGGGAACTCGGTGTTCTCGTCGAACTCGGTCGAGGATGCTCCGGCCAGGCCGGCCTCGTTCCGGGCGTACTCGATGACCATGGTCTGCAGACCCAGGCACAGGCCCAGGGTCGGGATCTTGTTCTCGCGGGCGAACTTCAGCGCGCCCAGCTTGCCCTCGATGCCGCGGATGCCGAAGCCTCCGGGCACGCAGATGCCGTCGAGTCCGGCCAGGGCCTTGGCGGCACCCTCCGGGGTCTCGCAGTCATCCGAGGGGATCCAGCTCAGGTTGACCTTGGTCTGGTTGGCGAACCCGCCGGCGCGCAGCGCCTCGGTGACCGAGAGGTAGGCGTCGGGCAGGTCGATGTACTTACCCACCAGGCCGATGTTGACCTCGTGCTTGGGCTCGGCGACCGCGTCCAGCAGGGTGTTCCAGCCGGATTCGCCGGACCAGTCGACCTCGCCAGCTTCAAGGCCCAGCTGGTCGATGATGTAGGAGTCGAGGCCCTGGTTGTTGAGCATCGAGGGGATCAGGTAGATCGAGGGCACGTCAACGGTGTTGATGACGCCCTCTTCCTCGACGTCACACATCAGCGCAATCTTGCGCTTATTGGCCTCGGTGACCGGGCGGTCCGAGCGCAGCACCAGCGCGTCGGGCTGGATACCGATCGAGCGCAGGGCCGCAACGGAGTGCTGGGTCGGCTTGGTCTTCTGCTCACCCGAGGCACCCATGAAGGGAACCAGGGAGACGTGCACGAAGAACACGTTGCGACGGCCGAGCTCGTGGCGCAGCTGACGTGCGGCCTCGATGAACGGCTGGGATTCGATGTCACCGACGGTGCCACCCACCTCGGTGATGATCACGTCGGGGCGGGGTTCCTCGGTGGCCTGCAGGCGCATGCGACGCTTGATCTCATCGGTGATGTGCGGGATAACCTGCACGGTGTCACCGAGGTATTCGCCGCGACGCTCCTTGGCGATGACCTCCGAGTAGATCTGTCCGGTGGTCACGTTGGCCGCCTGGGACAGGTTGATGTCGAGGAAGCGCTCGTAGTGTCCGATATCAAGATCGGTCTCGGCGCCGTCGTCGGTCACGAAGACCTCGCCGTGCTGGAACGGGTTCATCGTTCCGGGATCGACGTTCAGGTACGGGTCAAGCTTCTGCATGACCACGTGCAGACCGCGGGCGGTCAGCAGGTTGCCCAGGCTCGCGGCGGTGAGCCCCTTGCCCAACGAAGAAACGACACCACCGGTCACAAAAATATGCTTGGTTGTGTCGTTCTGAGATACCGCGTTTGATTTATTCACCACGGGCTTTGATCCTATCAGCAATATCGGGACTCGGCTAGCGCCGGGGTCCTGGGGACGAGGAGTCCGCCGTGATGGCGGGGGAAAGTGCCGCGGCGGGGGCCGCGGCACTCGGTGAGTCGTGTGAAGCGAGGAAAATCACGGGGCCGCGTTTTCCGAGGCGGCCAGGGCGAGTAGCTCCCCGGCGTGGGGCACAGGAACTCACGGAGCCGCGTTTTCCGAAGCCGCCAGGGCGAGTAGCTCCCCGGCGTGGGCCAGCGCGTTTTCCGAATCAGCCAGACCCGAGAGCAGCCGGGCCATCTCGGCCAGGCGCTCATCCTCGCGCAGCTGGCGCACACTCGAGGCGGTGACGCGGCCGTCGTCATCCTTGACCACCGCCAGGTGGTTTCCGGCGAAGGCGGCGACCTGGGCCAGGTGGGTCACGACGATGACCTGGGCACTGCGGGCGAGGGACGCCAGGCGTCGGCCGATCTCGATTGCCGCCGCCCCGCCGACCCCGGCGTCCACCTCGTCAAACACAAACGTGGGTAGCGGCTCATTGGTCGCGATAACAACCTCGAGGGCCAGCATGACCCGGGAGAGCTCACCGCCGGAGGCTCCCTTGGCCACCGGACGCGGCTCGGCACCGTTGTGCGGGGCCAGCAGGAAGGTGATCTGGTCGGCACCGTGGCTGCCGGGCTCGGGCAGGGGCTCCACGGCCACGGTCACCTTGGCCTGGGCCATGGCCAGCGCCGTCAGCTCGGTGGACACCGCGGCCGACATCCGGGTGGCGGCGGCCGTCCGCACGGCCGTCAGCTCGGCGGCGGTGGTCAGGACGGCCGCATGCTCGGTTTCGACCCGGGCACCCAGTTCGTCGATCCGCGACTCGTCGGAGTCGAGTTCCAGCAGGCGTTGGGAGCCCACCGCACGCAGTTCCAGCACGTCCTCGTAGCGCGGACCGTGCTTGCGTACCAGGTTGGAGAGCAGCGCGCGGCGCTCCTGAATCTGTTCGAGCTCGTGGGCACCGTCGGAGTCGAGGGTCGCCAGGTAGGTCGAGAGCTCGCCGGTCAGCTCGGCGACCTGATAGCCCAGCCCGGTGAGCTGTTCGACGATCGGGGCGAGGGTTGCGTCAAAGCCCACCGCGCGCTCCAGCTGACGCCGCGCGTGATCCAGCAGCGCCGACACATCGGCACCACCCTCGATCTCCTCCGCCGAGAGCGCCTCGCGGGCGCTGGCGGCGGCCAGGCGCAGGTCCTCGACGTTGGTGAGGCGTTCGGCGAGCGCGGTCAGCTCATCCTCCTCGCCAGGCTGAGGATCGGCGGCCTCGATCTCCTCCAGCGCGATCCGCAGGCGCTCGGCCTCGGCATGGCGCAGGTCGCGCTGCTCGATCAGCATCGCCAGGGTTTCGCGGGTGGTTTTCCAGGTTTCGAAGGCGGTGGTGTACGCGGTGAGCGCGCGGCGCAGCTTTTTGCCGGCGAAGCGGTCCAGCGCATCGCGCTGGGCGGAGGCGGTGCGCAGGCGCATCTGGTCGGACTGTCCGTGGAGAACCACGAGCTTTTCGCCCAGCTCGGCCAGCACGCCGATCGGGGCCGACCGTCCGCCCACCTGCGCGCGACTGCGCCCCTCGGCGGATACCGAGCGGCCCAGGGTCAGTTCAACCCGGTGCTCCCCCGCCTCGTTCACGCCGATCTCATCCAGCAGTCCGCCGGCATCGCGCACGCGCTCGGCCACACTTGTTGCCTCGTCGATGTTCCAGCGGCCGTCCACACTCGCCTGATGCGCGCCGCGGCGCACGGCGGCGGCATCCGCCCGGCCTCCCAGCAGGAGGCCCAGCGCGGTCACCACCATGGTTTTGCCCGCGCCGGTCTCCCCGGTGATCGCGGTAAATCCCGGACCGAGCGGCAGCGATGCCTGCGCGATCACGCCGAGATCCCGAATGTCAATGCTTTCGATCATGACGCTCCTCCGCGTGTGCGTGTTTCCCGAGTGTGGGTCACTTGCCGTCTCCGCGCCAGCCGGTCACCGGCAGGCGGAACTTCTGTACGAGTCGATCGGTGAAGGGACCCTGGTGCAGGCGTGCCAGCCGGATCGGGACACCCGAGCGACGCACGATCACGTGCGCGCCGCGGCCCAGCTCGAAGGTGCGACGTCCGTCACACCACAGCACGCCGGTCCCCGCATTGCGCTGAAGCAGGCGGATGCCGATCGAGGATTCGGGGGCCACCACGAGCGGCCGCGCGAACAGCGCGTGGGCGCTCAGCGGCACCAGCATGATCGCCTCCACGGTGGGCCAGATCACCGGGCCGCCGGCGGAGAATCCGTAGGCGGTGGAGCCGGTGGGGGTCGAGACCACAACGCCGTCGCATCCGAAGGAGGACAGCGGGCGGTCGTCCACCTCGAGCAGCACCTCAAGCATGCGCTCGCGGCTGGCCTTTTCCACGGTGGCCTCGTTGAGGGCCCAGGTCTCGTAGACGATCTCGCCGTCCTGTTCCACGGCCACGGCCAGGGTCAGGCGCTCCTCGACCACGTAGTCGCCGCTGATCGCCCGGTGTACGGCGTCGTCCAGGTCGTCGCGCTCGCTCTCGGCGAGGAATCCGACATGGCCCAGGTTGATGCCCAGCAGCGGGGCTGGATGCCGGCGCACCAGCTCGGAGGCGCGCAGGATCGTCCCGTCGCCTCCCAGCACGATCACGATTTCCAGATCGGCCGCGGTGATGTCCTCATCCAGCAGCAGGACCGGTCCGGTTTCGACGCCGGCCGCGCAGATGTCGTCCCGCTCGCTGCGTTCCAAGACCGGGGTGGCCCCGGCCAGACGCAGCTGGTTGATAACGTGCAGGGCAGCCTCGATGGAGTCGTCCCGTCCGGTGTGTGAAACAACAAGGATCGGGCGTAAATTGGCCGTGGTCATGCCGTGGACTTCCCCTCCGCGGCGAGCTTCTTCACCGTCTCTTCCCATTCTGACGGATTTCCGCTGGTCGCGGCAGGGTCGGCGTCGTGAATCTTCGCATCACGGAACCACACCAGGTATTCCAGGTTGCCCGCGCCGCCGGTGATCGGGCTGGGCAACAGGCCCGCGGTGGCCAGACCCAGATCCCAGGCGTGCCACAGCACGGTGGCAATCGCATGGGCGCGGAGGTCGGCCTTGCGTACGATCCCCTCCTTGATGCCCGACTTGCCTACCTCAAACTGCGGCTTGATCAGCAGCAGGAAGTCGGCCCCGGGCTCGGCCGCATCGCGCAGCGCTTGCAGCACAAGGGTCAGCGAGATGAAGGAGAGATCGCCAACCACGAGGCTCGGCAGGGAGTTGGTCACGCTCTTATGCTGCAGGTGCTGACCCTGCAGGTCACGCACGTTGAGGCCCTCAAAGACCCGCACGCCCTCATCGGCGCGCACGGAGGCGGCGAGCTGATCGTGGCCCACGTCCACCGCAAACACCTCGCGGGCGCCGCGCTCGCGCAGCACCTGGGTGAAGCCGCCGGTGGAGGCGCCGGCGTCCAGCGCGACGCGGCCGGTGGGATCCACCGGGAAGTTATCCAGCGCGCTCAGCAGTTTGTGGGCGGCACGGCTCACGTAGTGGGAGTCGCCGTCCACCGAGAGTTCCTGGTTTTCGGACACCTTGGTGGATGCCTTGAGGGTCGTGGCACCGTCCACCCGAACCCGGGCCTCGGCGATCAGCGCGGCCGCGGCCGAACGGGAGCGGGCGAGGCCACGCTCGGCTAGGGCGGCATCCAGGCGGATCATCGGTTCTCCTCGGAGGTCAGGGTGATGCGATCGGAGGCATCCAGGGTGTCGGACAGATCGCGGACGATCTCGGCGAGCGCCTCGGCACGTCGATCCAGTTCCAGCACCTCGGCGGCCCGAGCGCGCTCGGCGGTGGTGGCCTGCTCCGCTGAGGCTGCCTGCTCTGCGGAAGCTGTGGCCTGCGCGGAGGTTGCGTGCTCCGCGGAAGGCGCGGTGTACTCGTCGCCGCGGCCGGAACGCTCGCCGGGGCGCGGGCCGGGCAGGCCTACGCCGGGGCGGGGAACGGATGTATCACTCACGGTCCCAGCGTATCGTGCACCACCGTCACGGACGACGCCCCGCCCATACCCGCATCCAATTACGCGCATCGCTCCCGACATCACGGTCCCCGGGGCCCTCGCACACACCAAAGCCGCCGCGCCGCGGTGCCCGAGGGCATCACGACGCGGCGGCCGGGTTTTATGAGGCGGCGTCCGGGTTCTGCAACGCGGCGGCCCGAGGTGTTACTCAGCCGTGGCCGGGCGACGACGCTTGAGCACAAATCCCAGGCCCAGCAGCAGGAGAACCCCACCCACCAGCAGGGCTCCGGCCACATCGGAACCGGTCTGCGAGAGCTCGCCCGGTTCACCGGCAGCGGCGGGGGCCGCGGGGTCACCGGTCACGGTCAGCGGGATCTCACCGCGGGCGGTCTTGCCCTCGAGGATCAGCGTGTGCGCCCCGGCGGGAGTACCGGCGGGAATCGCCACGTCGGCTTCGAGACGCCCCTGGGCGTCCGCGTTGACCACGGCCAGACGCACGGGGGTCGAGTGCAGCCAGATTTCCACCGGCTCATCCGCGGCGAATCCGGCGGCGGACACGTGCACGGTCCCACCCACGGCCACGCTGGACTTCCCCACGGTCACCGGGACGGTGACCCGGGTGTCCGGGGTGCTCGGCGTCGAAGGCTGAGTGCTCGGCCCGGTGGAGGGCTCGGTCGAGGGCCCCGGGGTCGGGCTGGTCGGCGGCACGCTCGGCCCGGTCGAGGGACCCGTAGAAGGCCCGGTCGAGGGCCCGGTCGAAGGCCCAGTCGAGGGCCCGGTCGAAGGCCCAGTCGAAGGCTCCGTGGACGGCCCCGTCGAAGGCTCGGTCGACGGCTCCGGCGTCGGGCTGGTCGGCGGGGTACTCGGGTCGGTGGCCGGGGTCACCGTCACCTTGAGCGACAGCGGTGCCAGCGCGGTACCGGCCGGGTAGGTTCCACCGAACAGGTCGCGTCCGGTTTCGGCCAGCACGGTCGGTGCGGCGGTGATCGTGATCGAGCCATTGGCATCGGTCTTCAGCACCGAGCCGGACAGGTCCGCGGTTGCGATCAGGACCGGGGCACCCGCCGGGGTGTCCACGCCGCCCATCGACCGAGCCGAGTAGGTGGCGAAGATCGAGGCCGTGGTTCCGGAAATCTCGACCCGCGGATCGGTGAGCACGCTGCGCAGCTGCCAGGTGTCGCCCACCAGGTGACCGAGGTAGGTCACGGTCCCGGAGAACTCGATCGAGGTGGTCGGTGCCTTCGTGGTTTCGGTCAGCGGGAAGGTGACGATACCGGCGGCATCGGCCACGGCCCCTCCTGTCCCGGTGATCGATCCCTTGGCGATGTCGCCGAGGATGTACTTGCGGAATGCGTCGTGCACACCCCAGACCGCCGAACCGGTGATGCTTCCGGGCTTTCCGGGCGGGGTGCTGGGCTCGGTCGAGGGATCCGGGGTCGGGCTGGTCGGCGGGGTACTCGGGTCGGTCGAGGGATCCGGGGTGGATCCGTGTCCCTCTCCCCCGTCCACGGCGGGACCGTTGGCGGTGGAGGGGGTGCTAGTTGTGGTGAAGGTGCCCGAGAGCGGGTTGGGGACCTTGCGAGCGTTGCCCTCGGCCGAGGCCGAGGTGGTCATCCACCAGCCGCGCAGGCCCGGGGTCAGGTAGTCGATGAACGACTTGGGGAACGAGTTGGGCGAGGCCGCCTCACCCGGTGCCTGATACACACGACCCGCATAGTCCGGGGTTCCGGAAATCTTGGTGCTGCCATCGGACTGTGCCTCAAGTTTGAGCGCGGCGAAGGTGGCCACGGTCACGCGCTTGAATCCCGCCGACACGTTGGTCTTGGACTCGCCCCAGGCCACGTCGAAACTCAGCGCGGCCGAACCGTCGGCCTGGCGGATCAGGTAGGGGTTGGCGAAGGTCAGGAACACGTCGGGGGCGAGTCCCGGGTAGGGACGGTATTCGATCGCGTCGCTCCAGCCGATCTGGGCGGCACCGGTCTTTGGGTCGCTCCAACCGTGTCCGCCCGAGAAGGTGAACAGTCCGGCGCGGGTGACGGCAACCTCGCCGTACGGGTGGGTTTCCCACTCGTTGGCGTAGTCCGAGATGTCCCAGGTGAGGGCGTTGCCGCTGGTGTCCACGGCCCCGGCGGGTGCCGCGGCGAGCGCGGGTGCCTTCGGCCCGGTGAAGGCGGGGTTGGGCTCGGCGGGCTTGGTCGGGGCGGTGCCGTCCTGGCCGGGGGCCGGGGCCAGCGCGCTGACGGCCGGCAGCGCTCCGGCCACCGCGATCTTCGAGATCGCCGAGTTGGTCGCGCTGATCGGGTTGCCATCATACGGGTGGGAGACAAACACCGCGTTATTGGTGGGGTCTGCGGCCACGGCCCAGAGGTTGGCGCTGCCGGCACCGTAGTCGCGGACCACTCCGGCGGTCACAAAGTCCACGGCGATCTTCGAGGTCCAGGTGTCGGGGCTGATCACGCGTAGGGCCGCATCGGCGCTGGAGGTCACATAGACCTCGTGGCTGCGGGCGTCCACGGCGATGCCGCGGGTGGTGTCGCCGAGACCGATCGGGCTGCCCAGGATCAGGTTGGTGTCGGTGTCGACCACCACGAGCTTGCCATCCTGGTCATCGCTCATCCAGTCGGCGTCATAGGCGACGTAGAGGTGGTGCAGGACCGGATCGATACCGAGCGAGGTCAGGTAGCCGCCGATGGGTCCGCCGGGGAATTCGAAGGTGCCCACGCCGATCTGGATCGAGGAGAGCCAGGTGTTGGTTTTCAGGTCGATGGCGGTGATCACATCCGCGCTGCCCTTATCCCCGACCCAGAGCTTGCCCGCGGCGGGGTCGATCACGATGTTTGTGAGCGACGGAAACTTGGCGGTGCTCACCGAGATCGGGGCGCCCACGGTGCCGGAATCGATGCCCACCGGGACCACCTGGGTCGAGGTGGCCAGATACACGGTGCGGGTGGCCGGATAGAAGGCCATCGAACTCACGCTGGTGGGTGTCCCGGCAATGGTCTTTAGGATGCTTCCGCTTGCCAGATCTACCACGTCCAGGCTGCCCTGCATGCCGCTCTTATCGTCGGCCGCGGTGCGGGCACGCGGGACGAAGGCGGTGTTGGTAGCCGGATCGACCACGAGCTTGTCGATGCCGCTGCTGAACGGGATCGAGTTGTCCCCCACGGTGAAGGTCGGGGTGCTCACCCGGGTCAGCGCGCCGGTCTTGGATTTCGAATCGTCGGTGGGCACATAGAGGGCACCGTTGCGCTCATCCAGCGCGAACGATCGGGCCTGCTTGCCGGCGGCTACCGAGGACGAGTAGGTGTAGGAGCGGGTGTTGTCTCCGGCTGCCTGCGCGGGTGCGGCACCGATGAGCGGTGCCAACACGAGCGCGCCGATCAGCGGCGCAACACTCAGCGCTCGATGAAGAGTAATCACGAAGGACTCTTTCCGAGTGTGGTGTGGGGGAAGGAGCATCGCCCGACCACAGTCACTGTTGATCAGGCTAGCCTTACCTAGCTTAGGTTAGGGATGCCTTGTTAACCTATTTCTCGGAGAAAATCGCCTTCCAAAACCCGAAAAGCCGGGGCCCGTCACGCCGATCGCGTGCACGGGCCCCGACCAGAGAAAGGGGCTAGACCCCCTCCTCGCGGCGGCGCTTGAGCACAAAGCCCAGCCCCAGGAGCAGCAGCACGCTGCCGGCGATGAGCACCCCGGCGATATTGGCACCGGTCTGCGAGAGCTGGCCGGGACCGGCCGAGACGGGGGCGACATCACCGGTCGACAGCGCCGCCGAAACCGTGACCGGTACCTCGCCGCGGGCGGTTGTGCCCTCCAGCTTGAGGGTGTGGGCACCGGGCGGCGTGGTGGCGGGGATCGTCACGGTGGCCTCAACCAGGCCCCGCGCATCCGCAGTGACGGTAGCCAGACGCACCGGGGTCGAGTGCAGCCAGATTTCGACCGTCTCCCCCGCCGCGAATCCGGATGCCCGTAGGTGCACGCTGCCGCCGGCCACGGCCGCGGAACTGCCGATGGTTACGGGCACGACGGTGCGGTTATCCGGGGTGCCCGGATCGATCGAGGGGACGGCGGACGGGTCCGTGCTCGGCGCGGTCGAGGGCTCCGTCGTGGGTCCAGTCGAGGGCCCCGTCGTGGGTTCGGTGGACGGATCGGTAGAAGGCGCAGTCGACGGCCCAGTGGACGGCTCGGTCGACGGCCCGGTCGAGGGATCAGTCGAGGGCCCGGTGGACGGCTCCGGCGTCGGCGTCACCACCACCTCTCCCCCATCGACGGCGGGACCATTCGCCTCGGAAGGCTTAGCGGTCGCGGTAAAGGTACCGGCGATCGGGTTGGGCACCTTGCGCGCGTTACCCTCGGCGGAGGCCGAGGTGGTCATCCACCATCCGCGCAGCGCCGGGTCGAGGTAATCAATGAACGACTTGGGGAACGAGTTGGGCGAGGCCGCCTGTCCCGGCGCCTGGTACACGCGGCCCACATAGACGGGTGTGCCCGAGATCGCGGTGGATCCGTCCCCCTGAACGCTCAGGCTCAGATCGGTGAAGGTGGCCAGGGTGACCCGCTTATACCCCGCGGAAACGTTGGCCTTGGACTCCCCCCAGGCCACATCGAAGCTCAGCGCGCCGCTCCCGTCTGCGTTACGCACCAGGTACGGGTTGGCGAAGGTGAGGAACACATCGGGGGCGAGTCCCGGGTAGGGGCGATACTCGATCGCGTCGCCCCAGCCGATCTGCGCGGCACCGGTCTTCGGGTCGCTCCAGCCGGTCCCCGAAGAAAAGGTGAACGCGTTCTTGTCACTCACGCGCACCTCGCCGTACGGGTGGGTTTCCCAGGCGCTCGCATACGCGGAGATATCCCAGGTGAGGCTGTTCGCCGTGATTTCCACCGCACCGTCCGGCCCCTTGGCCAGAGCGGGTGCCTTCGGCCCGCTAAAAACCGGGTTGACCACCGGAGGGGTGCTCGGCTGAGTGTCGCCCTGTCCCGGGGCGGGGGCGAGAGTCGTCACGGCGGGAAGTGCGCCCGATACGGCCACCTTGGAGATCGCCGACTGGGTGCTGCTCAGCGGAGTCTTGGAGTACGGGTGTGAGACGAACACCGCGTTATTGGTCGGGTCGGTGGCCACGCCCCAGAGGTTTGCCGGTCCGGTACCGTAGCCCGACACGATCCCGGCCTGAACGAAGTCCACCGCGGTCTTGGCGGTCCAGGTGTCCGGGCTGATCACGGTCAGTGCGGAGTCCTCGCTGCTGGTCACATAGACCTCGTGGCTGCGGGTATCCACCGCCGCCGCCCGCGAGGTTTTGCCCACCTGGATCGGGGTGCCCAGGACCTGCCGGGTCTGCGTATTGGCCACCACGAGCTTGCCCAGGCCCGCGTTCCACACGCCCTTGCTATTGGGGTTGAGGACCGCATAGATCTGGTTCAGGGCCGGGTCGATGGCCAGGGCGGCGAGCGATCCACCCACCACGGTCCCGTCGAACGTGAACGTAGTCACCGGGATCGACTGATCCTTGAGCCAGGTGTTGGTGCGCAGATCGAAGGCCTCGATGGTCCCCTTGGTGCGGTTCCCCGCCCAGAGCCGATCGTGTGCCGGATCGATGACCGCGTTGGTGAAGTAGGTGTCGGCCACGGTGGAGATCTCCACCGGGGTGCCCACGGTTCCCGCGGCGGGATCGATCGGCACCACGTAGTCGTTCGACATCGCGTAGACCGTGTTGGTGCGCGGGTAGTAGACGATCGAGTCCGTGGTGGTGGGGACGCCGTGGATGGTCTTGGTCACCGTCCCGGTGGCGAGATCAATCACGTCCAGGGAACCGGTGAGGGCGAAGTCCCAGCCGCCGTTGAGATCATCACGCGCCACAAACGCGGTGTTGGTTGCCGGATCCACGGCCACGCGCGTGGCGGCGGATTCCAGCGGGATCGGCGTCTCGGCCGTAAACGCTGCCGAGCCCACCCGCGTCAGCGCACCGGGCTGACCATCGCCGTTATCGGTGGGGACATACAGGGCGCCGTTGCGCTCATCCAGGGCAAACTGGCGAGCCTGGTTACCGGCGGCGACCGAGGAAACATACGAGTAGGAGCGGGTGTTGTCCGGGGCCGCGTGGGCGGGACCGGCTCCGAGCAACGAGGCCAGCGCGAGCGCGCCAATCAGCGGGGCGACACCAAGCGCTCGATGAAGAGTTTTCACGAAGGACTCTTTCCGAGTTGAGTGTGGGGGAATGCAAACCGGCCCCGACAGACGGAACACGAGTTAGCATCCCCTATCTTAGGTTAGGGCAACCTTATTAACCTACTTTTGGGCAAAAAGAAACCCGTCGCCCTCGCGGGGAGACGGGTTTGCTCTTGTTGTGCCGAGAGTTAGCCTGCGGTCACATCATCCAGGTACAGGCGCTCGGGGACCTCGAAGCCCCACACCGCACGCTCCGACTTCCAGATGACAGCGGCGGCGGCACGCAGGCGGTTGAGCGCGCTGGTACCCTCCTTGACGATCACGATGTCGTTGCCACGGATCGAGATGACCGCGTCCTCGACGGTGGCGGTCAGACCGTCCTTGCTGAACTCGGTTTCCGGATAGGGCTCGTGCAGTTCGCGCAGGTCGCCCAGAATGTAGGTCGGCTGCGAGTCGCGCGGTGCCGCCAGGACGTGCTTGGGACGGTCGATTCCGGTGAGCACCAGAACCGAGTCGATTCCCGCACGGTTGGCACCGAGGATGTCGGTGTCCAGGCGGTCGCCGATCATGATCGGGTTGGTCACGCCGAAGCGGTTCTTCGCCTCGATGAAGATCGGCACCTCGGGCTTGCCGGCGACGGTGGCCAAGCGACCCACCGCGGTGTGCACGGCCGAAACCAGGGTTCCGTTACCCGGGGCGATGCCGCGGGCCTGGGGAATGGTCCAGTCGGTGTTGGTGGCGATCCACGGCAGCTCGTCCTCGCCCTCGCGCGGGGCGAGGGTGAACGCGGCCTCGGCCAGGTGCGTCCAGGCCACGTCCGGGGCAAAACCCTGCACCACGGCGACCGGGTTGTCCGCCGCGGTTCGGGTGACCACGTAACCGGCCTTGGTGAGTTCATCCACCAGGCCATCGCCGCCCACCACGAGGATCGTGGATCCCGGCTCGACCAGCGTGCCCAGCAGGGTCATCGCCGCCTGCGGGCTGGTGACCACGTCCGAGGGCTGGACACTCAGGCCCAGCTCGGTGAGGTGTGCCGCGACGGTGGCGTCGGTCCGAGAGGCGTTGTTGGTGATGTAACCCACCCGCACCGATTGCGCCGCGCGGTTGAGCGACTCAACCGCGTGCGGGATCGGACCGGGACCGGCGTACACAACGCCGTCCAGGTCCGCGAAGACCGCGTCACGGCCGGTCAGCGGGGTTGTCAACGGCTGCTTACGACGCAGAAACGGTACGACCATCGGTGTTCTCCTCCTCGATTTCGACGGCACGGGCGGACCACCGGTCCGCTGCCGCCGAGGTGCTGGCACCCTCCGAGAGTACCCCCTCGGAGGGTGCCCCATCACCCGTGTGTGAGCTATCGGCCTATTCCGCAGCGGGGTGCGCGGCGTCGCCCTGCTCAGCAGTGGTCTTCGCCGTATCGGCCTGGTCGGCACCGGAGGTCGCGCTGTCAGTCTGCTCAGCAGCAGCGTCCGCGCTGTCAGCCTGCTCCGAAGCGGCGTTTGCACCATCGGTCTGCTCCGCCGACTCGGCGGCCTCGATGGCGGCTTCGGCCTCGGTCACTACCGCTTCCTCGGCGGCAACCTCTGCCTCAACCTCGGATTCGACCGCGACGGCGGCTTCGGCAACGGTGTTTGCTTCGGCGGCAGCTTCCGCGTCTGCCTGTGCTTCCGCAGCCACCTCGGTGATGACGTCGGCTTCGGCAACAACCGCTTCCTCGGCGGCGACCTCTGCTTCAACCTCGGCTTCCACTACGGCAGCGGCGTCGGCGACAGTGTTGGCCTCGGCAGCACCTTCGGCTTCAGTTTCGGCATCCGCCTGAGCGTCCGTGCTGGATGTTTCGGAATCCTCGGAGTCGAGCTGCTCCTCGTCCTCGTCCGCGTGCAGGTCGGTCGCGAAGTCCTCGTAGATCGTGGTGATGTCGATGGTCTCGGCACCACTGAGGTTGTAACGTTCGTCGATTGCCTCGGTGGCGATCCGCGCGCGCTTACGCCAGGTGGCGGCTTCCTTGTCTCGGTCGAGGTCGCCCAGGACCTCGGCGTAGGCAGAGAACAGATCCGGGCTCCAGTCGAACGCGCGGTTCGGGTCGAGCTCGGGAATCTGCAGCTCGGCCAGGGCCAGCTCGGGCTTGTTCTGGTCAAGGCGTGCGCCGGACATCGCGATGGCCAGGGCCACACGCGCCTCGGGGGTCAGGGTCGACGGATCAACGGTCCGACCCTCCTCAAGGGCGCGGTCGGGACGCTCGAGGGCGCGCTCGCAGTCGACCATCAGTGCGATGTTCTCGTTGGATCCGGTGATGCGACGGAAGGTCCGCAGCTCGCGCAGGGCCAGCTGGTAGTCACCGACGCTGTAGGCGGTCACGGCGAGGGTCTCACGGACCACGCCGATACGGCCGGCGCGACGCGCGGCGGAGGTGGCGTGCTGGTGAGCCAGCTCGGCGTTGTGCTCCAGCAGACCGGCGGCCATGATCAGGTGGCGTGCCACCCACTCCGCGTTCTCCTTGGTCAGGGTCTTCAGCTCGTTGCGCGAGTGACGGTCCAGCTGGTCCTCGGTGATGCCCTCGGGAATCTCCGGGTCCTCATGCCGGGTACGAACCGACTTGAGTTCCTTGGCCAGACGCTGCTGCTCGGTCAGTTCCTCCTCGTAGCGGTTCGCATCGCGGTCACCGCGCGCCGGCGCCCCGTCACGCGTCCACAGCCGGTTCTCGCCGCCACCGTTACGTCCCGCTCCCCCACGCTGGGGACGGTCACCAAAGGAGCGCTGGGGACGGTCACCGTAAGAACGGTTACCATCACGCTGCGGACGGTCACCCTGGGGACGATCCCCGAAGGAACGGTTGCCATCACGCTGCGAACGATCGCCATAGGAGCGCTGGGGACGGTCACCGTAGGAACGGTTACCGTCACGCTGGGGACGGTCGCCCTGGGGACGATCACCGTACGAGCGGTTACCATCACGCTGCGGACGATCACCGAAGGAGCGCTGGGGACGGTCACCCTGGGGACGATCACCGTACGAGCGGTTCCCATCACGCTGCGGACGATCACCCTGCGGACGATCGCCAAAGGAGCGCTGCGGGCGGTCGCCGTACGAGCGGTTGCCATCGCGCTGCGGACGATCACCCTGCGGACGATCGCCGAAGGAGCGCTGGGGACGGTCGCCATAGGAACGGTTTCCATCACGCTGCGGACGGTCGCCCTGCGGACGATCGCCAAAGGAGCGCTGGGGACGGTCACCGTAGGAGCGGTTACCATCACGCTGGGGACGGTCACCGTAGGAACGGTTACCATCACGCTGAGGACGATCACCCTGGGGACGATCGCCAAAGGAGCGCTGGGGACGGTCACCGTAGGAGCGGTTACCATCATGCTGGGGACGGTCACCGTAGGAACGGTTACCATCACGCTGCGGACGGTCGCCCTGGGGACGATCACCAAAGGAGCGCTGAGGACGATCACCCTGGGGACGATCGCCATAGGAACGCTGGGGACGGTCACCATAAGAGCGGTTGCCATCACGCTGAGGACGGTCGCCGGAAAGGCGCTGTCCGTCGCGCTCAGGGCGGGCGTCGCGGTTTGCACCGCTACCAGCACCACCTTCGCGCTGAGCCTTGAATCTTGCGGCACGGTCCGCCGAACGGGCGGCGTCCTTATCTGCGCGAGCGCGCGGACGGCGGTCGGAAGACGAGTCGCCGGAGCCACCCTCGGGGCGTGTGTAATTATCCGGACCTGATTCAGACATCTATCTTCCTTCGCTATTTTGTTCGCGCGTTTCTAATCCATGTTAAAGCAAAAGGGCCGCCTCAGAGAGGCGGCCCTTGCTTTCTAAAAAGAAGTCCGGCGGTGACTTACTCTCCCACAGGGTCCCCCCTGCAGTACCATCAGCGCAAAGAGCCTTAGCTTCCGGGTTCGGAATGTAACCGGGCGTTTCCCTCTTGCTATAACCACCGAAACACTATTGACATATCTCCAACAACACGGCCATCACACACCACCCAAACATGTTAGGCAGCCTGTGACAGCTATATTGTTCTCGACTCATACATCAAGAACCACAAAGTGGACGCGAAACATACTCTGGACCACACACACCAACCTTTAAAAACAGTGTGCATGTAATGATTATCAAATTATCGGCCTATTAGTACCGGTCAGCTCCACGAGTCTTTAGTCCTCGCTTCCACATCCGGCCTATCAACCCAGTAGTCTACTGGGAGCCTCTCCCTAAAAGGATGGAAATCTCATCTCGAGGCCGGCTTCCCGCTTAGATGCTTTCAGCGGTTATCCATCCCGAACGTAGCCAATCAGCAATGCTCCTGGCGGAACAACTGACACACCAGAGGTTCGTCCAACCCGGTCCTCTCGTACTAGGGTCAGATCCTCTCAAATTTCCTACGCGCGCAGCGGATAGGGACCGAACTGTCTCACGACGTTCTAAACCCAGCTCGCGTACCGCTTTAATGGGCGAACAGCCCAACCCTTGGGACCTACTCCAGCCCCAGGATGCGACGAGCCGACATCGAGGTGCCAAACCATGCCGTCGATATGGACTCTTGGGCAAGATCAGCCTGTTATCCCCGAGGTACCTTTTATCCGTTGAGCGACAGCGCTTCCACAAGCCACTGCCGGATCACTAGTCCCGACTTTCGTCCCTGCTCGACCTGTCAGTCTCACAGTCAAGCTCCCTTGTGCACTTACACTCGCCATCTGATTGCCAACCAGATTGAGGGAACCTTTGGGCGCCTCCGTTACTTTTTAGGAGGCAACCGCCCCAGTTAAACTACCCACCAGGCACTGTCCCTGAACCGGATCACGGTCCGAAGTTAGATATCCAATATGACCAGAGTGGTATTTCACCAGCGACTCCACAAACACTAGCGTGTCCGCTTCAACGTCTCCCACCTATCCTACACAAGCCACACCGAACACCAATACCAAGCTGTAGTAAAGGTCACGGGGTCTTTCCGTCCTGCTGCGCGTAACGAGCATCTTTACTCGTAATGCAATTTCGCCGAGTTCACGGTTGAGACAGCTGGGAAGTCGTTACGCCATTCGTGCAGGTCGGAACTTACCCGACAAGGAATTTCGCTACCTTAGGATGGTTATAGTTACCACCGCCGTTTACTGGGGCTTAAATTCTCAGCTTCGCCTTGCGGCTAACCGTTCCTCTTAACCTTCCAGCACCGGGCAGGCGTCAGTCCGTATACATCGACTTGCGTCTTAGCACGGACCTGTGTTTTTAGTAAACAGTCGCTTCCCACTGGTCTCTGCGGCCCAAACACGCTACCCACTGCAAGAGTGTTCACGCGCCAGGCCCCCCTTATCCCGAAGTTACGGGGGCATTTTGCCGAGTTCCTTAACCGTGATTATCTCGATCTCCTTAGTATTCTCTACCTGACCACCTGAGTTGGTTTGGGGTACGGGCAGCTAGAACCTCGCGTCGATGCTTTTCTTGGCAGCAGAGGATCATCGGATCATACCCTTACGGGTTCCCCATCAAGTCTCAGCCTTATATGAGAGACGGATTTGCCTATCTCTCGGCCTACACTCTTGGCCTAGGACAACCATCGCCTAGGACCGACTACCTTCCTGCGTCACACCTGTTAATACGCTAACCGCACCAGATCGGGTCACGTGCGTCCCCGCCTCGTCTCACCCCGAAGGGATCAATCAAAACGGCTTCGAAACGTTTAGCAGTACTGGATTAGCTTGGGCGGTTCTTCGCCGGTACGGGAATATCAACCCGTTGTCCATCGACTACGCCTGTCGGCCTCGCCTTAGGTCCCGACTTACCCAGGGCGGATTAGCCTGGCCCTGGAAACCTTGGTCTTCCGGAGGACGGGTTTCTCACCCGTCTTTCGCTACTCATGCCTGCATTCTCACTCGTGTAGCCTCCACGGCTGGTTTACACCGCCGCTTCACTGGCCACACGACGCTCTCCTACCCATCAATACGGCTGGACCACGAAGGCCTACCATAATATTAATGCCACAACTTCGGTGGCGTGCTTGAGCCCCGTTACATTGTCGGCGCGGAATCACTTGACCAGTGAGCTATTACGCACTCTTTCAAGGGTGGCTGCTTCTAAGCCAACCTCCTGGTTGTCTCTGCAACTCCACATCCTTTCCCACTTAGCACGCGCTTAGGGACCTTAGATGGTGGTCTGGGTTGTTTCCCTCTCGACAATGAAGCTTATCCCCCACTGTCTCACTGCTGCGCTCTCACTTACCGGCATTCGGAGTTTGGCTGACGTCAGTAACCTGGTGAGGCCCATCGGCCATCCAGTAGCTCTACCTCCGGCAAGAAACACGCAACGCTGCACCTAAATGCATTTCGGAGAGAACCAGCTATCACGAAGTTTGATTGGCCTTTCACCCCTATCCACAGCTCATCCCCTCAGTTTTCAACCTAAGTGGGTTCGGTCCTCCACGTGCTCTTACACACGCTTCAACCTGGCCATGGATAGATCACTTCGCTTCGGGTCTAGGACATGCGACTGAATCGCCCTATTCAGACTCGCTTTCGCTACGGCTTCCCCACACGGGTTAACCTCGCCACATATCACTAACTCGCAGGCTCATTCTTCAAAAGGCACGCCGTCACACCAACAAGGGCGCTCCGACGGTTTGTAAGCAAACGGTTTCAGGTACTATTTCACTCCCCTCCCGGGGTACTTTTCACCTTTCCCTCACGGTACTTGTCCGCTATCGGTCATCTGGGAGTATTTAGGCTTATCAGGTGGTCCTGACAGATTCACACGGGATTTCTCGGGCCCCGTGCTACTTGGGATACTCTCCACACGATTACAGCATTTCGACTACGGGGCTGGCACCCACTCTGGCTGGCCTTTCAAGACCATTCGTCTATACCGCTCTCTAATGTTCAGTGATCGGCAGATCACTACGGAAAGTCCCGCAACCCCGAACATGCAACGCCTGCCGGCTATCACACATGCCCGGTTTAGCCTCTTCCGCGTTCGCTCGCCACTACTAACGGAATCACTGTTGTTTTCTCTTCCTGTGGGTACTGAGATGTTTCACTTCCCCACGTTCCCTCTACCCGCCCTATATATTCAGGCGGGAGTCACCACGTAACCTTGCAGCCCGTGGCGGGGTTTCCCCATTCGGACATCCTCGGATCACAGCTCGTTTATCAGCTCCCCGAGGCTTATCGCAGATTACTACGTCCTTCTTCGGCTCCAGATGCCAAGGCATCCACCGTTTGCTCTTAAAAATTTGAAATCACATGAGTATAAAAATCGATCAAAAAACTAATAAAAGTAAACTTTTTCAGAAATTGACCAATGATCTATAAAGATCATCTTTATCATGAACCACATCCCCGAAGAGATGTAATTCTTAAGATGCTCGCGTCCACTGTGTAGTTCTCAACGTACGGTCGATACCAAAACATGTAAAACCATCAAACACTAAGTTCGACTCCTGCCTCACAAGCTTTGGTCCGAAGGTATCAACAAGACGTTACCGCCTTGAGTGATCCCTCAGGACCCAACAACGTGCACCCGACCTTCCACATAATGCTCTGTTCCAACTTCCAAAGAAGCGTACTAACAACACCATGCTTTCAGCACGGAAATATCAAATGTTCCACCCATGAGCTACCAGCTGAGACGTTTGCTCAGAACTGGCGCCTGGACAACCAATGGTTGCCAGATGCTCCTTAGAAAGGAGGTGATCCAGCCGCACCTTCCGGTACGGCTACCTTGTTACGACTTAGTCCTAATTACCAATCCCACCTTAGACGGCTCCCTCCCACAAGGGGTTAGGCCACCGGCGTCGGGTGTTACCGACTTTCATGACTTGACGGGCGGTGTGTACAAGGCCCGGGAACGTATTCACCGCAGCGTTGCTGATCTGCGATTACTAGCGACTCCGACTTCATGAGGTCGAGTTGCAGACCTCAATCCGAACTGGGACCAGCTTTTTGGGATTCGCTCCACCTTGCGGTATCGCAGCCCATTGTACTGGCCATTGTAGCATGCGTGAAGCCCAAGACATAAGGGGCATGATGATTTGACGTCATCCCCACCTTCCTCCGAGTTGACCCCGGCAGTATCCCATGAGTTCCCACCATTACGTGCTGGCAACATAGAACGAGGGTTGCGCTCGTTGCGGGACTTAACCCAACATCTCACGACACGAGCTGACGACAACCATGCACCACCTGTATACCGACCTTACGGGGCGACCATCTCTGGACGTTTCCGGTATATGTCAAGCCTTGGTAAGGTTCTTCGCGTTGCATCGAATTAATCCGCATGCTCCGCCGCTTGTGCGGGCCCCCGTCAATTCCTTTGAGTTTTAGCCTTGCGGCCGTACTCCCCAGGCGGGGAACTTAATGCGTTAGCTGCGACACAGAATCCGTGGAATGGACCCTACATCTAGTTCCCAACGTTTACGGGGTGGACTACCAGGGTATCTAAGCCTGTTTGCTCCCCACCCTTTCGCTCCTCAGCGTCAGTTACGGCCCAGAGATCTGCCTTCGCCATCGGTGTTCCTCCTGATATCTGCGCATTCCACCGCTACACCAGGAATTCCAATCTCCCCTACCGCACTCTAGTCTGCCCGTACCCACTGCAGGCCCGAGGTTGAGCCTCGGGATTTCACAGCAGACGCGACAAACCGCCTACGAGCTCTTTACGCCCAATAATTCCGGACAACGCTTGCACCCTACGTATTACCGCGGCTGCTGGCACGTAGTTAGCCGGTGCTTTTTCTGCAGGTACCGTCACTTTCGCTTCTTCCCTACTAAAAGAGGTTTACAACCCGAAGGCCGTCATCCCTCACGCGGCGTTGCTGCATCAGGCTTGCGCCCATTGTGCAATATTCCCCACTGCTGCCTCCCGTAGGAGTCTGGGCCGTGTCTCAGTCCCAGTGTGGCCGGTCACCCTCTCAGGCCGGCTACCCGTCGTCGCCTTGGTGAGCCATTACCTCACCAACAAGCTGATAGGCCGCGAGTCCATCCCCCACCGAAATTCTTTCCAACCCCCACCATGCGGTGGAGATTCATATCCGGTATTAGACGCCGTTTCCAGCGCTTATCCCAGAGTGGAGGGCAGGTTACTCACGTGTTACTCACCCGTTCGCCACTAATCCACCAGAGCAAGCTCCAGCTTCATCGTTCGACTTGCATGTGTTAAGCACGCCGCCAGCGTTCGTCCTGAGCCAGGATCAAACTCTCCGTAAATGTTTATCTCCACGCCTCAAAAGAAACGGGACATTTGTTTGTGATGAACACCCGGAAAAAGAGTGAACACCACGAGTTTGAAACTGACAGAACAAATCATTACTGACTTGCTTTGTTTTGTTTAAAATGTTTCCAAAGGAATCTCCACATCACTAAAAGTGATGCCGAGGTTTTTGGCATTTGACATTGTGCACGCTGTTGAGTTCTCAAGGATCACACACTCCCCACATCCGCCACACAAAAAACATGGCTTCTAACTAGGGGTGACCACATCACCACACCACTTCACAAACTCGCTTCCACAACCGATAAAGAACCAGATTGTGAGTGGGGCATCCGTGAAGCGGATGAGTTTCAATCCTGCCACACAACCAAGCACAGAACAAGTCCGGCGTGTTGAAGTATGGGGATGATCCCGCTTGAGGCCGGCCGCTCTAGCGAGCCGCACCTTTGGGGTGATGAGTATTACTTTACGCAGGTTCCAGGGTTCGGGCAAATCCGGGCCGAATAGTGGCGTGTCGCGCTTGCATTCGCCGCCGGGGACCTCCGGTTAGGAGGCGTCGGTGCGCAGCGCGGGGCAGGGGCCACCGGGGGTCGTGGCCAGCTCGAAATGCCAGGGCTCATTCGCGTAGATCCGGCAGAGTCCATACCGATTCCCGTGCCGTTCCACCCAGGCGGCGGCATCCGTGGGGCCGATGTCCACGGCCTCGCCGCTGACGTG
The DNA here is from genome assembly GCF_014522285.1 of Mycetocola sp. JXN-3. GTDB lineage: Bacteria > Actinomycetota > Actinomycetes > Actinomycetales > Microbacteriaceae > Mycetocola > Mycetocola saprophilus. Next base: position 2,639,643 of record NZ_CP041635.1, read on the forward strand.
TCGAGAAGACTCCGGGGTTGAGACAAACCTGCGGGCTGCGCTTTCGCTGCCGTAGTCCTTGATCGCCTGCGTGAGCATCCACTCCTGCAACGCCTCCGAACGCCAGCCGCTATTCACCCCGAGCTCGATCCCCGCCCGTCGCGCATCCCGTGCCGCCGAGCGCACGGCCTTCAGAAGTCCGGGATCCAGGTTGGTCAGCGCCGGAAGATCCGCACGCTCGGGACTCAGGGACTCCCCCAGCCGGATATAGCCGTTGGCTCCGTCCAAGGCAAAGGGAGGCTGGGTGAATCTGGGTTCAATGATCCGCGCCGCGGCCCCTCCTCCCGGATGGGTGGTCGCCCCGGGAAACGAGCCCAACACCGCGATGAAATAGGCGGCCAGCACCGCGGGTACCAGCAGCACAAGGGTGCCAACCAGGAACAGGCGGCGGCGCCGGACGAGCCGAGAAGAAGAAGCGTGGTGAATCATCATGCGTCGATTCCATCCGGGTGCGCGTTGCCACGTCGTATCCGGTTTTTCATATGTTTTCGATACGCCGACTTCCTAGACTGTGTGCATGCGTGTGCTGATAGTTGAGGACGAGCCGTTTCTGGCCGAGGCGATCCAGGATGGGTTGCGCCTGGAGGCCATCGCCGCCGATATCGCCCTGGATGGGTTCGCGGCGCAGGAACTGCTGGCTCTCAACGGCTACGACGTGGTGCTCCTGGATCGGGATATTCCCGGCCCCTCGGGCGACGATATTGCCCGGGAGATTCTCACCGATGGGCTGGGCACCCGCATCCTCATGGTCACCGCGGCCGATCGCCTGGACGACAAGGCAATCGGATTTGAACTCGGTGCCGACGACTACCTGACCAAGCCCTTCGCCCTGCGTGAGCTGATCATGCGGGTGCGGGCACTTGCCCGGCGCTCCCCCGAGGCCGCACCCCCGGTCCTGGAATCGGCCGGGCTCCGAGTGGACATGTTCCGACGCGAGGTCTATCGGGATCAGCGCTATGTGGCGCTCACCCGGAAGCAGTTCGCCGTGCTGGAGGAGCTGATGCGCGCGGACGGCGGCGTACTCAGCGCCGAAACCCTGCTCGAGCGCGCCTGGGATGAAAACGCCGATCCGTTCACCAACTCGGTGCGGATCACCATCTCCTCGCTGCGCAAACGGCTCGGCGAGCCGTGGTTAATTCACACCAGGCCGGGATCGGGGTACTACTTCGCCGCCCCCACACCCGGGGGCACGGCATGACGTCCCGGGCGCGCGGTCTCTCCGCGCGGGTCAAACTCACCCTCAGCTATACCGGTTTTCTCCTGGTTGCCGGGATCGCCCTGATGCTGTTTGCACAGTACGTGCTGCAGTTCGTGCCCACCAGCTCCCTGGTCCAGACCAATGCGCCCGATGGGAGCACCTTCGCCCCCAACCGCGGCGATCTTCTCCGGGTATTTTGGCCACGAGCTTTTGCGGTGCTGGGGTTTCTCACGGCGGTTGGACTGCTGGGCGGCTGGTTTCTGGCCGGAAGGATGCTGGCGCCGCTGACCCGAATCACCGCGGTCACCCGGGCAGCCGCCGAGGGGATCCTGGACCGAAGAATCGAGCTCCCCGGCCGCCGGGACGAGTTCCGCGAACTCGCCGACACCTTCGATTCGATGCTGGATCGGGTCGAGGGCATGCTCGCCGAGCAGCGACGTTTCGCGGCCAACGCGTCCCATGAGCTGCGCACTCCCCACGCGGTCATCCGGACGATACTCGAGGTCGCCGAGGCCGCCCCCGACCGGGTCGACGTCCCGAAACTGGTGTCCCGGCTCTCCCACACAAACGAGCGCGCGATCGCACTGACCGAGGCGCTTCTGTTGCTCGCCCGAGCCGAGGATGAACCGCCGGCCGCCGAGGAGATCGACCTCACCGCGACGGTGCTCGCGGCGATTGCCGAGCTCGCCCAGGCATCCGAACACGCCCAGATTCGGGTGGACACCGCGCTCCTACCCGCGCGGGTGTGGGGCAACCCGGCGCTGGTGCATGCGGTGGCCATCAACCTGATTCGAAACGCCCTGGTCCACAACACCGCCGAGGGTGGATGGGTGCGGATCGGCACCGAACCCCGGGGCGATCAGGGCGTATTGCGCGTGGAAAACAGCGGGCAGATTCTCACCCCGGAACTCGTCGCCACGCTGACCGAGCCGTTCCAGCGCGGAGCAGCGCGTCGCCACGATCCCGAGGGCGGCGTGGGATTGGGGCTGGCGATCGTCTCCGCGATCCTGCGCACACACGCGGGAACGCTGAGCCTCACGCCCCGGGCAGAGGGCGGCCTGGTCGTCGAGGCTCGACTGCCCACGTCCGCACCGTAACCGTTGGCGCCGTCGCTGTCGCTGTCGCTGACACCGGAACCGGCGAGACCGCACACCGCGGCGCGGAAACTGAAAATCGAGATCTACGAATCGAAATCCGCGAGCCTCCGATCGAAGCCGAGAGCGGTTAGATTCCCAGGATTACCTTGGCCAGGCTGAAGTAGATCAGCAGGCCGGTGGCGTCACAGAACGTGGTGATGAACGGGGTCGAGAACACCGCCGGGTCGACCCGAATGGCCTTGGCGATCAGCGGCATCGCGCCGCCCACGGTCGCGGCCATCGCGCAGACACACAGCAGGGTCGAGCCAATTACCAGGCCCGTGGGCACGTCATACACCAGCGAGGCCAGGGTGAAGCCGAGGATTCCGAGCAGGAGTCCCAGCGTGGTGCCCACCCGGAATTCGCGCAGCAACACACGCCCCACGTCCTTCGAGGTCACCTCCCCCATCGCCAGCGCGCGGGTGATCGTGGTGGCCGCCTGCGAGCCCGTGTTTCCGCCGGTTCCGGTGAGCAGCGGGATGAAGAGCGCCAACACCACCTTCTGCTCCAGCGTGGCCTCGAAGATGCCGAGGACCTGAACCGTCAGCAGCGCCGAGACCGCGAGCACCAGCAGCCACACCACACGGGCCCGGGCAATCTTGAACGCCGAGGTCGAGAGATAGGGCCGGCGCAGCGGCTCGGCACCACCGGCGCGGGCGATATCCTCATCCTCGGCGTCGCGCAGAATCTGGTGGGCATCGTCGATGGTGAGGATGCCCACCAGGCGCTTTTCGCTATCCACGATCGGCATGGCCAGCAAATTCGCCTCGCTACAGCGCCGGGCCACCTGCTCGGCGTCATCGCTCACGGTCGCCAACTCGGGGGTCTGCATCAGGTCGGACACGCGGGCGTCCTCGGGGGCCGCCAGAATCTCGCGGAGGCTGACCACCCCGACCAGCCGCTTTTCCCCATCGGTGACCGGAATCATGTAGATGGTTTCGGCCTCGGTGGCGCGGTGACGCACGGTTTCCAGCACCCGTCCGGCGGTGAACTCGGGATGTGCCCGCACATATTCCGGACTCATCCGACGACCCACCGAGCGGGCCGGATAGCCGAGCATCAGCGTGGTCAGCGCGCGCTCATGCGGGGTCAGATCCGACAGCAGGCGCTTGGCCAATAACGCGGGCACCTCATCCAGCAGGCCCACCCGGTCATCCGGGTCGAGACCGGCAAACAGCCCGGTGACATCCTCATCACGCAGGGCCCGGACAAGATCGGCCTGGTGCGCGGGCTCGAAGCGCTCAAAAACCTCCAGCGCGCGCTCCTTGCTCAGCAGCCGGAACAGGACCGCCGATCGCTTAAGGCTACAGCGCCACAGGGTCGAGGTGACCTCGCTAGTTGACATCCCCGCGAGTTTCGCGGCCGCCAGGGGAAGGTCCGCCTCGGCGAGCGCGCCCTCGCGTACCAGATCGATGTCGATGCCCTGACCCATGCGTTCTCCTCGATGACGTCATTCGGGCGTGGTACACGCGGCACCACCGTCCCAAATTTTCCCCGGCCGGGCCGCGATTTCCCGCTCGACCCGCCCCAAAGATAACAGGTTGGGGTGTCCGATGGGGGACGAGTGATCGAACGGCTAGGCGCGTGGCCGACCCGGTGCGATCGAGTTCACATCCACATAGAGACAGTCCACCAGCGCGGCGGCCGGTTCCAGGTTCGGGTTCTCCAGGCGCTGGATCAGATCCCGCACACCCCGGCGGCCCAGCTCCCGGCTGGGTGACTCGTAGACGGTGAGCTCGGGATCGGCGGCGCTCACGATATCCACCGAGGCCCCCACCACGAGCACCGAGACGGCCTCGGGCACGGGTCGCCCGTGTGCGGCGAGCGCGCTGACGATCCCCGGGGAGGCGTGCTCATTGATCAGGAGCAGCGCGGTGACATCGGGCATCTCGGCGAGAATTCGCGGGACCAGCGCCCGCCCGGCCGAGGAGCTTTCGGCGCAGGAAAAGATTCCCGGGGTGGCACCGATTGCGCGCATCCGTTCGAGATAGGTGTCGCGGGTGCGGGCGACCGGTCCGTAGTCGCTGGTGCCCGGATCCCCATCGTCATCAAAAACGATGCCGATACTGCGATGGCCCAGCGCCTCGAAGCGGGCGAGCGCATCGATCACCGCGCCCTCGAAATTCACGTCCACATAGCTGATGCCCGAGAGCTCCCGGGTGCGACCGATCAGCGTGAAGGGAACGCCGAGTTCGCGCAGACGCACCACGCGCTCATCGTCCAGGTGGACCTCCATCAGGATGACCCCGTCGATCAGGCCATTACTCACCACCCGGTCGATGTGTTCGGCCCCGTTATCGCCGGGCCAGAGGATCAGGTTGTACCCCAGCTCGGAGGCGGCCTCGGCGGCGGCGGTGAAGAACTTCAGGGCGGTCCCACTCAGGCTGTGATCCTCCATCGGAAACAGCAGCGCGATGATCCGGGTACGCTTACTCGCCAGCGCACGGGCGATCGCATTGGGACGATAGTCCAGGGTGTCCATCGCCTCGCGCACACGTTCCAGGGTGGCCGGGGCGACCGGCTTGGTGTTGTTGATCGCGAACGAAACCGTGGCGAGGGAAACACCCGCCAGTTTCGCGACGTCGCGCATGGTTGCCATGGGGTTCCTTTGCGAATTGGTGTGTGCAGTCTCTCACACCCCTCGACCGCGCCGAGACCGACGCGGCGCACAAATAACAAAACAGTGAACCGGTTAACTTTTTGGTTGACACGGGCTCGGAGTCGTGAGATTGTTGCGTCACCCACGAAATTACACCTCGACACGATCCCCGGACTGCTGCGGATCAAAGCGGTTTACCGAACGGGTCGAAGTCTCTCACCGGCAAAGGAGCCGCATCATGGAGAAAAAACATCGTCTGACCGTCTTAGCGAGCCTCGCCCTGGTTCCCCTCGCCCTGAGCGGATGCAGCGCGGGCGGATCCGGCGGCGGAGCATCCTCCGAGGCCGACACCCTCAGCGTGGTCGACTACTACGTCAACGACCCCGACCAGGGACTCGTGGTGGCGGCACTGGATAAGTGCGCGGCCGAACTCAAGGTGAAGCTCAACCGCACCGGCGTCCCGGGGAAGGATCTGATTCAAAAGGTCCTGCAAATGTCCTCCTCGAAGACGCTGCCCGACGTGCTGATGCTGGATAACCCCGACCTGCAGGAGATCGCGTCCTCGGGTGGGCTCACCCCGCTCAGCCAGTTCAACGTGGACACCTCGGGTTTTGCCCAGGGCATCCTCGACGCGGCCACCTATCAGGGTGAGGTCTACGGACTCGCCCCCACCGTGAACACCCTGGGCCTGTTTGTGAACAAGGCCATGCTGGATGAGGCAGGCCTGGCAATCCCCACCACCTGGGATGAACTCAAAACCACCGCCAAGGCACTCTCCTCGGGCGATCGCTACGGGCTGGCGTTCTCCTCGATCGCCACCTATGAGGGCAGCTGGCAGTTCCTCCCATTCCTCTGGACCAACGGGGGATCCGAGGACAAGCTGGACAGCCCGGAGGCCGCCGAGGCGCTCCAGCTGCAGGTCGATCTGGTGAACTCCGGGGCCGCGTCCAAGAGCGTGATCAACTGGAGCCAGGCCGATGTGAAGGACCAGTTCATGGCCGGCAAGGCCGCGATGATGATCAACGGACCCTGGCAGATCCCCGCACTCAACGCCGATCCGAGCCTGACCTGGACCAGCGTGCAGGTGCCGATCAACAGGGCCGGACAGACGCCGACGGCTCCGCTGGGCGGCGAGGTCTGGACCGTCCCGCAGACCGGCAACAAGGAAAAGCAGGCCAAGGCGGCCAAGTTTGTTGAGTGCATTACCGACGATGACAACCAGCTCTCGCTCGCCGAGTCCCGCTACACCGTCCCGACCAAGACCGCCCTCGCCGAAGAGTATGTGAAAAAGGTGCCCGATATGGCCGCCTTCACCGAGCAGGTCGCCAACGCCCGCTCGCGCACCGGGATCCTCGGGGAGGATTGGCCCAAGGCCGCAACGGTTATGTACACCGGTATCCAGCTCGCACTCACCGGCAAGGAGAGCGCCAGCGATGCGTTCTCGAAGGCGAAGGCGGGATAGTTCGATGACGCTCCAGGTTCCCGCTTCCGGGACCGCCGGTCCGGCATCCGAGACACGGCGGTGCCCCCGCCCCCTCGGCGCCGGGCCCGGCTCCCCGGAAATCCCCGCGGCGCCCCCGCGACGTCGCCGACGCCCCGAACGTTTTACCCGCCTACTGTTTGTGGCCCCGGCCGCGCTCTACATCCTGGCGTTTTTCGGCTACCCCATCGTGAAAAACCTCACGATGAGCCTGCAGGAATACACCACCAAAACCTTCTTCACCGGCGAGGCCCCCTGGGTGGGCTTTGCCAACTACGTATCGGTGTTCACCAGCAGTCTGTTTACCCCGGCGCTGTGGAACACCGCGCTGTTCACCATCGGATCGATCGCCGGCCAGTTTGTGATCGGGTTGGCCCTGGCGGTGTTTTTCCGCCGTCGGTTCCCGCTCAACGGGTTCCTGCGCTCGATGCTCCTGCTGCCCTGGCTGCTGCCGATGATCGTCTCGAGTGCCACCTGGCGTTCGATTCTCGATCAGGACAGCGGCATCCTCAACCGCTTCCTCGGATCAATCGGGCTGACCGATGCGCCGATCGGGTGGCTCACCGATCCCGGTGTCGCGCTGATCGCAGTCATCATGGTCAACATCTGGGTGGGCATCCCGTTCAACGTGGCGCTGCTCTATGGCGGGCTGCAGGATATCCCCGAGGAACTCTACGAAGCAGGCGCGCTGGATGGTGCCACCGGATGGAAGGCGTTCTGGCACATCACCGTGCCCAACCTGCGTCCGGTCATCAGCGTGGTGCTCGTCCTCGGGGTGGTCTACACGCTCAAGGTGCTGGACGTGATCCTCGGACTCACCAACGGCGGACCGGCCAACGCCACCCAGACCCTCGCCGTGCGCTCCTATCAGGAGTCGTTTGTGAACTTCGAGTTCGGGATCGGCTCGGCCTGGAGCAACATCCTGATCCTCGTCTCGCTGATTTTTGCCGTGATCTACCTGCGTGCGAACCGGCGCGCGGTGGATGAATAGGAGTCATCATGACCACGCTGAATCTCCCCACTGCCGCCACCCGGCGCGCCCGGCGGGGACGCCTCTCACGCGGAACCTCCACCGCGCTGGGCATCCTCTTCCTGGCCATCATGCTGTTTCCGATCTACTGGATGGTCAACGCCTCCCTCCAGCCCTCGGGGAACACCCTCACCGCCGGCATCTTCCCGTTCGCCCCCGATTTCTCGGGATATGAGCGGGCGATCGCCGATCAGGGACACAACCTCCTGACCAGCCTCATCATCTCGATCGGGACCGTGGTGCTCACGCTGCTGATCGCAGCACCCGCCGCCTATGCGCTGGCCCAGTTCCGGTTCCGCTGGATTAACGTGGCCCTGCTGGTGATCATCATCGCGCAGATGGTGCCGGGTGTGGTGATCGCCAACGCGCTCTACAGCGCCTATAACGACCTGGGGCTGCTCAACTCGATTGCCGGGCTGATCCTGGCCGATGCGAGCCTGGCCATTCCGTTTGCCATTCTGATCCTGCGCACCTCGATGATGGGCATCCCGCCCGCCATCGTGGAGGCCGCTCGGATCGATGGGGCCGGGCTCATCCGGGCGTTCGTCTCCGTCGTGGTGCCGGTCAGTCGCAACGCCCTGATCACCGCCGCGCTGTTTGGATTCCTCTTCTCCTGGAGCGACTTCCTCTTTGCACTGACCCTGACCACCACCGAGGATGTGCGCCCGGTCACCCTGGGCATCTACCAGTACCTGGGCACCCAGGTATCGAACTGGTCGGCCGTGATGGCGACCGCCGTACTGTCCTCCATTCCCGCCATCATCCTGCTGGTGCTGGCCCAGAAGTTCATCGCCGCCGGGGCCACCGGCGGCGCCGTCAAGTAACCATCCACCATTTCATCGTCGAAAAGGAACACCATGACTCAGTCCACTTCCCCACTGCGCGTCCTCGTCTGGGGCGAAAACCGGCACGAGCAGATCGAGCCCAAGGTTGCCGAAATCTATCCCGAGGGCATGCACAATACGATCCGCGCCGGCATCGAGGAACACCTGGGCGCCGGGGCGCGCGTCCACACCACCACCCTGGACGAGCCCGAGCACGGTCTCACCGAGGAGGTTCTCGCGGACACCGACGTGCTGGTGTGGTGGGGCCACGCCGCCCATGCCGAGGTTGCCGATGAGGTTGTCGAACGCGTGCACCAGCACGTCCTCGCCGGCATGGGCCTCGTTGTCTTGCACTCGGGCCACTGGTCCAAGATCTTCCAGAAGCTGATGGGCACCACCTGCACCCTGCGCTGGCGGAGCGAGGAGGATCGCGAGCTGGTCTGGACCGTGGACCCGACCCACCCGATCGCCCAGGGGGTACCGCACCCGTTCATCATCCCGCAGCAGGAAATGTACGGGGAGTTCTTTGATATCCCGGCCCCCGACGAACTGATCTTCCTCAGCGCCTTCTCCGGCGGGGAGGTCTTCCGCAGCGGCTGCACCTGGCGTCGCGGCCACGGCAAGATCTTCTTCTTTAGCCCCGGGGATCAGGACTACCCGGTCTACCACCACGAACACGTGCGCCGCGTCATCGCCAACGGCGTGAGCTGGGCACACTCGGTGCGCCCGACCCGCGAGGTCCCGACGCTGCTCCGTTACGAAACCGAGGACTTCTATAACGGTCGCGACTACCGCGGGGCGCTGGTTCGATGACCCACGCCCTGCTAGCTAATACCGGCGCACCCGTGCGCATCATCCTGGTGGGGGCCGGGGCGATGGGACAGCAGTGGCTGCGCGCGCTGATCGCCTCCCCCGATGCCGAGATCGTCGGACTGGTCGATCTCAACCTCGATGCGGCCCGGGCCGCGCTGGCCGCCACCGGCCTCGTCGATCTGCCCGTGGGCACCTCGGTATCGGCGCTCGCCGCGGAAACCGGCGCGCAGGCCGTGGTCAACGTGACCGTTCCGGTTGCCCACCACGCGGTGAGTACCGAGGCGCTGTTTGCCGGGCTGCCGGTGCTGTGCGAAAAACCCATCGCCCCCACCGTGGCCACCGCGCTTTCGCTCGCGGCCTCGGCCGAGGCGAGCGGTCAGCTGCTGATGACCAGTCAGTCGCGCCGCTACTATCGGGCCCTCGCCGCGCTGCGCGCACGCGTGGGTGAGCTGGGAACCGTGGGCACCGTGAGCTGCGAGTTTGCCAAGGCCCCGCGCTTTGGCGGATTCCGCGATGAGATGGATCACGTGCTGCTGGTAGACATGGCGATCCACCAGTTCGACGCGGTGCGCTACCTCCTGAACCTGGATCCGGTGGCCGTCTACTGCGAGGAGTACAACCCCGAATGGAGCTGGTACGCCGGAGATGCCAATGCCGCCGCCGTGTTTGAATTCGAGGGCGGCACCCGGTTTGTGTACTCGGGCAGCTGGTGCACGCCGGGGGCCGAAACCTCCTGGAACGGTAGCTGGCGCATCGGCGGGGAACACGGCACCGCGCTGTGGGACGGGGAATCCGCGCCGAGTGCCGAGCTCCCCGGGCTGGCGCTCGCCGCGCTACCCGCATCGCTCACCGACGCCTCGATCCCCTTTCCCGAAGAGATCAACGGGTCCCTCGCCGAGTTCATCGCCGCGCTGCGCACCGGGGATGTACCCGACACCGAGGTGCATGCCAACATCCACTCGCTGGCGATGGTTGAGGCCGCGGTGCTCAGCGCGACCCGGGGATCGCGCGTGCTCCTCGCCGATGTGTTGGCCGAGGCTCGGGATGCGGCGATTGCCGCCGAAACCCGCTCGGACGTCCGCGACATCCTGATCCGCGGATAACCCGGACACACAACAGCGCGGCACCGGATCGCTCCGGTGCCGCGCGGTTTTGTGATTTAGGCGGTGAAGATTCCTGCCAGGGTCTTCTTGCCGCGTCGCAGTACCGCGACGCCACCGGGCAGCAGGTCGGTCAGGACCGCGGCCTCATCGGTAACCTTCACACCGTTGAGCGAGACGCCGCCCTGGCCGATCGAGCGACGGGCATCACCCAGGCTTGAGCACAGCTCGGTCGAGACCAGGAGCTGGGCAATCGGGGTGCCGGTTTCGGCGGTGATGTTGGGCAGCTCGCGCAGCGCGGTCGCCAGGGTCGCCGGATCCACCTCGGCCAGGTTGCCCTGTCCAAACAGCGCCTCGGAGGCGGCAATGGCGGCGTTCGCGGCCTCGGCACCGTGCACCAGGGTCACGGTTTCCAGGGCCAGACGCTTCTGCGCCGCCCGGCGGAAGGGCTCATCCGCCACGAGCTTCGCGAAGTCCTCGATCTCGGCGCGGGAGAGGAAGGTGAAGACCTTGAGGCGGTCGATCACGTCGGCATCGTCGGTGTTCAGCCAGAACTGGTACATCGCGTACGGGCTGCACAGCTCGGCGTCCAGCCAGATCGCGTTACCCTCGCTCTTACCGAACTTGGTGCCGTCGCTGTTGGTGATCAGCGGGGTGCCGATCGCGTGCACGTTGGCCTGCTCGGAGCGACGAATCAGGTCGACGCCACCGATCAGGTTGCCCCACTGGTCGCTGCCGCCGGTCTGCAGCACGCAGTTGTACGTGTTGTACAGCTCGCGGTAGTCGAGAGCCTGCAGAATCTGGTAGCTGAACTCGGTGTAGGAGATACCGGCATCGGAGTTCAGGCGTGCACTCACCGCGTCCTTCTTCAGCATGGTACCCACGCGGAAGTGCTTACCGATGTCACGCAGGAACTCGATCGCGCTGAGCGGCGAGGTCCAGTCCAGGTTGTTGACCAGGCGCATGCCGTTCTCGCCCTCGGTGTCGAGGTGGGTCGACACCTGAGCCTGAAGGCGCGTGACCCAGGCGGCCACGGTCTCCGGGGTGTTCAGGGTGCGCTCGGCGGTGGGACGCGGGTCACCGATCAGACCGGTGGATCCACCCACGAGGCCCAGCGGATGGTGCCCGCCCAGCTGCAGACGACGCATGAACAGCAGCTGCACAAAGTTACCCAGGTGCAGGCTGGGAGCGGTCGGGTCAAATCCGCAATAATACGTGATCGGTTCGCCGTCGATGAGCTTCTTGAGCTCCTCGGCATCGGTCGAGACGTGGATCAGGCCACGCCACACCAGCTCGTCCCAGAGCGAGTCAAAGGACGAGTCATTACTCTGCTTGGCAAAATTGGGATTAGACACGCTCCCCAGAATAGCAGCGGAATGGCGGGGATTTGTCCGGGAGATCCACGCCGGAATCCGCGCATCGGATCCCCCGTCGCGATAGTGTGATTTTGCCCGCGGCTCGGCCGCACCCTCATCTCAGGAGCACCGTGTCCACACCCCCGATCCCGACCCTGGCGGACCTCCCACTCGACGTGCTGGCCGCCCCGGCCACCCCCGAGGAGATTCGGGCGCTCAAAAACCGGGTGCGCGGGGATAGCCGCTGGACCCAGGCCATCCCCACGTGGGGTGAGTATGGATCCTCGGTGGTCATCATGCTCCTGGTGGGCGCGATCGGGGTGTTCCTCGCCTTTCTGATGATCAGCGGCGGATCCACGGCGATTGCCCCGTGGTTTCTGATCGGATTCTGCCTCTTGCAACTGGTTGCCCTGCCCTACTGGGTGCAGAAAAACCGGCCGCGCTGGAAGGACTGGGCGCGGATGGTGCGTTTTGCCGACGCGACCGGACTCCAGTTTGCGCCGCTCCCACTCAAGACGATGGAGCAGACCGCGATCCTTGGGCCCAGCGCCCGCGACTACAACGGGTTCACCTCCCGCGGCGGCCTGCGGCTGGCCCAGCGGGCCGACAACATGTCCAGCAAGCGGATCAAGCGCGAGCTGATTGATCGTCCCGGCGAATATGCCTACCTGCGCATCCCACTGGGCGTGCAGATGCCCCATATCGTGTTGGACTCCCGCCACAACGACGGGGTCGCCGGCTGGCGCTCGCGCCGCACCCGGCTGCGCCTGGCCGATGACCAGCGGATCGAGTTGGAGGGCGACTTCCCGCGCGCATTCGGCGTCTACGCCCCCGAGGTGTTGCAGCGCGACGCCCTCTACTTCCTGACCCCGGACTTCATGGAAACCCTGGCGCTCTACGCGACCGAGTTTGACCTGGAGTTCTCCGGTTCCGACCTGATCCTGGTGAGCACCCGTCCGATGGACACGGGTGACCCGAACGTGTGGCTACGCTTTTTCACCGCCGCCGACGCAGTGCTCTCGCATCTGCGTCCCACCGCCACCGCGTATCGTCGCGGAACCCCGCTGGATCCGATGTCCCCGCCGTCGCGCCTGAAGTGGGGCTTCCCGATCGGGACCGCCCTGCTGATCGCGGGCTTCATCGCCTGGCGGATCATCCTGGCGTAGGTGCTTCGGCGCTACGCGTTCAGAGCCTCGGCAGCGGATCGCTCGGAATCATCGAGGAGCTGATAGATCCGGGCACGTGAAATCCCCAACACGGTCGCCGAATCTATCGCGCTGAGTCCGTATGCGTCACGGAGCGCCCGCGCGGCCGCACGCCGATCACGAGCAGCCTGTTGCGCAGACTCGAGCGCAACCCGATCAAGCTCGGCCGCATCGGCTAACCGCCGGGCAACGTCCGCCGGCTTCTCGATGGTCACGCTGATGTCGAACGAGTCCTCCTCACGGTCGAGCGCGCCCGCGATGAGCGAGCGCCCCATCTCCTCGACCTCGGACAGCGTACGGGCCTGGGTCCGATAGTCAATCGCGGGCACATCGATGATCCACCATCTGCCCTCTCGCGAGACAACCAACTCGTAACTGTTTCGTTTCATGAGCACGCTCACTTCCACTCATCCGGGACAAACCCGACTACCTGCTCCACCGTTCTCAGGACTCCAGCGGAGACCAACCGATGACGGGGAATCGGCACGGATCTGCTTCCCGGCTTTTTCCACCAGGTGTGCGGGCCACCGTCGCGATCCACCGTGAATCCCTGTGACCGCAAAAACCGCTCCACGTCTTTTCGCTTGGCATCCTTCATCAGGGTAGTCTAGATGGGGGTTTACAGCAAGTGTCAAGAGGGATATACACACCCATCACCGGGGCTCGGGAAGTTCCCGGCTAGAATGGGTCAAATGGTCACGAGACGAGAAGCAGCACAGCGCCTGGACATCCCCCTGGAGATGGCGGTGCGGCATGGACTGCCGCCCCAGCTCACCGAGGCGGCCGTGGTCGAGCTCGATACGACTCCCCCGGCCTGGCTCGCGCAGTCGCGGGCAAACCGCACCGGTAAGCGTCCGGTGTGGTCGGATCTGGTGTGCGCGGTCTGCGGGTTCACCGAGCGGGCGCGTCCCAAGAAGTGGTGGCCGGAGTTCACCTATGTGGTGTGCGATGACCACGAGATCGAGGAGTGGCCCAAGGCCGCTCCCGGGGCGATCCGCGCCGAGGTGTTCGGTGTCGGTGGACGGTTCGTGGGGCTGGTCGACGACGTCGCCTAGCCGCTTCGCTGGCCCGTCAAGACGTTTCGCGGGTTCATCTGGGGGCACCGCTAGTCCGTCTGGGTGCGCCGCTAGACCGCCTGGGTTCGCCGCTGGTCCATCTGGGTGCGCCGCTGGTCCGCCTGGCGACCGCGCCGATCCATCACGATCAGCCCGATCACCGCAATCGCGGCGAAACCGGCGGGGATCACAAAGACCATCGGCAAACCCAGCGCGGCAACGCCGAAACCTCCGGTGAGGCCGCCGAGCGCGGAGCTCAGCGCGGTTGAGCTGAGGAAGATCGCCGAGGCCGTGGCCACCGCGGTGGGCAGCAGGCGCTGCGCCACCAGGATTCCGAGGCCGGCGAAGATTCCCCAGACGATGCCCATCAGGATCTGTCCGGCAAACAGTGCCGGAACGGTGCCGATCAGCGCAAAGCAGAGGTTCGCGGCCACACCCATCGCCGCACCGATCGCCATCAACCGGACCGCGCCGAAGCGACGTCCCAGCATCACCGCGACCGGAATCAACGGCAGCTCGACTAGCGGCTGGATACCGATGACCGCCCCAACCAGCGCCGGAGAGAGCTGCATCTGCTCGTTCATATAGATCGGCAGATACGCGTATTTGACCGACTCCCCCGCATAGACGCAGATGTACAACGCGGTGAAAAACAGCAGCGGCAGCATCGCGCGAAGGCCCGGACCCTGGCGATGCTCGGCCTCGGCGGATGCGGCCTCGGCACCCCCGGCCGCCGCGGCCGTCGCGGTACCCTCGGGAAGCGCGGCCTCGGTGGACGCCCCACCCAGCACAATCGGCCCGGTTTCCGGTGCGGCGACATCGCTCTGGGGCACGGTGCGGGGGCGTCCATCTCGAATGCCTCCGAGCGGGAGGATCTGCGCCAGGGTCGCGATGGCAACCACCACCAGCATGGCGCGGTATCCGGCGGACGCCGCCAGGAACGATCCGATCACCGGGCCAATGACCCAGCCGGCGGTCAGCGCGGTCCGCACGATCGCCACCACACCGTCATTCAACGGAGAGGGACGCCGAGCCAGCTCATCGTGCAGCGCCGCAAACAGCTGCGAGGTGGACGCCCCGGCAAAGCCCAGCACCACCGCGCTAATCACAAAGGGCATCCAGAGCTGGGTGGAGAAGGCGATGCCTATCCAACCGAGAAAGCCGGCGGCCGCGCAGATCCGGAACAGCCCGAGTCGGGACCCGGTCCGATCCGAGCGTGCCCCCACCAGATAACCGGCAACCGGGGCGGCGAGGTTTGTCAGATAGTACAAACCGGCAACGGGGAGCGAGGCGTGTAGCTCGGTCACCAGGAAGGAGGCGATCAGCGGTGCCGCGGCCGAAATCCCTACCCCCGAGAGGAACAGGGCCAGGGTCGCCGCCCGGTACAGCGGGGTGCGCAGGGTCAGCCGAATCGAGGATTCGCGGACAACGGCTGCCGGGACGCTCACCGAATGCGCTTCATGCCGAGTGTGTTCATGCCTTAAACATACAGGAATGATGTTCGTATGAAGAAATAATAGTTTTGTTTCCGATACCCACACGCGCGGGTGCGTCCCGAAGCAAAGTGACTACATCCATCAGAGTTGGTTGAGTATCATGCCTGCAGAATCGCCCGGATCGTATGCCGCAATAGTCACAAATATCCAGTCGCCTTCATTCGCAGGTTCTCCCGCGAGCGGATTCTGAGAAGTGATGTAGTACAGACCCGGCCAGGATAATGCGCCAACGGGCGGCCCATCAATGTCTATGTTGGCCAGGGAAAGCCCGAGTTCGCGC
This sequence comes from Mycetocola sp. JXN-3, assembly GCF_014522285.1. Classification (GTDB taxonomy): domain Bacteria; phylum Actinomycetota; class Actinomycetes; order Actinomycetales; family Microbacteriaceae; genus Mycetocola; species Mycetocola saprophilus. Next base: position 2,655,253 of record NZ_CP041635.1, read on the forward strand.
GCGGTGTCTCGGGCAATGTGAACGGGTTGCCCCACAAAATCAGGAACCAACAGTTTCGATCTCATCACGCAATCGTCGTCCTGTTCCCCGCTCAACCGCTGAGAGCTCGGAACGCCGAACGCCCCGGGCTCCACGAGGGAGAACGGGGCGTTCGGGGGGGGGCAGCCGAGCGGGAAGCTCGGCGGGGTGGCCGTGTGTGTGCGGGCCCGCGGCGATCTAGCGGAAGTCCGCCAGGCGTCCGCGCAGGTTGGCGAGCTGCTCGGTCACCCGCACCGTGGCGGTGCCACCGGCACCCACGCGACTGTTGACCGAACCCTCGATGGTCAGCACCTCGCGGACCGCCGGCAGCAGGTGCGGGGAAACCGCGGCCAGCTGCTCATCGGTGGGCTCGTGCAGTTCCAGGCCGTTTTCCTCGCAGAAGCGCACGAGCTCGCCGGAGATCTCGTGGGCGTCGCGGAAGATCACGCCCTGCTTGACCAGCCACTCGGCCACATCGGTGGCCAGCGAGAAGCCCTGCGGGGCCAACTCGGCCATCCGCTCGGTGTTGAAGGTCAGCGTGGCGATCATGCCGTTGAACGCGGGCAGCAGCACCTCGAGGGTGTCAACCGAGTCGAAGATCGGCTCCTTGTCCTCCTGCAGGTCGCGGTTGTACGCGAGGGGCAGGGCCTTCAGGGTGGCCAGCAGGCCGGTGATGTTTCCGATCAAACGACCCGACTTGCCGCGCGCAAGCTCGGCGATGTCCGGGTTCTTCTTCTGCGGCATGATGCTCGAGCCGGTCGAGAAGGAGTCGTGCAGGCGGACAAATCCGAACTCGCGGGTGTTCCAGAGGATGATCTCCTCGGACAGACGCGACAGGTTGATCCCCACCTGGGCGAGGATAAACCCGAACTCGGCCACCACGTCGCGGGCGGCGGTCGCGTCGATCGAGTTCTCCAGCGCACCGGACAGCCCCAGCTCCGAGGCCACCAGCTCGGGATCCAGACCCAGCGAGGATCCGGCCAGCGCACCGGCCCCGTACGGCGAACGCTTGGCACGAACCGACCAGTCGCGCAGACGCTCCAGGTCACGCACCAGCGGCCACGCGTGCGCGGCCAGCTGGTGGGCCAGCAGCACCGGCTGCGCGTGCTGCAGGTGCGTGCGACCCGGCATGATCGCACCGGGGTGCGCCTCGGCCTGACCCGCGAGGATCTCGACCAGCTGCACCAGCAGGCCGCGGATCACACTCTCGTGCTCGAGCATGTACAGGCGCACCAACGTGGCGATCTGGTCGTTGCGGCTCCGGCCGGCGCGCAGCTTGCCACCCAGGTTTGCTCCGGCGCGCTCGACCAGTCCGCGCTCGAGGGCCGAGTGTACGTCCTCATCCGACTCGGCCGCGACAAACGCACCCGAGGCCACATCCGCGCGCAGGGTCTCCAGCGCGGCGTGCATCGCGACCAGCTCGTCGTTGTCGAGGTAACCGGCGGCGTTCAGGGCGACCGCGTGGGCCTTGGACCCGTCGATGTCGTAGGACGCCAGGGTCCAGTCAAACTGGGTCGACTTGCTCAGGCGGGCGAGCTCCGGCGAGGGGCCGCTGGCGAAGCGTCCGCCCCAGAGGGCCCCCGCCTCGGCGGCGCGGTTTCCGGAATCGTTGGTGTGAGAGGTCATGGTGTGAAGCGTCCCGTCGTGCAGTGGTCAGGCGTGTGAGCGAAAAGGATAAGAGTCAGTCTATTGAGTGGTGCGGGCGGGCCCGGGCACCGAGGCGGCGGCGCGAGAGCAGAACGACACCAGTTTTTCCAGCGGGCCCTGCCGGAACAGTAGGATCCAGGCGGAGCAGCCGATCAGGGTAACCAGCACGAACCACCAGGTCTGGGCCACCGGATCGGTTCGGTCCACCTCCGTGGAAACCAGGATCACCAGGGCGATCAGGTGCACGGCGTAAGCGGTGAGCGCCATCCGGCCGGTGGCGGCCAGCGGCCAGAGAGCCCGTTGGGCCCAGCGGGGCAGGGCCAGGGCGGCGGCGATGATCAGCAGCGCGATCCCGGAGGCACCCAGGAGTTCGAACGTGCTGCCCGAGTGCGGTGCCGCACCCAGCAGGTTTGCCCACTGCGGATAGCCGACAAACACCTCGCCCTGCTCGATCCCGGTGATCTGCGCGAACACGCTGGCGCCCCCATAGCCGAGGATCGCGAGCCCGGCACCCACCAGGGCGATCAGGCCGAGGGAGGATCCGGAGATTCCGCCGGCAAACAGCCAGCGGGCTACCGCCAATCCGACAATCATGAACACCACCCAGATCAGCGCCGGGTAGTACCCAAAAATCATCAGCAGGGCCAGAGCCGAGGTGCCGCCCCCATTGTCCTGAATGAACAGCGCGATGCCGACCTGTGCGATCGGGGCCAGCACCGCGAGCACCCCCGCCAGGATCAGCAGGTTTCGCACCTGCCAGCGGATGATCGGCAGGACCAGCAGGAAGGCGATGGCGTAGTACTCGAGGATCACCGCGATGCCGTGATCCCCCAGGCTGAGGATCCCGCCCAGGGCAAAGATCACCAGCGCACGGGCACCGATCCGCAGTCGCATGCGCAGCACGGCCTCGCCCTCCGGCGGGGTGCCCCGGCCCGAGAGCAGCGCCAGCGAAAACCCGGCAAGCACCGCGAACAGCGCCGCCGAACGTCCGTTGACCAGGCCGATCCAGGTATCCGGATCCGCCGACACGGCCTCTTCCGGGCGAATGATGTGCGCGATGAACATGCCCAGGATCGCCAGGCCGCGGGCGATATCGAGTCCGGCAATGCGGGCGGAGCGGGGATCGCCGGACACCGACGGCGCAGACAGCACCGTGCCCTGAGCGATCCCCGAAGGCACTAGACCGCGGCCTTCTGGTTCTGCTTCAGCAGCCAGACCATCAGGGCCTTCTGCGCGTGCAGACGGTTCTCGGCCTCGTCCCAGACGACCGAGCGCGGGCCGTCGATCACGTCGGCGTCCACCTCATAGCCGCGGTAGGCGGGCAGGCAGTGCATGAAGATCGCGTCGTCCTTGGCCAGGCCCATCAGCTCGGAGGTCACCGAGTAGGCACCGAATGCGGCAACCCGATCGGCCTTCTCGTCCTCCTTGCCCATCGACACCCAGGTGTCGGTGACCACAACGTCGGCACCGGCCACGGCCTCGCGGGCATCGGTCGTGATGAACACCGATCCGCCGGTCTGCTCGGCCAGCTTGATTGCATCGGCCACCACGTCGGCAGCCGGGGTGAATGCCTCGGGGGCACCGATCCGCACGTGCATCCCGGCGTTGACGCACGCCAGCAGGTAGGAGTTCCCCATGTTGCAGGCACCGTCGCCGAGGAAGGCGAGGGTCTGGCCCCCCAGGTCTCCACGGTGCTCGCGAATGGTCTGCAGGTCGGCCAGCAGCTGGCACGGGTGGAAGTCGTCGGAGAGCGCGTTGATCACCGGAACGGTGGTCCCGGCGGCCATCTCCTCGAGGCCCGAGTGGGCAAAGGTACGCCACACGATTGCGGCGACCTGACGCTCCAGCACGCGCGCGGTGTCGGCGATCGATTCCTTGGCACCCAGCTGGCTCTCGCCGCCGCCCACGATCAGCGGTACGCCACCCAGGTCGGCGATTCCGGTCGCAAAAGAGATCCGGGTCCGGGTCGAGGTCTTGTCAAAAAACACGGTGACGGTCTGCGGGCCGGCCAGCGGCTTCTCGCTGAAACGGTCAGCCTTGAGCTTGATCGCGAGATCCAGAACCTCGGCCTGTTCGGCCGGGCTCAGGTCGTCATCGCGGAGGAAGTGACGGGTCATAATCGGTCTCCTACTTCTCGAAACTAGGCGGCGTGTGCCGCGAGCAGGCCGTCGAGGATCGCCACGAAGGCGTCCACGTCGGCGGAGGTGATGTTCAGCGGCGGGGCGATGCGGATCGTCGCGGCGTTGGGGGCGTTGACGATCAGCCCCGCGGCCAGGGCCTCGGCGGCCAACGCGGGCGCGATATCCGCGGTGAGCGCGATGCCCAGCAGCAGACCACGACCGCGAACACCGGCGATCAGCGGGGAGTTCAGCCCGGCAATCGCACCGCGCAGCTGCGCCTCGCGCTCGCGCACGTTGATCAGCAGGTCGCCGGATTCGATCTCATCCAGCACGGTCCCCGCCACGGCGGTGGCCAGCGGATTCCCGCCGAAGGTGGTGCCGTGGGTTCCCGGGGTGAACACCTCGGAGGCGGCACCGGTGGTGACCAGCGCGCCGATCGGGAAGCCGCCACCAAGGCCCTTGGCCAGGGTGAAGGCGTCGGGCAGGATGTCCTCGGACTGGAAGCCGAACCACTCGCCGGTCCGTCCGATGCCGGTCTGGATCTCGTCGATGATCAGCAGTGCGCCGCGCTCGCGGGTCAGCGCGCGGGCTGCCTGCAGGTACCCCTCGGGCAGCGGGATCACGCCCGCCTCACCCTGGATCGGCTCGATGATCAGGGCCGACACGCTCTCGTCCAGGGCCGTATCCAGCGCCTCGATGGTGGCGGGAATGTGCCGCACCCCACCGGGAAGCGGGGCGAAGGGGGCCCGGTAAGCCTCCTTAGCCGTGAGAGCCAGCGCCCCCATCGAACGCCCGTGGAACGCCTGCTCCAGCGCCAGAATGGTGGGACGAGCCTCGCCGCCGAACTTCCGAGCCAGCTTAAACGCCGCCTCATTGGCCTCGGTGCCCGAGTTGGTGAAAAACACCCGTCCGGTCTCGCCGACGCCCGAGACCCGCTTGAGCTTCTCGGCCAGTGCCAGCTGCGGCGGGCTGGAGAAGAAGTTGGAGACGTGGATCAGGGTGGCCGCCTGCTCGCTGATCGTCTTGACGATCGCCGGGTGGGCGTGCCCCAGGGAGTTGACCGCGATGCCACCGAGGAAATCGAGGTACTCCTTCCCGTCGCTGTCGCGCACGCGTGCGCCCTCGCCGGAGACCAGCAGCGCCTGGGTGGGCCCAAACGTGTTCATCATGGTGGCGGCGGAGGTGTCCTGCCAGGAGGTCATTCTGTCTCGCTTACTACCTGGGTGCCGATTCCGTTCGAGGTGAAAACCTCCAGCAGGATCGAGTGTTCGATCCGGCCGTCGATGATCGCGGCGTTACGCACACCGTTATCCACCGCGTCCAGGCACGCGTTCATTTTGGGGATCATGCCGGATTCCAGCTCCGGCAGCAGCTCGCGCAGCTCGGCGGTCGAGATGACCGAGACCAGCGAATCGCGGTTGGGCCAGTCGCTGTAGAGACCGGCGACATCGGTGAGGACCAGCAGCTTATCGGCGTTCAGCGCGATCGCAATCGCGGCGGCGGCCGAGTCGGCGTTGACGTTGAGCAGGCGCTCGGGATCGTCCAGGTCATAGGCGATCGAGGTGATCACCGGAATGCGACCCGCATCCAGCGCGTCCAGGACGGCCGAGGGGTCCACCTCGAGGATGTCGCCCACGCGGCCGAGATCCTGCATCTCCCCGTCCACCAGCACGCCGCGGGTCCGGCCACCGAAGAGGTTGGCCTGCTCCCCCGAGAGCGAGCGGGCGATGTTTCCGTGCTGATTGATGTCGGTGACCAGCGACCGGTTTACCCGGTTACGCAGGACATCGCGGACCACGCCGATGGCCTCGTCGCTGGTGTACCGGTAGCCGCCGCGGAACTCGCTGGCGATGCCCTTTTCGGCCAGGCCCGCGGAAATCTGCGGGCCGCCACCGTGCACCACAACCGGGCGCAGGCCCGCGTGGTGCAGGAACACCATGTCCTCGGCGAAGGCCGCGGCAAGCTCCGGGGAGATCATCGCGTTGCCGCCGAACTTGATGACCACGATCGCGCCGCGGTACCGCTTGAGCCACGGCAACGCCTCGATCAGGACCGAGGCCTTGGCGTGCGCCTCTTCGAGCGAAATATCAATGGTGGTAGGCATGGATCAGCTCGAGTACGCGCTATTCTCATGCACGTAATCGTGCGTGAGGTCGTTGGTCAGGATGGTCGCGGCGGCCGAACCGGCGTTCAGCTCGATCTCGATCTTGACCGCGCGCGGGGTCAGATCCACCAGGTCGCGGCTCTGGTCCGGACCGCCCTCGTGGCAGACCCGGACCCCGTTGAAGGAGACGTCCACGTTATACGGGTCGAACGGTGCCGAGGTGGTTCCGATCGCGGCCAGCACCCGGCCCCAGTTGGGGTCGTTGCCATAGATCGCGGCCTTGAAGAGGTTGTTGCGGGCCACCGAACGGCCCACCTCGACCGCGTCGGCCTCGGTCTCGGCACCGGTCACGACGATCGCGATGTCGTGGCTGGCACCCTCGGCGTCGCCCTGAAGCTGCTCGGCGAGGTCGGAGCACACCTGGATCAGCGCGGCGGTGAAGTCGGCGAGGTCCGGGGTGACGCCCGAGGCACCGGAGGCGAGCAGGGTGACCTGGTCGTTGGTGGACATGCAGCCATCGGAGTCGAGCCGGTCAAAGCTCACCCGGGTGGCCTCGCGCAGTGCCGCGTCGAGGTCGGCGGGGGCGAGGGAGGCGTCGGTGGTGATGACCACAAGCATGGTTGCCAGGCCCGGGGCGAGCATGCCCGCACCCTTGGCGATGCCGCCGATGGCCCAGTCGGTGGCGAGGAACTCGCTGGTCTTGGGCACGGTATCGGTGGTCATGATCGCGGCGGCCGCGTGCTCGCCACCGTTTTCGTCGAGGGCGGCGGTCGCGGCTTCGACACCGGCGGTGAGCTTGCCGAGATCCAGCTGCTCACCGATCAGACCGGTCGAGCACACCAGCACATCGGTGGCCGAGATGCCCAGCCCGTTCGCCACGGCCTCGGCGGTGGCATGGGTGGTCTGGAAACCCTGCTGGCCGGTGAAGCAGTTGGCACCGCCGGAGTTCAGCACGATGGCGTCCACGCGCCCATCCTTGATGACCTCCTTGGACCAGATGATCGGGTTGGCCAGCGCACGGTTGCTGGTGAACACGGCGGCCGCGTTCTTCTCCGGGCCGGTGTTAACCACGAGGGCGAGGTCCGGCTTGCCGGTGGACTTGAGGCCGGCGGGAACACCCGCGGCGATGAATCCCGAGGGGGTGGTGACGCTCATAGTGCTCCTTGAAGGGTGGTGATGAGGGAAAGAGTGGTGGCGGCCATTACGGGGCAACCCCGTCGATGGAAAGGCCGGTAGCCTCGGGCAGGCCCAGGGCGATGTTGGCCGACTGGATCGCCGCGCCCGCGGTGCCCTTGGCCAGGTTGTCCACGGCGGTCACGATGATGACCCGGCCGGCGGCCTCGTCGATCGCCAGACCCATCAGCGCGGTGTTGGCCCCCAGCACGTCGGCGGTGCGGGGGAAGACGCCCTCGGGCAGCAGGTGCACAAAGGTCTCGTCGGCGTAGGCGCTCTCCCAGGCCGCGCGGATCTGCTCGGCGGTGGTGCCCGGCACGATCTTGGCGGTTGTGGTGGCGAGGATTCCGCGCGACATCGGGACCAGCACCGGGGTGAAGGATACGGTTGCCTGCTCGGCCCCTGCCCAACGCAGACCCTGGATGATCTCGGGGATGTGCCGGTGCGTGCCGCCCACCGCGTAGGGGTTGGCGGTGCCCAGAATTTCGGCGGCCAGCAGGTTGGTCTTGAGCGCCTTCCCGGCGCCCGAGGGGCCCACGGCCAGCACGGTCACGATGTCCAGCGGCTCGATCACGCCGGCGGCGATACCCGGGGCCAGCGAGAGTTCCACGGTCGAGGCGTTGCAGCCCGGGGCGGCGATCCGCTTGGTGCCGACCAGCTTCTCGCGCTGCTTGCCCGAGCCGATCAGCAGCTCGGGAACCCCGTAGGTCCAGGCCCCGAAGAAGTCGCCACCGTAGAACGCGGCCCAGTCCTCCTCGGATTCCAGGCGGTGATCGGCCCCGCAATCCACCACCAGGGTGTTCGGGTCCAGCTGCGCGGTGAGCGCGCCGGAGGCCCCGTGCGGCAGGGCCAGGAACACGATGTCGTGGCCGGCGAGGTTTTGTGCGTTGGTCTCGACAAAGACCTTTTCGGCGAGCGAGCGCAGGTGCGGGTGGACCGCGGCGACGGTCTGCCCGGCCTTGGAGTGGGCGGTGACGGTGGTGATTTCAAATTCGGGGTGGCTGGCGAGCAAGCGCAGCAGCTCTCCCCCGGCGTATCCGGATGCTCCGGCGATCGCGACAGAAAAAGACATTGAGGCTACCTTCAAGGACGAGTTGTGGGTGTGAATTCCGGATTCCGGCAACGCCCGGTCTCTTTCGCTTTCGCGAAAAAAACAATTAGGGGGCGTCGCCTATCGTCGCTCGTCGGTGGCGTCAACAAAGCTACGACGTCGCTCGTCGCGGCGGGCACGGCGTCGCGCCGGCGCAGGTGCAGATACCTGAGCGCTGAGGGCGGAGCGTGCGTGAGCCATGTTGGTTAGCGTAGCGCGGACGATACGACACGCGCAATCTGTGACGGACGCACGAATGATCGTATTTATTCCAACGCCACATCCGAGTTGAGGAAACTCTCAGATTGACGCTTTCGACCCGGAAAACGAGAAATTTATCTCAAATGCGGTATAGCATCGGGTCATGGCACTTTCTACCGATACTTCCCCCGTAGACATCACCGCCGCCGAACCCATGCGGCAGGTGGGCGCGCTTATTCGTTCGGCCCGGCAGGACCGTTCCCTCACCCAGGCCCAGCTGGCCGAACGGGTGGGCACCAGCCAATCGGCGATCAACCGGATCGAACAGGGCAGCCAGAACATCTCGATCGAGCTGCTGGCCCGCCTGAGCGTCGCCCTCAAGAGCGAACTGGTGACCTTCGGTGATCGCCCCCGCCCCTCGCACATCCGCGTGGAGGGTGGCCACAAGCTGCACGGCTCGATCGCCGTGAACTCCAGCAAGAACGGCGCCGTCGCGCTGCTGTGTGCGGCCCTGATCAACCGCGGCACCACCCGCCTGCACCGCGTCGCCCGCATCGTCGAGGTCGACCGCATCATCGACGTGCTGCGCAGCATGGGTGTGCAGGTCACCTGGTACGGCGATGACAACAGCGTCGAGATCAAGGTGCCCGAAAACCTGAACCTCGCCGAGATCGACGCCGATGCCGGCCGTCGCACCCGCTCGGTGCTAATGTTCCTCGGTCCGCTGCTGGGCCGCTTCGACAACTTCTCCCTCCCCTATGCCGGCGGCTGCGACCTCGGCACCCGCACCGTCGAACCGCACCTGATCGCCCTGCGCCCCTTCGGGCTCGAGGTCGAGGCGACCACCGGCTGGTACCGCGCCACCGTGAGCCACGATGTGCCCGAGCGGGTCAAGGTTGTCCTGACCGAGCGCGGCGACACCGTGACCGAGAACGCGATCATGGCCGCCGCCGTGCGCGATGGAGTGACGGTGATCCGCAACGCTAGCCCCAACTACATGGTGCAGGACCTCTGCTTCTACCTCCAGGAGCTCGGCATCGAGGTGGAGGGCATCGGCTCGACCACCCTCACCATCCACGGCAACGCCAACGTCAACGCCGATGTGGACTACTGGCCGAGCGAAGACCCGGTGGAGGCCATGAGCCTGCTGACCGCCGGCATCGTGACCGGCTCGGAGATCACCGTGACCCGCGTCCCGATCGAGTTCATGGAGATCGAGATGGCGACCCTGTCGGAGATGGGCCTGCGCTACTCGATGACCGATGAGTACGACGCCGCCAACGGCAAAACCCGCCTGGTGGATATCACCGTATATCCGTCGGAGCTGCGCGCCCCGATCGACAAGATCCACCCGATGCCCTTCCCCGGCCTCAACATCGACAACCTGCCCTTCTTTGTGGTCATCGCCGCCTGCGCGACCGGCGACACCCTGATCCACGACTGGGTCTACGAGGGCCGGGCGATCCACCTCACCGACCTCACCCGCCTGGGTGCCAACGTGCGCCTGCGCGACCCGCACCGCCTGGACGTCTCGGGCCCGACCCACTGGTCCGGCGCCGAGGTCTCGTGCCCGCCGGCACTGCGCCCGGCCGTGGTGATCCTGCTGGCGATGCTCGCCGCCAAGGGCACCAGCGTGCTGCGCAACGTGGACATCATCTCCCGCGGTTACGAGCAGCTGCAGGAGCGGCTGATCTCGCTCGGCGCGAAGATCGAAACCTTCCGCGACTAGCCGCCACAACGCAGAACCCCCGCCCGAATTTCGGGCGGGGGTTTTGCGTTCACGCTAGAGGCTCAGGCGACCCTCGAGGAGTTCGCGCAGCAGGCGAACGATGTCTTCCCGCTGGCTCTCGGTCAGGAAGCTGGGCAGCGTGTGCACCTCGCCGGGCGCGACGATCAGGCGGTCCTTTTCGGCCCGGATCGCGGCCGGATCGATGCCCGCGCGCGGGGTGCTGACCGGATCCTCCATCAGATCCCGCGAGTGGATGGCCGCCCCGGTGAGCACGCTCCCGTAGGGGCCGGCGAGGGTGCTGTCGGTGATCGAGAGCAGAATCGGCTCGTCGGCGCTCAGCTTCAGCACCTTGCTGAGCTTGGCACGCTGCTTGAGCCGTTTGGGAGACTCATCCGATCCCGGCACCACGATGTCGGCCAGGCCGAGTTCGCGCAGACGCTCCGGCAGCGAGGTTGCGGACGCGGGGACCTCCGTGGCGACGCTGCCGCCGAGCGTGGGCAACAGCGCCAGCACCAGGGCCACCATCGAGGAGAGCCGCTGGAGCGCCGCGGACCACACCTCGGCCGAGGTGACCTGGTGCGCCCACTTCCACTCGAACTTGGCGATCGCCTGCTCGGTAATGGCCTGCGCGCTGGCGGCAATCCCCTCGGGGCCCGAAAACAGCGGCACGATGCGCGGAGCCTGCGCGCCGAAGAGTCCGCTCGGCGAATCGCGCACATAGACCGCGCCGCTGGTCAGCAGGAATCCCACCGGTTCCCGGCTGCGGGTGATGCGATTGACCGAGGAGAACCCCAGAAACAGCAGGGGGAGCTCGCCGGTTCCCGCGAGGTCCGGCGCGAGCCCATCCGTGGCCGCCCAGAAGATCTCCTCGGCGTCGGAGAACGGGTGTTGCGCCGGCGCCACCGCGGGGAACGTGAGCCGTTCCAGATCCTCCCGGGCCGGAACCGGCTCGCCCTCAAGCGCACCCTCAAGCTCGGCGGAGATCGCGGTGGAGAGCGTGATCCACTGCGCCCGGGTCTGCGGCGTCAGCGCGGCGATAAATTCAGCCTGTGTGGTCATCGTTGGCCCCTTCGGTTGAGTGCGGATCGCGATTGCGACCCGCACTCAGTGTAGAAATCCCCCGGGCCGCCGACAAGAGGGTGGCCCATCCGGATTCCCCGCTAGGCCGGGATCGGCCCCCGGGCGGCCACCGAACCGGTGCCGGTCACGGTGTCGCCGCAGCTGTTCTTGCCGGTGACGGTGTAGCTGATCTCGGCGGTGTACTCACCAAAGAGACTCCCGGCCTCGATCTCGGCTCCCGGGTGCTGCGCCTCCAGCTCGGCGGTAATCGCCGCGATCTGGGCGTCAATCTCCTCGCTATTGGAGGTGTCCCCGCTCTCGGCATAGTTCAGTTCGAGCCAGCCATCTTCGATCTGAGAGATCCCGCGCGGAATCGAGGTGTGCGCCGTGTACTGCTCGGTGCGCAGGGTGGTGCGTCCCCCATCCCCGTCGGGCATGCTCCAGGTCACCGTCTCGGGGACGCTGAAGGTCTCAAGCAGTCCGGTCACCAGGGTCGGATCGGCGATTACCAGGGCGTTGAGCTCCTCGTTTTCGAATCGAATCCGGGGTGCATCGCTGTCCCAGTCGAACAGGGCGGTGATCTTCGGGGTGATCGGCGAGGGCTCGGCGACACACTCGGCGGGTCCGGTCGGGCTCGGCGAGGGCGTCGGGGTGGGTGAGGCGGTGGGGTCGGGCGTGGGTGTCGCGCTCGGGTCGGCGCTCGGCTGTCCCACCGGGGTGGTGGCCGGGGCCGAGACGCAGTGCTCGGGGGTTTGCGCCTGGGCTGGGGTGGAGCCGCTCACGATAGGGAGACCCACCAGGAGCAGCAGCCCCAGGACACCTCCCAGCAGCAGACGCTTTTTCGATGAGCGTGCCATCGCCCAGATCAGCGCGGCACCGATCAGGATCGTGGCCGCGGCGACTCCGATCAGCACGGGGGTATTCGCGCCGGTTTCCACCAGCACACAGTCGGTCATCACAAATTACTCCCTCGGGTCGGGTAATGGGAAGGTCTAATACTAATCAAACGATCGGTATTAGAAAAGGGCATGCCGCGCGCACACTGAGCGGTGAGTTCTGAGATCCCGCATCCGCGCCGGATGGGTAAATGCGACAACAGATCGCGCATTTTCGGCACTACCCATCGAAAACTATACGTTTTTAAATACGATCGTTATGTACCCCAAAGGAGGGATACTCACCCCGCGGAAGCCCGTATCCCCGCACCGGGTGAACGAACACACGAGCGCTTTGCAGATCGTGAACATGCTCGCTCATCAGGGAGACCCCCATGTACCCACGCAGTATTTGGCGCGCCTGCGCCCTCGGACTCGGCGCATTTTTGACGATCGGCCTCGCCACCGGAGGGGCCATCGGCGCCCAGGCCGCACTTCCCCCGCCAAAGGCGGGCTCCTCGGCGAGCGCCCCCGCACGCCCGCAGGCGGACACCAATCCCCACCCCGCGAACGCCGCCGGCCAGGTTGCCCCCGCGACCCGCGCCGAAGCCCCGCCTCTGGTGAGCGACCTCGGCACCTCGATTCATATCGCCGACGGGGTCATGCCCAATCAGGTGGTAATTTCCCCCGATGGCCGCCTTGCCTACGTGTCCGCGCTGAACTCGACCGCGCTGCACATCGTGGACCTCGAATCCCGCACCACCATCGGCTCGATCGAGGTGGGTGCCGGCGTGGGTCTCTCCTCGGTCTCGCTGAACGCCGCCGGCACCCGCGCGGTGGCCGTCATTGATGCGAGCCCCACCACGACCCACGGGGTCGCGGTGATCGACCTCACCACCCGCAGTCTGAGTGCCATCCACACCACCAACATCGGATGGTCCAGCTACGCCCAGCTCACCCGCGACGGCTCCGCCTATCTCACGGTGGCCGTGGGCGGGCAGATCAACCGGATCGACTCCGCAACCGGCGTGGTCCTGGCCAGCGTCACGCTGCCCACCAACAACTCAAACTCCGGCGTGCTTACCGCCGATGAGTCCACCTTCATCGTGGGACGCACCGGCCAGGGCATGAACGGTGCCGCCTACGCCACGATGGACGCCCACACCCTGGAAATCACCCGGGATGTCGCGACCCCCGACATCTGGTCCTACTCGGGACTCGCCTTTGATACCAACCCGCAGACCCTCTATCTGGCCGAGGGTGGCAGCCGGGTCAGCGTCCTGGACCCGATCACCGGTGAGGCACGCCAGCGCATCTCGGTGGGCATCATGATGACCGATGTGGTGGGTTCGGACAGCCTGAACCGCGCCTACTCCCCCTCGATGGGCTGGGACATGGTCATGGCCGCAGACTTCACCACCGGCGAGCGCTCCGAGAGTTTCCGCAGCACCCCGGTGGGCGCCGTGAACCTGGTCGAGAACCCGGTCACCGGCGACCTGCTCACGGCCGACCGCGGCTACACCGGCGGCGAGGGCTCGACCGTAACCCTGATCACCCGCCCCGCGGTGACCAACCCGGCCGATGTACACCTCGACGCCGTGGATCAGGAGGTCACCTTCATCAGCGCCGTAACCGGGATCAAGCGCGGAAACGGCGGCGGTGTGGTGTGGCAACGTTCGGCCGACGGGAAGACCTGGAGTGACATTGCCGGCGCCAATGGTAACGAGTACACCACCCTGGTAACCACCGAGAACGCCGGCGACAGCTACCGGCTGCGCTTCAACGACGATTTCTGGGGCATCGCCGGGGCCAGCGAACCCGCCACGGTGACCCTCCCCGCGCCGGAGCCGACGCCGACGCCCGAGCCGAGCCCAGATCCCAGCACGGACCCCGGCGTCGAACCCGGCCCGGGACCCGGCGTGGACCCGACCGGTGATCCCTCGCCGAGTGTTACCGCTGGTCCGATCCAGCCCGGCGACCCGAGCGGGCAGGATGCTCTCGCCGCCCCCGCGGGCTCTTCCGCCCGCCCCGCCGGAGGCCTGGCGGCAACCGGTGCCAGCCTCGGAGGTCTCGCCCTCCTGGGTGCCGCGATCCTAGCCATCGGCAGCGGCCTGATCATGCGCCGCCGCAACGCCTAAACCCCTAGGGCACAGCTCCGCTTCGAGTCAGTACCGTCTAAGGCTCGGCGCACGGAGCGAAAATCCTTCACAACGAGTAAGCACAACGTAGAGCGTGTATCTCGCCCTTTTGACGGCGGGATACACGCTCTACTCTGATGCGTACGCGGGGTGTTCTTGTCTGCCCCTTAGCCGGCGCAGACTAGCCCTTCTCGCTGCCTTCCCGCTGGAAAAGATTCACGCCGAAACCGGAACCGACCCGGCCCGCCAGTGCTACAGCGGGTAAAGCCAGGACTCCGATCAGGTACGGACTCATGCCGCTGAGGGTCGTGATGGTGAATCCAACACAACCAACCACCAGACCATAAATGAGGACGAAGGCGATAGTTTTCATCTGTCTTTCCACTACTTAATATTCACAGTCAAGCATCCGGCAACCGCGGAACTTACAGTCAGATATTTCAACTGAGAGATTGCCATACTCGGAAGGTATCGCTTGGCCTAGTTTGGCCGCCATCCCCCGTTGGGGACGACCCTCCGATAGCGGTCCCAACTCTGGCATTTGTTACCAATCACAAGCTCTTCTGCGACCGGCCGCCGCAGCGCCTAACCTAAAAAACACAGCCCCGCTTCGAGATCGAAGCGGGGCTGTGCTCGGTGTTTTCGGGTGCGCTAGGCCTGCGGGTAACGGCGGTCGGCCTCGGCGGCATCCACCGGGGGCAGCGCCGACCAGGGGAAGGTGATCCACTTATCGGTGTTCTTCCACACGAAGTCGGGCTCCAGGATGGTGCGCGGCTTGGAGTACAGGGTGACCGTGCGCACATCGGCGCCGTCGCCCTGCAACATGCGCTGCACGAGCTCGAGGGTGCGGCCCGAGTCCGATACGTCGTCCACCAGCAGCACGCGGCTTCCAGCCAGGGCGGGACCGTCCAGCATCGGCGGCAGCAGGACCGGCTCGGGCAGGGTCAGGTGTACGTCGGTGTAAAACTCCACGTTGATCGAGCCGCAGTTCTTTACGCCCAGCGCATAGGCGATCGATCCCGCCAGCAGCAGGCCACCGCGGGCGATGGCCACCACAAACTCCGGGGCAAAGCCGTCCTGAACCACCTGGGCTGCCAGGTCGCGGGTCGCGTCGCCAAACCCGTCCCAGCTGAGAACCTCGCGCTCGGGATCGGTGGATACTTCGGTGTTCTTCGGTGCCGATGCGGCGGGGGTCTCGGTCATTTCTCCACAGTAGTCAGTCGGGGCTGACGGCGCGAACTCTGCCCCCTCAAACTGGGTCTTGGCTCCACGGGAATCGCGTGCAAAGCTTGGGCGGACATCCATGTGCGACGGGGGAAAAAACAATGGTTGTAGGTTCTGCGCCGCTACTGGGAGTATTGCTGGCACTGGTCAGCGCGGCCGTTTTGGCGGTGGGGAATCTCTGGCAGAGCCGCGGGGTCAACCTGGTCTCCGCGGCGGCCGAACGCACCGGGGAATCCAAAACCTCCTTTCTCCTGTTGCTCAAGACCCCGATCTGGCTGGCCGGCAGTGCGCTGTTTGGGATCGCGATCCTGCTGCAGATGGGCAGCCTGGCCTTCGCCCCGCTGATCCTGGTGCAGCCCATCGGCGTGACCGCCCTGGTGTTCTCGGCGATCCTGAATGCCCGGGTACGCCGGGCACCCCTGCCGCGGCGGGTGCTGTTGGGTATCGCGATCTCCCTGGTCGGGGTAATCGCCTACGTGGTGATCGCCGCGCTGGTGAGTAAACAGAAGCCGATCAGCGACGGCCAGCTGATCGCGATCCTGGTGACCCTGGCCGGTGTGCTCGCGATCGCGGCGGCCATCCGCTTCGGAACCCGGGGCACCGCCAAGGCCCCCATCTTCTATGTGGTGCTGGGCGGGATCTTCTCGGGCTTTGTCGCCACCCTCGGCAAGACCGTGATCCTCCGGGTGGAGACGATGTTTGCCGGACACCGGATGGTGTTTGACTCGGGCAGCGTGCTCACCCTGATCTGTATCCTGGGCATCGGCGTCGCCTCGGCCCTGTCGATCTACTTTGTGCAGTACTCGCACACCTGCAATCCGCCGGATGTGGTGATTGCCGGGCTCACGGTGGTGGATCCCGCGGTCGCCGTGGTCCTGGGCATCGTGATCCTGCACGAGGCCGCCGGTGCCCCGTGGATCTCGTTTGTGGGCTTCCTCGCCGCCGGGGCCGCCGCGTTTGTGGGGGTCGTGATCCTCGCCCGCGCCGAAAGCGCCGAGGAGGCGGATCCCCACACCACCGAGACCATCGAGCGCGGTGCCCAGCGCCAGGCCGAGAGCGGCTAGCCAAACACGCCAGCGGGGCCCCAGTGCCCGGCCGAGAACGGCTCGCCTGACAGCATGCGCAGGCCCGGTCCCGGTCCACGAGCGGCTAGCCACACACGTAAGCGGGGCCCCACCAACCGGTGGGGCCCCGCCTGTGTGTGACTACTTCTTTGCCGCGCCAGCGAGCTGGCGCACCTCCTTGAGCAGTCCGGCGAACTCGTCCTGCTTCTGGGCGGCCACCTCGACAAAGCGCGTCGCCAGGTTCAGGCCCAGATCGGTCAGCGGACCCACCTGGTGGAAGTGGTGGCTGACATCCCCGGCCAGGCCACCCTCAAGCGCAAGCTTGCTGACCAGGTCGAGCCGCAGCTCCTCGGTACCCTCGGCGAAGCTCAGCTTGTCAAAGTCGACCCAGACGATGTTGGGGCGGGTGGTCGACTCAAACGCGTAGCGACGGTTGGTCAGATCGAGCACCACCTGCCAGATGGTCTGCGACGCATCGGGCTTGCCCGGGTCGGGCTGACGGAAGGGCTGGGCGGCGTTGCGGATGATGCTGAACATCGCCGCGATGGCCTCGAGCTGGGTCTTGGGCTGCTCCTGGCGTCCCACATAGTAGGAGGCACGGGCAAAGCGGTCGGTGGCGAGGGTTGAGCCGCCGAGGGGAGCATCCCCGCCGAGGCCCTCGATCTTCGCCGCCAGCTCCAGCTGCTTATCGAAGGTGGGCGAATTCGTCATCACCGTGTACTCACGGCTGTGATAGACCGTGGGGGTCCCGTCGGTGTACTCGATGATGGCCGAGTCGCCGGTGGCGTCGTTGATCGCCAGGTGCAGTGTGGGCGGCTTGCCGCTGGTCGGATCCAGCAGCTCGGCGATACGCACCTGGGTCTTCTCGGTCCACTCCACGGCCTCGGCCACGGTCTTGAAGTTGTCCAGGTAGTACTGCAGCCAGACGGCCTGGCTCAGCTGGACGTCGCCCTCGCTGGCGGTGCCGTAGTCGGATTCGGCGAGCCACAGGATGTGACCGGCAAACCCCTCCTCGTTCATGCCGTCGCAGGCGACCAGGTCAAACGCGGTGGCGACCAGGCTGCCGTACTTGGCGGTCCAGGTCAGATCCCCGTTGACCCCGTCGTTACGCTCGATCCCGCGGGGCAGCTTCCACAGGTTGGTGAGCAGGTCCAGGTGGAAATCCATATTGCGGCCCACGATCACGGCGCCGTTAGCATCGGGCCAAACAACTCTTGTGCACATAGTGTTTCACTTACCTTTCAGAGGGGCACCGCAGGGGTGCCGGTTGTACAGCGATTACAAAGGGAGTCAGGAACGGGCATCGGCCTCGGCCGTGCGCCGGTTCCAGCCGAGTGTGGGGAGCACAATCATCGAGGCGATAAAGAAGCAGATCGCGCCGATAAAGGTGCCCCAGTTGGCCAGGCCCGCGTCCTTGGCGCTGCCGTCGTTGAGCACAAACGAGCCCGCGGCCGAAAACGCGAAGGCGAGGCAGCCCAGCATGTTGATGTGGGCCGCCCAGAATCCCGAGCACCGCGGCTCCCACAGCGTGCCACGGGTGCGATAGTAGGCGGTGTAGACCAGGATCGCGCTGAGCAGAAAGGCTACCGATCCCCCGGCGTCGGGGTTCCACACCAGGTGCTTCTCGGTGTCCACGGACTTTGCTCGCAGCGCCGCCGAGGTGCTGATGTTGAACATGATCGTGCCAAAGCTCTGGGTGGCCGCCGCCAACCACTCGGCCCGAAACATCTTGCCCGGCGCATAGGGCACCGCGACCACCGGATCCCCGCTCAGCACCAGCTGATACAGCCCCGCAGCGGTGAAAAACCAGGCCCCGATAAAGCAGGCCAGGTTCGATGCGGCGGTGTTGTCGAAGTTCCAGATGTTCATCGCGCTGCCCAGCACAAACAGCGCCGAGCCGATCATGAACAGGGCGCTCTGCCTGCTCAGGGTCGGCACCAGGAACGGCAGCGAGGCCGGCTGCGCCTGCGGGAAGGGGGTGCTGCTCTGGGTCATGAGTGACGCTTTCTGTCTGCGAGTCCCGGTTCCGCCCACACGATCTGGGGTGTGGGCGGAACCGGGATGAAGGCTAGTGAGCGAACGAAGTGCGGGCCTATTCGCCCGGACCCTCGGGTACGTGCGGCGGCTCGCCTAGTGAGCGAACGAGGTGCGGGCCTTTTCGCGCGGAATCGGTGCGTCCAGATTCTCCAGGAACGCCACCTCCTCCTTAATCGCGGCCAGCAGCAGCTCGGCGAGGTCCTTGCTCAGGCCCAGGCGCACCACGATGCGCTGCACCACCAGGGCGGACAGGTCATCGGGCATCGGGTAGGCGGGCACCAGCCAGCCGCGCATGCGCAGGCGGTCGGCCAGGTCGTAGAGGTCCCAGTTGCGCTGGCCCGGGTTCAGCTTCCAGGCGAACACCGGGATGGTGTCGCCGCGGCTGACCAGGGTGAACGGATCCAGCTTTTCGATCTCCGAGGACAGGTAGGTGGCCACGTCGATCGAGTTCTGCTGCACCTCGCGGTATCCCTCGCGGCCCAGGCGCAGGAACTGGTAGTACTGCAGCAGCACCTGGGCACCGGGGCGGGAGAAGTTCAGCGCCAGGGTCGGCATGTCGCCGCCGAGGTAGCTCACGTGGAACACCAGGCTCTCCGGACACACCTCCTTGTTGCGCCAGACGACCCAGCCCACGCCGGGGTAGACCAGTCCGTACTTGTGGCCCGAGGTGCTGATCGAGTTGACCCGCTCAACCGTGAAGTCCCACTCCAGGTCGGGCTGGCAGAACGGGGCAACCATCGCGCCCGAGGCACCATCCACGTGGATGCGCACGTCGAGTCCGGTGGAGGCCTGGATCTCGTCGAGCTTGGCGGCGATCTCCTTCACCGACTCGTACAGGCCGGTGTAGGTCTGGCCGAGGATCGCGACCACACCGATGGTGTTTTCGTCCACGTACTTTTCCAGCTCATGGCCGTCGAGAACCAGGTGCTCCTCGGTCACCGGCACGTAGCGGGCCTCGACATCCCAGTAGTTGCAGAACTTCTCCCAGACCACCTGCACGCCGGCGGAGAGGATCAGGTTGGGCTTCTCGGTGGACTTGCCCTCGGCCCGGCGGCGCTCCTGCCAGAGACGCTTGAGCGCCAGGCCGCCGAGCATGCAGGCCTCGGAGGAACCGATGGTCGAGGTACCGATGGTGTTGTGCGGATCCGGCACGTGCCAGAGGTTCCCGAGGATGCGCCAGCAGCGGTCCTCGATGGCCGCGGTGGCCGGGTACTCGTCCTTGTCGATCATGTTCTTGTCGGCGGCCTCGACGTAGAGCTTGCCCGCGTTGTCATCCATCCAGGTGGAGACAAACGTCGCCAGGTTCAGGCGAGAGTTCCCATCCAGCATGGCCTCATCATGCACCAGCTGATACGCGGTGTCGCCGGACATCTGGTTCTCGGGAAGATCAAAGCGGGGCAGCACCGTGGCCTCACCCGGACGCGCAAACACGGGGTTGATCGAGATCTGCGACTCGTCCTCGCGTTCGGCGGCATTGCGATACAGCTCTGACATGGTGGTCCTTTCTGATTGACGGAAAAGCTCGCGACACTAAATTCTGAGAAAAACAGGGCGGGAGAACCCGCTACACCTCGATGGGTGGGTAGAGCCGGTCCATGTTGTACTGGCGGTTGCGACGAGCGGCCCAGGTGGACACCGCCAGGAACACCAGCGTGAGTGCCCCGATCACGGCGAGCGCGACCCCGAATCGATAGTCGATCCCGCCCATGATCAGCTGTCTGAGCCCGGTCACGGTATAGGTCATCGGGTCGAAGGGATGCAGCCACTGGAACAGCGGACTGGTGGTCTGGACCGGATAGATACCGCCGGCCGAGGTGAGCATCACCATCAGCAGGGCCAGGGTGGCCACGCGGCCCACCGCCGCTCCGAAGAGGGCATTGAGCATCTGGATCATCGCCAGGAACATCGCGGACATCAACCACATGAACGCCAGCGTGCCGATCGGATACTCCGGTTTAAGGCCCAGCCCGAAGTAGATCACCAGGAACAGGATCGTGCCCTGGATTCCGCCCACCGCGAGGGTGGGCATGAACGAGGCCAGCACGGTGCGGAAGGATCCCAGCCCCTGCGCCAACGGTCGCGCCTGAAGCGGAGTGAAGAGCATCCAGGCGATGATGCTGCCCACAAACAGGGCGAGTCCGAGGAAGAAGGGTGCGAAGCCGTAGGCGAAGGTTTTGGCCTCGTGCTCGGTCTTCTCGACCAGCTTGACCGGTTCGGCCAGCGTCTGGATCACGCTGCGCTCCTGGTCCTTCCCCCACTTGGGAATCAGGCTCAGGCCGGTCTTGGCGGCCTCGGCCAGCTGCTCGGTTCCGGCGGCCAGCTTGGGGGTGCCCTCGGCCAGGGTGTTCGCCCCGGCGCTGAGTTCCCCGAGTCCGGTGCGGAGCTGATCGGCACCGCTGCGCAGCTGATCGGCGCCGCTGCGGGCCTTGTTAAGGTCGCCGACAACCTGGTCGTTTTCGATGGCCTGCAGCACCACGTTGAACTGGGTGCCCGGGCTGTTGAGCTGGCCGGCGAGCAGGTTGGTGTCCCGCCGTACCTCGGCGATGGTGGTGTTCGCCTGGGCGACCTGCGGGTTCGCGGCGATCGAGTTGCGCACACCCTGGATCTGGTCGGCCAGGCCGCCCTCCCCCTTGGCGCGGAGGTCGGCGATGACGGCGTCCAGGTCCTGGGCGGCCTTCTGCTGCGTGGCCGCCGCATCGTTGAGCAGCGTCGCCGCGGTATTGACCCCCGCGTCGATGCGCTGCACGGCCGAGCGGACCTCGGCCCCGGAAATGCCCGAGCCCTGGACCAGGCCCTGAGCCTTGCCGATGATGCCGTCCAGCCCGGTGACGATCTCGTCCACCGCACCGGCCAGCTTGTCACTCCCGTCCTTCGCGGTCACCAGGTTGGTCGCGAGTTCCTGCGCGCCCTGGTTGGCCTGCTGCATCCCCGAGTTCAGGGTGTCCACCCCGTTGGCCGCCTGGATGAGCTTGGGAATCGCTCCCTTGGCACCGTCCAGTGCGGCCTCAAACACCTGGCTGCCCACCTGGGCACTGACCTGGTTGATGACCTCCTCGGCGGCATCCTGGCCGATCACGGTGGAGAGGTAGTTGTTGGTTTCGTCGTAGGTGAAGATCAAGTCCGCCGAGCGCGGGTTATCCCCCGAGACCGAGGCGATGGCGGCGGAGAAGTCGGCGGGAATGGTGATCGTGAAGTCGTACTTACCGTGGGACAGCCCGGTTTTGGCCTCCTCCTCGCTCACCTCGATCAGGTTGAGTTGCTTGGAATCGACCAGTCCCTTGACCACCTGCGGTCCGGCGTGAATGCGCTGTTTGCCGGCATCCGCGCCGGTATCCAGGTTGACGATCGCGACGGGAACCTTGTCCACATTGCCAAACGGGTTCCAGAAGGCCCAGAGGTAGAGGGCACCGTACATCAGCGGCATGATCAGGATGACCAGCAGGGCCAGGCGCGGCATGGTTCCGCGGTAGTACCGTTTGAAATCGCTTCCCGGGGAGAATGCGGCGATCATCGGACGTCCTCAACTTCCTCGAGGGCCAGGCTCACAAACTGCTGGTTGGTGAGATTGGGCACCTCCACGTAGTCATCGGCGATCACCGAACCGCGGCGGCCGTTGACATCGGCGGTGATCACCGTCTGTTCGGTGCCCAGCGCGACCAGGCGCTCCAGGAGCTTTTCCGAGGCCTGGTCGCTGGAGAGGTTGTCCACCCCGCCCACCACGAGCAGCTCGGGTTTGCGCACGTTGGCCGCGGCGATGCGGAACAGCGCGGCGGTCAGCTCGGGGAGCTCCTCAACCATGTCGTCAAGACCGGGCAGGGCCAGATCGCCAAAGACCGGGCGACACATGCGCTCCAGATCCTCCTCACGGGCGACGCGAACCCAGCGATACCAGGGGGCACCCCAGCGCAGCTGCTCGGTCACGATGTCGCGGACGCGGATCGCCTGCACCACCTCGTCCACCTCGTCGATCCACCCCAGGGCGGCGTTTTTGAAGAGGTGACCGGGGTTGTTGTTCAGCCCGAAGGAGACCACGGTGCCGCTTGAGGCACGCATGCGGCCGGCGAGGGTCAGCAGGAGCGCGGTGCGACCGCGTCCGCCGTGGCCGACCAGGACGGTGGTGCCCCCGCGCTTGACCGAGAAGTTCACCGGCCCAAAGATGTGCCCCCAGGAGGCGCGCACGCTGACCTCGGAGAGGGTCAGCAGGTTGTCGGGGCTCGCACCGTGGCGGCCGTGGGGCTCCGCGGCCTCGCGCATGTCCTGGGACTGCCGTTCCTGGGCCTCGATGATCGCCGTTTCGACGGTTTCCGCGGGCGGCTCGTTTTCGTGCTGGCCGCCGTGTGCCGGGTGGCCGCTCATCGTGCGCACCCTCGCCGGATGCGATCCCCATGCCCTCGATTTTGACCAGAATTGCGCGCTACAAATGCGCCGGCCTGAGCCAGTTCCCCCATTGAATACGATCCATTCTCCGGATATTTCCCCATCAAAGTCCGATCAACGTACCATCGTTTCGCGACGGGAAGATAGAGCTATCTTTTTGTAGGAATTTCGGATATTTTCGCGGGCCGAACCACTTTTTATTGTTGGTCGCAGACAAAAAAGGGCGGGATTCTTTCGATCCCCTCGCCGATCATCGCGAGCATGGGGGACAAAATATTGATGCCACAATCCGGCACCATCCCAAGGCACTCAGCGCGCGGGGCTCCCTTCGATGCGTACGCCTCGGCCCGCTCGCACCGGCTCACTCGCCCCGACTCGCTCGATCCGAGGCGCAATACCCAGGCACCCCGACACGGCAAAAACGCCCCACGCGGGAGAGGGCTCTCGCGCGTGGGGCGTTGATGGGGGACAAATTCCCCGGCGGCCACCGGGGCCGCTAGGCGAAGTCCGCGGGCACCCGTTCGTTCCAGCCGATCCGGTTCTCCAGCTGCGCGCCGAGGCTCAGCAGGGTCAGTTCGTCGCCGGGACGACCGATCAGTTGGATCGCGGCGGGCAAACCCCGCGCATCCTGGCTCACCGGGAGCGCGATGCCGGGCAGCCCGGTTGCATTCACAAACGAGGTCCAGGGCGAGTACAGCACCTGCTGCTCGAAGCTCAGGTCGGGATCGGTCTGGCTGTACCAGTCCAGGGCTCGCGGGCTCTGGCCGAGCGCCGGGGTGAGGATCGCGTCAAACCCGGAGAACTGATCGATCACGTCGCGTTCGAAGCGCGCGAAGAAGCCCAGGGCGGCGATCAGATCGGTTGCGCGCACCTCCTTCCCCGACGCACGCAGCTGCGCGGTCACCGGCTCCAGCAATGCCTCGGCCCCCTCGGGCAGCGGGGCTGCCGCCGGGAAGCTGCGCCACAGGGTGCGGAAGGCGTTGGAGTATCCGGCGCTGCGTTCCAGCGGGATCTCGGTGAGCACGTGGCCGAGCGCACGCAGGTGCTCGATGCCCTCGGAGAAGGCCAGCTCACCGGACTCGTCCAGGCCGATTGCATACTCATCCGCCCAGGGCGAATCGCGCAGGATACCGATCCGGAACCGGCCGTGCGGGGTATCGGCGGCGCGCAGCAGAGCACCGGGTTCCAGCTCGGGGGCGCGCAGCGCGAAGCGGGCGGGAGCCGGGGTGCCGATCATGCCCTCGAGCAGCAGCGCCGCGTCGCCCACGGTGCGGGCGATCGGGCCGGCGACGCCCAGCCCACCCACGCTGCCAATGCCCGAGCCGCCGGGGACGCGGCCGCGCGAGGGCTTGAGCCCGACCAGGCCGGTCGCGGCGGCGGGGATGCGGATCGAGCCGCCCCCGTCCGATCCCGGGGCAAAGGGCAGCAGCCGGGCGGCCACCGCGGCGGCCGCTCCCCCGCTGGACCCACCCGCGTGCAGGCTGCGGTCCCAGGGGTTGCGGGCGGGCCCGGCAACCAGGTTGTCGGTGAAGCCGTGCTGGCCGAATTCGGGGGTGTTGGTTTTGCCCAGGCTGATCGCACCGGCCGCGTCCACGGCCTCGACGATCTCATCGCTCTGCTCGGACACCACCCCGGCAAATACCCGCGAGCCATAGCTGGTGGGCAGCCCGGCCCGGGCCTCCAGGTCCTTATCGGCCAGTGGCAGACCCCAGAGCACCTGGTCGGGGTTCTCCCCGGGGGATTCGATCCGGAAGTGCTCGGGATCGCTCAGGCTAAACGAGCCGGTGGGGGTGGAACGGGGGTGCCCGGTGGCCTCCAGCGCGGCGGCGCGCTCGCGGGCACCGTCGGCATCCACCACGATAAACGCGCCGATGGACGCGCCGTGCTTCTCGATGCGATCCAGGTAGTGCTCCACCAGCTCACTCGGACGCAGGGCGCCGGTTCGCAGGAGGAAGCTCTGTTCACGGGCGGTAAGTTCGTGCAGCTGTGCCATTACCCCAGCCTATTCCGGTTTCGAGGACGGCGCAGCCAGTTGCTCTACCGCTCGGCGAAATACCGATAGAGGTGCCGCTCTCGAATGCTGGCAAATGCCGCCAGGACCCCTACGAAGGCACCAAATACCAGCGCGCACACGATCCTTCCACCGAGAAGTAGTGCGATTGCGGGCTCAACTGAACTGAGCCCGGCCCAGCCGCTGGTCGTCGCCATACCGATCAGTGCCAGCGGTATTGTCCACAGGATGGTTTCCCCGAGCAGGATCATGCGCAGGTCGCGCCGGGTAACTCGGGCATGCAACGCGGCCGCCAGCTCGACCCGGCGCAATCGAATCAGGAACCAGGAGATCCCCGCGGCCCCGATCAACGCCACGGCCCAGGCCCACCGGGTAATGCGCTGGTCAAACAGCTCGGGCGCAGGCGATTCGGCCCCCAGCCGCGAGTTCAGCTGCTCGACCCGGGGCGGTTCGCCTGCGCTCGCGATTCGTGGTAGAACGCTGGTATATAGCATCGAGCTCAGTTCGGGTTGAACCGGCCAGGCGGTTGCCCAGCACTCATCGAATCTCCCGGTAGCCGCCGAGACACTCAGTCCCGAGTATTCCATTTCCCCACGCCGACCATCGGCAGGATATCGAAATACATCACGCACCAGAATCATCCCGGAATCGGTGTCCATCCACTTTCCCGGTGAGAGCCCCAAGGGGCCTGCGGCGGATTCGGCGAGGAAAACACCGTGGGTCTGGCCTCGTCCCAAACCGCGTGAGGGCTCCAAGACTCGTAGGAAACCGCTGGTGACTTCAAAATTGGCAATGGGTGCCCCGGGAAGAGCCCGAGCCAGCAAGGGTTCAGCGGCTTTTCGACGTGCTCCGGCTGCAATCACCCCGGGGAGCTCCGCGATGACATCACAGGCCTGTCCGTCGATCGCGCCCGGTGCCGCAATCACCAGCGTGGTCGCCCCTGAATCACGAAATTCGGCGGCACGGTCCAAGATGCCCCGCACGCCACTCAGTTCTGCACCGAGGGTTGCCAGCAACAAAACCGCAGCGATCAGGAAAACGGTGCCGGTGCGAGCGGTACCTGAAACCGCGTTACGCCAGATTTCCCGGACGAGCGCGTGCATTCTCATCGTCCGCCACCGTCCTGGGCTCGCTTACCGAGATCGATGTGCTCATCACAGGCATCGCGAGTATCCGGATCGTGGGTGGCCACCACAACCGTCACGTCTGCATGCGCAAGTTCGGCGAGGACCGCATTAACCGATGCCGCGGATACCGGATCCAGCTGTGCGGTTGGTTCGTCCACCAGGAGCAGGGCTGGCATCGCGGCAAGTCCGCGCGCGAGCATGAGCCGCTGCCCTTCTCCGCCGGACAGGTGTCTGAACTGGGTTTGCGCTCGATGCTGGAGCCCAAACCTCGCAAGGTGATCCTGAGCCTGGGCATCCGCACGTTCCGGGGTAAGCCCCCGCGCAAGAAACGAGAGAGCAACATGGTCAAGCGCCGTGCGTCGGGAAGTGCCATGAGGGTTTTGAAACACCCAGTTAACCCGCTCGGCAGCGGGAGCGATGAACGTTCCCTCGGTGGGTGTGCGCCAGCCTGCGAGAATGCTCAGAAATGTGCTCTTCCCCGAACCCGATGGACCCGTGAGTGCGTAGACACGACCGGGACTGAGATCGAGGTTGACCCCACGAAACAACCAGTTCTCGGCGTCAAATCGATGTCCCAAATCGCGCGCAATCAAAGTGTCCGACACCGCTAACGTGGACATTTTAGGTCCGCAGCGGGGTGCACACTTACGCGTTGCGGTTTCACGTTGTCGGAGAAAAGCACGAATGTCTGGCCCAGCTGAGAACCGATGACTCGAATGGATTCCACACGACCATCAACGACCACGCACGAGGGGCGCTGGGCCCCCGAAACATCCTCCCCAGCGGGTTCTCCCCCACCCATCTCGCTGGATGCGCCCCCGCTCTGAGTCTGTTCGGCCCCGGCCGGTTCGGGCGCGGCCGACGCAAAGAGGGCCGATGCTGGCACCGCAAATGCTGTCATCGGTTCCGTCAGCTTGCTGGCCGCGGGCAGTTCTCCGGGAGCATCTCCCCCCAGACTCTGCCGGTAGATTCGGGTTTGGGCGAGCCGATCCAACTCGGATCGATCGAGAATTCGCCCCTCGGAGTCCAGGTCGAAAGTATCCTCTCCCACGACCACGGTTCGAGCCCCCGGGACGATCGTGCCGCTCACCGCACGAACATGTGCCGTGGCAAGCGTTCCCTGAGCCGACAGAACCGTGCTCTCAACACTCACCCGCTGCCCAATTGAGGTTGCACAGGAGGCCACCACCGTTCGCACGGCTGGAATCCACATGAACGTGTCTTTTAGGATGCGGGCAGATGAGGCGACAGGCTCGCGGGCCGCCCGAGCACCTCGATCCGTCAGCAGCCGATTCACCGCGTTGAGGGTGTCTCGGTCGAGTCGTTGCTCGCCCCCGGCGAGATACCCCAACCGGGTCAGCTCCGTGGCGAGGGCGCGCACGTCCTCGCCCGAGTCTCCGATGCCAAGGTCGCGCCACATCGGAACGGACGTGGCCAGGGCAATGGCGGGTTCCCCCTCGACGCTCAGCACCGACGACCCCGATTCGATGGTTGATCCGGGTGCGCACTCCAGCGACGTGACCAGCCCCTCACGTGGTGAAGAGATCGGCGTGACCGGTCCCGTATCCGCGACCAGGGTAACCGGGCGGCGGTCATCGACGAGGCGCTCGGTTACTGCGATTTCCTTAACCGGATCGGCAGGTTTCACGGCCGCCGGGGTGGCCGGGGTCAGCACAAGAAATGCGGTTCCCGCGCCGAGGGAAAATACCATTATGCCGAGGCCGATGGTAAAAAATACCCGACCCCGTGAAAACGCAGGCTGCGTAGCCGATTTCACCTATTTCGCTCCGAACGGGTCAATACGGCAGGAATCAAACACCTCGGCGGAATCGTCAGCCCCGTCCAGGGCCTGCAGCTTCTCCTCGTAGGAGGACGCGTTCCAGTGCTCAGGCGTGAAGTTGTCATCCAACGCACCGACGCGCTTTACGCAGGCGAGGACAATTTCGTTTTCGTCCGCCCGATCGGGGTTTCGACGCATTGCATACCAGAGGCTACTCACGCTGGCATCCCCGGAGGAAATTGAGCACTCGGTTTCGAAGGTATGAGCCTGGTCCACGGTTATGCTGCTGTCCCACTCGTAATTGCTACTGCCGTCAAACCGCACGTCACTAATGTGCACACCGCGCTCGGCAGCACAAGAACGGTAGGTCTGCTCAACCTCGGCGTGTTCGGCATCGGTAATCACCCCATCGCGAAGGATCTCTCTGATCCGATCATCCGGTGCGTCTCGATATGACCGGGCAAATTCTTCGGCCCATGGGCCGGTAAAGGCGGGAACCTCACCCGTGACGGGTGAGGTTCCCTGCTCGGCGCATGCCGTCAGCGTCAACGCCAACGGAATGAGAGCAAGCATTACGACACCGATTCGCACTACTTGACGTCCCAATAGCTCTTGTTTCCGCTAAAACTCATCGGCCGCTTAATGGCGGTGGCAGTAGCCCGGGGCGCGTGCCAGCCTGTTTTCTCGCAGCTCTGCGCGTTGCAGGCCGTAGCGCGGTGGGATTTCTGATTGTGGTTGTAGATAGAAAAGACCTCCCCGCCGCTGCCGTAAATTCCCCCGGATCGCACACCATAGTCCCAGGTTCCCCCGCCAGCTTCGACTGCCTGCACTTGAGAGGCGGGCACAATGGCGAGCGCCAATGCACATACCGCTCCAGCGACGATTGAGCGTCGTGCTTTCAATTTTCCAAACATTTATCCCCATGTCTGATATAACCATGACCGTTCGGCCAAGTGATAAACATATCGATAGGGG
Organism: Mycetocola sp. JXN-3; assembly: GCF_014522285.1. Lineage (GTDB taxonomy): Bacteria > Actinomycetota > Actinomycetes > Actinomycetales > Microbacteriaceae > Mycetocola > Mycetocola saprophilus. The sequence continues at coordinate 2,684,002 of NZ_CP041635.1, forward strand.
CGTCTCATTCCCAGACCCTGTTTCGGGGGTGGGAAGTGGCATCTAGATTCGGCTCCCAGGTGTGGCCTGTGCGGGGGATCGACGCACACGCTAGGAGCGCAGGCCCCGGGCCACCAGAGCCTCGCCCAGCTCGTCGGCGAAGCGCATCGTGTGGACCAGCAACGGCACCACAAACGTGCGCGGGCCCGGACGCACCCCGCGGGCGCGGTGGGCGGTGATGATGTCGCGGGCAAAGCCCAGGATCACCGGGATCACGGTGATGGTCAGCGCCAGCAGCAGCGCGATCCGATCGGCCCGCACCCCGATCTTTGACAGCGGGGTGAGGCCGCGCTCGATCGCGTCGAGCATCGCCGAGGTCTGGGTGGTCAGGCTGATCAGCGCCGCGCACAGGATGACCAGCAGGATCCGGGTGGTGGTGATCGTCGCCGCCGGCCAGGGCACAAAGATCAGCTGAAACACCCCGGTGAAGACGATCAGCATCCACACCATCCGCACCTGACGCCAGAGCCCGGAGATTCCCTGCCCGGCGATCAGATAGCCGGCCACCACGATGGCCGCCGCGATGCCGAGGGTCCACAGCGTGTGGGGATAGATCGAGATGGCCAGGACCAGCACACCGATCAGCAGAAGCTTGCGCCCCGCGGGCATTCGGTGCAGCGGGCTGGTGCCCGGGCGGTAGAGGGAGATCACGCGTAGGCCTCGGAATAGCGGGCGATGATCTCGGCCGGATCGCCGTGCTCAAGCAGGCGTCCGTCCTCGAAGCGCAGCACCACGTCGCAGCGCGCGGCGAGGTCCAGGTCGTGGGTGACCAGGACCAACTGGGGCACCCGCTCGGAGAAGAGGTGGTCGATGATCAGGCGACGGTTACGAGCGTCCAGCAGCGCGGTGGGTTCATCGGCGATCACCAGCTCGGGCCGGGTGATCAGCACCGCACACAGCGCCAGCAGCTGCTTCTGCCCGCCCGAGAGCTCGTGGGCCGGGGCATCGGCCAGCGCGCTCAGCCCAAACACCTCAAGCTCGGCGGTCACCCGCGCGGCGATTTCGGCCCTGGGTACCCCGCGGCCGCGCAGCGAGAAGGCCACGTCCTCGGCCACGGTGGGCATGATGATCTGCGCATCCGGGTTGGCAAACACGAACCCGGCGATCCGGCGCACCCGGGCGGCCTCGGCGCTCGGGTCGATCCCGTGCACCCGCACCTCCCCGGCACCGGGCAGCACCAGCGCGTTGAGCATCCGGGCGAAGGTGGACTTGCCCGAGCCGTTGAGCCCGATGACGCCGATCCGCGCCTGGGTCAGCGTGATCGTCACATCACTCAGCGCGTTGTGCTCGCCGAAGCGCACGCCGACCCGGTCAAAGGCGATGGTGCCCGCCACGCGCTAGGCCTGCGGGGTGGTGGGGGCGGATTCGTTCACGGAGGTAACTGTATCCGACGATGCCTGCGGACGACGCGAGGTCTGCCCAAACGCGCGCGGGTAGGCACGCCAGAGGGCGAGGGTCAGCGCGACGGCGATCACGGCCTTGATCAGGTCGCCGGGGAGGAAGAGCAGGCTGGAGAGGAAGGTCGGCCCGAAGCCCAGGCCGGTGATGCCCGCCTGGAAGGGGATGCCAAATGCGTAGATGGTGACGATGCCGCCGAGGATCACGCCGATCGAGGTGCGCAGGATCGTGGGGCGACGACGGTCGGCCCGGACGATCAGGCCGATGACGATGACTCCGGCGATCCAACCGATCAGGTAGCCCACGCTCGGGCCCACAAAGACGCCGGCACCGCCGCGGCCGCCGGCGAGAACCGGGAGGCCGGCAAAGGCCAGCAGCTCCAGCACCAAAACGGCGGCCGCGCCACGCCAGGGACCGAGGATGGTGCCGGCGAGCATCACGCCGAGGGTCTGCGCGGTGATCGGGACGGCCCCACCAAACGCGGCGATGGCCGGGGGCATGCCGAGGACCGCGATCAGCGCGGCAAAGACGGCGATGCGGGCGAGGTCTGCGCCACCAAACGAGGTACGGGTGGTCATGGGGATCCTTCCGACGGGGAGTGCCTGAACGGTGTTCTCCTGAACGCTGTTCATGTGGTGTTCACTGAGTATAGTATGACCATGACGAGTTCACGCAACCCCCGGTCCGCGCCGACCCGTCACTCCCGGGAGGACGTGGCCGATGCGGCCCTGGAAATCCTGAACTCCTTCGGCCTCGCCGACCTCACGATGCGCCGCCTGGCACAGTCCCTCGACGTGCAGCCCAGCGCCCTGTACTGGCACTACGAGAATAAGCAGAGCCTGCTGGCGCACCTGGCGGATCTGATCGTCGAGGTGCCCGATTCCGAGGCCTCCCCCGGCACCGACCGGGTGCGCACCCGCTGCCTGGCCCTGCGCGAGCGCCTGCTCGCCTACCGCGACGGTGCCGAGGTGGTCGCCAGCACGCTCGCCCTCGGTCTGGGTGCCGAGGCACCGGGCATCGACCTGACCGCGGCCCTGGTGGATGCGGGCACCGACCCGGAAACCGCGGCGAGGGTCTCCGGCGTGCTGCTGCACTTCATCCTCGGCCAGGTCTCCCACGAACAGCAGCGCGCCCAGGCGGGCTCGCTCGGTGCGGTCGCCCCCAAAACCACGGCATCCGCCACCACTGTGGTGACGGATGCCGAGGCCGAAAGCGCCGAGTTCATCTTCGGCGTGGACCTGATTCTCGGCGGCCTCGCGGCGCGAGGCTAGACCTCTTCGGGGCGTTTTTGCTGGGCCGGGATGGCGGGGGTGTTTTCCCCGTTCCAGACCGAGATGATGCCCCAGGCAACCGCGGCAATCGGCACGGCCAGGACCGCGCCGATGATGCCGGCGATCAGCGTGCCGGCGGTCAGGGCGAGCAGCACCACCAGGGCGTGCAGCTTGAGCGAGCGGGCCATCAGAACCGGCTGCAGGAAGTTCCCCTCAAGCTGGTTGACCAGGACCACGATACCGATCACGATGATCGCGGCCACGGGTCCGTTGGCCACCAGCGCGACCAGCGCGGCCACGGCACCGGCCAGGGTTGCACCCACGATCGGGATAAACGCCATGATGAACACCACCACGGCCAGCGGTAGCGCGAGCGGAACGCCCACGACGGCCAGACCGATCCCGATCCCGATTGCATCCACGGCGGCCACCGCGGCGGTCCCGCGGAAGTAGCCGCCCAGCACGCTCACGGTTTTGTCGCCGACTCGGCGCGCACGCTCATAGCCCTCGCCGGTGAAGGGACGCAGCAGGAACTCCCAGATCTTCGGGCCGTCCTTGAGGAAGAAGAACAGCACCACGATCATCAGCACCAGCCCTGTGAAGAAGCTGGTGGCCGCCGAAACCCCGGCCAGGGCGCCGTTCCCAAACTGCGCGCTGGTGAGGAACCTGGTGATCGAGTCCTTGAAATCATCCAGCTGATCATCGGAGATGGTGAAGGGCAGATCCTTGAGGTAGCCCTGGAGCGTGCTCAGCCCGTCGGAGGCGGAATCGGCCAGGTCGTCCCACTGGCTCTGCACGGCCCAGACGATCAGCCACACCACGGTGCCGAGGATGACCACGATGGCCAGCAGCGAGATCCAGGTCGCCAGCATCGTGTGCACGCCGCGGCGCCGCATCCAGGAGACAAACGGCGAGATCGCCGCCGAGAGGATGAGCGCCAGGATCACCGCGATCAGGATCACGCTGACCTGGGACACCAGATACAGCACCGCGGCGACCAGCGCGAGCACCACCAGGACCTGCAGGCTGCGGGTCGCGACCCGGCCAAACCCGTCGGTCCACAGCGTGGGCTTTTTCGGAATCGGCGCGGCCTGCGAGGACCGGCGACGGGAAAACAGGGGCATGCGGGTGCTCCGTTCGATCGGCTGTGGCATCCACACCCATCACGATCTGGATGCCCGGGCTGTCACGTCAGGCTGTCACGTCTGCGTCCGGGAAGCAAGGATCCGCCGGGCGCGTTTCCGGTTACGCCCCGCGCGATCACGCGGCCCGCGGGGACCCGGAAGCTGCGATGCGCCGGGCGACGAGGCCGCGATCAGGCACCACACGGTCGGCACGGCGGCGAGGCCGAGACGCGGCGCAGCCGCCAACCGGCAGCTATTCCCCGGGCTGCGGGATCTCGCGCTGGAAGAAGCGCACCCCGACCCAGCGATCAAACTTATACCCAACTCGGGCCAGCGCACCGGCATCGGTGAAGCCGAATCGGCGGTGCAGAGCCAGGGAGGCGTCGGTACCCTCGTCGGTGATCACGGCGATCATCTGGCGCAGACCGGCGGCGGACGCGGCGTCCAGCAGCGCGCCAAGCAGCAGCGACCCGAGCCCCTGACCGGCGGCGGCCGGGTCGAGATAGATCGAGTGCTCGACGGTATAGCGGAAGGCGGACTTATCGCTCCACGGGTTGGCGACGGCGTAGCCGAGCACCGTTTCCCCGCTCCCCGCGGCGGTGTCGGCGGAACCGGCCGATCCCCCGGTCTCGACCGCGACCAGGAACGGCAGCCCGGCCGCATCCGCCCGCGCGATCCGCGCCTCCCAGTCGGCGACGGGACGCGGCACCTCGTCAAAGGTGATCGTGGTGGTGGCCACATAGTGGTCGTAGATCGCGGCGATGCCGGGGGCATCCTCCGCGCGAACTGGACGAAGCGAGATCATGGGGAAATTCTAGAACAGGGTGTCCTCGGGGAGCGACCAGTCCACGGGTTCTTGTCCCGCCGCGATCAGCGCTGCATTCGCCGTCGAGAACGGCCGGGACCCAAAAAAGCCGCGGGAGGCCGACAGCGGGCTCGGGTGTACACCCTCGATCACCGTGGTCCCGGCCAGCGCGGGGGCCAGGGTGCGCGCATCGTTGCCCCAGAGGATCGCGACCGGGGGCTGCGGGAGCGCGGCCAGGACCGCGATCGCCCGGTCGGTGAACTCCTCCCAGCCGCGACGGCGGTGGGAGCCGGCCCGTCCCGGCGCCACGGTCAGCACCCGGTTGAGCAGCAGCACGCCGCGCTCGGCCCAGGCCGAGAGGTCGGCGGAGGCGGGCGGGTTGAGCCCTAAGTCGGTGTGCAACTCCTTGAACATGTTGGCCACGCTGCGCGGGATCGGACGCACCGCGGGATCGGCCGAGAAGGCCAGGCCCACCGGGTGTCCCGGGGTCGGATAGGGATCCTGCCCGACGATCAGCACCCGGGTGTGCGCGGGCGGATGGGCAAACGCCCGCAGCACCAGCTCGGGCGCGGGCAGAAAGTCCGGCTCGTCCGCCAGGCTGGCGACGGCCCGCGCATATGCCTCCGCGGCCGGCGCGAGCGCCGCAGCCCACTCGGGGTGCAGCAGCCCATGCTCGGCCGCGGAAGAGAGTGTTGTAGGCAGCAGCACAGTGTCCGACTCAGGCGCCGGGTGCAGCTGCCCGTGCCCGTCCGCCGAAGCGGGCGTTGCAGGGATGCTCACGCTTACGCGCCGCGGGTGGAGACCGTGACGCCGTGCTCGGAACCGATGACCTGCCACAGGCTGCCCTTGCCCACAACCTCGAGGCGTCCGTCGGCGATGATCAGCGCGGTCTCGGTGTCGATCCCGATACCGCCGGGCACCAGCGCGCCCTCGGTTGCGGCGACCAGACGGCCGAGGCTGCCGGTCGCGGCGGGAGCGGTCACGACGCTGAGATCGAGCAGGCCGAGGCCCTGGGCCACGGTCACCTCGTCCAGGCCGAAGCCGTACTCCTCGGGGCTCACCGGCACGCCGCCGATTCGCCAGCCGCCGATCAGGGCCTTCTCGGCGGCCACGATCGCGCCCGCTCCGATGCCCAGGTAGGGGGTGTCGGCGGCCACACGACGACGGATCTCCCCGTCGATCGGAGCCAGGGCCGCACGCACGGCCTCGGGCTCGCCATCCACCACCACGATGGCGCTGGCAACGGCGATGGCCTGCAGGTCAAAGGTGTCGGAGGTGGTGACCACGCTGAAGCGGGCATCCCCCTCACGGTGAGCGGCCTCGACCAGCTCACGCGCCTGGTTGGCCGCGGTGTCCCCCACCGCGAGCACCACGATGCGGGTGTCTTCCCCGGCCTGGCTCCGCACGTCGGCGATGAATCGGCCCCACAGCTCCGCACACAGGCTTCCGGCCGCGGCGGCGGTTCCAGCCGCCGGTACGCGAAGCCCACCGGTCAGATAGATTCCCATTGTTTGTTTCTCCCGAAGATTGAGGTTTGCCGGATGGGTCGCATCCCGCCTGTTCAACCGTAGCTCCCGCCCGCCGAAATCCGAGGACTCGATTGGGCATGCCGCGGCATGAACCCTCGACTTTACCCCTACTATTTCGTCATGGCCGAATTACAGGGACGTTTTCCTCGAACGGGAGGCCGGGCGCTGGGCGTCACGGCCTCGCTGATCGGGTTTTTGGTGCTGGTGGAAATCTGCAGCGGCATCATCCAGGGCTACTACATTCCCCTGGTTCCCGACATCGTGAAGCACCTGGGCATCCACGATGCCGACTTCAACTGGTTTGAGGCCTCACAGCTGCTCCTCACCGCGATCGTGGTGCCGATCATGGCCAAGCTCGGCGACATGTACGGGCATAAACGCATCCTGCTGATCGCGACCGTGTTTACCGCGATCGGCAGCTGGGCGCTGGTGGCCGCCGACTCATTCTGGGTGTTCCTGGGGGCCTGGGCGATCCAGGGGTTCTTCTCGGTGTGGCTGCCGCTGGAAATCGCGCTGATCTTTGACCGTGGCCGCCGCACCGGCAGCGCCGCCGGAGATACCCGCCGCGCGGCGGGCCTGCTCGTGGTGGCGCTGGAGCTCGGTGCGATCCTCGGGGCACTCGGTGGCGGGCGCATCTTTGAGGCGCTGGGTGGGGACGTTCCGACCACCCTGGCGATCCCGGCCATAGCGGTCACCCTGGTGTTTTTTGTCATTCTGTTTGGGGTGCGGGAGTCCGAGCCGCTGCCCGAGAAGCGCACGCTGGATCTGACCGGTTTTGTGCTGCTGAGCATCAACATCGCGCTGATCACCGGCGGACTCTCGCTGCTGCGCCTGAACGGCGTGGAGACCTGGTGGGTATGGATCCCGATCGCACTGGGCATCATCGGGTTCTGGCCGTTTGGCCGCTATGAGCTCAAGCAGAAGGACCCCGCCATCGATCTGCGCCTGATGCGTCAGTCGCGCATGTGGCCGGTTCAGCTCACCGCGGGTCTGGTGGGCATCAGCGTGCTGGGCGCGCAGGTGCCGCTGAGCACCTATGCGGGCACCCCACGCGAAAACGGCTACGGGCTGGGGCTGCCCGCAGGTCAGCTCTCGCTCCTGATCGGTGCCTATCTGATTTCGATGATCATCGGCGCGATCCTGTTCCCGATCGTCTCCAAGCGGGCGACCCCGCGAATCGCGCTGATCGCCTCGGCGATCTCGGTGGCCGCCGGTTATCTGCTGCTGATCCCCTTCCATCTCGAGGTATGGGAGGTGGTGATGTGCATGATGATCGCCGGGGTCGGATCGGGTGCCCTGGTGGGTGCGCTGCCCGCCGCCGCGGCCGCCGCCGCTCCCCCGGGCCGCACCGGCATCGCCTCGGCGCTGACCAGCACGTCCAAGACCATCGGAGGCTCGTTCTCCTCGGCCATCTTCGGCATCGTGCTGATCGGCGGCGCGGCCACCACGGTGACCGCCGGTGCCTCCTCGCTGGCCGGATACATGACCGTCTGGGCCGTGTGCGGCCTGTCGGCCGCGGTGGCCGTGGTGCTGCTGCTGTTTGTGCCCAAGCTGTCGTTCTCGGACGCGCCGGAGGAAGGCGCACCGGAGGGCAACTCGCTCGGGGACTCCCCCGTCGACGCCCGCTAGCCCGAACACGGCAACGGCCCTCCCCACTCGGGGAGGGCCGTTGTTCGTTATTAGCCCTTGGCGGCGCCGGCGATGCCGATCGCGGTGACGATCTCCTCGCCCACGGCCACGCCGTCCACATCGGTGGCTACCCGGACGGTTCCGGCGGCGGCGAGGTGGAACAGGCTGCGGCCGTCCTCCTCGCCACCCTCGATCATCTCGATTCGGCCCTGCGGGGAGAATCCAAACAGGTCGGGACGGGTCATCGTGAGCACGGTCACCGGGTCGTGCGGCACGTTCCAGGTCTCGTTCCAGTAGTCCCACCACTGCTGCACGTCGGCGCGCAGCGCGGCACCGAGCTCACCCGAGCGGCCAATCTCCTCCAACTGGTCGGCACGAATCTCGATCTTCCGGGTCACCTCCAGCCCGGTCACGGTGGTGGGAATCCCGGCACCAAACACGATGTTGGTGGCGGTGATGTCGCTGCGGAAGTTGTGCTCGGGTTCGGTACTGGTGAACGCACCACCCATGATCCACAGGTGACGCACCGAGGAGGCGAAGTCCGGGTGGGCCTGGATCGCCGCGGCAATGTTGGTCAGCGGTCCGATCGCGATCACGTCGACCTCGCCCGGACGAGCGATCACGGTATCCACCAGGAAGCGGATCGCTTCGCCCTCGTGAACGCTCTCGCGCTCGAGGTTCGGGTGCAGGCTGCCCTCGTGTCCGGGCCACCACACCTCGCGGCCGGACATGGTTTCGCGCAGCCCCGAGTACACGGGGATGTCGCGGCCGGCCATACCGGCCAGACGCCTTGCCAGGCGTCCACGCAGCAGGGTGTCGCCGTAGACGGTGGTCACACCCAGCAGGGTCACGTTGGAGGTGCCCAGCAGCTGGGAGAGGGCCAGGGCGTCATCAACATCGGAGCCGATATCGGTGTCGAGGATGACGTGGTGAAGCGAGGTCATGAAGGGGTTCCTTCTGGGTTGAAGCGGGTGTCGGGCACGCGGGGCTACTTGAGCCCGGAGGTGCTCACCGACTGAATGAAATAGCGCTGGCAGATCATGATGATCAGCAGCGGGATGAGGGTCAGGATGACCGAGGCGGCAAACATCACGCCGTAGTCCACGTTGAACTGGCCCTGCAGGTTGGACAGCGCGACCGGACCCACAATGTGGTTCTGATCGGTGCCCATCAGCAGCGGCCACATGTACGCCTGCCACTGGAAGAGGAACAGGGTCAGCCCGGCACCGATCAGCGCCGGCCTCGAGAGCGGCAGGTAGATCCGGCGGAACACGCCCCACCAGCCCAGGCCGTCCAGGCGCGCGGCCTCGACCAGCTCGGTGGGGATCGCCAGGAAGAACGTGCGGATCAGGAAGATCGCCATGCCGTTGCCGATCCCCGGGAGGATCAGTCCGATGAACGTGTTTTGCAGGTTCCAGTCGCGGAACATGTCCGCGAGCGGAATCGCGATCGCGTCAAACGGGATCAGGAAGGAGAGGATCACGATGCCAAAGATCGCCCCGCGTCCGCGGAACGGAATAGCCGAGAGCCCGAAGGCCGCCATCGCGCAGATCAGCAGACCCGCCACGACCGTGACCACGCTGATGAACAGCGAGTTGCCGATTGCCCGGCCCAGATCCCCACTCAACAGCGTGACGTAGTTGTCGAGGTTGGGGCTCAGCGTGAAGAAGGTCTGCCAGCTCAGCGGGTTGAGGAAGGCGAAGGTGTCGCTGCCCGGACGCAGCGAGTTCACCAGCGTCCACCACAGCGGCAGCAGGAAGGCCAGCCCGATCAGGGCCCCCACCAGCGAGAGCAGCAGGTAGCCGGTGCGCAGTCGGCGCGGACGCCGGGTCACGGTCACACTCATGCGGCGTCCTCACTCTTGAGCAGGCGGAACTGGACCGCGACAATCGCCAGGGTCAGCAGCACCAGGATGATGACCTCGGCCTGGGCCGTATTGAGGTCCCCGAGCGTATAGGCGCGGTTGAAAATATCGTGCATGAGCAGGTTTGTTGATCCCTCCGGGCCCCCCTTGGTCAATATCTGAACCGGTGCGAACACCAGGAAGTTGGACACCGTATCGGCTACCAGCACAAAGGCCAGCGGGCGGCGTACCAGCGGGAAGGTGATCGTCCACAGCTGACGCCAGGCACTCGCCCCATCCAGGGAGGCGGCCTCATACAGCTCGGTGGGGACGTCGTTGATGCCGGCAATCAGGAACAGCATCCAGTAGCCCACCCCGACCCAGCTGAGCAGCACCATGATCGCGGTGAGCGACTGGGTGGGCGAGGTGAGGAAGGGCTGCGCGGGCAGGCCCAGCATCCCCAGGAATGCGTTGCCCAGGCCGTCGGGACGGTAGATCACGCTCCAGATGACCGCGGAGACCGCGGGCGGAACGGCGATCGGCAGGATCACCAGCGAGCGCCAGAATCCCGATCCCGCCGCCCGCCGGGTGTAGAGCACCGCGAGCAGGAACGCGATCGCGACCTGCACCGGGTTGATGATCACCGTAAAGAGCAGGGTCACCAGCAGCGAGCCGATGAAGTCGGCGCTCGAGAACAGCTCAACATAGTTGTCGAGGCCCACGAAGTGTTCACCCCCGGAAAGGATGCCGCCACCCTGCAGGCTCTGCCAGAACGCGACCACCGCGGGGGCCAGGCGCAGCAGCACCAGGCCGATCAGTGCCGGCGAGAGGAACGCCAGCGCGACCAGCGTGGGCCGCCAGACCAGGCGGGAGCGCCGGCGCGGACGCCGCGTCCTCGGGAGGGAGGACGCGGCGCGCGGGCGCTGAATGCGTGCGCCGGGAGCGGTCATCGCAACTTTTTCCAGGCGGCTTCGATCTGAGACTGGGCGTCCTTCAGGCGTGCCTCCACCGGGGAGCCGTTACGAATGTCGGCGAAGGCCTTGTTCATCATCGACTCGAACTGCACATAGCCCACCGAAACCGGACGCGGGACGGCGGTGTTCTTGATCTCCTCGGTGATCAGATCGGCGACCCCGGCGCTGTGGGTTCCGCCGAAGGCCTCCAGGGTCGGCAGGTACTTGGCCTGGGCCTCGGTGTTGGCGGGGATGATCGTGGTCTTCTCGGTGGTGGCGAGGTTACCGGCGGGGTTCAGTGCGGCGAACTCCAGGAACTTCTTGGCGGCATCCTTGTGGTCCGAGGCGGGGTTGATCCCCCAGGACCAGGAGCCGTTGGGGGTCACGGCCTTGCCGCCGGCAAACGCGGGCATCGGGACGACGCTCCAGTTGAACTTGGCGTTCTCGGCGAACTTGCCCACGTCCCACGGCCCACCGATAAAGAAGGGCACGTCGCCGTCGGCGAAGACCGGGCTGGTCTGGAATCCGCCCACCCCGCGCGGGGACACGTTGTTGGAGTAGAGGTCGGCGTACCACTGCATGGCCTTGGTCCAGCCGGGGTTGGTCACATCGGCGGTCAGCATGTCCTTACCGGTGATGCCCGAGCCGCCGCCGAGGGATTCGGCGAGGGGCTGCAGCTGGTAGTAGCCCTCGACCTGCTCAAACAGCAGGCCCCACTTGCTGCCGGCGGCCTGTGCGGCCTTACCGGCGTCCACCGTCTGCTCCCAGGTCCAGCGCTCGGCCGGGTTGGCGCTGGGGGCGGCGATGCCCGCCTTGGCCAGGGCATCGTTGTTGACAAACATCATCTGGGTCGAGTTCCAGACCGAGAGCGCCCAGAGCTTGTCCTGGTACACGTTGACCGAGTACTGCTCGGGGGTTGTGGCCTTCTTCGCCTGGTCCTTCAGGTCGCTGAGGTCCTCGAGGAATCCCTGCGCGGCGAGCTGGGAGACGTTGGGCTGATCGACCGTGTAGACGTCGATGTCCTTGTCCTTGGCGGCCAGACGCTGCTGCAGCGTGCTGGAGAGCTGGTCGAAGGGTACCTGGGTGTACTTCACTGTGGTGCCCTTGTTCTCGGCTTCGAAGGCGGAGATGACCGGGGCGAAGGTGGCCGGGTCCTCGGCACCGAGGAGCTTGACCACGGAACCATCCGCGGAACCGGAGTCACCCGAGCTGGCCGAGCAGCCGGAGAGTGCGAGCGCCGCGGTGGCCGACAGGGCTACCAGCGCGAGGGAGACACGCCTCATGGGAGGAGTCCTTTCACGAGAGTGAGGGTGGTGTGGACTTCAGGGGGGATCATCCACACCACCGGATCTAACCGCATAGACTAAGCGGTTAGATGACCCTACCGCGCAGGCGACGCGCATGCAAGCGGATCCCGACTCTCGGCATCGGCCACGCTAGGATCGTGGTATCTAACCGAGTAGAAACAGGGGTACCCCGTGGCCACAGGCAGGGACGTAGCGCAGCTCGCGGGAACCTCCACCGCGGTGGTCTCCTACGTGTTTAATAACGGCCCGCGCAATGTCTCCCCGGAGACCCGGGAGCGGGTACTGGCCGCGGCCGCCGAGCTGAACTATCAGCCCAACGCGCTCGCCCGCGCACTCAGCGCCGGTAAAACCTCCTCGATCGGGCTGATCGTGCCCAACATTGCCAACCCCTACTTCGGCGAGCTGGCCCGGGCCCTGGAGGATGCGGCCCTCGCCCACAACCACCTGCTGATCATCGCCGACTCCGCCGGAAACCCCGAGCAGGAAACCCGGCACTGCGCGTCCTTCCTCGGCCGCCGGGTCGACGGGGTGATCCTGGTCTCGCTCTTCGACAACCCCGATCTCAGCGCATTCCGCCGCGAGAATGTCCCGGTTCTGGTGCTGCACCCGATCGATCACGTACACGGGGTCAGCTCGCTCACCATCGACTACGAGGCCGCCGCCCGGGACGCCACCGCCCACCTGCTGGACCACGGCTATGACAGCATCGGCATGCTCAACGGGCTGGGCGAAACCGCCGGGGCCCGGCAGCACCGCGCGGGCTTTGAGGCCGCGCTGGCCCGTCATGCCGAGCGCAATCCGGGCGTCACCGTGCGCGCCGAGGAGCGTCCGGCCGAGATCTCCCGCGCCGCCGCGGCCCGGATCGCGACCGCCTGGCTGGCCGAGCCCGACCGTCCGCGCGCGATCTACTCAACCACCGATGAGCAGGCCTTCGGGGTGCTCTATGCGGCACACGTCAACGGGCTGCGGGTGCCCGAGGACCTGGCGATTGTCGGCTTCGATGGCACCGAGCAGACCGAGTTTGCGGTGCCCCCGCTCACCACGATCGCCCAGCCGATCCGGCAGATTTCCAACCGGGCCATCGAGCTCCTGGTCCGCTACGTCCCCGATGCCCCGGTCCACGAACTGTTTGCCTACACGCTCACCCGGCGCTCCTCCTGCGGGTGCGAGCCGGGCTAGCCCGATGCTCCGGCCGGGCAGACGACCCCGGCACGATTCCCCCAGGAAAACGCCGCGGGCCCGCCGATTCCTCGACGGGCCCGCGGGAAATCCCGAAGCTAGCGCTTCATCGTCAGCTCACCCTTGGCGACCTTATGCGGAGCCGCCTGGGCGACGGGCTTAACCGTGAGGTGGTCGATGTTGACGTGGCCGGGCAGTTCGACCGCGTGCACGATGGCCTCGGCGATATCCTCGGCGCTCAGCGGGTTGGGCACCTCGGCGTAGACGGCGTCGGCGCGGGCCTGGTCGCCGCCGAAGCGCACCAGCGAGAACTCCTCGGTGTGGACCATGCCCGGGGCGATCTCGATCACCCGGATCGGCTCGCCGGAGAGCTCCAGACGCAGCACGTCCAGCAGCGCCCGCTCGGCAAACTTGGCCGCGTTGTAGCCGCCCCCACCCTCATAGGCGGTGTGTCCGGCAATCGAGGTCACCCCCACAATCGACGCGGTCTCGCCGGCCGCGGTGCTGCGGCGCATGTTCGGCAGCAGGGCCGAGATGACCCGCTTGGTGCCCAGCACGTTGATGTCGAACATCTTCTGCCAGTCCTCGACCGAGGACTCCTCGACGCTGGCCAGTCCAAACGCGCCGCCGGCGTTGTTGATCAGGATCTGCACGCCGCCGTTTGAGCGCACGTATTCGGCGAGCGCCGCCACATCGTCCTCCGAGGTGAGGTCGGCCGCAAACACGTCGGCCCCGGTGCGCTTGGCCAGCTCGGTGAGCTTATCGGCACGGCGGGCCACCCCGAGTACCTCGTATCCCTTTTCACGGAACAGGGCGACGGTTGCCGCCCCGATTCCCGAGCTTGCTCCGGTTACCACTACGCGCTGTGAAGTCATGAGAATAGAGTACGCCCGCCGGGGCCAAAACACCGATCCTGCAAGGATGCCCGAATCCGCCGAACACACCCCCGGGATATCCCCGCACACGATAGTGTTTCGGTGGGCGAATCACCCCGCTCCCGCGTCCCCGACACAATCTCCGGATGCGGGTACCGTGTCCCCCAGTCACCGCGCATGACGTCGTGTGTCGGTCGGGGGTTCCCTCGGGCGGCGGGTTCGGTTTACCCTCAACCCACTTCTACTTTTTCGATCAGCCCGATCGCCACAGTTTCCGACCCGTGAGGACAACCATGACCGATGCAGCAAACGCCGCCAACTGGCGGTTTGAGACCAAGCAGATCCACGCCGGTGCCGCCCCCGATCCGGTAACCGGTGCCCGCGCCACCCCCATCTACCAGACCACCAGCTACGTGTTCCGCGATGCCCAGCACGCCCAGAACCTGTTCAGCCTGGCCGAGCCGGGCAACATCTACACCCGCATCCAGAACCCCACCCAGGACGTGGTTGAGCAGCGTCTCGCCGCCCTCGAGGGTGGATCGGGTGCCCTGCTGGTCGCCTCGGGTCAGGCCGCCACCACCAATGCGGTCCTCAACATCGCCCAGGCCGGCGACCACATCGTGTCCTCCTCCTCCATCTACGGTGGAACCTTCAACCTCTTCAAGTACACCCTGGCGAAGCTCGGCATCGAGACCACCTTCGTGATCAACCAAGACGACCCCGAGGAGTGGCGCCGCGCCATCCGTCCGAACACCAAGCTGCTGTTTGCCGAGACCATCGGTAACCCGCAGATTAACGTGCTCGACATCCGCGGCGTCTCGGACATCGCCCACGCCGCCGGCGTTCCGCTGGTCGTAGACAACACCATCGCGACCCCGTACCTGATCCGTCCGTTCGAGCACGGCGCGGACATCGTGGTGCACTCGGCCACCAAGTTCCTCGGCGGTCACGGGACCGTCGTGGGTGGCGCGATCATCGACGGCGGCCGCTTCGAGTGGTCGAAGAACGCCGAGCGCTTCCCCGGACTGACCACCCCGGATGAGTCCTACCACGGCATCACCTATGCGGAGGCCGTGGGCGACGCGGTCGCCTACATCATCAAGGCCCGCGTGCAGCTGCTGCGCGACATCGGTGCGGCGATCTCGCCGAACAGCGCCTGGCAGCTGCTGCAGGGCATCGAGACCCTCTCGCTGCGCATCGAGCGCCACGTCTCCAACGCCCAGCAGATCGCCGAGTGGCTGGAGAACAACCCGGATGTGGCCTCGGTCAACTACTCGGGTCTGCCCTCGAGCCCCTGGTACGCCTCGGCCAACCGCTACGCACCCAAGGGTGTCGGCGCGGTGCTCTCCTTCGAGCTCAAGGGCGGCGTGGACGCGGGTCGTGCGCTCGTGGACAATCTCTCGCTGTTCTCGCACCTCGCCAACATCGGTGACGTGCGCTCGCTGGTAATCCACCCGGCCTCGACCACCCACGCGCAGCTGAGCCCCGAGGCCCAGCTCGCCGCCGGTGTGACCCCGGGCCTCGTGCGTCTCTCGCTCGGCCTGGAAAACATCGAGGACATCAAGGCCGACCTCGAGGTGGGTCTGGCCGCGGCTCGCGCGCTGGTGCTCTCGCGCGCCTAGTCCGCACACACAAAACCGGCCGGATGCTGATGCATCCGGCCGGTTTTGTCTTGCAGGAAACTGGGCGCGGCTCGGTCCCGGGACCGGCGGGGTTCCGAAGACTCGTCGGGCTAGGCGTGGCTCGGTGCCGGGGTCAGCGGGGCTCCGAAGACTCGTCCGAGCTAGGCGTGGCTCGGCGCCGGGGCCAGCGGCGCCGGTGCGGGCTCGGCCGAGTCCAGCACGAAGGAGATGTCGGCACGGGCGGGCCACTCGGGCTCGCCCAGCATCGGCTCCTCGTGCATGCCGTTGGGGTCATCGATCAGCTCGGTAACCAGGCGGCGCATGCGGCCGTCCTCGATCTCCAGGCTCGCCTCCACCGGGATCCCGAAGGAGCGGAAGCGCGCCTTGACCGGGAACACGAAGGTGTGCGGGACCGCGCGCGGGGCGCTCTCGTCCACGCTCAGGATGACGGTGTCCCCGCCATCCACGCCGAGCAGCGGGATGGTTTCGCGGGCCACGGTGAGCTGGGAGCGCAGGGCCTTGGAGGAGTGGTCGGCGGTGAACTCCAGCATGCCGGCGATCACATCGTAGGCACCGGCCTCAAGCTCCACCGTGTGTTCGGGGTGCTCGTCGTGGGCGGTGATGGTCATGGTGTCGCGCATGTCCACGGCGCTGGCCGCGAGCGAGAGGGCACCGGTGGCACCCGCCAGCAGGAGGCGCGGATTGCGCACCCGACGGGTCACCAGCGTGCGCATGAGCGCGGCGTCCATTCTCTCGCCGACCTCGGCGAAGGCCATGGTGGCACCGGCGGCGCCGACGGAGACGCCGAGCCGGGCCAGCGGGTTACGGGCGAGGCCGTCTTCACGGCCGAGGCTCACCCAGGTGAGCACACCGGTGGTGACGCCGAGTCCGGCGCGAAGGGCAAGTCGGCCTGCTGGGGAGCGCTTGGCCGGGTCGATCAGGGTCAGGGCACCAAGAATTCCGGCCGCCGCGAGCGCGTGCTGGGGCGAGGTGGGATCCATCAGTCGACGAAGGAATCGGGGCTGCTGCATGCGCTTAGTCTAGCCCCGGTTGCACAATCGGTCGTGCGCGCGGAGGGAACGCCCAGTTCTGACCGCTGGTCGGTGCGTCATATCCCCCGGGCACGTCCGGTTATTTTCTCAGTTCCGCCGGGATGCGTCGTCACAATGTCGCATTGAGTGGGGGAAGCGGCCACAATGGGGGCATGGACTGGCAGACACCCGAAGAATCCGTGCCCTCGAGTATGATCACCGAGGATCTGGCACGGGCGCTGATGGGGAAGCCCCCGGCAACGGGGGCATGGCGTGACGGGGATAAGCCCGGCAACCGTCAGTTCGCGGGCCTCGGGGCCTTCGACCCCGAGCGCGGCGGACGGCTGCCGTTTGTGCGCATCGCCTACGAAACCTTTGGGGAGCTCTCCCCCGAGCGCGATAACGCGATCCTGATCATTCACGCCTTCACCGGCGACAGCCACGTGCGCGGCGAGGCCGGCCCCGGCCACTACACCGCCGGCTGGTGGTCGGAGCTGGTGGGTCCGGGCCTGGCCATCGACACCGACCGCTATCACGTGGTGGTGCCCAATATCCTCGGTGGCTGCCAGGGCTCCACCGGTCCCGCCTCCTTCGCCCCCGACGGACGCGAGTGGGGCGAGCGCTTCCCCTATCTGACCGTGCGCGATCAGGTGCGCGCGCAGGCACTGCTGGCCGACCACCTGGGCATCGTTCGCTGGAACGCGGTGATCGGTGGTTCGATGGGCGGGATGCACGCGATCGAGTGGGGTGTCACCCATCCCGAACGCGTGGCCCGACTCGCGGTGCTCGCGGCGCCCGCGGCGATCAGCGCCGACCAGATCGGCTCAAACCTCACCCAGCTGCAGGCGATCACGATGGATCCGGGCTGGGCGCAGGGCCGCTACTACGATGCCGACGACGGCGAGGGTCCGCACGCGGGCCTCGCGCTGGCCCGGCGCATCGCGATGCTCAGCTATCGCGCCCCGGACGAGCTCAACGCGCGCTTCGACCGCATCTGGCAGTCCTCGATCAGCCCGCTGGGCGATGGCGGCCGCTTCGCACTGGAGTCCTACCTGGATTTCCACGGCAATAAATTCACCCGCCGATTCGACGCCAACTCCTACCTGACCCTGCTCCAGGCGATGAACTCCCACGACGTGGGCCGGGACCGCGGCGGCGTGGAGGCGGCGCTGGCGCGGGTCACCGCGCCCACGCTGGTTCTGGGCATCGACTCGGACCGACTGTTCCCGGTGGAAACCCAGCACCGGATTGCCGCCGGGGTGCCGCGGGCGCTGGATGGGGATACCGCCACGGTGATCAACTCGATCTACGGCCACGACGGCTTCCTGATCGAGTTTCCCGCGGTGGGCGCGGCCATCACACGTCTGTTATCCACTGAGCCCTAAACTGCCAGGTATGGACCCCGAGGACGCGACCACCCCCGAGCTGCCCGGTCGGCATCTGGGGCGCGCACCGCGCCGCTCCCCCGCGCTGGGGCTGAGCGAGGCGGACCACTCGCGCTTCCTCTGGCAGCGCGCCCGCCTGCTCTCGGGCACCACCCTGTCCTTCGCGATCGCCGCCGAGCTGACCGTGCTGCTCGCGGTGTTTGCCCCCGGCGCGATGACCACCACCGGGCTCGGGATCACCCTGTCGCTGATCCTGATGCACCTGGCCGCGCACGTCATGCTCGCCGGGCGTCCCAGCATGTTCCGGGTGCTCACCGCCTATGGGCTGGGGCAGGCGGTGATGCTCGTGCTGTGGAATGATCCGGCGGGCAAATCCGCGGTGGCAACCATCACCGCGGTGATCGCCATTGCCGGATGGGGGCTGGGATCGGTAGCCACGATCCTGGTGTCCACCCGCGGGGAAACCCTGATCCTCGCCGGACTATTCGCCGGCACGCTGGTCCACCTGATGATCGCCCTGCACGCGATGCAAACCAGCGTGTTTGCGCCGCTCGTGCTGGTCCTGGGATCCTGGGCGGTATCGCTGGCCTTCGGGATCTGGCTCAATCAGACCTTCCCACGCATCATGCGCCGCATCTCGGGCATCGGCGGGGCCTACCTGGCCGAGCGTCAGGGCAGCGAGCGGGAGGCTCAGCGTCACCGCGATGCCCGGCTGTTGCACGACACGGTCCTGGCCACGCTCACCCTGCTCGCCCACTCGGGACGCGGCGTGGACGAAAACGCCCTGCGTGCCCAGGCGTCCTCGGACGGCAAGCTGCTGGAGAGGCTGCGCACCGGCGAGGAGGTGCACCCGCAGGCCTCGGGCGACTATCTGCTGACCACCACCGAAACCTCCGTCCCCGACTATGAACTCAAGCTGATGCGCGAACGCTTCGAGCGCGCCGGGCTCACCGTGGCCATCCACGGCAGCGCGAGCATCTCCGCCTACACCCACAGCGGCCAGGCGATCCTGCTGGCGCTGGCCGAGGCTCTGGAAAACGTGCGTCGTCATGCGGGGGTATCCACCGCCGATGTGACCCTGAGCGAGACCGATACCGTGGTGCGGGCGGTGGTCACCGACAGCGGCGTCGGATTTGACCCCAACGCCGAGCGGGATCCGAACCGGCTGGGCATGTCCGAATCGATCATCGGCCGCGTGGGCGAGGTGGGTGGGACGGCCCGCGTGTTCAGCGCACCGGGAGCCGGCACCACCATCATGCTGGAGGTCCCGCGATGAACCAGCGCAGCCGCCACAACACGCTAGGCACCATCACCGCGCCGGAGGTGCCGCGATGAACCAGCGCGATACCCACCCCCGCGCACCGCGCTCCACCGCTCGCCTCAGCACCGTGCACCTGGGGACCGGCCTGGCCCTCGCCGGGACGATCGTGGTCGCGGTTTCCTACCTCCGCCTGATCGAATACTGGTCGCGGTATATGGTGTCCCTGCCCACCCGCTTCGCCTGGATCCTGCTGGGCTGCGTGGTGGTGGGCACCGTGCTGCACCTGCGCAAAACCTCGGCCCGGTTGGGGCCGGTGGCCTTCCGCGTCATCGTCACGCTGCTGCTGACCGCGGCCACCCTGGACTTTGCCGGGGTGTGGGACATCGCCGAAAACCCCGTCTACCCCACCGCCGCGGTGGCCGTGGGTGGGGTGCTGGTGGCGATGACCACGCTGCGTCCCACCGGCGAGATGATTCTGCCCGGGGCGCTACTCACCGCGGGATTCGCGTTTTTGCTGATCGTCCAAACCGCCTATGAACCTCACCGCAGCCCACCCGAGGGCGTGATGATGGTGTTTGCGCTGGTCCCGCTGGCCATCGCCATCACGATCGTGGGGACCTATCGCCGAATGGTGACCCAGGCCCTGGACCGGGTGCTCCTGCAGGCCACGATCGAGCTGCCCACCTACGGCCCCGGCTCGGGCACCTCGGCCGGGCTGACCGCGCTGGACCGCGAGGTGGAGGAGATGTTTGCGCGGATCGCCGATGGCACGCTGACCCTGCCGCTTGATCCCGAACATGCCAAGCGCGCGGGAGAATTAGCCACCGAGCTGCGGGCCCACCTGATCGCCGGACACCAGCAAACCTGGCTCGCCCATGCGATCTCCGAGTCGGCGGTTCTGGCCGGTCGCCTAAACGTTATCGATCCGCAACGTTTGGCCGCAAAGCTCAATCGAGAACAGCGCGACGGGCTGCTGTCGGCGCTCTGGCTGCTGGCCGTGACCGATGGTGACACCGATCCCCGGGCCACGATCGAGTTCCACGACGAGGCCCCCGACGAGCCGCAGATCACGTTTGTAATCATTATTGTTGTGGATGGATTGACACGTTTGGAAATTGAACCGGCGACGTGGCCCGGTTTGGACCGTGTCGGACGCTATGGTGTTAGCAATACCGTTACGGGAGTTCAGATATCCGTGCGGGTGGCACACCCTGTCTTGGGGACGACGAGAGGAAGCTATGAGCCGTGAAGACGCTCACATTCGGTTGGCGATCATTGACGATCACCGGATGCTCTTATCGGCCCTGACCGAGTGGATTCGCGCCGCCGCCGAAGACATCGTCCCGGTGGCCGCCGTAGCCACCTGGCCCGACCTGCTGGGTCACCCCGAGTTCCCGGTTGATGTGGTTCTGCTGGACCTGGACCTCAAGGACAACATCCCGATCTAGCTGAAGATCGCGACCCTCAACACCACCGGTGTCCGCACCGTGCTGATGAGCACCTACTCGGAGCCCGCGGTGGTGCGCGAGGCCCTCGCCGCCGGTGCCATGGGTTACTTGGCCAAGAGCGAGGACGCGACGATGATCGTCGAGGCGATCCGCGCGGCCAACCGCGGGGAGAACTTCGTGTCCGCCGAGCTTGAGGGTGCCCTGAACAACACCGCCCAGGGTGGTGCCCCCAAGCTCAGCGCGCAGGAGCGCCGCGTGATGGCACTGTACGCCTCCGGCGAGCCGGTTAAGTCCGTCGCCTTCGAGCTGAGCATCTCCGAGGAGACCGCCAAGAGCTACCTCAAGCGCATCCGCGAGAAGTACCGCGGTGCCGGCCACGATGTGGGCACCAAGGTGGCGCTGCGCAAGCGCGCAATCATCGACGGCATCATCGTCGACTAGGACACACAAAATGGCCCCGTCCGTGGACGGGGCCATTTTGCTGCCTCACGAGTGTGAGACGTGCGCATGCGAGGCGTCAGAGCGCCGCCTAACGGGCGTGAGGCTTACTCCGGCAGGAGTCGCATCGTTCGGCTGTCTAACGGGCGTTAGACGCGCTCGTGCGGGGCCAGGTGCCGCTGGGCTCGGTAGGAGGCCATCACGATCAGGATGCCGGCGATGGTGAGCGCGAGGCCCACCCAGATCGGGGCGCGGTAGCCCAGCTGGGCGCCGATGACCAGGCCGCCGAGGAAGGCACCCACGGCGTTACCGATGTTCATGGCCGAGTGGTTGAGGGCCGCGGCGATGGACTGGGCGTCGCCGGCCACATCCATCAGGCGGGTCTGCACGGCCGGGCCGATTCCGCTGGAGGCAAAGCCCACCAGGAAGATGAAGATAAACAGGCTCGGTGCCCATCCGGCGGCGAAGTAGAGCCCGATCAGGACCACCACCATCATCAGGAAGTAGCCGTAGAGGGTGCGGCGCACGCTGCGGTCCACGAAGTGTCCGGCGGCGAGGGTACCGATGGTCATGCCCAGACCCATCGTGGCCAACAGCCAGGGGATGTGGGCGGGATCGATGCCGGCCACGTCGGTGCCGAGCGGTGCCAGATAGGAGTAGACGGCGAAGAATCCGCCGAACCCGATGGCCCCGATCCCGATCGCGAACCACACCTGCGGACGCTTGAACACGGTCAGCTCACGGCGCAGGGTCTGCTCGGCGTTGCCCTTGACCCGCGGGATCACCAGGGCCACGGCCACCGCGGTGAGGGCAAAGATGCCGGCCACCAAGAGGAAGGCCGCACGCCAGCCCATGCTCTGACCGATCGAGGTGGCCAGGGGCACCCCGATCACGTTGGAGACGGTGAGGCCGGTCATCACCAGGGTGATGCCGCGGCCGCGCTTCTCGGGACCCATCAGGCGTGCGGCCACCAGGGCGGCGATGCCGAAGTAGGCACCGTGCGGGAGGCCGGCAAGGAAGCGGGCGGCGAGGATCCAGCCGAAGCTCGGCAGGACCGCGGTCGCCAGAGTGCCCACGGTGAAGGCCACGGCGAGCCAGAACAGCACGGTTTTCCGGGAGAATCGGGCGACTCCGGCGGCGATGGTGGGCGCGCCGATCACCACGCCCAGGGCGTAGAGGGTGATCATCCAGCCCGCATGGGAGTTGGCCAGTTCGGGGTTGGTCGCGTAGACGTCGGGCAGCAGATCGCGGGCAATATCGGGCAGCAGGCCCATCGCGACAAACTCGGTGGTACCGATGCCGAAGGCCCCGATGGCCAGGGCGAAGAGGGAGAGACGGACCCGGGCCGGAGTGATACTCGCCGGGTCGACATAGGTGCGGGACATTACACCCATTTTACGGCATTACTCAAATCGATTCGACCGTATTACTCGGGCATTTTTGAGGCATCCGGTGCCGCCCACCCTCATTGAGTGCGTCGGAATCTTCATTTTCGGGAATGAATCGTTCCCCACGCCTCTTGAATTTATAGATGATAAGCATCATCTATAAATCCGAATCCTCGACAGGGAGAATCACATGGAATATCGGCAGCTGGGAAAATCGGGACTCATGGTCCCCACACTCAGCCTCGGCACCGCCACGTTTGGTGGATCGGGGGCATTTTTTGAACGCTGGGGCACCACTCAGCAGGCCGAGGCGCAGCGCATCGTGGACGTCGCGCTGGATCACGGGGTCTCGATGTTTGACACCGCCGATATCTACTCGGGCGGACTCTCCGAGGAGATTTTGGGTCAGGCCCTCGCCGGCAAGCGCGACCAGGCGTTGATCGCCACCAAGGGCACCTTCGCGATGGGCGCGAACCCCAACCAGGTGGGCTCGTCCCGTCACCACATCGTGCGTGCGGTCGAGGACAGTCTGCGACGCCTGCGCACTGACAACATCGACCTCTACTTCATGCACGGATTTGACGCCCTGACCCCGATGGAGGAAACTCTCGGAGCCCTGGACGATCTGGTCTCCAGCGGCAAGATTTCCTATATTGGGGCCTCCAACTTCTCCGGCTGGCAGGTCATGAAGGCGCTGGCTACCTCCGAACGATACGGACTCGCCCGCTACGTCGTTTACCAGGGCAGCTACTCACTGGCCAATCGCGACTACGAGTGGGAGCTCATGCCGCTCGCCCTGGATCAGGGACTCGGCACCATGGTGTGGAGTCCGCTGGCTTCGGGCAGGCTCACCGGAAAAATTCGCCGCGGAATCACCCCCACCGAGGGGCGTATTGCCCAGGGTGGCAACCAGGACGGTCCCCCGGTGCCCACCGAGGCGCTGTATCCCATCGTCGATGTGCTGGATGAGATCGCGCAGGAGCGCGGCAAGTCAATTCCGCAGGTTGCCCTGAACTGGGTGTTGAGCAGGCCCACCGTGGCCAACGTCATCATCGGCGCCCGAAACGAGCAGCAGCTCGCTCAGAATCTTGACTTGCTGACCTGGTCGCTCACCACCGAGGAGATCGCCCGGCTGGATGCCGTGAGCCACCGCGATCCGATCTACCCCTACTGGCACCAGCGGGGATTCGATCGGCGCAACCCCAAGCCCACCGCCTGGTAGCACGTATCGAGGCGGCCGTTCGAGCCCTCGGGCGACCGCCTCGAAGACGTGGGCCCCGCCTGACACACGTGCCTGTATGCCGGGCGGCCGAGTGCTTGATGCTCGGCACTAGGCACCCGATTCTGTGCCCTAGGTGCCCGGCGTCTCACCCAGCAGGGCCGTCCGCGCGGCGGCGATAATCTCTTCGGCGAGCGCGTCGCCCTCGGTCGCGCGGGCGAGCACCATCGCGCCTACCATCGTGGAGATATCCCCGAGCGCCCGGGCCCGCGCGGGCTCCCCACCGGCGGGCTCGGCGCGGGTCAGAATCTCGATCAGTCCCTCCAGACCCTCGCCGAAGCTGTCGCGCACGGGGGCATCAACAGGGCTGCGTGCCACATCCGTTGCCAGGGCAGCCATCGGACACCCCTCCCCCGGATCGACGCGATTTTCGGGGGCAAGGTAGTCGGCGATCAGCGCGGTGCGGGGGGTAAGATCGCCATCGGAGCGGTCGACCGAGGCCTGCCAGTCTTTCGCGGACTGATCAAATGCGTGGGTGCAGGAGATCGCATTCAGCGCATCCTTGGACTCAAAGTGCTTGTAGAATCCGCCGTGGGTAAGGCCGGCAGCCCCCATCACATCGGCCACACTGACCCCGAACCCACGCTCGCGCATGAGGCGCGAGGCGACCCGCTCGATCTCGGCTCGATTCCGCTCGGTTTCTGCTCGGGAAACCCTGGGCATGTGTGACTCCCGCTCCGCGCACCTATTCATTGCGCCTGACATCTATTCTAGGCAGTGTCCCACCGCACCACCGCGCCAACGCCCCTCCGCGGCTAGGATGGGCGCAGTAGTTCGAGGTGCCCATCAGGGCATCCGGCACCGCACCCAGGAGCACAACAGGCATGACGCAGGACGGTTCTCTCCCCTACATTCTCAAGGTGGATACGCCAGCCCTGCGACGCGCGGCCACCGCGTTGCTGGTGCGCGTGTTTGACCGGGATCCGGCCTGGCGACGCATCATCCGCTGGGCCCCTGCCCGTGCACTCGTGCTGCGGGTGTACTACCGCCGTGCGATGCGGGTGGCCCTCGCCGAGGGTCGGGTCGATCTGATCGCCGGCCCCACCGGCACCCCGCTCGCCCTCGCACTCTGGTTCCATCCGCGACCGGCCACCGACGCCGCGGATGTCTGGCACCTGGAGGCAGTCGTGGTGGACGAGGCTGCCCGCGGGCGCGGCCTCGGCGGGCACCTCATCCGGCATGCCCTCACCAATATCGATGCCCGGGGTGCCACCGCCACCCTGGACGCCAGCACTCCCGCAAGCCAGCGACTCTACGAGCGTCTCGGCTTCACCCCGACCGGCCCGGTGCCGCCCTGGCCCTGGCCGCGGGATCTCAGGATGCGACGTGAGGCTCGCGCGAACTGAGCCGTCCCTCGGCCTAGCCAGCGGCTCCGATAAAACCGCCCCGTCCGCCAGCGAAACCGTTAGTCCGCGCGCCGAGCCCGCGACTACTCCGCCAGCGCCTCTTCCAGGCGATCCAACTTGGCCGTCAGCTCGCCGCTGTAGCCCGGGCGAATGTCCGCCTTGAGCACCAGCGAGACGCGGGACCCGAAGGCGCCCACGGCCTCGGTGGCGGCCTTGATCACCGCGAAGACCTCGTCCCACTCGCCCTCGATGGTGGTGAACATCGAGTCGGTGTGGTTGGGCAGGCCCGAGTCGCGCACGATCTTGACCGCGGCGGCTACCGCGTCGTGAACCGAGGCGTCGGCGTTATCGCTGCCACTGGGTGAAACCGAAAATGCAACCAGCATGTTAGCTCTCCTTGATGATGGGGGTGGCCGCCGCCTGGGCGGCCGCGGCACGGGTCTCGGCGCTGGGCAGCACGTGCGGCGCCCCCAGGCGCCACAGCTCGCGCACACACCAGACCAGTAGAACCAGCGTACCGATATTGCGCAGGGTGATCGTGATGACCGCCCACAGCTCGGTCCGCAGCAGCGATCCGTACAGGTACGGATAGAACAGCTGGGTCAGCAGGCCCAGCACCAGCACGAGCACCGCCGGGAAACGGAACCGCTCGGCCGAAACCACCAGCCCAAACACAATCGGGGCGATAAACCACACCATGAACTGCGGCGATCCCACCTTGTTCACGGCGATCATCGCGGTGACCAGGGCGAGCACCAGTACCGGAAGGATACGCAGCGCGCTGGTGCGGCTGCGCTGGGCACGCCAGGCCAGCACCGCGATCAGCGCAACCACCAGCACCAACAGCGGTGTCATCACGGCCGTCAGCACGTCCACCCCGTCACCACGCACCTGGTAGGTGAGGATGTCGCGGTCATAGTAAACCTTGGCGTTGCCACCCAGCGAGGCGATCCACAGATACGGCACGGCCACCGGGGCCTCAACCTGAATACCGCGCCCGGTCTGCTGGGTAATAAAGGACAGCACGTTGGGGAATCCGCCGATAAACAGCGCGGCAACCAGCACGACCAGGGTCGTGTAGATGCCGCCCACCAGAATCTTGACCCGCTGACGCAGCACCAGGATCGCCGCACCGATGGCCGCGGCCGGCCAGATCTTCATCCAGGTCGCGATGCTCAGGATGATCGAGGCGACCATCGGATGGCGCGAGATGATCAGCAGCGCCACGATCGCCATCGGCACGGTCACCGCGTCGATCCGGCCCATCACGATCGGCCCCAGCACCACGATAAAGGCCATCCACCAGACGGCCGCACGCTTACGTCCCAACGAGCGTCCGTTGCCCAGCAGCACCGCGTAGGCAATCGCGTTGAGCACCGAACACATCACCAGCCAGCCCACCGCATACAGCTCGTGGCCGAAGGCCAGCGGCGGGATCATCGGCAGCAGCGCCAGGATCGGATAGACCCAGGGCTGGTTGATCCCCACGATCGATCCGCCGTTCATGGCCTGTTCGGACCACGGGAGGTACACGATCGTGACGTCTCCCAGCGGGTACCC
The DNA here is from genome assembly GCF_014522285.1 of Mycetocola sp. JXN-3. GTDB lineage: Bacteria > Actinomycetota > Actinomycetes > Actinomycetales > Microbacteriaceae > Mycetocola > Mycetocola saprophilus. Next base: position 2,710,712 of record NZ_CP041635.1, read on the forward strand.
CGAGGAGGTCAGTGCGAGCCAGAATGCCCAGAGGTGGACAAGGACAAAGATGACCCAGTACGGGGTAAGTCGGGAATTCACATCCTCATCCTAGGTGGCGCGCGTAACGATTCCATGAGTTTGGCAGGCAAACGGATACGCTGGGCCCCAAAGAAGGGACACCCATGAGCCTCAACCTGAACCCCCGCACCGTCGTCTTTGACTACGGGGATGTCATCTCGCTCCCCCAGAACGCCGAGGATTTCGCCCGCACCGTCGAGCTGACCGGCGTGGATGCCGAAACCCTACTGCCGCCGTATTGGAAGCACCGCGCACCGCTGGATCAGGGCACCATCAGCGTTCTGGAGTACTGGCGACTCATCGCCGACGAGCTGGGCACCCACTGGGACGACGCCCGAATTCAGGAGATCTGGATCAGCGACTTCCGCAGCTGGCTCTCGGTGGATCCCGAGGTGTTTGCGATCATCCGCGAACTCTCCGAGGGCGGCACCCGCCTCGCACTGCTCTCCAACGCCGGGGCCGATTTCGGTGGCTACTTCCGTCACGGTCCGCTCGCGGGCTACTTCGATGAGTTTGTTGTCAGCGGCGAAATCGACATGATCAAGCCCAATCACGACATCTATGTTCACACACTGAACCTGCTGGGAATCGACGCCGACCGGATGGTGTTTATCGATAACAAGGAGGAGAACATCTCCGCCGCACGCGAGCTCGGCATCACCGGGCACGTGTACACCTCCCCCGGCAGCCTGCGCGCGTTCCTGACCGAACTCGCCTAGCACCGGCCAGTCAAAAGGTTTCCATGTCATCACCCTTTAGCCCGCTGACCCTGGGCTCAGTCACCGCTCGCAACCGCATCTGGATCGCCCCGATGTGTCAGTATGCGGTGGAACGTCAGGACGGTGTACCCACCGCCTGGCATGCCGTCCACCTGGGACAGCTCGCGATCGGCGGAGCTGGCATCGTGCTGGCCGAGGCCACCGCGGTCTCCCCCGAGGGACGCATCTCCCCGCAGGACACCGGCATCTGGAACGATCAGCAGGCCGCCGCCTGGGCACCGATCACCGCGTTTATTACCTCGCAGGGGGCGCTGCCGGGTATCCAGCTGGCTCACGCCGGACGCAAGGCCTCGGTCTATCGTCCCTGGGGCACGGATCAGACCGGAAGCGTGCCGGAGTCCGAGGGCGGCTGGGCCACCATCGCCCCGTCGGCGATCGCGTTTGAGGGCTTTAACACCCCGCGCGAGATGACCACCGCCGATATCGCCGGGGTCGTGCGTGACTTCGGGGCCGCTGCGCGGCGCGCGGTGGATGCCGGCTTCAAGGTGATCGAGATTCACGCGGCCCACGGCTACCTGCTGCACTCGTTCCTCTCCCCGTTGTCCAACACCCGCACCGACTCGTTTGGGGGCAGCCCGGAGAACCGGGCCAAGCTGCTGGAGCTGGTGATCCGCGAGGTGCGCACCCGGGTCGGCGACCTGCCGATCTTTGTGCGCCTGTCGGCCACCGACTGGGCCGAGGGCGGGCTCACCGAGGAACTCATCACCGACATCGGTCGCCGCGCCGAGGCGGCCGGGGCCGACCTGCTGGATGTCTCGACCGGCGGGCTGGTGGCTCACCAGCACATCCCGGTGGCCCCGGGCTACCAGGTGCCCTTCGCCGCGAGCCTGCGGGCGGCAACCGGCATCCCGGTCGCCGCGGTGGGCCTGTTCACCACGCCCGAGCAGGTGGCCGAGACGCTGACCGAAGCCCAGGCCGATGCGATCCTGATCGGCCGCGAGGCGCTGCGCGATCCGCACTTCCCGCTGCGGGCGGCGCACGTCCTGGGTGCCGAGATCGACTACGTCCCGGGCCCGTATGGACGAGCCCCCTACCGGTCCCACTAGCCCGCGGCTCCGTCACCGAGGCACGTCGGGTTTCGCCCCGCGAGTCCGGCGCCACACCGCCACGGTGCGCAGCACAAAACGACGTCCCCGCCGAGTGTTCTCGGCGGGGACGTCGTTCATCTCTGTGGATTAGTTATCGCGGCGGGTGGCGTCGTGCACCTCACCCACCAGCTCCTCGATGATGTCCTCGAGGAAGAGCACACCGGTGGTCTGCCCCTCGGTGTCGATCGCGCGGGCCAGGTGCGAACCCGAGCGACGCATCGTCGCCAGGGCGTCCTCCAGGTCCTCGGTTTCGGGCAGCGAGATCAACCGGCGGATCCGACGCAGCGGAATCGGCTGATCCGGGGAGTCCTCATCGCCACCGGTGTCAAAGCGCAGCACGTCCTTGAGGTGCAGGTAGCCGAGGAGGTCGTGTTCCTCCCCCTCACCCGACCCGGTGATCACGTAGCGCGAGAAGCCCTTCTTGGCCACCGCCCGCTCCAGCTGCGAGGTGGTCACGCCCGCGGGCAGGGTCACCAGCTCGGCGGTGGGGATCGCCACATCGGATACCTTCTTACCGGTGAACTCAAACGCCGCAGTCAGCGCGCCCGAGTTATCGGTCAGCACACCCTCGCGGGTGGACTGGGACACGATCGTGGCGACCTCGTCCAGGGTGAAGGTCGAGTTGGCCTCGTTCTTGGGCACCACCCGCATCGCGTGCAGAACCAGGTTCGCGAACCAGTTCAAACCCCAGATGATCGGCTTGAACACGCGGGCGATAAACACCAGCGGCGGGGCCAGGATCAGCACCGCGCGATCGGGCACCGAGAAGGAGAGGTTCTTGGGAACCATCTCACCAAACACCACGTGCAGGTAGGACACCAGCAGCAGGGTGATGATGAACGCGATCGTGCTCACCACGCCATCGGGCAGCCCGGTCAGCGCCAGCGGATACCCCAGCAGGTGGTGGATCGCCGGCTCGGATACGTTCAGGATCAGCAGCGAACACACGGTGATACCCAGCTGGCTGGTGGCCAGCATCAGGGTCGCGTGTTCCATCGCCCAGAGCGCGGTGATCGCGCTGCGCTTGCCCTTTTCGGCCAGCGGCTCGATCTGCGAGCGGCGTGCGGAGATCACCGCAAACTCGGCACCCACGAAGAAGGCGTTGCCCAGCAGCAGCACAAACAGCCAGGCGATTCCGGCCCAGTCGCTCATCGCTGCACCTCCTTATTCTTCGGGTCCTCATTCGGGCGGGTGATGGCCTCCGGGATCAGCGTGACGCCGGTGCGCGGGGCGCTGTTTTCGGCGTCGGAGACCGCGGGGGTCGGTGTGTCGGCCTCGCTCGTGGCGGCGGCATCGGATGCCAGGCGCTCGGTGCTGCGGAAGCGGATCCGGTCGATCCGGTGTCCGTCCATCCGCTCGACCCGGAAGGTGCCGTGCTCGGCGGCGTACTCGTCGCCGATCGCCGGGACGCGTCCCAGCATCGCCATCAGGTAACCGGCGACGGTCTCATAGGGTCCCTCTTCGGGCACCAGAATGCCGGTGCGCTCGCGCAGCTCGTCGGGGCGCAGGCTGCCCGGGAAGAGCACGCCCTCCACCGAGTTCACCACGCCCGCGCTGGTGCGGTCGTGTTCGTCCGATACCTCGCCGACGATTTCCTCGACCAGGTCTTCCAGGGTCGCGACGCCGGCCGTTCCGCCGTACTCGTCCACCACCACGGCCATCTGCAGGCCACGGCCGCGCAGTTCGCCCAGTAGGAAGTCCAGGGGCATCGTCTCGGGGACACGCAGCACGTCGACCTGCAGGGCCGACACAGGAACGTCCGCGCGACGCTCGCGCGGCACGCCCACCGCGTGCTTGAGATGCACGATCCCGACGATGTCATCGATATCGGTGTCGATCACCGGGAAGCGGGAGAATCCGGTCTCGCGGGCGAGGTCCAGAACCGCCTGGGCGGGATCGGTGCGGGATGCGGCGACCACGCGCAGGCGCGGGGTCATCACATCCGAGGCGTCGTGAGCCGAGAAACGCAGGGTGCGATCCAGCAGCGTCGCGGTGTCCTCCTCCAGGGTTCCCGCCCCCGCCGAGCGGCGCAGCAGGCTGGAGAGTTCCTCGGCGGTTCGGGCCCCGGAGAGTTCCTCCTTGGGCTCGATGCCCACCGAGCGCAACACGCCGTTGGCGCTTCCGTTCAGGACTTGTACAGCGGGTCGAAAGATTGCGGTGAAGGCGGTCTGGAACGGTACCACGACCTTCGCGGTTGCCAGCGGCAACGCGAGGGCGAAGTTCTTGGGTACCAGTTCGCCGATCACCATCGAGATCAGGGTGGCGATCACGATGGCCACCACGCTCGAGATTGGCCCGATCGCGTCCTCGCTCACGCCCCAACTAATAAAGGGATCGGCGAGCAGCCGCGAGATTCCGGGCTCCAGGGTGTAACCCGCGAGCAGCGTGGTGAGCGTGATGCCCAGCTGCGCGCTGGAGAGGTGTGTAGAGGTATGGCGCAGGGCGCCAATCGTGCGGGTGAGCTTTTGCTCACCACGGTCGCGCCGGGCCTCAAGATCGGAACGATCGAGGTTCACCAGGGCGAATTCGGAGGCAACGAAGAATCCGGTACCTACCGTCAGCAACAAACCGATGCCCAGCAGCACCCATTCCGACATTTAGATCACCGCCGTGAGGGCGTGTCTATGTCGAAGGTGGCCGGGCATGAGAGATCGAGGAGGGTCATCCATTGTGCCAAATAGCATAACAAACCGCGTCGAAAGCCGCATCAGAAAGTCCACAAAATGTCTGCGTGACAAGACCGGCGACGGATTTCACACCTCACCGGGCCCGAACATTCCTGGAACCTAAAAAAAGGTCTAGGCTTGTGCAGTAGATATGCAGCGTCGCAACCTACGTCGCTGAGTTCGCAAATGTCACGGAGAGAGTGGTGGTCTGGCGGTGTCAAGCCAGTTGACCGGAGTCGGAGCCGGGGACGGTTCGTCCGGAGAGTTCGGGGCCAACGAGTGGTTGGTCGAAGAGCTTTACGAGAAATTTTTAGCGGATAAGAACTCGGTGGATGAGTCGTGGTGGCCCACGCTTGAGGCCTTCCACACGAGCCAACAGGCCGGGCAGACCGGGGCGATCGGCGGTGGAGTCCCCGCGACATCGGCCCCGGCAACATCGACCCCCGCGGCATCGGCCGAGCCGACCGCCGCGCAGCCGGCGCCCCCGGCCCCCGCCACCGGCGCGCAGCCGGTGGCACGCACCACCGCGCATCAGCCCAATGCGAACCCGATCCCCGCACAGGCCCCGCGTCCGGCAAAGAAGCCCGACGCCGATGCCGCGGCCCCCGCGGCGGAGCCCGCGGAGGATGTGGTCACCCCGCTCAAGGGTCTGGCCAAGACCCTCGCCAAGAACATGGACGCATCGGTAGCGGTCCCCACCGCCACCAGCGTGCGCACCATTCCGGCGAAGCTGATGATCGACAACCGCATCGTCATCAACAACCACCTGGCCCGCGCCCGCGGTGGCAAGGTGTCCTTCACCCACCTGATCGGCTGGGCGCTGATCCAGGCGATCAAGGAGACCCCGAGCCAGAACGTCTACTACGCCGAGATCGACGGCAAGCCGAGCGTGGTGGCCCCGGCGCACATCAACCTCGGTATCGCGATCGACGTGCCCAAGCCCGATGGAACCCGCTCGCTCGTGGTGCCCTCGATCAAGGCCGCCGACACGATGAGCTTCAGCGAGTATCTCTCCGCGTATGAAGACCTCATCAAGCGCGGACGCAATAACAAGCTCACCATGGCCGACTATGCCGGCACCACCATCTCGCTGACCAACCCCGGCGGCATCGGAACCGTGCACTCGGTGCCGCGCCTGATGTCGGGCCAGGGCTGCATCATCGGTGCCGGTGCGCTGGACTACCCGGCCGAGTTCCAGGGTTCCAGCCCCAAGACGCTGGTGGACCTGGGCATCGGCAAGACCATCACCCTGACCTCCACCTATGACCACCGCGTCATCCAGGGTGCGGGTTCGGGTGAGTTCCTCAAGCGCGTGCACGAGCTGCTGCTCGGTCAGCGTAACTTCTACGAGGACATCTTCGCCGCCCTGCGCATCCCCTATGACCCCATTCACTGGGCACCGGATATCTCGGTGGATGTCAGCGGCTTCCTGAACAAGACCTCCCGGGTCCAGGAACTCGTCAACGCCTTCCGCGTGCGCGGTCACCTGATGGCCGATGTGGATCCGCTGGAATACGTCCAGCGTCGCCACCCCGACCTCGACATCTCCAGCCACGGCCTCACCTTCTGGGACCTGGACCGCGAGTTTGTCACCGGCGGCCTCGGCGGCACCCAGACCGCCAAGCTGCGCGACATCCTGGGCATCCTGCGCGACTCCTACTGCCGCACCATCGGCCTGGAGTACATGCACATCCAGGATCCGGCCCAGCGTCAGTGGATGCAGGACAAGGTCGAGCGTCCCTACGCCAAGCCGACGCGCGATGAGCAGCTGCGCATCCTCGGCAAGCTCAACGAGGCCGAGGCCTTCGAGACCTTCCTGCAGACCAAGTACGTGGGTCAGAAGCGCTTCAGCCTCGAGGGTGGCGAGTCGGTTATTCCGCTGCTCGATGCCATCCTGCAGGGTGCGGCCGAGGCAAACCTCGACGGCGCGGCCATCGGTATGGCCCACCGCGGACGCCTGAACGTCCTCACCAACATCGCCGGCAAGACCTACGGTCAGATTTTCCGCGAGTTTGAGGGACGCACCAACGAGAACATCTCCGGTTCCGGAGACGTGAAGTACCACCTGGGCACCGAGGGCACCTTCCACGGTGCCGGCGGGGAGCAGCTGCCGGTTTACCTGGCCGCGAACCCCTCGCACCTCGAGGCCGTCAACGGTGTCCTGGAGGGCATCGTGCGCGCCAAGCAGGACCGTCAGCCCATCGGCACGTTTACCACGCTGCCGATCCTGGTGCACGGAGATGCGGCGATGGCCGGACAGGGTGTGGTCCTGGAGACCATGCAGATGTCCCAGCTGCGCGGATACCGCACCGGTGGAACCATCCACGTCATCGTCAACAACCAGGTGGGCTTCACCACGACGCCGGGCGAGGGACGCACCTCGACCTACTCGAGCGACGTGGCCAAGACCATCCAGGCACCGATCTGGCACGTCAACGGGGATGACCCCGAGGCCGTGGTTCGGGTGGCCGAGCTCGCCTTCGAGTTCCGTCAGAAGTTCCACAAGGACGTCGTGATCGACCTGATCTGCTACCGTCGTCGCGGTCACAACGAGGGTGATGACCCCTCGATGACCCAGCCGCTGATGTACAACCTGATCGAGGCCAAGCGCAGCGTCCGCAAGCTCTACACCGAGGGCCTGGTTGGCCGTGGGGACATCACCCAGGAGGAGTACGAGGCCGCCCACCGCGACTTCCAGGACCGCCTGGAACGCGCCTTCATGGAGACCCATGCGGCGCAGACCTCCTCCAACGTGCTGGTGCTGCCTGCCGCCGAGGGTGAGGACGACGGCTACACCGGCGAGCCCGCCTCGACCGGTGTCAGCGAGGCGCTGGTCCACCAGATCGGCGACGCGTTCAACAACAAGCCCGAGGGCTTCACCGTGCACCCCAAGCTGCAGCAGCTGCTGCAGAAGCGCCTGGACATGAGCCGCAACGGCAGCGTGGACTGGGGCTTCGGCGAGCTGCTCGCCCTGGGTTCGCTGCTCATGGAGGGCACCCCGGTGCGCATGAGTGGTCAGGACAGCCGCCGCGGCACCTTCGTGCAGCGTCACGCGGTCCTGCACGACCGGGTGAGCGGCCAGGAGTGGCTGCCGCTGGCGAACCTCTCCGAGTCGCAGGCTCGATTCTGGATCTACGACTCGCTGCTGAGCGAGTACGCGGTCATGGGCTTCGAGTACGGGTACTCGGTCGAGCGTCCCGACGCCCTGGTGCTGTGGGAGGCACAGTTTGGTGACTTCGCCAACGGTGCGCAGACCATCATCGACGAGTTCATCTCCTCGGCCGAGCAGAAGTGGGGACAGCGCTCGAGCGTTGTGCTGCTGCTGCCGCACGGTTTCGAGGGTCAGGGCCCGGATCACTCCTCCGCCCGGATCGAGCGCTTCCTGCAGCTCGCCGCCGAGAACAACATGACCGTGGCCCGTCCGTCGACCCCGGCCAGCTACTTCCACCTGCTGCGCCGTCAGGCCTACGCACGTCCGCGTCGTCCGCTGGTGGTCTTCACCCCGAAGGCCATGCTGCGCCTGCGCGGAGCGACCAGCGAGATCGGCGACTTCACCTCGGGCAAGTTCGAGCCGGTTATTGACGACGCCCGGATCACCGATCCCGCCGCCGTCACCCGGGTCCTGCTGCACGCCGGCAAGATCCACTGGGACCTGGCCGCCGAGCTGGCCAAGAACCCGGACGAGAAGATCGCCCTGGTTCGCCTGGAGCAGTACTATCCGCTGCCCGGCCACGAGCTGACCGCGGTCGCCGAGCGCTACCCCAACGCCGAGCTGGTCTGGGTGCAGGATGAGCCGGAGAACCAGGGTGCGTGGCCGTTCATCGCCCTGGAGACCCGCAAGCTGCTGCCCGAGCGTCGCGTTCGCGTGATCTCGCGTCGCGCCTCGGCCTCCCCCGCCACCGGGTCGGCCAAGCGTCACGCCGCCGAGCAGACGGCGATCATCACCCGCGCACTCGAGCAGTAGGCTCGCGCACACTCACGGCCCGTCGGTTTCCGGCGGGCCGTTTGTGTTGCGCCCTGCGTCGGGGCGCGTCGGTGCCCGCGGCTAGGCTGGGCGCATGCATGTGATCGAACGTGGCGCGGGCACCCCGCTGATTCTGCTGCACGGATTCGGGGTGGATCACCGCAGCCTGCTGCCGTTGGACGCGGTATTTGAGCGGGCGGGCGGATGGCGTCGCCTCTACCTGGATCTGCCCGGCACCGCCGGCACCCCGGTGGGCGAGGTGCGCAGCACCGCGGACATGGTGGACGCCGTGGCCGCCGAGATCACCGCGCTTGTCGGTTCGGAGCCCTTTGCACTGCTGGGCTACTCCCTGGGCGGGATGCTCGCCCGCGCCCTCGCGCACCGCTTCCGAGATCGGGTGATCGGCTTGGCCACGGTGGTGGGCGTGGTGGTCTCCCGGCATGAGGCGCGCGACGTGCCCGAACCCATGGTTCTCCGTCACGATCCCGAGGCTCTCGCCCTCGCCGGGGATGCGGCTTCCGCCTACGCCGAGCTGGCGGTGGTGCAGAGTCCCGAAAATGTCCGCGCATTCCTCGAGCACGTGCAGCCGGGCCTCGCCTCGGCCGATCCGATCGGCCTGGGCCGGATCGCCGCCCGCTACACCCTGCCGATCGAGCCCGAGGCTGCCTCCCCCGAGCCCTGGACGCGGCCGGCGCTGTTCCTCACCGCCCGGCAGGACAACGTGGTGGGCTACCGGGACACCTGGGCAACCCTCGACCACTATCCCCGCGCGACCTTTGTCGCCCTGGACGCCGCGGGCCACAACGTCCACCTCGACCGGCCGGAGCTCACCGCGGCCCTGCTCGGCGACTGGGCGGCACGGGTTCGAGCCGAGCGCTAGCCCGACGTCGGGCCGTATTCGGCGGAGTCCGGGGGCATACCTTTTCGAGACAGGATCCGGCGGCATCCGCCATTTGGCTGTTTCCGAGCGGACGGCGACATCCTCCTTCCTGTGCGGTTGCCGCACATCCAGAAGCAATACTTGTATGGCATCGATTCATGAGCGTAGCGTGCCCTCAACGGTCACTTACTAGGAATCGGGGGATTCTCTCATGACCATTCAGCTCCCTTCTCTCCGTCCCGTCTCGACGCTCGAAACCCCGCCCGGACGTGGCATGTCACCGGGCCGAGGTCGGCGTCCACGATCCCGCCTGCTGGCGTTGCTCCTGTGCCTCTCCCTGGGGTTCTCGCTGGTCGCCGCGGTCCCGCTGACGGCGTCGGAACCGGCAGTCGCCGCCGTGGGCTGTACCGCCCGCGGCACGGGCAGCGACGTCTGGGCGACCCCGGATGCGTTCTACCAGATCGTCACGCTGAACGCCTGTGCCGCCCGTCAGCTCTCCGATGAGTATGCAAATTCCGGCGGCTATGCGGGAGCCATCGGCCTGGTGGTGGGATGGATCCCCGGCTGGCCGTCCAAGGCCATCTCGGCCCTGTTTGGCCTGCGCTCCACGGCCGATTTTTTCATCGGCCAGCTCATATCGGACTGTACCGCCAACTTCACCGGTTCGGCGAAGGTCACGTTCATCAACGGCTACGTGCAGGGCTGCGTGCGCGGTCCCGCCGCCGGGAGCGGAGGGATGAGTCATGAGGGAAACTAGCTGGCGCTCGATCGATGCACCGCCCGAGGCCCCTGTGCCGTCCACGGCCCCGGCACCTTCGCGCCCTCCGGGTTCGATCACCGCTGGTTTTCTCACCGGGCTCGGCGGGCTCCTCGGTTTCCGCAGTCCCGTCCTGCCGACCGTGGTGTACGCGCTCATCATGCTCTCGAGCACCCTGGTCTCGCTGTGGCTGACCGGTAACGGCGTCCCGGGCATTCCGATCGGTCTGGTGCTCGCCTGGGGATTCCTGGCGCTGTACCCGCGCATCAGAAAACGGGATCAGGCGCTCATCGACCGCCGAGACCGCGAACGAGAACGAATCGACCGGGTGGACCGAGACGCGGTCGATCCGGTGCCTCCCTCCGCCCCCTAACCACCACATAGTAGAACGCGCCGGACCCCGCATCGGGTCCGGCGCGTTCCGTGTGTGGAGAGAGGTGAGCTAGCCGGCGACGGGCACGGCCACGAGGGCGCGGGCGCTGCTGGCGGCCCCCAGCGCGACCGCGTGTGAGCCCAGCTCGGCGCGGCTGATCACCAGGGTGCGGCCGCTGACCGGCGGGTGCTCGGCGAGGTAGGTGCGGATGCCCGGTTCGATCAGGTCCCAGGCACCGCTCACCCCGCCACCCACAACGAGGTGACCGAGGTCGAGGGTGGCCGCCAGGGTGACCGCGGTCTGGCCGATCATCAGCCCGGCCTCGGCAAACACGTTGGCCGCCGCACCATCCCCCGCGCGGGCACGGGCGGCCAGGGCCGCACCGTCGCCCACTGGCAGATCCGCGGCGCTCTGGCCGGCCCGGGCTCGGTAGCGGCGCTCGATCGAGCGTCCCGAGGCGATCGACTCCAGGTGCGCCGACTGCCCGCAGGTGCACGGCTCCTCGCCGTGCCCGGGCACCACGTAGCTCGGACTGTGCCCCAGCTCACCGGCGGCCCCCTCGGGTCCCTCCCAGAGCGCCCCGTCGAGGTAGATCGCGCCACCCACGCCGGTACCCAGGGTGATCCCGGCCACGTTATCCAGCCCGCGGGCGACCCCAAAGGACAGCTCGCCCAGCAGGAACGCGTTCACGTCGTTGACCAGCGAGTTGGGGATGCCCAGCTCGCGGTCCAGGTGCGCGCCCACGCTGTAGCCGGCCCAGCCCACAAACGAGGCGCTGGCCGCCACGATACGTCGGGTCTGAGGATCTACAACCCCGGCCGCACCGATGCCCACCGACACCGGGGACAACCCGGTCTCGGCGCTCAGCTCGGCAATCAGGTCCACCGCGAGCTGCACCATCGCCTCGCCGCTCACCAGCGCGGGGGTAGCCCCGCCACGCTCGGCGACCACGCGGCCGTGCTCATCTACAAAAACCACCAGGGTGGAGGTGCCGCCAATGTCGACACCCGCAACCACGTTTTCCCCCGAGGCGGCTACGGCAGCGCTCACGCGACGCTCTCGGCGAGAATCGCGCGGGCCGCGCGGCGACGCGCCTGTTCGACCGGGTCCGGCGAGGGCGCCGAGGCCAGCAGACGCTTGCTGTACTCGTGCTGCGGCCGGACCAGAACGTCGGAGCTCAGGCCCTCCTCAACGATGCCGCCGCGATACATCACCGCCACGCGGTGCGCGATATCGTGCACCACCGCGAGGTCGTGGCTGATGAACAGGCACGCAAAACCGTAGCGCTCCTGCAGTTCACGCAGCACCGCGAGCACGCTCGCCTGGACCGAAACGTCCAGGGCCGAGGTCGGCTCATCGGCGATGATCAGTCCCGGCTCAAGCGCGATCGAACGCGCCAGCCCCACCCGCTGCCGCTGTCCACCGGAGAGCTCATGCGGATAGCGGTCAGCGAAGTCCTTGGGCAGCTCGACCGCATCCAGCAGCTCGGCCACACGCTTGCGGCGAAGCGCCGAGGAGGCGCGCTTGCCCTGCCAGCCGTGCACCACGAGGGGTTCGGCGATGCAGTCGGCGATGGTCATCCGCGGATCCAATGAGGAACCCGGATCCTGGAAGATCACCCCCACCCGGGCGCGGGCCGCACGCTCGCGGCGGTTGAGCAGCGCGCGGTCGCGGACCGGCTGCCCGAAGATGTTGACGTGTCCGCCGGCCAGCGGGGCAAGTCCCAGGGCCGCGCGACCCAGGGTCGACTTGCCCGAACCCGACTCCCCCACCAGACCGACGATCTCGCCGCGGGCGATGGTCAGGCTCACGGCGTCCAGCGCGGTGAAGGTGGAACCCTTGCGGGTGTACTGCACGGTGGTATCCACCAGTTCCAGGGCCGCCTCGGACCCGTCCTGGCGGGCAAACTCGGCCTCGGTTACCGGCGTTGCGCCGTCGTGGCGCACGGACGTCTGGCCGAGCGCGGCTTCGGATCCTGGGCCCGGCGTCGCACCGTCCACGGCGGGCTCGCTGACCACGCCATCAATCTGAATGACCTGGCCCGGGACTCCCTCGGCAATCCCGGCGATCTCGCTCCAGGCAGCCTCGGGCAGCTTGGGCACGGCATCCAGCAGGCGACGCGAGTAGTCGGCCTCGGGGGCCAGCAGCACGCGCTCGGCCGGGCCCTCCTCGACCAGATTTCCGCGGAACATCACGGCGACCCGGTCGGCGACGTCCGCCACCACACCCATGTTGTGGGTGACCAGCAGGAACGCGGTGTTGGACTCGGCGGCCAGTCCGCGAATCAGGTCGAGAATCTCGGCCTGAACGGTCACGTCCAGCGCGGTCGTGGGCTCGTCGGCGATGATGATGCGCGGGTTGCAGGCCAGCGCGATCGCGATGACCACGCGCTGGCGCTGTCCACCCGAAAGCTCATGCGGGAAGCCCTTGGCGCGGCGCTCGGGCTCGGGAATACCGACCCGGCCCAGCAGCTCAACCGCGCGCTCCCACGCCTGATCCTTGGGGCACATGTCGTGGTTCAGCAGTACCTCGGTGATCTGCTCGCCGATGCGCATGGTGGGGTTCAGGGCCGTCATCGGCTCCTGGAACACCATCGCGATGTCCTTCCCGCGCACCCCGTTCATCTTGGCCTCGCTGAGCGTGGCCAGGTCGTTGCCGGCGAAGCGGATGGTGCCGCCCACCTTGGAGGTGCCGGGCAGCAGGCGCAGCACGGCCATCGAGGTGACCGACTTGCCCGAGCCCGACTCGCCCACCAGGGCCAGCACCTCGCCCGGATAGAGGTTCAGCGAGATGCCCTTGACCGCGGGGATCACACCGTTATCGGTGTGGAAGTCGACGGTGAGGTCGGTGATTTCCAGCACGGGCTCGCGTGCGGAGGTGGTTTCGGAACTCACTTGAGTCGTCCCTTCACGTCGAAGTAGTCGCGCAGGCCGTCACCGATGCAGTTGAACGCAACCACAACCAGGACGATGCAGAATCCGGCGGGCAGGATCAGCCACCAGGCGCCGCCGTAGGTGTAGGAGATACCGCTGGTGAGCATCGCACCCCAGTCGGTCGCGGGCTTTTGCACACCCATGCCCAGGAAGGAGATGTAGGCAACCAGCAGGATCGCGTCGGCCACCTGGAAGGTCGCGTTGACGATGATGGTGCCCACCGAGTTGGGGATGATGTGGCGTGTGATCGCGCGGGAGTGGGTGCCACCCATCGCGCGGATCGCGAGCACATACTCGCGGGACTTCAGCGAGATCGACTCGGCCCGCACCAGACGGGCGGGTACCAGCCAGGAAACCAGGCCGATGACCAGGATCATCAGCGGGACACTCGGCCGGGCGATGGTCGAGATGATCAGCAGCAGGAAGGTCGCGGGGATCGCGATACCGGCGTCCACGATCCGCATCATGACCGAGTCGACCCAGCCGCCGACGTATCCGGCGATGGCACCCCAGAAGGAGCCGATCAGGGTGGCCAGCACACCGGCGGCCAGACCGATGATGATCGAGGTCTGACCGGCGATCATCAGCCGGCCCAGCACGTCATATCCCACGTCATCGGTGCCGAGCAGGTGGCCCCGCTCACCGGGACGCAGCGAGGCCTCGGAGAGGTTCGTGTGCACCTGATCGGTCTGGTAGAACAACGGCCCGAGGAAGCAGAAGATCAGGAACAGCACCAGGACGATCAGCCCGAAGACGGCCAATCGGTTTGAGGTGAAGCGGGCGAGGGCCCGGCGTCCGGGCTTCGCGGTGCGCGGCTGCGGCGCGGGGGTCGCGGCCGGGGTTGCGGTGACGTCGCTCATGCGAGTTCCCCTCTGGTTCGTGGGTCAAGCAGTGCCTGGATGAGGTCGGCGAGCAGCGAGCCCACCACGGTGGCGATCGCGATGATCAGCACACAACCCAGCAGCACGGGGTAGTCCGAGGTCTGGGCGGCGGTCCAGAACAGCAGGCCCATTCCCGGATAGTTGAAGAGGGATTCGACCACGATCATGCCACCGAACATCACCGGCAGGTAGTAGCCGAGCATCGCGATGACCGGGGTCAGCGAGTTGCGGACCACGTGCCGGGTCACCACCACGGTGACCGAGGTTCCCTTGGCGCGGGCGGTGCGGACGTAGTCCTCGGAGAGGTTGTCGATCGTGGCCGAGCGCATGTAGCGCGAGAAGGTCGCGATGATACCCAGCGCCATGGTCAGCACCGGCAGCACGAGTCCCGCCGGGTTGGCGAGCACCTCGCCCACGGTCGAGCCCTGCGGGGCCTGGGCGGGGAACCAGCGCAGCCACTGGCTGAACACGATCACCAGGATCAGACCCAGGAAGAAGGAGGGCGTGGAGTAGATCACAAAGTTCCACGCGGTGAGGGCCACATCGCCGATCTTGCCGCGGCGGGTGGCCTGGTAGATCCCCATCGGGATGGCCACGATCAGCGCGACGATCATGCCGATCAGGGCGAGGGCCATGGTCTTGGGCAGGCGCTGACCGATCGCCACCGATACCGGCTTATTCAGGGTGAACGAGGCCCCGAGATCCCCGTGCAGCAACTGCCACAGGAAGTTCAG
Organism: Mycetocola sp. JXN-3; assembly: GCF_014522285.1. Taxonomy (GTDB): domain Bacteria; phylum Actinomycetota; class Actinomycetes; order Actinomycetales; family Microbacteriaceae; genus Mycetocola; species Mycetocola saprophilus. Next base: position 2,725,827 of record NZ_CP041635.1, read on the forward strand.
GTACTGCTGCCACAGGGGCAGATCGAAGCCGTTTTTGTGATTGAAGGCGTCGATCTGCTCCTGTGTGGCCTGCATACCCAGGACCCCGAGTGCGGGGCCCTGGGGCAGCGCCAGGTGTAACAGTGAAAACACGATGAGCGTGACGATCAGAATCACGATCACGGATTGGAATATCCGTCGCGCGAGGAACGTACCGATGTTTCCCCGTGGTCGCTTGGTTTTTGTCAGTGTGCTCATGGTGCTTCCGTTAGAGGGGTGTTATCCGATTACTTCCAGGACCAACGCTGCGGGTAGAACGAGGCTCCCGGGTCCTGCTGTCCGCCGATGTCCAGGCCCTTCTTGATGACCGAGACCTGGTATACCGGGTTCGGCATCCACATCACGGGCAGGTCCTTAGCCAGCAGCGCCGAGTACTTCTTGGCGATGTCCTTGTCGGTCGAGAAGGTCAGATCGGTGATCAGCTGCTCGGCCTCGGGGTTGTCGTACTGACCGGCGTTCCACTTGGTGTCCTTGGCGAACACGCGCTCACCGTTGGGGTAGGCGGAGAAGTACCAGCTCCCGGCGGTGCCGAAGAAGACCAGCTCCCACTTGCAGTCGCCACCGGTCTTGCAGCTCTGAGCCTCGGTGAGCACCGAGTCCAGCGGGATCGCGTCGATGGTCATGTTCACGCCAACCTTCTGCAGCGAGGACTTAATCTCAGCCATCATGTTGTCGGTCTCCTGCGAGCCGTTCTGGGTGGTGACCACGATGTTCATGGCCTGGCCGGCGGCGATTCCGTCACCACACTGGTCGGCGCCGGAACCGGCGTTTTCACAGGTGAGGACACCCTGGGCGTTCTTCTTCCAGCCGTGGTCGGTGAAGAGCTTCTCCGAGGCCTTGAGATCGAACGGGTACGGGTTGTTCTTCTGCTCGTCGGAGAGGTAGTCGGTCGCGGGGTCCTGCGGGATCGGGCCGTAACCCGGGGTCGCGGCACCCTTCCAGATGACATCCGAGATCGACTTCTGGTCGATCGCGTGCTGCAGAGCCTGACGCACGTAGAGCTGCTTGTAGACCGGGCCCATGGTGGGGTTGGCGAAGTTGTACGGCATGTAGGTGATCGACCAGCCCTTCCAGGGGTCAATCTTGTAGCCGAGGTTCTCGAACTGGGCCTTGGAGCTCAGCTGAGCCGAGGTGATGTAGCCGTAGTCCAGATCTCCCGAGCGCACCACGTTCATCTCGGCGTCGGCCGAGGTGAAGGGCATGAAGGTCACGTTCTTGATCTTGGCCTTGTCCACGCCGGTGTACTTCTCGTTGGCGGTCAGCTCAACCTGGCCGGCATCGGTCCACTTGGCCACGGTGTAGGGGCCCGAGACGGTCTTCCACAGCGGGTTGGTGGCGTAGGTGGACATGTCCTCGGCCTGCTTGAACAGGTAGTCGAGGACCTTCTGGGCCCCGGCCTCGTCGCGATCCAGGTCGCCCACGGCTTCGCCGTCGGCCGACTTGTCCCAGACGTGCTGAGGCATCGGGTAGATCAGGGTCAGCTGGTTGGCCAGCAGGAAGTCCTGGTTGTACACCTTGTCGAAGGTCAGGGTGAAGTTCTTGTCGTCATTGATCTCGAACTTCGTGACGTTATCGGGCATGTTGCCCTTGGAGTAGCCACCGATCTTGGTGTTGTTGTAGCGGGCCAGGTTGTACCAGAACTCCACGTCGCGGGAGGTGACGGGCTTGCCGTCGCTCCAGTCGAGGTCATTCAGGGTGATCTTGACCGAGGTACCGTCGGGCGAGAACTCGTAGGACTTGGCGGCCGAGGCCTTCTTGTCCCAGTCCATCGCGCCGCCGGTGCCGTCGTATTCGAACAGCGGAACCCACATGGTGGACTTCAGGGCCTTGTTGTGGGTGGCCATCTTGTCCGGCGGGGACATCGGCAGCAGCCAGTTGGGGCCGGTACCCGCGGGCAGGGCGTAGGTCACGTTGTCCTTGTTCGAGGCCCCGCTGTCGCCGCCATTGTCGGCACCGCCGGCACAACCGGCGAGGATCAGTGTTGCCGCGGCCGCGGCGGCCACGGTGGCCACCCAGCGACGGGTCGATAATGTACGCATCAAACCTCCTTGTTTTGGCATTGCCAAATTTACTCAAAAGTTGCTTCGAAAATTGGCGTAAGTAAACTGTTACACGAATTAAGCCCCCTCCGATAGTCGGAGCAGGTTACGTTCGGATAACTACGCCTGAGGGTTAGTCCCGGGTGCGCAGAAGGCGCACAAAGGTTTCGGCCCGGGCACGGTCGGTTGCCCACACCATGCCGGGTCCGGATCCGGTCGCCGAGCCCAGGGAAACCCCGGCCTCGGCGGGCTTCGCCGAGCGTGCCGAGAAGTGCAGGGCACCCACCCCGGTCGCCGCCACGGCCTCGCAGTTTTCGGGGCTGAGCCCGCCACCGGCCATCAGGGTGATGTCCCCGGCCAATGGCACCAGCTCCCGCAGCCGCGGGAGGGCATCCCCCACGCTGCTTTCCCCACCCGAGGTGAGGATGCGCCCGATCCCCGAGCCCCGCAGGGACTCCAGGGTGCGCGCCTGATCACGGACATAGTCGAAGGCACGGTGCAGGGTCACAAAGACCCCGTCCGCCGCCTCGATCAGCCGATCGAGGGTGTCCCGGTCCAGCTCGCCGTCGCGCAGCGCACCGATCACCACCCCGTCCACGCCGCGGCGCGCATAGGAGCGCACCTCGGCCACCATCACGGCCACCTCATCCTCGGTGAAGTCGAATCCACCGGAGCGGGGCCGCACCAGCACGTGCACCTGAGCGGGGGTAACCGCGGTGTGTGCCAGTTCGAGGGCGGTCTCCACGAGACCGTCCGAGGGCGAGAGCCCGCCGAGCTCCAGCCCGGCGCACAGCTCGATTCGATCCAGGCCCAGATCCGTGGCGATGCGGATACCGGCGAGGTCGCCGACGGCCATTTCCAGGGTCTGGTTGGTCGCATTTGCATTCGCACTCATGGCAGGATCACTCATCTCTCGGGTCTGGTCGGGGTCGTTTTTCGCGCTTAGGGCAGAATCACCGGAATTCGGTGTCTGCCGAGCTCGATTTTATGTGCACTCATGGCAGGATCACTGCTTCGAGTGCGGGGTCCTGAGCGAACGTATCGAAGGGGAACATCGGCCGGTCGATCCGGTGATGGCCGAGACGTTCGAGGTCTTGGTCGACGCCGCCCGGGGTCAGGGCGAGGGTCCATCCGCGCTGCACATCGTAGAGTTCGGGTTCCAGGTACCCGATCTTGGTGACCACAATCTGGGCGTCGGCGGGCGAGAGCCCGATCGCCGTGAAGTCGGTCACCGCGTGATATGCCTTGCGGAATTCGGTCACGATCACGTGCAGCCCGCCCACCCGGATGACGGCGATGCGGCCGGCGGCCGGATCACCCTCGTGGAGCGAGTGCAGGATGCCCACCACGCGGGCGGGGCCGGCGGGACCGGAGTCCACGCGGGCACCCACCGAAATGTCGACAGGGGCACCGATCGGGGTCTGGGCGAGCACATCCAGGGCCTCGCGGTCAAAGACCGAGGCGCACAGGGTGATCGGAGAGTCTTCGTCGGTCAGCCGCTCGTCGGCGAGCAGCTGGGTCAGGGTCCAGGTCACGTCCCCGGTGCCGCCGGCGCCGGGATTGTCGCCCGAGTCGCTGATCAGGTAGGGGTGGGTCGCGCTAGCCAGGCCCGCGTCCACACCCTCGGCGAGGGTTCCGGGGGGACCCACAAATTCGAACTCGTCGCGCACGTCCCAGAAGGCACGAGCCAGCTCGTGGGCGCGGGCGGCGATGACCTCGCGGTCATAACCGGTGACCACGACGGTCGCGTTGCAGCGGGGCTCATCGGCCCAGGCGTAACCGACCCAGATGGCCGCGTCCACAACCTCGGGCAGCGCCTCGATTGCCGGGATCCGCTCATACAGGCTCTTGGCGGGCTCGACCCGGGTGCTGGTCTTTTCCCCGGGCAGCAGGATCGGCACGCGCACCCAGGCCTTGAGCGGGGTACGACCCTCGCGCAGCGCGTCCACCAGGTTGATGATCGCGCGGTCGCGGGTCTCCCAGGCGTCCTCATGCGGGGCCAGGCGGAAGCAGGTAATCAGGTTGACGGCGTCCAGCAACGGCCGAGTCACGTTGCCGTGCAGGTCCATCGCCGCCGAGATCACGGTATCGGGACCCACCAGGGCACGCACGGCCGAGACGAAGTCACCCTCGGCGTCGTCCATGCCATCCACGCTCATGGCACCGTGGATGTCGAGGAAGAGGCCGTCCAGCGGCCCCTCGGTCAGCAGCGCGGCGAGCCCGTCGAGGATCTGGGCGCGGATGCTGGCGTAGACGTGTGCCAGGACCGGACCACCGGGAATGGCGCGGGCACCGAGCACCGGCAGCCACTGCGCGGCGTCGCGCAGTTCGGTGCCGGGGGCGATCGAGGCATAGCGGTTCACGAGGGCGTCGCCGGTGACGATCGGGAAGTCGCGGAAGTCGGCGCGGTGCGGGGAGAACGTGCTCGACTCGATGGCGAAGCCGGCGATCGCGATGCGCGGGAGAGTGGGGGCGGAAGTGCTCATATCCCCAGCATCGGTTCACTTGGGCGATCGAGCAAGCCCGGACGGGCAAATCTCCAAAAACGTAACAAGCACGTAATATATCTCCAATTAATTGGATTAAGTTTCTACGAAATCAAATTAACTTGCGTTGGCGCGCAGCTCCGCATCGATCCGAGCCGGGTCCACAATCTCCTCCAGCAGCGCCCAGCCGATCCCCTGCACGCCGCCGGTCCAGCCGATCTCGCTCACCGAGACGTCGAGGAAGTCGGTGGCCATCGGGAGACACTGCGTATAGATCGCCTGGCGCACCCCGGCCACAAACGCCTCGGACTGGGAGAGCTTGCCGCCGAGCACCAGCGCCTCGGGATTGAAGAAGTTGACGATGGTGGCCAGCACCTCGCCGGTGCGGCGTCCGGCATCGCGCAGGTAGCGGGTGGCCAGGGGGTGGGCGTCGCGGGCAATCGCGATCAGCTCGTTCATCGACTCGACCTCGACCCCCTCCTCACGCAGCGAATCGAGGATCGCCGATCCGCTGGCGATCACGTCGAGGCAGCCCAGGCGCCCACAGGAGCAGGGGATCGGCTCGGCATCGCTTAGCGAGACGTGGCTAATATCCCCGGCGATCCCGCGGAACCCGCGGTGCAGGGCACCCGAGGCGATCACGCCGCAGCCGATGCCGGTTCCGGCTTTGACAAACACCAGGTTGTCAATATTTTGGCCGCGGTAGACGTACTCCCCCAGCGCCATGATGTTGGCGTCATTGTCCACCCGCGCGGGCAGTCCCGAGTAGGACTCCAGCAGCTCGCGCACGGCGACCCCGTTCCAGCCGGGCATCCGCGAGGGCGCCACCAGCTTTCCGGTGCGGGAGTCCACCGGGCCCGGCAGTCCCATCGCGATGCCGGCGAGTTCCAGGCCCTCCCCGGCCTCGGCCACCAGCGCCCGACTGCGCTCGACCAGCTGGCGCACCACGGCCTCGGGACCGTCGATAAGCGAGACGGTTTCCAGGGACTGGGCGATCAGCCGGGCGCGACGATCCATGACCCCGAGGGACGCATGATGCTCCCCCAGGTCGATGCCGACAACCACCTGATTGCCCACCTTGAGCGACAGCGAGCGGGGCTTGCGCCCACCGGTGGATTCCCCCTTACCGGTTTCCTCGAGGTAGCCGGCGGCGATCAACTCCTCCACCCGCATCGCGACCGTGGAGGCCGAGACGCCGGACAGGCGCGCGAGTTCGGCGCGGGAGGAGGCCTGCCCGGTCCGAATCAGGTGGAACAGGGACCCGGCGCTCGCCCCGGCGTTCTGCGCGGCGGCGGCCTTGCCACCCCCGCGACGCCCGGGCACCACCGGTTCCGCGGGCACCGCCTGACGCGGTTCGACCGATGCGGTGGGGACGGGATTCGCGGTCACGGGGCCTCCTGAAAGCGTGGGTTCTCGCACATTACCGTACTTAGTCCGCGATTGGAGAAAGGTTCTTCGAAACTCGCGGTAATATTGCCCCGTAGGTCGAAATATGACATTTTCGGCGGGCATCCCCGAGCCCCGAACACCGCGTGCAAGAATGGCCGCATGTACCTGTCGATCACCCTCACCGGTGCCCACGCCTCGGGGCTGAACCACCTCCTGCACAAGCACCCCGATCGGGTGCATCGGCGCGAAAAGAATGGCAGCACCGCCACCGTGTTTACCCCGGTCTTCGAGCCCGATCGCGCCACCGTCGGGCTGCTGCTTGAGGTCGACCCGATCGGGCTGGTGCGCGGTCAGGGAGCCGCGCGGGATTCGTTTACCCTCGGCCAGTATGTAAACGACCGGCCCTACGCCGCCAACTCGCTGCTCGCGGTCGCGCTGCGGCAGAGCTTCTCCACCGCGTTTGCCGGGAACTCCACGGCCCGTGCGGACATCGTGGACATCCCGCTTCCGCTGCGCTTCGAGATTCCCGCGCTCCCCGGCGACACCCTGATTCGCGAGCTGTTTGAGCCGCTGGGATGGCGGGTGAGCGAGACCGAGGTGCCGCTGGATCCCGAGATCCCCGCCTGGGGCTCGGCCGCGGTGCGCCGGGTGGTCCTGGAACAGGACATCGTGCTGGCCCGCGCCCTCAGCCAGCTCTACGTCCTGTTGCCGGTGCTCGACGGTGCCAAGCACTACTGGGTGGATCAGAGCGAAACCCAGACCCTGCTGCGTCACGGCGGCGACTGGCTCGCGAGCCACCCCCGGCGCGAGCTGATCCTGCGCCGCGCGCTCATCCATCAGGGTGAGTATGTGGACGAGGCGATCGCGGCCCTGGATGGGGTGGCGGACGCACCGGGTACACCTGGTGCCTGGAACGCACAGGGGGTCTCGAACGCACCGGACGCTCAAGGCACACCGGGTGCACTGGCCACGCCGGCCACCGGTGCCGCGGCGAGCGCGATCGGTTCCGCGGCTAACAAGACCGGTCCCGCAGCAAGGGTGACCGACCCCGCGGCGAGCGCCGCCCCGCGCATCTCCCTCGCCCGCGAGCGGCGCGACGGCATCCTGGCCCGGCTGCGCGAACTGCCGGTGTCCACCGTGGTCGACATGGGCTGCGGCCAGGGTGCGCTGCTGAACGTCCTACTGCGTGATGCCCGCTTCACCCGCGTGATCGGTGCCGACGTGTCCCCGAGCGTGCTCGCCCAGGCAGAACGCGCGCTGGGCCTGGACCGGATGCCCGAGACGCAGCGTGCGCGGCTGGAGCTCGTCCAGTCCTCCCTCACCTACCGGGATGACCGCCTGGCCGGGGCCGACGCGATGGTGCTGATGGAGGTCATCGAACACCTGGACGCCGAGCGCCTGCCCCGGCTCGAACTCGCCGTCTTTGCCCATGCCCGGCCCGCCCACGTGCTGGTGAGTACCCCGAATGCCGAGTACAACGTGCACTATCCGGGCCTGGCCCCCGGGGCCTTCCGGCACACCGATCACCGCTTCGAGTGGACCCGCGCCGAGTTTGCCAACTGGTCCGAACGGGTGGCCGCCGAACATGGCTACCGGGTGGCCTATTCGGGCCTGGGCCCCGAGGATCCCGCCACGGGTGCCCCGACCCAGCTCGCAACCTTCACCCGGGCGGGCACCGCATGAGCACCCACCCGGCACCTCTGCCCGGCTACCACTACCCGGGCGGGCACCGCATGAGCACCGTCAGTCCCCTCCCCACCGTCTTCCGAGGAGCAACCGCATGAGCGAGTCCATCACACCGATCGAGGTACGCATCCCCGAGGTGTCGCTGGTCCTGCTGGTCGGTGCCTCCGGCTCGGGAAAGTCGACGTTCGGGCGGGAGAAGTTTGCCCCGTTCGAGGTGGTGTCCAGCGACTTCTGTCGCGGCCTGGTCGCCGGGGACGAAAACGATCAGTCGGCCAGTAAGGACGCCTTCGACGTACTCGAGTACATCGTGGGCAAGCGCCTGGCCGCCGGCCGGCTCACCGTGGTGGATGCCACCAACGTGCAGCCCGGCTCACGCGCCTCGCTGATCAACCTGGCCCGCGCCCACGACGTGCTCCCGGTCGCAATTGTTCTGGACATGCCCGAGCAGGTCTGCCGCGAACGCAACCGCCTTCGCCCCGACCGCCAAAACTCCGACGCGGTCATCACCCGACAGCGCGATGCCCTCCGCCGCTCCCGTAAATCGATGGGCCGTGAGGGTCTGCGCGGTGTTCACGTGCTCTCCTCCCCCGAGGAGGCGGATGCCGCTGTCATTGTGCGCGAGAAACTGCGCACCGATCTGACCGATCAGCACGGACCCTTCGACGCGATCGGCGACGTGCACGGCTGCCTGAGCGAGCTGGAAACCCTGCTCACCACCCTGGGCTATACCCTCACCCGAGATAATGCCGGTCGCCCCATCGATGCCGAACATCCCCTGGGACGCCGGGTGATCCTGCTGGGTGACCTGGTGGATCGCGGCCCCGATTCGGTCGGGGTGCTGCGCCTGGCGATGGGCATGCACGCCGCCGGCCATGCGCTGGTGGTGCCCGGAAACCACGAGCAGGCGCTGATCAACGCGCTGGGTGGCAAGAAGGTCAACCTGTCACACGGGCTGGGCGACACTCTGGCCCAGCTCGCCGCCGAACCGAAGGAGTTCACCGACACTGTGCGCGCCTGGCTGTACTCGCTGGTCTCGCACCTGGTGCTGGATGACGGCAACCTGGTGGTCGCCCACGCGGGGCTCAAGGAGGCCTATCACGGGCGCAGCTCGGGCCGGGTGCGCAGCTTCGCGCTGTACGGGGACACCACCGGGGAGGTGGATGAGTACGGCCTGCCGATCCGTCTGCCCTGGCAGCGTGACTACCGCGGATCCGCCGTGGTGCTCTACGGCCACACCCCGATGCTCACCCCGCGCTGGGTCAACAACACGCTGTGTCTGGACACCGGCTGCGCCTTCGGTAACGCCCTGAGCGCGCTGCGCTATCCCGAGCGGGAGATCGTCCAGGTGCCGGCCGAGCGCGTCTATGCCGAATCGCGGCGTCCGCTGGGCGACCCCGAGGACGTGCCGGTGCCCGCGGGGCGGGGACCGGCCACGGCGCCCGCACACCCCGAGACGGGAACCCTGGATCGGTCCGCTTTGGGGAACGCATCGCTGCTCGGTCGGGCCCGGGCCGCCCGCCCTCCCCGCGAGCGCGCCGCCGATGAGCTGCGCCTCGACGATGTCCTGGGCCGCCGCTCGATCGAGACCGGACTACACGGCCGGGTCGCGATCCGCTCGGACAACGCCGCCGGTGCCCTGGAGGTCATGAGCCGCTTTGCGCTCTCCCCCAACCTGCTGCCCACCCTGCCCGCGACCATGGCCCCCGTGGAGACCAGCCGCGAGGAGGGCTACCTGGAGTATCCGACCGAGGCGTTTGCCGGATACCGGGCCGCCGGGATCACCGATCTGATCGCCGAGGAGAAGCACATGGGCTCCCGCGCCCACGTGCTGGTGTGCCGGGACGCGGAAGCGGCCGCCCGCGTGCTGGGCACCACCGCGGATACCACCGGCGCAATCTATACCCGCACCGGCCGCGCCTTCTTCGACCCGGCCACCACCGAGGTGTTGCTGGGCCGGATCCGCGCCGCCGCCGACACCGCCGGTCTCTGGGACACCCTCGACACCGATTGGCTGCTGCTGGATGGCGAGCTGCTGCCCTGGTCGCTCAAGGCCGAGGACCTTCTGCGCGGCACCTACGCGGCCACCGCCGCCGCGGGTCGGGCGAGCCTCGGTGCCGCCGGGGCCGACCTGGCCCGGGCCCTCGCCCGCGGGGTCGAGGTCGAGCAGGAGGCCGAGCGAACCGCGTCCCGGCTCGGTCACATCGAGGACTTCGCCGCCGCCTACCGCCGTTATGTCTGGTCGGTGGAGGGCCTGGACGGGGTGGAGTTTGCCCCGTTCCAGCTGCTTGCCTCCCGCGGCGCCGTGCACCATGAACGCGATCACGGCTGGCACCTGGACATCGCCGACGCCCTGATCGCCGCCGACCCGACAACGTTCCGCACCACCCGGCGGCTGCGCATCAACGCGGCCGACCCCGACGAGGTTTCCGCCGCCACCACCTGGTGGCTCGATCTGACCGCGGCCGGCGGGGAAGGCATGGTGGTCAAGCCGTTTGCGGGCACCAGCTTCGATAAGCACGGACTCGTGCAGCCCGGGCTCAAGGTGCGCGGACGCGAGTATCTGCGCCTGATCTACGGTCCCGACTACACCGATCCGGGCCAGCTTTCCCGGCTGCGCGATCGCCACCTGGGCCAGAAGCGCTCCCTCGCGCTGCGCGAGCATGCGCTGGGCGTCGAGGCGCTCACCCGGTTTGTCCAGGGCGAGCCGCTGTGGCGAGTACACGAGGCGGTTTTTGGCATTCTCGCATTGGAATCCGAGCCGGTGGATCCGCGACTCTGATTCGCGCCGGGCGGCCCCAACGCTACCGTTCGTTTACCCACGAAGCGTAAACTAACCAAATGGAATTTGCGCTCATGCTCGTGGTTGGTGTGTTCATTCTCGTGCTGGTGAGCGTCTTCGCAAACCGGCTGGGAGTGGCGGCACCGCTGATCCTGGTGGTGGTGGGTGTGGGGATGAGCTTCCTGCCCTGGCTGCCGCCGGACTTCCACATCGACCCGTGGATCATCCTGGTGGTGGTGCTGCCCCCGCTGCTGTACTCCTCGGCGGTGAACGTCCCGCTGATGGACTTTAGGCGGAACCTGCGCCCGATCGGCTGGCTGTCCATCGTGCAGGTCATCGTGACCGCGCTGCTGGTGGGTCTGATCATGAACGCGCTGATCCCCGACCTCGGCTTTGCCCTGGGTGTGGCCCTCGGCGCCGTGGTGAGCCCAACCGATGCGGTGGCCGCCACCTCGATCGCCAAGCGGCTGGGTCTGCCCACCCGCTTGGTCACCCTCCTCGAAGGCGAGAGCCTGGTCAACGATGCATCGGCCCTGGTGCTGCTGCGCACGGCCGTGGCCGCGACCGCCGGCGCCGTCTCGATCTGGGGCGCGCTGGGCGACTTCCTCTATGCGGCGGCCCTGGCCATCGTGATCGGTGTGATCGCCGGATACGTCACCGTGTGGATCCGCTCGAAGATCAACGATCCGGTGCTCAACACCGCGCTGTCCTTTGTGGTCCCGTTCGTGGCCTATATTCCGGCCGAGGAATTCCACGCGTCGGGTGTGCTGGCCGTGGTGGTCGCGGGTCTGATCACCGGCCATCGTGGTGCCCGATACTTCCGTGCCCAGGACCGGGTGAGCGAGCGATTGAACTGGCGTACGGTCCAGTTCCTGCTGGAAAACGGCGTGTTCCTGGTCATGGGAATGCAGCTCAACAGCCTGCTCGGCGACGCCCGAGCCGGGGTCACCGGTACCTGGTGGACCATCGCGATCGGCCTGATCATCACCGCGACCCTGATCCTCCTGCGCTTCCTGTTTGTCACCCCGATGATCTGGGGCCTGCGCTCCGAGGAACGCCGCGCGGCGGCGATGCAACCACGGATCGAGAGCGTGCGGTCAAAGATCGAGGAGGTGGACAGCGAACGCTGGGATGATGCCCGCAAGGATCGTGCCCGCCGCCTGCTTGCCCGCCGCAGCGCCGATATTAACTTCCTCACGAACGAGGGTCTGGGGTGGCGGGGTGGCACGGTGATCGCGTGGTCCGGGATGCGCGGCGTGGTCACCCTGGCCGCCGCCCAGTCGCTGGATCTCAATACCCCACACCGGGCCGAGCTTGTGCTGATCGCCTTCACGGTGGCATTTGTCACCCTGATGCTGCAGGGCGGAACCCTGCCCTGGGTGATCCGCAAGCTGGGTGTCTCGGGCCCCACCGCCGAGGCCGAACAGCGCGAACTCCAGTCGCTGATGGCCGAGATCAACCAGGCCAGCGAGGCCGCCCTCGCCAGCCCCGAGCTGCGCCGCCCCGACGGCAAGAAGTTCTCCCCCGAGCTGCTCGAACGCACCCGCAAGCAGGCGGCCGTGCGTGCCGAGTGGACCGCCAAGGTGGAGCAGGAGGATGCCGAGAACGGCATGAGTATCAGCGATGAGTTCCGGGCCCTGCGCCGGGTCATCCTCGATGCCCAGCGCAACGCCCTGCTGGATGCCCGCTCGACCGGAAACTACAGCTCCCCGCGCCTGGCGGCCGTGCAGCACCTGCTCGACAACGAGGACATCCGACTCTCCCCCGGGGAGCAGGGCCACTAGGCCCCGCCTCCCGCACACAACAAAACGTCCGCCCCGGCAACGGGACGGACGTTTTGTTATTGGCGTGGGGTGCCGGGCTTCTAGCCGTGCGAGGCCTGGATGCTGCGCAGGCGCTCGAGCACCTGGTCGCGCAGATCCTGCGGGGCCGATTCCTTGCAGGCACGCTGGATGACCTCGGTCAGGGTGCGGGACAGATCCGCCTCCCCCTGGCAGGACGGGCAGGTTTCCAGGTGCGCCCGGATGTCCGCGGCGTCGGTCTTGCAGACCTCGTTACGCAGATACTCTTCCAAATTGGTTTTGGCCGCTTCGCAGCCGCAGTCTCCACTCATTGACCGCTCCTTGCCTCTGAGGGGATCGAAATCCCACGTTCGATTGCATAGTCCGCGAGTAACTCGCGCAGGAGGCGACGCCCCCGATGTAGTCGGCTCATGACGGTCCCGACCGGGGTCTTCATGATGTCGGCGATTTCCTGGTAGGCAAAGCCTTCCACGTCCGCCAGGTACACGGCGAGACGGAAGTCCTCGGGAATCGCCTGCAGCGCTTCCTTCACCGCGCTGTCGGGCATCCGGTCGATGGCCTCGGCCTCGGCCGAACGCGAGGCGCGCGCGGTGGTGGACTCGGCCCCGCCGAGCTGCCAGTCCTCAAGATCATCGATCGTGCCCTGATAGGGCTCGCGCTGCTTCTTGCGGTACTGGTTGATGTAGGTGTTGGTGAGAATCCGGTACAGCCACGCCTTGAGGTTGGTCCCCTGGCGGAACTGACCAAACGCCGCATAGGCCTTCACGAAGGTTTCCTGCACGAGGTCCTGGGCGTCCGGTGGATTCTTTGTCATCCGCATCGCGGCACCATAGAGTTGATCAAGGAAGGGCAGTGCCTGTTCCTCGAACAACGCCCGGGGGTCGTCGCCCGCGGGGGGATTCTGGGATACTTCGTCTTCTGACATCGCAACCCAGTCTACGTCGAGTGCGGTCCCGGGGTCTGGAAGGTCGCCAATTACCTCCGCAAACTGGTCCCGCACCGGGGTCTGAACTACCACCCGTCCACCTTTCCTCGCTTAGTGCCGCTAGATTAGGTAAACAATGCTTGAGTCACAGTATTCCGCGCCCGAGTTCGATATTTACGGTGTCAACCGCCCCGGAGGCGAGCCCGGAGACTGGCCCGCACCGGTCGCATCCGCGCCAATCCGCGCCACGGTGCCCCTCCCGGGGTCCAAGTCCCTCACCAATCGCGAGCTGATTATTGCAGCGTTGGCCAACGGCCCAACCCTGCTGCGGGCGCCCCTGCACTCGCAGGACAGCGACAACATGGTCGCCGCGCTGCGCGCCCTGGGTGTCACCATCACCGAGGTGGCGCCGGCCACCGAGGGTGGCTTCGGCAACGACCTCAAAATTGTGCCCGCCGAGGAGCTGCTGGGCTCGACCACCGTGGACTGCGGCCAGGCCGGCACCGTGATGCGCTTCCTGCCGCCCGTGGCCGCGCTCGCGCTTGGACCGACCACGATCGACGCCGATGCGTCGGCTCGTCGCCGCCCGATGAACACGCTGATCCAGGCGCTGCGCGCGCTCGGGGTCGACATCAACGATGACGCCCGCGGCACCCTGCCCTTCACCGTGCACGGCACCGGTGAGGTGCGCGGCGGCCGGATCGAGATCGACGCCTCCAGCTCCAGCCAGTTTGTCTCGGCCCTGCTGCTGGCGGGTTCGGCATTCACCGAGGGTGTGCACGTGGTGCACACAGGCGAGCGCCTGCCGAGCATCCCGCACATCGATATGACCATCAAGGTGCTCGCCGAGCACGGCGTCGAGGTCACCTCCCCGGCCACCGGCGAGTGGATCGTGGCCCCGCAGACCATTCGCGCCCAGGATGTCACGATCGAACCCGACCTCTCCAACGCCGCCCCGTTCCTGGTGGCCGCGGTCGCGACCGGTGGAATCGTGTCGGTGCCGAACTGGCCCGCCGAGACCACCCAGGTGGGTGCGCACCTGGCCGAGCTGCTGCCGCAGTTTGGTGCCACCGTCACCTATGCCGACGGCGTGCTGACCGTCACCGGCCCCGACACCATCGTGGGTGCCGACATCGACCTGACCACCGGCGGCGAGCTCGCTCCCCCGCTGGCCGCCCTGGCCGCGCTGGCCACCACCCCGACCACCCTCACCGGCATCGGGCACATTCGCCACCACGAGACCGACCGTCTGGCGGCCCTGCGCACCGAGATCGAACGTCTCGGCGGGCAGGTTGAGGAGCTTGAGGACGGCCTGCGGATCACCCCGCAGCCGCTGCACGGCGGCCAGTGGCTGAGCTATGAGGACCACCGGATGTCCACCGCCGGCGCGATCATCGGCCTGGTGACCCCGGGTGTGGAGATCGAGAACATCGGTGCCACCGCCAAGACCATGCCCGACTTCCCGCAGATGTGGGCGCGCATGCTCGCCGGAACCGTGGACCCGACCCGGGCGGTCCAGGCATGATCCGCATCGGCCGCCCCACCAAGGCACGCGCATGAGCTGGTGGGATGAGGTTTCCGGGCCCGATGAGGACGATGACTACATCGATGAGTCCTCGATCCGCACCCGGCCCAACCGCAAGGGCACGCGTCCGCGCACCAAGGTTCGGCCGAGCCACAGCGACGCCCAGACCGGGCGAATCGTCGCGGTAGACCGCGGCCGCTACCAGGTCATGGTGGACGAGAACGGTGCCGATGAGCGCACCATCACCGCCTCGCGCGCCTCCGAGCTGCGCAAGCAGGGCATCGTCGCCGGCGACCGGGTCGACCTCGTGGGTGACCTCTCCGGGGACGACGGTACCCTGGCCCGGATCGTCCGCATCCAGGAGCGCAGCACACTGCTGCGCCGCTCGGCGGATGACACCGACGAGGTCGAGCGGATCATCGTGGCCAACGCCGATCAGATGCTGATCGTGGTCGCCGCCGCCAACCCCGAGCCGCGCGCCCGCCTGGTGGATCGCTACCTGATCGCCGCCTACGATGCCGGGGTCACCCCGATGCTTGTGGTCACCAAGACCGACCTGGCCGATCCCGAGGAGTTCCTGGCGAACTTTGTCGGCCTGGACATCCCGGTCTTCACCAGTCGCACCGACTCGATGCCGCTCGAGGAGATCCATGCGGCCCTGCGCGGCCACTCAACCGTGTTTGTGGGCCACTCCGGTGTGGGCAAGTCCACACTGGTCAACGCGCTGGTTCCCAGCGCTCAGCGCGCCACCGGGCACGTCAACGCGGTGACCGGTCGCGGTCGACACACCTCCTCCTCCACGGTGTCCTACCGGATCTCCGATTCCGAGGGTGCGGGCTGGGTCATCGATACCCCGGGTGTGCGCTCCTTCGGGCTCGGCCACATCAACACCGACAACATCCTCAAGGCCTTCGGCGACTTCGCCCAGGTGGCCGACACCTGCCCGCGCGGATGCACGCACCTCGAGGATGCCCCCGACTGCGCGATCGCCGCGGCCGCCGCCTCGGGCGAGCTGGGTGAGGCGGGTCCCGCCCGCCTGGACTCGCTGCAGCGCCTGCTGAAAACCTTCGCCAAGCGCGCCGAGCCCGAGAGCTAGGACGCACTCACGAAACGGGGCCGGGGAGCACAGACTCCCCGGCCCCGTTTCGTGTCTGCGACACCCCACGCTCGAATCCGTCGGCCGTGCTGGGTAGGCTTATGACATGACCGATTATCCTCGTCTCGCACTCGGCGACACCGCACCCGATTTCACCCTGCTCGACCAGGACGGCCAGCCCGTTCACCTCGCCGATCTGCGCGGCAAGAAGGTCATCCTCTACTTCTACCCCGCCGCGATGACCCCGGGCTGCACGACCCAGGCCTGCGACTTTCGCGACAACATCGCCTCGCTCGGGGCCGCCGGCTACACGGTCATCGGTATCTCCAAGGATGCCCCCGGCAAGCTCAAGACCTTCCAGGAGCGCGACCACCTGCCCTTCCCGCTGCTGAGCGATGAGAACCTCGCGGTGCACCAGGCCTACGGTGCCTACGGCGAGAAGAACAACTACGGCAAGATCATCCTCGGCACCATCCGCTCGACCGTGGTGCTGGATGAAAACGGCGTGGTGACCCTGCCCTGGTACAACGTCAAGGCGACCGGCCACGTGGCCAGCCTGCGCAAGAAGCTCGGCATCGACGCCTAAGTGCCGCACACACAAAACCGGGCCGATCTGAATGATCGGCCCGGTTTTTGTTGCGTCTGGCAGGCTCCGGCGACGAGGTTTTGTGATTCGGGCGATTACCGGGCGGCGGCGGTTTTTGTTATTCGGGGTCGGTGCTGCCCGGTTCCGGCGTCCGTTCGGCCTCGATCCGGCGCAGCCAGCCGCTCAGGATGCGCTCCAGATCCGCGCGATCCTGTGCATCCAGTCCGGCCAGGAGACGCTGCTCCTCGGCCACGTGCGCGGTGTAGGCCGCGTCGATGAGCTCCTTGCCCGCGGGGGTGAGCGCGATGACCCGTCCGCGGGCATCGCCCTCGGCGGTGCGCCGGGTGATCAGGCCCGCGCGCTCCAACCGGTCCACCCGCTTGGTCATCGCGCCGGTGGTCACCATGGTGTTGTGGGCGAGATCCGAGGGCGAACGCTCAAAGGGGGTGCCGGCGCGGCGCAGCGTGGCGAGCACGTCGAAGTCGCCCTCGCCGAGGCCAAAGCGCGCGTAATTGGCCAGGATGTCCACCATCAGGAAGCTGCCCACGCGGTGCAGTCTTCCGATGACGCCGAGCGGGGAGACATCGAGGTCCGGGCGCTCGGCGGCCCAGGCTGCCTGAATCCGGTCGACGTGATCCGGGGTCTCGGGGGAAGTCATGTCCCCAGCCTAACCCAGAACCGGAAATAGTTTCCACGGAAAGTGTTACTGTATCTTCCATGGAAACTAATTTGCGCTGGATCCTGATCACGGCGATCGCCCCGATCCTCTGGGGATCCACCTACTACGTCACCGCGCACCTGCTGCCCGCCGATTCCCCGCTCTGGGGATCGGCCATTCGCGCGCTGCCCGCGGGCCTGATCCTGCTGGCGATCAGCCGGAAACTGCCGCGCGGATCCTGGTGGTGGCGCTCGCTCGTGCTGGGCACAATCAACATGGGGGCGTTCTTCGCCCTGGTCTACGTCGCCGCCCAGCTGTTGCCCACCAGCATCGCCTCGACGATCATGGCGACCGGCCCGATCGTGATGATGCTGGTCGCCTGGGCGCTGATCCGCGAGCGCCCGAAGATCATCGCGGTGGTCGGGGCCATTCTCGGGCTCGCCGGCGTCGCGATCATGCTGGGTGGGGGCGGCGGCGAGATCAGCCCGCTCGGCGTCCTGGCCTCGGTGGCCGCCATGGTCCTCAGCGCGTTCGGCTTTGTCCTCGCCAAGCGCTGGGCCGGACAGGTGGATCCACTCTCGCTCTCCGCCTGGCAGCTGATCGCCGCGGGCCTGGTCCTGCTGGCTGCGGCGGCCCTGGTCGAGGGCGCACCGCCGGCCCTCACCCCGAACATGCTGTGGGGATTCGGCTACGTCTCGATCCTCGCCACAGCGCTCGCCTACACCGCCTGGTTCACCGGTCTCAAGCACCTCAGCGCGGGCAGCGTGGGCCTGATCGGCCTGCTCAACCCGGTGGTCGGCGTCCTGCTGGGCACCGTTCTGGCGGGCGAATCACTCACCCTGCAACAGATTCTCGGACTGGTCCTGATCCTGGTGGGCATCGTGCTGGGGCAGCCGATCGTCGACCGCCTCCGGGCGCGCAAAAACACCGCCCGCTCCGCCGTGACAACCCCGGCACAGGCAGCGGCATCCGCCAAACAGAACTAGCGGCGCTGGCTGCGGTAGCGAGCTTCCTCGTCGGGATCCTCGTGCCGCAGCACCGCCGTGACGGGCTTGGAGAGCAGCAGCGCGATCGCGATGACCGAGGGGATCAGGATCGCGATGCCCGCGAGCGGCTGCGCGGTCTCGCCCTGGAAGGCCCCCACGGCAATCGCCAACTGCAACACCTGCCAGATCAGCGCGCCCGCCCGCACCCAGCGCGCCAGGCGCAGCGAGGCGATAAAGAGGGACACCACCCACAGCGCACCGGCGGCCACCAGCACGGTGAGCGCGATCGCCGTGGGCATCGAGGTGGCCCGCTGGGTGAACAGATCCACCACCAGCCAGCCGGTCACCAGGATCATCGCCAGCGCCTCGAGTCCGAGGATCACACTGAGCCAGCGCAGGTTGGGGTGCACGCCGGAGGGGGCGGGGACGGATGAACGATCGGTATCGTCGGACTGAGACATGGACAAACCCTTAGAAAACTCTTGCGCTGTGGTGACCAATATGCGACCATATTTGAGGCCGAGTCGCCGCTCACAGGGTCGTGGGCACCAACGCGTTTATTGTTTCGCGACCTCTGAGACTCGGTACGATCCCCTCACACCGACCTTAGCTGGTTGGGAACCGTATTCAAAAAAGGAGCACCCCCATGGACTGGCGCGATAAAGCTGCCTGCCTGACAGCCGACCCGGAACTCTTCTTCCCGGTAGGAAACACCGGCCCGGCCGTTGACCAGATCGAGAAGGCCAAGACGGTCTGCGGTCGTTGCAACGTCACCGAGCTGTGCCTGCAGTACGCGCTGGAGACCGGTCAGGACTCGGGCGTTTGGGGTGGCCTCTCCGAGGATGAGCGCCGCGCACTGAAGCGTCGTGCCGCTCGCGCACGCCGCGCCTCCTAATCCGCAAGGATCTCCCCGCACCAGATTTTTCACACAAACGCCCAGGATTTCTCCCCACATGATCCTGGGCGTTTTTGCGTGCCCGGAATCGGATAAACGGGTCTATCGCTGAGCGCCTCGGCGGGGTATCGTACCCAGTAACGATATTTACCGTTTGACACAACAAATGTGTCCCGTCCCGTCAGGATCCTCAATGTCGACGACCCAGCTCCCCACCTCCATGCGCGCCAGCGTGCTCCAGGCAGCCCGCCAGATCACCCTGGAGGAGCGCCCGCTCCCCCACCTCGACCCCGACCAGGTGCTGGTCAAGATCTCCGCCGTGGGTATCTGCGGCTCGGACGTGCACTACTACCACGAGGGACGCATCGGCGACTTCGTGGTGGATGCCCCGATGATCCTCGGTCACGAATCCGCCGGCGTGATCGCCGCGGTGGGTGCGGGCGTGGATCCCGCCCGGATCGGATCGCGGGTCTCGATCGAGCCGCAGCGCCCGAGCGCCACCTCCCGCGAAACCCTCGAGGGTAACTACAACCTCGACCCGCACATGGAGTTCTACGCCACCCCGCCGATCGACGGAGCATTTGCCGAGTACGCGGTGATCCAGTCCCACTTCGCCCACGACGTCCCCGACTCGGTGAGCGATGAGGCCGCCGCGCTGATCGAACCCCTCTCGGTGGGGATCGCCACCGCCCGCAAGGCCGGCTTCACCGCGGGATCGCGGGTGCTGATCGCCGGGGCCGGACCGATCGGCGTGATCATCGCCCAGGTTGCCCGCGCCTATGGGGCCCTCGAGGTCATCGTGAGCGACCTCAGCCAGAGCCGCCGCGAGCAGGCCCTGCGCTTCGGGGCGACCCGGGTGCTCGACCCGCGCGAGGAGGATGTCAGCGCCCTCGGGGTGGACGCCTTCGTGGATGCCTCGGGTGCCACCGCCGCCGTCGCCTCGGGCATTCGCGCCGTGCGCCCCTCGGGCCGCGTGGTCCTGGTGGGCCTGGGCACGCCGGAAATGACGCTGCCGGTGTCGGTTATTCAGAACAACGAGCTGATCGTCACCGGGATCTTCCGCTACACCAACACCTGGCCGCTGGGCATCGAGTTGGTCGCCGCCGGAAAGGTAGATCTCGACGGTCTGGTCACCGGAAAGTACGGCCTCGCCGAGGTTGAAACCGCACTGGAGGCCAGCACCCGGGAATCCGCACTCAAGACCGTGGTCTACCCGGGACGCTAGGACGCGAGCCGGGGTGCTGTCCGACGGGAGGCCTCGCCACCGGGCCAAACGGGGCGAGGCCGCCCGGGCCGGGCTACCCCCGCGCGGGCACATCCGTGGATGCGCGGGGGACCAGCGTGGTGGCGAGTTCCATATGGTGCGAGTCCAGCAACCCGTCGCGGGACTGTTCGAGCACCAGGCGCAGGGCCGCGTGTCCGATATCGCGCAGCGGCTGGGCAACGGTGGTCAGCGGCGGGATCGTGCGCAGCCCGAGAGCGGTCCCATCAAACCCGATCACGCTGACGTCCTCGGGGATGCGCAGCCCGCGCCGGGCGGCCTCCTCGAAGACCCCCACGGCGATGCTGTCGCTGGCGGCGAAGATCGCCGTGGGCGGCTCCGCCAGATCCATCAGGGCGGCCATACCGGCCACCCCGGATTCGGTGTGGAAGGTTCCGGGAATCACATAGTCGGCGCGCGGTTCGATGCCGTGGGCGCGCAGGGAGGCGAGGTAGCCGTGCAACCGGGCCACGTGGCACTCGGCGATCTCGGGGCCGCCGATATAGGCGATGCGCCGATGCCCGAGGTCGGCCAGGTGATCGGTTGCCGCGCGTCCACCGGCCCAGTTAGTGGAGCCCACGCTCACAAAACCCTCGTCGATCGGGCTGAAGGGGTCCACCACCACGACGGGCATCCCCAGGCGACGAAACTCCGCCAGCTCGGCCACGGTCATCCGCGAGGTGATCAGGACCATGCCGGTGCGCCCGGCGTCGGCGAGGCGGCGCGCCCACGCGCCGCTATCCACCCGGTCGGTGCGCGCCTGGGAGACCACGATATCCACGTCGATCTCACTCGCCGCCTCGACCACCCCGCGCAGCACCTCGAGGGCGTAGTCGCTATCGAGCTCCTCGCAGACAAAGTCGATCAGGCGTGGACCCGCGGGGGCCTCCCGGCGACGCCCCGGAGCCTCATATCCCACCTCATCGATCACCGACTGAACGCGACTCCGGGTCGCGGCCGCCACGTCATCGCGTCCGTTGAGGACCTTGGACACCGTGGCCATCGAGACGCCGGCCTGCGCCGCTACCTGCGCGAGCGTTGCGCGTTTGTGAGTCATGGGCCTCCTCGATCGGGTCTTCGAAAATCTTTCGGTGCCTCGCAGCTTAGCGTCCCCGACCCCCGAAACGGAACGCCACGCATTAATTTCGCGAATTATCCAACAAATACCCTTGACCTTCGCCGCGGCGTCTGGCTAAAGTACCTGTATTCCACCTAAATAATTGCGAAAAGTTTTCGTAGACGGTGGTGGAACACCCTTCAGGTTCGACCTCAGCCGTTTTGCCTCGGCAAGACCGCACGGTCCGAGTTTCGATATCCCGGCACTGGCGCCGCGGAGAAAGCAATGGAGCACTCATGAAGCGACGTACCCTGACCAGCGTGATGGCCACGGCGGCCATTCTCGCCCTGACCCTGACCGGCTGCGGAAGCGCCGGCAACTCCGTCCCCGAGGGATCGGCCACGATGTGGACCCTCGCCGGAGGCACCGAGCCCATCATCAACGACTCCGTGGCCCGCTGGAATAAGGCCCACGAGTCCGAGAGCATCAAGCTCGATTCCTTTGCCAACGATGCCTATAAAACCAAGGTCCGCACCGCCATCGGCGCCGGCGAGGGCCCCACCTTTATCTACAGCTGGGGTGGCGGCGTGCTGCGCGACTACGTCGAAGCCGGCCAGGTTGAGGACCTCAGCAGCTTCCTCGCCGAGAACCCCGAGGTGGCCGATCGCTATCTCAAGTCGGTGCTGCCCACCGGCCAAGTGGATGGCAAAACCTACGCCCTGCCCAACAACGCCAATACCCCCGTCATGATCTACTTCAACAAGAAGGTCTTCGAGGAGGCCGGGGTCACCCCGCCCAAGACCTGGGACGACCTGATGAGCCTGGTGAAGGTCTTCAAGGACAAGGGCATCGCCCCGTTCTCCCTCGGCGGGCAGTCCAAGTGGCCCAACCTGATGTGGCTGCAGTACCTCACCGACCGCATCGGCGGACCCGAGGTCTTCCAGGCGATCATCGACGGCAAGCCCGACGCCTGGTCCAACCCCGCCGTCCTGGCCGCACTGACCAAGATCCAGGAGCTGGTGGATGCCGGCGGATTTGTCACCGGATTCTCCTCGATCGCCGCCGACTCCGGTGCCGACCGTGCCCTGCTGCACACCGGCAAGGCCGCGATGCTGATGCAGGGTGCCTGGGCCTACCCCACCTTCAAGACCGACGCCCCGCAGTTCGTCAAGGACGGCGACCTCGGCTACATCCCCTTCCCCGCGGTGACCGGCGGCGTGGGTGACCCGCAGAACATCGTGGGCAACCCCTCGAACTTCTGGTCGGTGTCCAGCAAGGCCACCCCCGAGCAGAAGAAGGCGGCCCTGGCGTACCTCAAGGACGGCATGTTTGACGCCGAGTACACCAAGCAGCTGATCGACACCGGCTCGGTCCCCGTGGTCACCGGCGTCGAGGACCAGCTCAAGAAGAGCGAGGATGCCGACTTCCTCACCTTCACCTACAATCTGGCCTCCAACGCGCCGCACTTCCAGCTCTCCTGGGACCAGGCCCTCCCCTCAACCCAGGGCGACGCGATGCTGACTAACCTGGACCAGATCTTCCTGAAGAAGATCACCCCCGAGGAGTTCGCCACCAACATGAACAAGACCCTGGGTAAGTAATCATCATGACGCTCATCACTTCCAAGCGTCACCGAGGGGCCCACGACGCGGGCCCCTCGGGGTGGTTCGTGGCCCCGGCCCTGGTCTTTTTTGTCATTTTTGCGGTGGTGCCGCTGGTCGGCGTGATCGCGCTGAGCCTGGCCAGCTGGAACGGAATCGGGGCGATCACCTGGGCGGGCTTTGCCAACTGGGCCAAGGTCCTGGTGGACCCGGTCACCGGCAATGCGCTGGTGGTCACCGCCAAGATCATGGTGTTCTCCTATATTGTGCAGGCCCCGATCAGCATTCTGCTGGGTGCCTTCGTGGCCGGCAAGCAGCGCTACCGCGCACTGCTCGCGGTGTTCTACTTCATCCCCCTGCTGCTGAGCTCGGCCGCCGTGGCTATCGCCTTCAAGGCCCTGCTGGACCCGAACTTCGGCCTGGGCGCAGGCCTGGGCATCCCCGCCCTCGCACAAGACTGGCTCGGAAACCCCGATCTGGTGCTGTTTGTGGTGATCTTCGTGATCGCCTGGCAGTTTGTCCCCTTCCACACGCTGATCTACCAGGGTGCCGTGCGGCAGATTCCGGCCAGCATGTACGAGGCCGCGCGCCTGGATGGGGCGGGCACCATCGCCCAGTTCTTCCACATCACCCTGCCCCAGCTCAAGTACACAATCATCACCTCCTCCACGCTGATGGTCGTGGGCTCGCTGACCTACTTTGACCTGATCTTCATCCTCACCGCCGGCGGTCCCGGATACTCCACCCGCCTGCTGCCGCTGCACATGTACCTCACCGGATTCCGCTCCAACGACATGGGGGCGGCCGCCGCACTCGGCGTGATCCTGGTGGTCATCGGATTGCTGCTGGCACTCATGCTGCAGCGACTGGGTGGCAAGGATCGCAGCGCAAACCAGACCGAGGGAGCATAATGACCGCCACCCAAACCCGCGCCGAAGCTCGCACCGCGGCGAGCGCCCCGACCCCGCGCGCAGCCTCGGCCGGTCGCTCCCCCGAGGCCTCCCGCGGGGTGGGCCGGCCCAACTTCCTGGCCGGACTCGGCGGATGGATCTGGCTGGCCATCATTATCCTGCCGGTCTACTACGTGGTCATCACGAGCCTCAAGAAGCAGTCGGACTATTTCTCCACCAACCCGCTGCTCCCCCCGGCCAACCCGACCTTTGAGAACTACGCGCTGGTCCTGGAAAACCAGTTTGTGCGCTACCTGATCAACTCGGCCGTGGTCACGGTGGGTTCGGTGATCCCGATCCTGCTGGTCTCATTTATGGCCTCCTATGCGCTGGTGCGCGGTAAGGGCAGGTTCATCAACGGGGCGAACACGCTGTTCCTGCTGGGGCTGGCGATTCCGATCCAGGCGACCATCGTGCCGATCTACTTCATGATCTCCAAGGCCGGTCTCTACGATTCGCTGCTCGCGCTGATCCTGCCCTCGATCGCGTTTGCGATTCCACTCTCGGTCATCATCCTCAACACGTTCATGCGCAACGTCCCCACCGAGCTGTTCGAGTCGATGCGGCTGGATGGGTGCTCGCACTGGCAGATGCTGTGGCGGCTCGCCCTCCCGCTCACCAAGCCCGCGCTGATGACCGTCGGTATCTACCAGGGGCTGCAGGTGTGGAATGGATTCCTGTTCCCCCTGGTGCTGACCCAGAGCCCGGACAACCGGGTGCTGCCGCTCTCGCTCTGGGCTTTCCAGGGCGAGTTCACCATCAACATCCCGGCGATCCTGGCCAGCGTCATTCTCTCGACGCTGCCGCTGCTGGCGCTCTACCTCGTCGGTCGCCGCCAGCTGCTCAGCGGCCTCACCGCCGGATTCGGAAAATAGAAAGGGACACCATGACCACCACTCCCCCGCCCGCCCTGCGGGTCGGCATGATCGGGCACGCGTTTATGGGTGCCATGCACTCGCACGCCTGGCGCACGGCCCCCCGGTTCTTTGATCTGCCGCTCACCCCCGAGCTCGCGGTGATCGCCGGTCGAAATCCCGCATCCACCGCGGCCGCCGCGGCCAAGTACGGCTGGGCCGAGTCGACCACCAACTGGCGCGAGCTGATCGAGCGCGACGATATCGACCTGATCGACATCTGCACCCCCGGGGACACCCACCGCGAGATCGCCCTGGCGGCCCTCGCCGCCGGTAAGCACGTGCTGTGTGAAAAGCCGCTGGCCAACACCGTGGCCGAGGCCGAGGAGATGACCGCGGCCGCCGAAGACGCCGCATCCCGCGGGGTCTTCTCGATGTGTGGGTTTACCTACCGTCGTACCCCGGCGCTGACCCTGGCCCGCCAGCTGGTGGCCGAGGGACGCCTGGGGACCGTGCGCCAGGTGCGCGCGCAGTACCTCCAGGACTGGCTGAGCGATGAGAATGCCCCGATGACCTGGCGGCTGGACAAAACCAAGTCGGGGTCGGGATCGCTCGGGGACATCGGTGCCCACATCATCGATGCCGCCCAGTACGTGACCGGCACCGATATCGCCGGGGTCTCGGCGGTGCTGGAGACCTTTGTGACCCGTCGCCCGGTGGGCGGCGAGCACGTGGGCCTCGGCGGCTCCGGCGCGACGGACGGCGAGTATGCCGAGGTGACCGTGGATGATGCGGCCCTGTTTACCGCCCGCTTCACCGACAACACGGTGGGCATCTTCGAGGCCACCCGCTTCGCGCTGGGGCGGAAGAACGCCGTGCGCCTGGAGATCAACGGCACGCTGGGCTCGCTGGCCTTCGACTTCGAGGACATGAACGTACTGGAATTCTTCGACGGCACCGCGCCCGCCCACACCCAGGGATTCCAGCGCATCATCGTGACCGAGCCGGTCCATCCCTACACCGCCAACTGGTGGCCCGCCGGACACGGCCTGGGCTACGAGCACGGCTTCACCCACCAGGTGGTGGACCTGGTCACCGCGATCGGTGCCGGCACCTCCCCCACCCCCTCCTTCCGCGACGCCCTCGGCGTGCAGCGGGTACTGGACGCGGTCGAACGCAGCTCGGCCGATCACAGCATCTATACCCCGGTTTCCCGGTAACCCCCAAAGGAAAGTACACCCATGAAAAACGCCCTCGTGGTGCGCGGCGGCTGGGACGGACACCAGCCCGTCGAGGCCACCAACCTCTTTATCCCCTTCCTCGAAGACAACGGCTATACCGTGCGGATCGAGGAATCCACGGCCGTCTATGCCGATGCCGACTACCTCGCCACCGTGGATCTGATTGTGCAGTGCAACACCATGACCACGATCGAGAAGGAGGAGTTTGAGGGTCTGCGCGCCGCGGTGGAGGCCGGCACCGGACTCGCCGGCTGGCACGGCGGCATCGCCGACTCCTACCGCAACAACTCCGACTATCTGCAGCTGATCGGCGGCCAGTTCGCCTGCCACCCGGGTAACCACCCGGATACCCACACCGGTGAACAGTCCGACAACTATGTGCCGCACACCATCAACATTGTGCCCGAGGCCGCCGATCACCCGATCGTTGCCGGGATTACCGACTTCAACCTGGTGACCGAGCAGTACTGGGTCCTCGCCGATGACTACAACGACGTGCTGGCCACCACCACGCAGGCCGTGCGCGAGTGGGATGCCTGGACCCGTCCGGTCACCTCCCCCGCCATCTGGACCCGCCAGTGGGGCCGGGGACGCATCTTTGTGAGCACCCCCGGTCACCGGGTGGAGATTCTGCAGGATGACAATGTGAAGACGATCATCGAACGGGGGCTGCTGTGGGCCAGCCGGTAACTTCCCCCACCCGCGTGGGCATCGTCGGGGTCGGCGCGATTGCCGGCCAGTACCTGGCGAGCTTCCCCACGCTGGAACACCTGCGCCTGGTCGCGGTGGCCGACCTCGACATGGATCGTGCACGCAGCGTCGCCGAATCCGCCCCGGTTCCCGGGGTGCGCGCACTCACGGTGGATGAGCTGCTGGCTGATCCCGAGGTGGATGTGGTGCTCAACCTCACCATCCCGCGGGCGCACGCCGACATTGCACTGCGAGCGATTGCCGCGGGTAAGGACGTGTACGGGGAGAAGCCGTTGACGGCGACCGTCGCCGAGGGCGTCGAGGTCCTGGCCGCCGCCAAGGCCGCCGGGGTTCGGGTCGCCTGCGCGCCGGACACGGTGCTGGGCACCGGCGTGCAGACCGCCCGCGCGGCGGTGGATGCGGGCCTGATCGGGAAGCCGATCTCGGCGAGCGCCACGATGGTCACCCCGGGGCACGAGCGCTGGCACCCGAACCCGGACTTCTACTATGCGCCCGGCGGCGGCCCGCTGCTGGACATGGGACCGTACTATGTGACCGCGCTGGTCAGCCTGCTCGGCCCGGTCACCCGGGTGATCGGGGCCGCAAGCCACACCCGCGCCGAGCGCACCATCGGTTCGGGACCGCGCGCGGGCGAGGTGATCCCGGTGACCACCGACTCGCATGTGACCGGGATCCTGACCCACGCCTCGGGGGCCCTCTCGACCCTGTTCATGAGCTTCGATGCGGTGGCCACCCGGTCCTCGAATATCGAGATCCACGGCGAAACCGCCTCGCTGATCGTCCCCGACCCCAACGGGTTCGAGGGCGACGTGCGGATCCGCCGCCTGGGCGAGGACGACTGGGAGACCCTGCCGGTGTCGGCTGGCTACCCCGGAGCCTCCCGCGGCATCGGCCTGGACGACTTCGCCGCGACCCCCGCCGACCAGACCCCGCGCGCCAGCGGTGACCTGGCCCTGCACGTGCTGGAGATCATGGAATCGGTGCTAACCTCGGCCCACTCGGGCAGCGCGGTCACCATCGCCTCCACGGTCGAGCGCCCGGCGGCGGTCACCATCTAGCCGACGCAGGATACGGAACAACGGTCGCCTCCGTTCGGAAGCGACCGTTGTTCTGTAACCCGGAACCGCTTCGGGCTAGCCGCGGATGAAGCGCATGGGCACCTCGATGGTCACCTCGGTGCCGGCCCCCATCACCGTGTGCCAGTCGATCCGGCCCGAGAGCTCACCCTGGATCAGGGTGCGCACGATCTGGGTTCCCAGGCCCGCGCCCACGCGTCCCTCGGGCAGGCCCACGCCGTTGTCGCGCACCAGGACGGTGAGGTTTTCGGCGTCGCGCTGGGCCACGATCTCGACCTTGCCCTCGCGTCCGGCCAGGCCGTGCTCCACCGCGTTGGTCACCAGCTCGGTGAGCGCCAGGGCGAGCGGGGTCGCGTACTCGCTCGGGAGTACTCCGAAGGTACCGGTCTTGATCGGGTGAACCTTGGTGTTGTGTGAGGAGGCGACCTCGGCGATCAGCATCAGCACACGCTCAAACACGTCGTCGAAGTCCACCGCCTGGTTCAGGCCCTCGGAAAGGGTGTCGTGCACCACGGCAATGGCGGACACCCGACGCATGGCCTGGGTCAGCGCCTCGGCACCCTCCTCGGTGCGTGCACGACGCGCCTGAATGCGCAGCAGCGAGGCCACGGTCTGCAGGTTGTTTTTCACCCGGTGGTGAATCTCGCGGATGGTGGCATCCTTGGTGATCAGCTCGCGCTCCTGGTGGCGCAGCTCGGACACGTCGCGGCACAGCACGATCGCCCCGGCCCGCTCCCCACGGTGGCGCAGCGGGATGGTGCGCAGCGAGACGGTCACCCCGCGCGCCTCGATGTCGGTGCGCCACGGCGCGCGACCGGTCACCACGAGCGGCAGCGACTCGTCGATGTCCTGCTTTCCGGGCAGGATCTGAGTGGTGACCTCGGCGAGGGACTCCCCCTCCAGCTCGTCCACGAAACCCATCCGGTTGAACGCCGACAGCGCATTGGGGCTCGCGAAGGTCGTGATGCCCTCCACATCCAGACGGATCAGGCCGTCGTTGGCGCGCGGGGCACCGCGGCGCGGACCGCTCGGGGCGCCCAGGTCGGGGAAGTCACCGGCGGCGATCATGCCAAACAGGTCATCCGCGCACTCGTTGAATGTCAATTCCTGACGGCTCGGGGTGCGGGTCTCGGACAGGTTGGTGTGTCGGGTCAGCACGGCGATCGGGCGCGGCGCGTTCTCGGCCGAGGTCGGATTCAGCCGGCGCATGACCGGGACCGCGAGCACGCGGGTCGGGGTCTCCTCGTACCAGTCAGGCGAGGAGGAATCCACGATCTTGCCCTCCTCGAAGGCCCCGGACACCTGGGCCGACCACTGCGGCTTGATCCGCTGGCCCACCACATCGCGGTAGAACAGCGTCGCGGCGCTCGAGGGGCGGTGATGCGACACGGATACAAACGATCCGTCCGCGGTCGGTGCCCAAATCACGATGTCCGCAAACGCCAGGTCGGCGAGCAGCTGGGCGTCACCGATCAGCATATGGAGCCAGTCAATGTCCTCTTCGCTGGCGAGGCCCTGACGGTGGATGAGGTCACTGAGAGTCGACATTCCCCCAGTTTAGAATGCCGCGCGTTGTCTGATGTGACGGCCCGCGGAATCCACGCGTCGGAATACTGCTCGGCGTCCTCCACCGTGGGGTTTTTGGATGGGTTATACACAGTGTGCACCGGGTGTGCGCGAGGTATGACGGCCGCCTGTTTGGATGGGAACCCCATGCCGCCAGTTCCGGGCTAACCAGCTCGAGCTCCCCGGCATCCGGGCGGCATCGGTACCCATCGGAGACGTCTATGCCCGTTCACCACCACCCATCACACCCGTCCGTCCCGCTCGGCTCCGCGTTCGGTGCCCCCGTGCGTGCCGCCCGGCGCACGGAGGATCCGCCCGGGCCTCCTCGACTCACGGAAGATACGAACGGGTCGACCCAGCCCCGGCTCACCGAGGACCCACCCGGCCCTCCTCGACTCACGGAGGAGGCGCACGGGCCGACCTCACCCCGACGGCCGGCGCGGATGCTGCGGCCCGGAGTCGAGGTCGAGATCGCCCGCATCGCCCTCGCCGCACTCGAGGCCCTGGCGGGCATGCGGGACGTGAGCCAACTCGCTCGTTGGCTCACCCCCGAGGTGTACACCGGTCTCGAACGGCAGGCCACGCTGGCGCGGCGGGGACGGGTCGCGCATGGTCAGTCCGAGCGTCATGTGGCCTACCGGCTCGGTCCCCCGCACTATTGCCGCCCGACCGTGGACAGCGTGGAGGCCACGATCATCGCACACGGGCCGGTCACCTCGGTGGCCGTGGTCCTTCGATTGGAAACGCACGGCGCCCACTGGCGGGCAAGTGTCCTGCATGTCCTGTAACGTGCCCCGATCGAGCCGGTCGTTCGGCACAACGCGGAATGCCGCCCACCCCGAGGGGTGAGCGGCATTCCGAAACCGGGAAACCCGGACTACTTCTTCTTGCGACGATCCGCGCGGTTGCCGCCGGTCTGCTGACCAAACGCACCGCGGTCACCGCCGGTGGCGCTGGCAGCGGAGGGACCGGCCGGGCCGGCCTCACGCTGGGCCTTGGCGGTGGCGCTCTGGTTGACCTGGCCGCCGGCACCACGCACCTCAACCTCGCCATCCTCGCTGGGGGCGATGTAGCTGAGCTTGCGCTGCTCGGGCTCGTTGCGCTCCAGACCCTTCGCCGTGACCTCGACGGTCCCGCCGTCCACGGCCTCGGTTGCACCCTCGGCGACCTCAACCTCAAGGTTGAACAGGAAGCCGATGGACTCCTCACGGATCTGCCCCATCATCTGCTGGAACATCGCGTAGCCCTCGCGCTGGTACTCAACCAGCGGGTCACGCTGGGCCATGGCACGCAGGCCGATACCGTCCTTGAGGTAGTCCATCTCGTAGAGGTGGTCGCGCCAGCGGCGGTCCACAACCTGCAGCACCACGCGGCGCTCCAGCTCACGCATGGCCGGCTCACCCAGCTGGGTTTCGCGACGACCGTAGGCCACCTTGGCGTCGGAGAGGATCTCGCGACGGATGAAGTCGCGGTTCACGCGTCCACGCTGTCCGGCCTCGGCGATCACCTCGTCGATGGTCACACCGACGGGGTAGATCTGCTTGAGGTCGACCCACAGGGCGTCGAAGTCCCAGTCGTCACCGTTACCCTCGTGCACGTGCACGTCGAGGATCTCGTCGATGACGTTCTCCAGGAAGGTGTCCACGCGATCGTGCAGGTCATCACCCTCGAGGATGTGGCGACGGTCGGTGTAGATTGCCTCACGCTGACGGTTCAGAACGTCGTCATACTTCAGCACGTTCTTACGGATCTCGGCGTTACGCTGCTCGACCTGCGACTGGGCGCTGCGGATCGCCCGCGACACCATCTTGGACTCGATCGCCACATCGTCCGGGGTTCCCCCACGGCTCATCAGAGCCTCGGCCGCACCGGAGTTGAACAGGCGCATCAGGTCGTCGGTCAGCGACAGGTAGAAGCGGCTCTCGCCCGGGTCTCCCTGACGGCCCGAACGACCACGCAGCTGGTTGTCGATCCGGCGCGATTCGTGACGCTCGGTGCCCAACACGTAGAGCCCGCCGGCCTCGGCGACCTTGTCGGCCTCCACCGAAACCTCGGCCTTGACGTCCTTGAAGACGTCGTCCCAGGCTGCCTCGTACTCCTCGGGATTCTCCGAGGGGCTCAGACCCTTCTCGGTCATCTTCGCGACGGCGAGGAACTCGGCGTTTCCACCGAGCATGATGTCGGTACCACGACCGGCCATGTTGGTGGCCACGGTCACGGCGCCGAAGCGTCCGGCCTGGGCCACGATCGCGGCCTCACGGGCGTGGTTCTTGGCGTTCAGGACCTCGTGACGGATGCCCTTCTTCGCCAGCAGGCGGGAGAGGTACTCGCTCTTTTCCACCGAAGTGGTTCCCACCAGGACCGGCTGGCCCTGCTCGTGACGCTCGGCGATGTCCTCGGCGACCTGCTCAAACTTGACCTGCTCGTTCTTGTACACCAGGTCGGGCTGGTCGATGCGCTGCATCGGCTTGTTGGTCGGGATCGGGACCACACCCAGCTTGTAGGTGGACATGAACTCGGCGGCTTCGGTGTCGGCGGTACCGGTCATACCGGAGAGCTTCTCGTAGAGACGGAAGTAGTTCTGCAGGGTCACCGTGGCGAGGGTCTGGTTCTCCGCCTTGACGGTCACACCCTCCTTGGCCTCGATGGCCTGGTGGATACCCTCGTTGTAGCGACGACCGGCGAGGATACGGCCGGTGTGCTCATCCACGATCATGACCTCACCGTTCATCACGACGTAGTCCTTGTCGCGCTTGAACAGGGCCGATGCCTTGATCGAGTTGTTCAGGAACGAGATCAGCGGGGTGTTGGCCGACTCGTAGAGGTTGTCGATGCCGAGGTAGTCCTCGACCTTTTCGATGCCGGGCTCCAACACACCCACGGTGCGCTTCTTCTCGTCGACCTCGTAGTCCACGCCGGCCTCAAGCTTGGTGGCGATGCGGGCAAACTCGGTGAACCAGCGGTTGGCCTCACCTGAGGACGGGCCCGAGATGATCAGCGGGGTACGGGCCTCATCGATCAGGATCGAGTCGACCTCGTCCACGATCGCGAAGAAGTGGCCACGCTGCACCAGGTCGGCGGACTGCCACGCCATGTTGTCGCGCAGGAAGTCGAAGCCAAACTCGTTGTTGGTGCCGTAGGTGATGTCGGCGGCATACTGCTCGCGACGCTCGGCGGGGGTCTGACCGGAGATGATCACACCGGTGGTCATGCCGAGGGCGCGGAATACGCGGCCCATCAGCTCCGACTGGTAGCTGGCCAGGAAGTCGTTGACCGTAACCACGTGCACACCCTTGCCGGCGATGGCGTTGAGGTAGGCGGGCAGGGTGGCGACCAGGGTCTTACCCTCACCGGTCTTCATCTCGGAGATGTTGCCGAGGTGCAGGGCCGCACCACCCATGATCTGCACGTCGAAGTGACGCAGACCCAGGGTGCGCTTAGAGGCCTCACGGACGGCGGCGAACGCCTCGGGCAGGAGGTCGTCGAGGGTTTCGCCTGCTTCGAAGCGACCGCGCAGCTCGGCGGTCTCCTCGCGCAGCTCCTCGTCGGTCAGGCCGTTGAAGTCTTCCTCAAGCGCGTTGACCGCCTTGGTCAGGTTCTGCAGCTTTTTGATGACTCGGCCTTCGCCAACACGAAGGACTTTTTCCAGGACTGAGGCCACGACTTGCTCTCCACTTGTCTTTGGTCGCCGACGGGGCGCGGGTCCGCACGGGTGTGCGGCCCACCCATCGTCGACGGGGCGCAGTTCCGCACGGTGTGTGCGGCCGACCCTTCGATGGGACCATCGAGGGCCAAGTCTATGTTATCGGGACGGGGGAACAACACCGGTGTTCGGTGCGGATTTCGACCGAAAACACAGTAAATTTCTCCCAAAGCGAAGCGCCCCGGCCCCCTAGAGAGGGCCGGGGCGCGGGTCCGCGGGGCGACACACACCGCACTGATGGTGAGTGCCCCGGCGGATGATGCGTCTAGGAGGCTTGTGCTTCCGCTTCCTCGTGCAGGCCGATCACACCGTAGTCCCAGCCCTTACGGCGGTAGACCACGCTGGAGCGGTCGGTGCGGGCATCGATGAAGAGGAAGAAGTCGTGTCCGACCAGTTCCATCCGGTCTACCGCCTCTTCCACGGTCATCCACTCGGCGGGGAACAGCTTCTCGCGAATCACCACGGGGCTGTAGGGCACGTCCCCTTCGGATTCCTCGATCACGGGGACGGATCCGGTGGCAACCGCGTTCAGGACATCAACGCCGGCAGCTTCGAGACCGATGGAGGTAAACCCCTCGGCGCTGGCCTCGTGCAGCGAGGTGCGACCGCGACCCCGCAGGACCTTACGGCGGTCCTTCGAACGGCGAATGCGCTCCATCAGCTTCGCCATGGCGAGGTCAAACGCCACGTATTGGTCGGATCCGGTGGCCTCCGCGCGAACCAGCGGGCCGGGACCCACGAGGGTGAGTTCCACCCGGTCTTCGCCGCGACGGCCGGACTTATCGCTGTGCCGGGAAACCTTGACCTCAAACGAGATCGTCTTTTCCGCCAGGTGCTCGACCTTGGCGGACTTTTCCTCGACATAGTCACGGAAACGATCGGTGATCTTCAGGCCAAATCCTACGATGTTGGTTTCCATGTGGACCTCCAGTCAGGGCGTGCCACCAGTTGATCCCGGCGGTCCTTTCACGCCTTTAGCCCCCACCGTAGCCCCCTTTCCTAGACTTGTCATCAGAAAACTTGGATCCGATGTTTTCCGGGCGTGCCCCGTTCGGGCAGAGCCTGAGAATCCGCACAAAAAACGGCGGCAGGGCGCGCATTTGCCGCCCCGCCGCCGCCCCAAACCGATCCCGGGTTACAGGTTCACCAGCGTCTTGGACCTGTCTTTCTGGGCCAGGAAGAACCCGCAGGCGGCGATCGCCCAACCCCACACCGCATGCCCAAACGCCTCGGAGAAGTGCTCCTCCCAGGGCTGGTTCCAGGCGGCGGGGACCGTCCCCATCGCCGGCATCAGAATCAGATGGAAGAACACCCAGACCACAAGCCCGAAGGCCGCGCCCTGCCACAGCGACGTGATCGGCAAATACTGGGCGGCGAAGAGGTACACCATGGCGCACACAATCGAGAAGGCGAAGTGGATGATCAGCGCCACATAGAAGACCTTCTGATCCCCGAAGAGGACAAAGGAGTGGGTTTGCTCCGAGGTCATCCCGAACTGCTCAAGCAGCGTCTGGGGTGGATTGGTCGCGTTTCTCTCGATGCTGCGCGGCGGGAAAATGACCTCCCATCCGATCTTCACCATCCCGGAAATCATCCCGGCAATGAAGCCAAACCAGAGACTCTTCAGGATGATTGCGCCCACCGGAGCGAGCGGCTTTGTTAGCTTAAACACGGATTCCCCCACACATATTGGCCCCCAAAATTACGTCAGTAGCGACGAACCCCAGCGTAATTTTCGCGACAAACTACTGTCAATACGGGCGGCCGCCATCTCGCGAAACACCACGGTAGCGCAGGCCTCACGATCCGCAATTTCGGCCCAATAACGCCATAAATACGCGGCTGCTTACTCCAGCTTCACCGCCGACGAGACCAACCCGGTTCCGCAATTTCGTCCATCCATATGCGACAGTGGTTGTATGCATCAGACGAAACGAGCCGCACGGGCAAGTACCAGCACTCCCGCCGGGGGCAGCCCCGCGTCCCGAAGGGCCCGCACGGCCTCACGCAGCGTGGCACCGCTCGTGCACACATCATCGACCACCCAGAGGTTGGGGTTTCGGGCCGCCGGGGAGGTGCCGGATCGAGCCGAGACTCGGGCCACCGAGCCCCGGGGACGAACCCTCAGCGTCCCCGCCAGGTTCTGGGCACGCTCGGCGGGGCTCAGACCCAGCTGATCGCGCGGTGTGTGCGCCCATTCGAGCAGCCGCAGGGGTGGATGGCCGGTGCTCCGGATCAGCATCTCGACCGGGTGATACCCACGGCGAGTAAATCCGGCGGCACGGCCCGGGATGGGAACCAGGAGAGCCGGCGACGACCGTGTGCCCCCGTTGGCGGCCTCGATGGTCTTGGCCAGGGGCGCGGCCAGGGCACCGGCGAGGTCAACCCGATGGTGATTCTTGAAGTCGAGCACCAACCGCGAGACGGGATCGTGATAGCGCAGGGCCCATAGCAGCCGGATATCGGGTGAACGAGCATCGGGCAGCCGCGATCCGGGCGCGTGGGCAGCAGGCATGCGATCGCCCGGCGGCGGGGTGGGCGGAGCATCGGGCAGCCGGCCCTCGCGTGGTGTCGCCGAGGCGAGCACCACGCGGCATCCGGGACACAGCCCGGACACCGGCCAGCGTGGATCGGCCGGGAGTCCGCATCCCGCGCAGGGAACGGGGACGAAGCAGCCCAGGGCAAAGGAGACGATTCGAGTGGTCATGGGACCATTCTGATTCGCGGGCGCGGAGGGAGGCGTGAGGTTTCCGAAGCTGTGGAAAACGGGTTCGGTTACCGAGGTTGTGGAGGAAGGAGACGAGGGAGAAAACCCCTATTCCACCCGCTCGACGGCCCCCTGCTGGGTCGCGATCACCCGCACGTCCGTGGCCACCTGCTGCCAGGATCCCGAACGCCACTGCATCATGCGCCCGCCCTCGGCCAACACCCGCAGCTGATTCTCCGAGCTGCCACCCACGAGCTCATACCCGCCGGACACGGTCACCAGACTCTCGCTGCGCCCGCCGATCGTGGACTGCACAATCTGAGCAATCCCCTGATCATTGGTTCCCAGCGATGCCACCGAGTTTTCGTCCACCCAGGTGGCCGAGGTTGCCGATCCCGCGGCCGCGGGCACCCGAATCGGTTCCCCCAGCTTGGAGGGCACGCCGTTTTCGTCTTTTTGGATGCCGGCCACCAGCAGGGTGCTTCGCCCGCCGGAGACCACGAAGGCCAGCACCCGCGTTCCATCACGCGAGACCTGCAGCGAGACGATCTGTGAGGCGTCCGGCCAGCTTGCCGCTACCGGATGCTGCTTGCCGTCCGAGGTGATCGCCAAAATCTCCCCCGGCGCATCGGTGGGAACCGTCCAAATATTGCCGGCCTCGTCGATACTCGGCGCGATCAGGTGCGGACGCGCGTCCACCAGCAGCGGACCCGCCGGCCGGATCGCCGAGACTCCGCTGGGGGCGAGCGCGGCAATCAGCTGCCGGGCACCGTCGATGGCCACCGCACTGGGGTTCAGCGACTCGACCTGGGTCGAGAGCACCGCGAGCTTTTCCAACCGGTCATCGGTCTGGAATCCAAACCCGTCCTTGGTCAGCACCAGGGCGCGCGGGTCGGTCCGCGCGCCGGAGATGGTGAGCGGCACCGCCTCCTGGGTCACCCCGTTAATGCTCAGCGAAATCGCCTTAATCGAGGAGACCTCGGACAGGCTCTCGGTGAGCTGCGCCTTCATCCGGCGCAGGGTGAGATCGTCCTGGCCGCCGGCCTCACGATTGAGGTTGATACTGGCCACGCTGTTTTCCACCGGGACCGCGTCCGAGAGCAAGCGGGTACCCTCGGGGAAGGCCGTCGAGACGGCCCCCGCGAGCCAGGGGCTCGGGCCCGCCAGGAGCGCCTTGACCACGTTGGTCGAGGTGGAGGATCGCGAGGGGAACCACCGCACCTCGGGCACCAGCACGCTCCAGCTCGGGTCGAAGAATCGCAGCGTGTAGGGCTTAAACACCTCGCGGAACTTCACCGGATCGAGGATGATCCCATCCGGAGCCCCGGAAATCCGCCACTGGCCATCCACCCGGGCAAAGGTGAAGTCCAGCTGGATGGACGAGCTGCCAAAGGACGGGGTGTACTGGCCGGTGCTGTCCACGGCCGCCTCGGGGCTCGTGGTCAGGACCAGTCCGTCGGTCGCATCGTTCGGTGCAATCTTGCGCTGCTCGGCCTGATCCATGATCGTGCGGGCATCGGGCTTCCAGGATCCCGCCAGGGTCGCGGTCAGGAATTCCCGCGCCGTCGCATAGTTGCCCGCGGGGCTGGCCGCGGCCTCGATAAAGCCGGTGAGGATCTCCTCGCGGCTCGCATCCTTTTCCGGACCGCGAGCCAGGAACACCACCTCGGGACCCTCGGGACGGTCCACCGCGTGACCGGCGTTCACGCCGCCTCCCCGGGGAATGGTGGCGCATCCGGAGATCAGCAGCAGGGCAACAACCGCGCCGACCAGGGCTGTGCCCCGGCGACGCCAGGTGGTGGAGATACTCATGCGGTAGTCCCCTCAAAATCGGTTTCGTCGGGGCCATCGGCACCCGCATCCGCGGGCTCTAACGGCAGCGGGGATGCCCCCAGGGCTGCGGCGTCCTCACCCTGGTGGCGGGGCAGCAGCAGGCGGAAATTGGATCCGGCACCGGGACTGGACCACACCGCCAGGGTTCCCCCGTGCAGCTGGGCATCCTCGAGCGCGATCGCCAGGCCCAGTCCGGTTCCACCGATGGTCCGGCGACGCGACGGGTCCGCCCGCCAGAAGCGATCAAACGCGCGGGCGGCATCGGTTTCGTTCATGCCGAGGCCGTAGTCGCGCACGGTGAGCGCGACGGTGGTCGCGGTGGAATCGATGGTCATCACAACCGGGCGGCCCTCGCCGTGCTCGATCGCGTTGCCCAGCAGGTTGTTGACGATTCGGCGAATCCGGCGCGGGTCCATATCCACCGGCCCGTATCCCCCTGGGGCCAGCACGATCAGGCGGGTGCCGCTCTGATCCGCGAGCTGCTGCATGCCGTCGGCGCAGTCGCGCACGAGTCCGGGCAGGCTCACCGGTTCCATCTCCAGCTGAATCGATCCGGCGTCATAGCGACTGATTTCCAGGAGATCGGCCAGCAGCAGTTCGAAGCGCTGCGTCTGCGTGTGGAGCAGCTCGACCGTGCGCCCGGTGGTGGGCGAGAAGTCCTCGCGCTGGTCGTACAGCACGTCCCCGGCCAGGCGGATCGTGGTCAGCGGCGTCCGCAGTTCATGGGACACATCGGAGACGAAGCGCTGCTGCACGCTGGAGAGCGCCGCGAGCTTCTGGATCTGGCCCTGCATGCTGTCGGCCATCCGGTTGAACGAACGTCCCAGGGTGGCCAGCTCATCCTGACCGCGCACCGGAATGCGCACCTCCAGGTCACCGGCGGCCAGCTTGGCCGAGGTCTGCGCGGCCACCCGAACCGGGTCGGCGACCAGGCGCACCACGACCCAGGCAACCCCGCCCACCAGGAGCAGCAGCACCAGGCCGCCCACCAGGAGCGAGCGCTGGACAAAGCCCAGGGTCTCCTCGGTACTGGCCAGGTTGTAGCCGATGTACACCTCGTAGGCAGCCCCATCGGGTAGGCGCACCTGTCCTCCCACGATCAGGCCGGGATCGGTGTGTTCGCCGCTGGCGGCGAGCGCCGTGGATTGCCACCACAGGCCGTCGGGGTTCTTTTGAACCGTGCGACGCAGCTCGGCGCTGATCACCTCGCCCTGCAGCCCGGGGGCCACAAAGTCCTGCGGCGCGGTCGCGCTAAAGGGCTGATCGGGGACGCGGAAGGCGGCAACCAGCGGGCTGCCCGACGCCTGGGCGAGGTCGGTTCGGGCGGTGGTCATCAGCGCCTGAAAGTCCACCCGAGACTCCGCAGTCGAGGAATCCAGGGTGCGCTGGGCGGTGTCCAGTGCTCGCCGGGTATCACTCTGGGCTTGGGATGCCCGGGACTGATAGAGATCGCTGCCGATCGAGATCGTCATGTATCCGCTGGAGAGCATGATCGCCAGCGCGCTGAGCACCATGGTGATCGTGACCGCGCGGAACTGCAGCGAGTGTCGCCACGCACGCATGATCCCGCGAGGAATTCCCCGCCAGCGGCGGAGCCGAACCGCGGAGAAGTAGTCTTCGGGCATCTTGGGCCGCTACTCGGCGCTCCCGGCTCGGTAGCCGACTCCGCGCACGGTCATCACGATGCGTGGGTTATCCGGGTCCAGCTCGACCTTTGAGCGCAGACGCTGAACGTGCACGTTGACCAGGCGCGTATCGGCCTTGTAGTGGTATCCCCACACCTGTTCCAGCAGCGCCTCGCGGCTGAAGACCTGGGCCGGCTTGGCGGCCAGGGCGTGCAGGAGGTCAAATTCCAGCGGGGTGAGGTTGATCCGTGAGGATCCACGCCGCACCTCGTGTCCGGCCACATCGAGGATCAGGTCGCCGATGGCCAGCTCTGTCGCCGAGGCCTCGCTTGCCGGGCGCAGCCGGGTTCGTACCCGGGCCACCAGCTCCTTGGGGTTGAAGGGCTTCACGATGTAGTCATCGGCACCGGATTCGAGACCCTTCACGACATCCGCGGTGTCCGACTTGGCCGTCAGCATGATGATGGGCACACCGGATTCCTGACGCAGGCGGGTGCAGATCTCGATCCCGTCCATTCCGGGCAGCATCAGATCGAGCAGCACCAGATCGGGCTTGTGCTCGTGGAAAGCGTCGACGGCGGCAGCACCGTCGGCGCAAAACTCCGGCTCAAAGCCCTCGGTGCGCAGCACGATCCCGATCATCTCGGCCAGCGCCGTGTCGTCATCAACCACCAAAATGCGTGGAGTCATCGATCCCGTTCTCAGTATTCGCCGCGGGTTTGCACCGCGCAGGGGGAAACACAGTTCCCCTCACACTACCCGTTGTCTCCGGTTTTGGAGACGTATTCTGCCAGCCGCGGCCATTTCACGCCCGATCGGGGGGCCATAGACGACAAAATCCGGGCCGCTTTGGTCCCTCCGGGTGTGACTCTGCCCACGCGACGACTCGGTGTGTCACGATGGAGGCACGCTAGCCGATCCGATAGCCGAGGAGAACTCCGGTGACCGACCCACGTTCACAGCACCAGCCCGAGCAGAATGATGCACGCTCGGGTGGGTTTGACCCGGGAATTCCGGCGTTCACCCCGCCCTCTGCCGGTCCGGCCGACCCCTCCACCGCGGTCCCCAGCTGGACCACTCCGGGATACCCCACAGCTCCCCCGGCCCCCGCTCCGGGCGGGTCCATGCCGGGTTCGGGCATGTCGAATCGGGGATATCCTGCCCCCGGATCCGCGGGTCCCGGCGGCGGTCCGTCTGCCAACCAGTGGCAGGCTGCCCCCAAACCGGGGCTCATTCCGCTGCGACCGCTCGCCTTCGGCACGCTGATGGGCGCGCCGTTTCGAGTCTTGACCCGCAATCCTCGGGCGAGCCTGGGCAGCGCCCTGCTCCTGCAGGCCCCGATCAGCATCATCTCCCTGTTGGTCGCCGGGTTCGGCATGGTCTGGTTCACCAATCGGATTTCCAACGCCTCCTACGCCGACCGCGATGAGATCGCACTCGGCGGCGGGGCGGTACTGCTGCTCCTGCTACTGATTCCAACCCTGCTCTCGGCGCTGAGCGTCGCCTTCCTCCAGGGGGTCCTGGTGAGCGAGGTTTCGCGCGCAACGATCGGTGAAAAGCGGCGGATGGGCGAGCTCTGGAAGGCCGTGTGGCCCCGGGTTGGGCCGCTGTTCCTCTTCAGCCTGTTGCAGATTGCGGCCATGACCGTCGCGGTGATCGTGATCGCCGGGGCCGTGATCGCGATCATCGCCACCAACTCCGACAACTGGGGCTGGGCGATTCTCGCCGGTTTCCTGTTGGGTGCCGGCTTCTTCCTGCTGTTTGCCTGGTTGCTGGTCAAGACCTCCCTGGTCCCCAGCGTGATCGTACTCGAGCGCCGCGGGCTTGGTGCGGCGATCCAGCGGTCCTGGCGCCTCACCAATGGATACTTCTGGAAGACGCTGGG
Organism: Mycetocola sp. JXN-3; assembly: GCF_014522285.1. Taxonomy (GTDB): domain Bacteria; phylum Actinomycetota; class Actinomycetes; order Actinomycetales; family Microbacteriaceae; genus Mycetocola; species Mycetocola saprophilus. The sequence continues at coordinate 2,766,788 of NZ_CP041635.1, forward strand.
GATTCAGCTCCTGGTCTACATGATCGTCTCCACGGTCAGTCAGATCGTGATCTTCCCCATTTCCATCGCGATCAGCCTGCTGACCGCCCTCTTCATGCCCACCGGTGAGACCGACATGTATGGTGCGGTGATCAGCCAGGCGGTGCCGAGCCTGATCGTCGGGGTGGTGTCGCTGCTGATTGGTTCGATCACCGTCGTGGTGCAGTCCTCGGTGGTGGCGCTGATCTATATCGATCTGCGCATGCGGAAGGAGGGCCTGGACATCGACCTGCTGCGCTATGTCGAGGCCGGCGCGACCACGAGTGGTCTGCCGGATCCCTTTACCGTGGTGCGGCAGGAGTCCGCGGCCTCGGCCGGGCAGTATCGTTCGGGGGGACCGGCCGGTCCGCAGGGCTATCCGGCTCCGGGCTATCCCGCAGCCTCCGGCTATCCCGCGGCTCCCGGCTATCCCGCAGCCCCCGGATATCCCGCGGCTCCCGGATCCCGGGGGCCCGCGGCACCCGGCTACCCGGCCACACCGGGCTACCCCGCCGCTCCCGGATACCAGCCCGTGCCCGGCACGCAGACCGCCCCGGGCTACCCGACCACCCCCGGTTCTCAGGGGCCCACCACCCCGGGCACCCAGCACTCCGCCGGCCCCAACTACCCGGCACCGCCCGCCGGTGCCCCCGCCCCGCGCACCCCGGAATCGGGAGACCAATGAGTGTGCGTCTCGCCGAGCCTCCCCTCACCCCGGACGCCCCGGAGGCGCATGACTGGCTGAGCAACGAGCTCACCAAGCCCGAGTATGCGGCGGCCACCCCCAATCTGTTTGATCGCCTGGTAACCGAGTTCCTCGGGTGGCTGGGACGCCTGTTCTCGGGCTCCATCGACGGCCCCGGGGACTGGGTACCGGTGCTCCTGCTCCTCCTGCTGGCCGCCGCAGTGGTGGCCGCGATCCTGATCTGGGGGCGTCCGCGACTCAACCGTGCGCGCGCATCAACCACGCAGGCGCTGTTTGGCGACCGGGACACCCGATCCGCGGCCGAGATTCGCGCCGCGGCGGCGCGGGCGGCCGCGGCCGGTAACTATGACCTCGCGGTCCTCGAGGGCTACCGGGCGCTGTGCCGCGACCTGGATGAGCGCACGATCATCGTGCTGGATCCGGGCAGCACCGCCCACCAGGCCGCCGGCGCCGCAAGCCGTGTCTTCCCCGCGTTCGGCGACGTTCTGGCCCGGACCGCCAACGACTTCGACGCGGTGCGCTACCTCTCCGTACCCGCGACCGCCCAGCAGTGGGAGCGCATCCGCAGCACCGACGAGAGCCTGCGCGCCCAGCGTCCGGTGCTTGCCGATATGGTCCCGGAGGTGCGGTGATGAGCGTGCGCGAATCCGAGATCGCCCCCGAGGTAGCCTCCGCCGCCCTGACCCCGACCGTGCGCAGGTTCCTGCGGCAGCGCCGTTTTTGGATCATCACGGCGGCGGTCATCATCCTCATCGCCCTGGTCCTCATGGTGCTGGGCAATGCTGGCAACGCCCGCGGTCGCGAGCTTTCGGCCGAGGACCCCTCCCCGGTGGGTGCCCGGGCCGTGGCCAATGTGTTGCGGGATCACGGCGTCCGGATCACCATCGCGAACTCCTACGAGCAGGCCACGTCGGCGCTTGAAGCCGAGCCCGGCACCCTGCTGTTTGCCGATCTCGGCGGTTACCTGGATGCGGAGCGCGTCCGGGCGCTGTCCGATGCGGCCACGTCCACCGTGCTGGTTGACCCGGGATTCTCGATCCTGTCCGAGCTCGATCTGGGCGCGATGCCCGCCGGGGTGGCCACGGAGGATGTCTCCGACGAGGTCGCCTGCCGGGTGCCCGCGGCCCTGCGCGCGGGCAGCATCACCACCGGACGGGTGTTTCAGACCGAGTCGGCTACCGGCTGCTTCGGCACCGACACCGACGGCTACTCCCTCGTGGTGAGCGCGGACCGGCGGGTGACACTGCTGGGTTCGCGGTCGGTCCTGCAGAATGACTCCGTGCTGCGAGAAGGCAACGCCGCACTCGCGGTGGGCCTGCTGGGTGAAAACACCCACCTGGTCTGGTATCTGCCCACCGCCGCCGACCTGGAAGACACCGGAATCACCTCCCTCGAGGACGCGACTCCGACCTGGCTCACCCCGGTTCTGCTCCTCGTGTTTGTCACCTCGCTGGCCGCCTTTGTCTGGCGCGGACGCCGCTTCGGCAAGCTCGTGGCCGAGGATTTGCCCGTGGTGGTTCCCGCCTCGGAAACTCGTCGGGGTCGAGCCCGCCTCTATCAGCGAGTGGGTGCCCGCACCCGGGCCCTGGATGCGCTGCGGATCGGGGTGGTGGATCGCTCGAGCGCGCTGCTGGGCCTCCCGAGACAAACCCCGGCCGATCAGGTCGCCATCACCGTTGCCGACCGCCTGGGACGCTCCCGCGCCGAGGTCTTTGATCTCCTGATCGCCCGGCCGGCCACCAACGAGGCCGAGCTGGTCCGGCTCGCCCGAGCCCTACACGATCTGGAGGACGCGCTGGCCGCGGCCCTGGATCCCACCCGTCCGACACCGCCGGGGCAGGCGCCCCACCCCACCGACCCCTCATCCCTCGACCGGAAGTAGCCACGATGACACTCAGTGCCGAAGAAATCCACGTCCGCGACAACAACCTGCGCGGTGCCCTGGCCCGCGTTCGGGCCGAGGTGGGCAAGTCCGTTGTGGGCCAGGATGCCGCCGTCAGCGGGCTGATCATCGCCCTCCTCGCCCAGGGCCACGTGCTCCTGGAAGGTGTGCCCGGCGTCGCCAAGACCCTGCTGGTGCGTACCCTCAGCACCGCGCTCTCGCTGGACACCAAGCGGGTGCAGTTCACCCCCGACCTGATGCCGGGAGACGTTACCGGTTCACTGGTGTACGACGCCAAGGCCGGGGATTTCGAGTTCCGACGCGGTCCGATCTTCACCAACCTCCTGCTCGCGGACGAGATCAACCGCACGCCCCCGAAGACCCAGTCGGCCCTGCTGGAGGCGATGGAGGAACGTCAGGTGTCGGTGGACGGTGTCTCGCTGCCGCTGCCGAGCCCGTTCCTGGTGGCCGCGACCATGAACCCGATCGAGTATGAGGGCACCTATACGCTGCCCGAGGCACAGCTTGACCGCTTCCTCTTGAAGCTGGTGCTGGACCTGCCCGAGCGTGACACCGAGATCGAGGTGCTGCGCCGTCACGCGCTGGGATTCAACCCGCGCGACCTCGGCGGGGCCGGCGTACAGCCGGTGCTCAGCGCCGAGGAGCTCAAGGCCGCCCAGGATGCCGCCGCGCAGACCACCGTCTCCGGCGACGTGCTGGCCTACCTGGTGGATCTGGCTCGCGCCACCCGGCAGAGCCCGTCGGTCCGCATGGGTGTGAGCCCGCGTGGTGCGACCGCGCTGCTGGCCAGCGCCAAGGCGTGGGCTTGGCTGAGTGGCTATCCGGCGGTGACTCCCGATCACGTGCAGGCGATGGTCCTGCCGGTCTGGCGTCACCGGTTGCAGCTGCGTCCCGAGGCCGAGCTGGAGGGTGTGTCCGCGGACACCATCCTGCGCTCGATCATGCAGCAGGTTCAGGTGCCCATCTAGATGGCGATCACCGGTTGGTTTGTGCTGCTTATCGGCGCCGGGGTCATCCCGATCGTGGTCGGCACCGGACTCGGCGGCAACCCGCTGTTGATTCTGGCGGGCTGGATGGTGCTGTCGCTGATGGTGCTGATCCTGGATCTGGCCCTGGCCGCCTCGCCGCGCGCGCTGCGCCTGGTCCGTGGCGGTGCCTCGCGGGCCCGCCTGGGCGAGCCCACCGATGCGCTGCTGTATCTCACCAACACCGGCGCACGCACCCTGGTGGGCATCGTCCGTGATGCGTGGATCCCCTCCGCCGGGGCGCAAACCTCGCGGGCGCGGGTGCGCATTCCCGGGGGCGAGCGTCGCCTGGTGCGCACGGTCCTGGTCCCCACCAGGCGCGGCGAGCGCCGCAGCGAATCGGTCACCGTGCGCTCATTCGGACCGCTGCGATTGGCCGCCCGGCAAACCACGCTGTCGGCCCCGGGTACCCTGCGGGTGCTCCCGCCGTTCAGATCGCGCCGTCACCTGCCCTCGCGGTTGGCCCGGCTGCGCGAGCTGGATGGCGCCACCTCGCTGATGGTGCGCGGCCAGGGCACCGAGTTTGACTCGCTGCGCGACTACGTCCGCGGCGACGATGTGCGCTCGATCGACTGGCGCGCCAGCGCCCGTCGGATGGGGGGCCAGCCGGATGCCGGCGAACACTTGGTGGTCCGCACCTGGCGTCCCGAGCGCGACCGCCGGGTCATCATCGTGGCCGATACCGGCCGAGCCGGGGCCGCCCGGATCGCCGATGAGCCACGCCTGGACACCGCGTTTGAGGCCTCGCTGCTGCTGGCGGCGCTGGCCACCCGCGCCGGAGATCGGGTGGACCTGCTGTGCTTTGACCGTCGTGTCCGCGGGCGGGTCACCGGCTCCACCGGTGCCGCCCTGCTGGAAAATATGGTCAACACGATGGCCGATATCGAACCCGAGCTGATCGAGACCGACTGGTCGGCGATCCCCGCCGAGGTGCGTCAGATCACCTCCCAGCGCTCGCTGGTGGTCATCCTGACCGCGGCCGAAAGCCCGGGTTCCGCCGCCGATCTGATCGCCAGCCTGCCCGAGCTCACCGCACGCCACCTGGTGGTGGTTGCCTCGGTACGTGACCCCGAGGCCCTGGCCGCCCGCCATTTTGTCGACAGCCGCGAGGACGTGTACGAGGCCGCCGGTGCCGAGCGCGCGCTGCTGGATGCCGACCGTGTCGCCCAGGCGTTGCGCCGCGTGGGCGCCGATCCGATTGCCGGCTCCCCGGAGGCCCTGCCCCCGCTCCTGGCCGACCACTACCTCGCCCTCAAGCGGGCCGGCCGCCTCTAGCCGGCGGTTTTCGGTTGCCTCGTGCGGGCACGCCGCTCCAGGAAATCGGAGACCCATCCGGCGGGGACCAGAAACAGCAACCACCACACCCCGCCTACCGGGACACTCAGAGTCAGGATCAGCGCGAGCAGCACGGCGGCAAAAGTCAGCCAGCTGTTGGTGGGGGTCAGCAGGTCCCGGTCCGCCTCCGAACGCAGGCTCGAATCACGGATCACCACCCCCTCCATCAGCGCGAAGGTCAGGCTGGCCACCGCGATGGTGCCGATATAGAGGGCCCGGGCAGCCGAGTTCTGCCCGGCCGCCGCGAGCATGTTCGAGGCGAACGGGAGGAAGGCGATACTGGCCAGCCAGATCAGGTTGACCCGCATGAGCCGCGGCGAATAGGCGTACACAACCTCAAACAGGCGGTGGTGCATGGTCCACATCCGGGCGATCACCGCGAAGCTCACGAAAAACGCGATCAGGGTCCCCTGATGCTCGGCGAGGAACTCCCCCACCCGGTCGGCCCGGGCATCGGAGGCCGCGTCCACCAGGGGAAGCAACAGCAGAGTGATCGCGATCGCCACGGTGGCGTCGGAAAAGTTGACCAGCCGGTCCAGGCCGCGCTGGGTGCGCAGAATTCGACTCATGGATTCATCCCCCTCGGGTGCGTGTGACTGTTTAGGACACCGTGGCCGGTGCCGCGGCCTCCAGGCGACGGCTGCGGACGGCCAGGATGATCATCACGGCCGGGATCAGCACGTCATAGGCGAGCACGCCCCCGGTGTTTCCGGGTGCCCAGTTGCCGTGGGCCAGTGACTGATAGACGTGCCCGAGGGTGGCACCCCAGAGGAACATTCCCGCAATCAGGCCGATCGTGATGCGCTCCCGAGCCCCGGCGCGCACGGCACGGAAACCGCCGATTGCCAGGCCCAGGTTGGCAAACGCGATCTCAGTGACAAATGGGGTCTGCTGGAACCCGATCGCGGTGGTCATCACATCGGGGATCACCAGGAAGGACAGGGTCATCCAGGCACTTCCGCACCCGAGCGCGGCCACCGCCCACCAGCGCTGCCAAATTTCCAGCCGCGAAAGTTTCGTGGATCGCGCCGAGTGAATGCTCGCCCCGATCACGGCGATCAGCAGCCAGAGGGCGGGAACGGACGTTTCAAAAATGAACTGTGAGGTAGACATATCGACAGTCTTGCACACGCAATATTGCGCGCGCAAGACTGCGCTATACTGATCACATGGATGATGGAATTGCCGATCTGCTGCACCGCGTCGTCGCAACCTTTGGGGACCTCGCGCGCAGGCGCATGGCCACCGGTGACGCCCGGTTGACCTATACCCAGGTTCGGATTATCGGCACACTGGAGGAGTCCCCGGGCATGACCCAGCGCCAGCTCTCCGACTCCGTCGGCCTCTCCGAAGCGGCGACCTCCCGCGCCCTGCGCACGCTGCGCGACGAGGGGTTTGTGGACATCATCACCGACCCCAGCCACGCCAAGCGACGCCTCGCCTCGGCGACCCCGCTCGGGCTCGCGGCGTTTCACGCATCGGGCACCGCCAGCGCCACGCAGCTTCGCGAGTGGCTGATCCGCGAGGGGTTCCCCTATGATCGCTATCTCGCCGATTCACAGCGCCTGGCCGAACTCCTGGACACCGTGGATCGCAACCCGGGCCCCGCACCCACGCAGCACTAAGCTCCGTCACTCGCCGGGCTGAGACGGGCCGAGCTCAACGACACCGGGCCGGGCCGAGCCGGGCCGGTAACAACGATCGCTTAGTCGTGCGCGTCGCCGATGCAGAATACGGTTCCAAAGGGGTCGGTGAACACGTCCCACTGGATGCCCGGATACTCGTGGTGTGCCTGATGGGTGGCACCCGCCGCACGCACCGAATCCAGCAGGGCTTCACGCTCCTCACCGGCTTCAAGGTCAAAATCGAGGTGGATGAGGTTTTTCCCCGGTGTCGGGTCCGGAACCTTGGCGAATCCCAGGTTGATGCCGGGAATAGCGCCCGAAAGCACCAGAAACTCCCCCGTCCCACCCACATCATTGAGCGCACCGCCGAGAAGTCTCGCCCACCAGGCCGCCACGGGTGCCGGATCGAGGGTGTCCAGGGTGATCATGCCGAGTCGCATCGGGGGGTCCTTTCGCCGGTGAAGAGTACCCCCAGCGTAGCCGGATCCCCCGACCGCGCGCCAGAACCTCGCCCCCAGCCGGCATCGCCGCGGAGCCCTCCCGGGAACCACCAAAAAAACCGCACGGCGTCGCCGGTGAGGGCGACGCCGTGCGGCGAAAGGGGAACCGAGCCTAGGCGGCCAGGTTGGCGGCGAGGGCCGCGCCCAGGGTTGCATCCACGTTGGTCCAGTAGGCAATCGCCCGGGCACGGATCTCGGTGTTCTGGACGGCACCCACGTGACCGGTGATGGTGGCCAGCAGACGTGCGCGCTGCGCGTCATCCATAACCTCGCGGACGAGGGTTCCGGCCTGGCCGAAGTCGTCGTCCTCGGCGTGCAGGCTGGCGGCGGTCCGAGCGAACTCGCCGTCGTTCTCCCAGCCGCGCTCGTCGGCGGCGTAGGCGGAATCTCCGGCGGGGCCACCCACCGAGTTCGGTGCATACACCGGAGTCGAGGCGGAATTGAAGGAGTAGCGTGCGGCACCGTCCTGCGAGTACGAGTGAACCTCGCTCTTGGGGGCGTTCACCGGCAGCTGAGCGTGGTTCGTGCCCACGCGGTAGCGGTGTGCATCCGCGTAGGAGAAGATGCGGGCCAGCAGCATACGGTCGGGGCTGGCGGCGATACCCGGCACGAAGTTCGAGGGGGCGAAGGTCGCCTGCTCGATCTGCGCGAAGTAGTTCTCCGGGTTGCGGTTCAGCTCAAACTGACCCACCTCGATCAGCGGGTAGTCGGCCTTGGGCCACACCTTGGTGAGGTCGAACGGGTTGAAGCGGTAGGTCTTGGCATCCTCGTAGCCCATGACCTGAACCGAGACGGTCCAGCTCGGGAACTCCTCGCGCTCGATGGCGTCGTGGAGGTCGCGGATCATGTAGTCGGCGTCGGTTCCGGCCAGACGCTCGGCTTCCTCGGCGGTCAGCGAGGCATTGCCCTGGTTGGTGCGGAAGTGGTACTTGACCCAGAAGCGCTCACCCTCGGCGTTGATCCACTGGTAGGTGTGCGAGCCGAAGCCGTCCATGTGACGCCAGTTAGCGGGGATACCGCGGTCACCCATCAGCCAGGTCACCTGGTGGGCACTCTCCGGGGAGAGCGACCAGAAGTCCCACTGCATGTCGTTGTCGCGCAGGTGGCTGCCCGGCAGACGCTTCTGCGAGTGGATGAAGTCGGGGAACTTGATGCCGTCGCGGATGAAGAACACCGGGG